>DBXK01000037.1:0-773 GCA_002309375.1 Christensenella sp. UBA1214 | reverse complement strand
CGCTTCAACGGCAAGGAAGTCAACGCAAAAAGCCCCATGCTGATCATGGCAGCATGCATCAAGGTCGGCGCTGAGATCGACGTGGTCTGTGACGGCGAGGGCGAAAACGAGGCTTTGGCTGCCGCCGCTATGATCGAGAGCGGCTTCGGCGAGTAAATCAAACGGCGTCACGGTCCCCGAATAAAACGGGGACCGTGACGCATCCATTCTGCTGAAAAAGAGGTGAATATTATGATTAAGGGTACAGCCGCTTCCGACGGCATCGGCATCGGCAGGATACTTCTGCTTGAAGAGGCCACCCTTGAATACACCCCGCATCCGGTTGACGATCCCAAGGCCGAGGTCGAAAGGTTCCGACGCGCAATAGATCAGCTTGTTGCAGATACCAATCGCGACGCGGCGGCCCTGCGCGCTTCGGCGGGCGAGAAGGAAGCTCTTATCATGGAGGGGCATATTTCCCTGATCAACGATCCCGCGCTGAAGGGCGAGACCGAGAATCTGATCCTCAGCGGACAGTGCGCCGAGGCCGCGTATGAGAGCATGTGCGATATGTTCATCGGCATCTTCTCATCCATGGAGGACGAAATGATGCGTCAGCGCGCGGCGGACGTACGCGATATCAAAGCGGGCCTGCTGAGGATCCTGCTCGGCGTCAAGGAAGTCAAGGCCTCCGACGCGCCGAAGGGCACTGTGCTTCTCACCAGGGAGCTTACACCATCCGTCACAGCGGGCATCAAAAAAGGCAATATCGTCGGTATCATCACCGAGACCGG
>DBXK01000039.1:12271-12548 GCA_002309375.1 Christensenella sp. UBA1214 | reverse complement strand
TCATGCGCGGAGCGCAATTCATTGATGATTTGAGCCTGCGCTCATGAATTGGATCTGCAATCCATAAATTGAACCTTTCGGTTCATGATTTGCGCCTTGTGGCGCATTGTTTATTTGAGCGGCTTGAGGCTCAGGATGCGCCTTGCCTCTTCGGGCGAAGCGATCTCGCGGCCGAGTTCCCTGCTGAGGCGAACGACCTTCTCTACGAGCTCGCCGTTCGAAGCGGCCTTCACGCCGCGGGAGAGATAGATATTGTCCTCGAAGCCGACGCGGACGT
>DBXK01000039.1:12041-12241 GCA_002309375.1 Christensenella sp. UBA1214 | reverse complement strand
CGGCCGATGCCGGTCGCGGTCCAGGTCGCATTAGCGGGGATCGCGTTGACCATCCAGCAAAGGTTCTGGACGGTGGCGGGGGTGCAGCCCTTGACGCCGAGAACGAAGTTGAACTGCATTGGATCGCCGGGGACTTCGCCCTTGCGCGCCATGTCGAGGATCGTGTCGATATGGCCCATCTCGAAGCACTCATACTCGGG
>DBXK01000039.1:9312-11993 GCA_002309375.1 Christensenella sp. UBA1214 | reverse complement strand
CGCCGAAATTGCAGGTGCCGCAGTCGAGGGTCGCCATCTCCGGGAACAGCTCGGTGGGCTGGAGCCTCTCCTCGGGGCTCATGCCGGTCGCGCCGCCGGTGGAGGGGATCATGATGACGTCCGGAAGCTCCGCGCGGATCGCGTCCATCACGACGCGGAAACGCTCGCGGCTCTGGGTCGGGGTGCCGTCGTCCTCGCGGACGTGGACGTGGATGATCGCGGCGCCGGCGTTATAGGCGGCCTTCGCCTCGTTGACCATTTCCTGAACGGTGTAGGGAACGGCGGGGTTATGCGCTTTGGTGACTTCTGCGCCGCAGATCGCGGCGGTGATGATGAGCTTTTCCATTGCCGATACCTCTATTATCAGTTCCTGCGCTGCTTATCCTTCGGAACGACGCAGGTGCCGCTCGCTTTGCAGACGACGATGGGCTCCTCGAGGAAATCGCAGGCGGAGTCGCTGATCTCCGGGCGGGGAACGATGACCTTGCGCGCCTCGAAAACCATCTTGCGGGAGGTGTTGCCGATCTTCGTGATCTCGCCGTAGGCTTCGATATAGTCGCCGGCATAGACGGGGGCGATGAACTCGACCATGTCATAGGCCTTGAATAGGCCCTCGTCGCCGTCGCACTTGATCAGCAGCTCGGTCGCAACGTCGCCGAAAAGGGCGAGCATATGCGCGCCGTCAACGAGGTTTCCGCCGTAATGCGCGTCCTGCGAGCTCATGCGGAGACGGATCGTGGATGTGATTTTTTCTTCCATTTTTTATTTCCTCCTGATTATTTTTCGATCTAAAGCAGCGGGGACAAAAAAAGCGCTGCTCTGCAAGCGGCAGGAAAAAACCTGCCTTTACAAATAGCGCACCATCTCATTCAACAAGAGTATAGCGTTGGTCAAACGGATGACAGTCGCAATGCGCTGAGCATTGCGCCCAAGCATGGGCAAGCGGCTTTGGCCCAGGCTTTCGGCAGGGAACGCATTCAATCGCGCCGGAGCAGCCCGTTTTGCGAGACCTACCTCGAACCCTGCACCTCTATTTCGTTAGATACAGTTTATCATTTATTACGGGTTTTTGTCAATAGTTATTTGCAAAAAAAGCGCCGTTTCGGGCGCTTTTGAAAGCCGTTATCTGCGGCTGAGCACGATTTCCGCTCCGCAGTAAACATACATCAGACTTGCCGTTGTGCGAAGCCTTGTGATATGGAGCGTTTCGCCGTCTTCGAGCTCGACCGTGACGTCATCCCCGCTCTCGCTCCAGCTTCCCGTCCGCGTTTTCCCGAAGAGGGTGAACGAAGCCGAGCCGTCGCTTTTAAGGCTCAAGAGGATGAACTCATCCGCCGGTCCCGCATAGTCCTCCGGAAGAACGATGCCGTTTTCGTTTCCGGCTTCAAAATACTGCTCCGGCCCCGCCGCGTTGATCGAAAGGACCTTATAATCCCCTTTTGCCGGGGCGATGCTCGTGCAGCCGGCAGATGCGATCATTGCCGGTAAAAGCAGAAGAACAAGGATAAGCGGGAGCGCTCTCGCGGTTTTTTTCATATTATTCCGCACCTTTCAAAAACACGAACAGCTCGTCTTCGCCGAGATCGTTTTTAAGCGTCAGCGTGATCCTTTCGCCGCTGAGCCCGGCATGCAGCTCGGATTCAACATCCTTCGCCTTGAGGATGAGCGTGCTGCGGTCGATCGACCAGGTGAACTCAACGGTCTCGCCGGTGAGAGAATTGCGGAGGCTGCCGCTGCCGTCTTCGGCGAGCGTCAGGATCATCAGCTTGTTGTAATCGAATTCGGCTCCGTCCACGGCGCCGTTTTCAATAAGCTCCTCGAGCTCCGCTCCGCCTTCCTTCGTGCGGTCGAGCAGATAATCGCGGACCTTCATGCCGCTGATCGTATCGACATAATAGGTCCCGCTGACGGCGGGATCGGGCTTCGGCTCCGGCGTTTCGATCTTTTCCGGCGCCTGCGTCGTAACGGGAATGCCGTCCTCCTCCTTCGCGCAGGCGAAAAGCGCAAGCACGGCGACAACAAATATGATTATAACTATTCTTTTCTTCATTTTCGATCCTTTCCTTGTGGGAGATCCCGGATACTGCGGGATCTGCGATTATTTTACTCCATCCGCGCGGCGATTGCAAGGGAAAAAGAAAAGCCCCGTCCAGGGACGGGGCCTTCGGCCGGAAAACGGGGATCATTTGCGGAAGACCAGTGTAAATCCATCGTTCTGCATGGTGATTGCGCCGTTTTTGAATTCACAGGTTTCGACAATATCACTGAAGTTGTAGGTCAGAATGAGCTGGTCGTCCTTCAATTCCCAGTTGAAGTCAACGGGATCGCTGCTTATGGTATTCATTCTGCCGGTACCGTTGCTGTTAATGGTTATGGTCATGAGACTGTCGAGATCGCTTTCGGATATGTTAAAGTAACCGAGCAGATCGCTTAAGGAATCATTGCTTTGTTCGGCCATTTCCGAGAAGTAGGCCTTAACGTTCTTGCCGTCGATGGTTTTGAGCTTGTATGTGCCTTCCGGAGAGGATGATCCGCCGCTGAGGCCGAGAACCAGTCCGATGATCAACAGCAGTGCGGCAGCGCCGGCAATGATCCCGATGATCAGCCCCTTTTTGCTCTTCTTCGGGGCGGGGGTCCCGGTTTCGGGCTGCTGAACTTTGGGCTGCACGGGCGGCTTCGGC
>DBXK01000039.1:0-9223 GCA_002309375.1 Christensenella sp. UBA1214 | reverse complement strand
TGGGCTTTGGGCTGCACGGGCGGCTTAGATGCGGGAGGAATGGGGAATTCGTGAGGGATGGCAACGGTCTCCGTATCATCCGCAAGGTCAAACACGCCGGCTGCAGCAGAGGGCTCCGCGGCTGCACGGACAGGCTTGCCGGAGGTATAATTTTCAAGATCCGCGCGCATCTCCGCAGCGCTCTTATAGCGCTGCGCCGGGTCGAATGCGCAGGCCTTGAGCACGATCGCGGAAAGCGCTTCATCGGCGCCGCAGGGAGCGGGGATCGCTTCGCCGTTCATGCGCCGAACAAGCGAGGTCTCCCGGTCGTTCGGGGAGATCGCCTGCGGTGCGGGCGGCAGGAAGGGGAGCCTGCCGTTGTTCAGCAGGCGGTACATTACGAGGCCGAGGGAATAAATATCGCATTGCGGGCCGTACTTTTCGCCGCGGTAGACCTCCGGAGCCATGTAATTATACGTGCCCTTTTTGGACATAAAGGCCGAAGTGTTTTCAAGCTGCCTCGCAACGCCGAAATCGCCGAGCTTGAAAGCGCCGGTATCGGAAATAAAGATATTGTCCGGTTTGATATCCCTGTGGATGATCCCGTATTGACTGCAGATCGTCAGCGCATTGCAGATATCGGCGCCGAGCTGAACAGCTTCCTGCTTCGTGAGGGGGGCTTTGACAAGCCTTGAGGGAAGGCTCGTCAGCAGCTCCATTCGAATGAAAATATCGTAACCGACGCCGTTTTCCTTCGGAATGACCTTCGAATCCTCGAAGCTGACGATGTTCGTGTTGCCGCGCAGGCGGTTCATGAGCTTCGTTTCTTCGGTGATGGATTTGGTGAGCTCGGTGTAATAGGTCGAAATGGAGCGGTCGTCCATTCCGTCCATCCGGAGCTGATTGACCTCGCTGCCGTCCGACGGGATGGAGATATGCTTAAGGGCGGAATAAAAGCGGTTGTCAAGCTCGTCGCGGTAGATCTTATAGACGCGTCCGAAACTGCCGGCGCCGATCAGGCTTTCGGCATACCAATCGCCGAAAAGCGGTTCGAATTGCTTGATTTTGTCCATTTCAGCCTCCACAGGATATCTTGATCAAATAGTATTATATTGCGTAAACAGGGATTTGTCAACGAAGTCTGCCGAATAATAAAGCCCCGTCCGGGGACGGGGCAAGGCTGATGCGGATCATTTCGAGAAGACAAAAGTGCCGTTATCGTTCTTAAGGGTTATCTTCTCGCCGTCGAATTCCATGTATTCGTAATTGCCTTCCGAATCCTTGATCTTGATCTTATCGCCGTCCATGAGCCAGGTGCATTTCTCATCGACCTCGTCGAGGATCGACACGAACCTTGCGGTGCTGTCTTCATTGAAAGTGACGATCATAACCGAGGGGACGTCGTCTTCGGAGAAGCCCTTGGCTTCCGCATACTGCTTGAGGGTCATGCCGTTCTCGGCGGCTACAGCCGTGATCTGTTCAACGACAGGAGTGCCGTTGACCGAAAAAAGCTTATATGTCCCCGAAGGCTTCTTCGCTCCGGAGCAGGCGGCGAATGCGGCGCAGATCATCACTGAGGCGACGACGAGCGCGATAATGCGTACAAAATTCTTTTTCATAATATCATTACCTTTCGCTGAATGAATCGGTTTTTTACAACCGATAACCATTATAAAGCAAACAAACCCGTTTTTCAAGCCGCGAAATGGACCGCGGCTCAACAAAAAACATAAAACAAGCCCCGTTCGGAAACGGGGCTGAAAATGGCGTCCTTATTTGGTGAATGTGATGGTATCGCCGCTGAAATCGGCAACAAAATAATCGCCGTAAAAAGTTGCTTCAAGGTCATCGCCTTCGGCGGAAAGAACGAGCTTATCGCCGTCCAGAGTATAGGTGCCCTCCGTGTTTTCGCCGCTGGCACAAACGACCATAGTGCCGTCGGGCTCGAAAACGAAATACATCATTTCTTTGATCTCCGAAGCCTTCCAAAGCTCGAGGTAGTCTTCTATAGTCATGCCGTATTCTTCTGCAAGAGCGGTGAAATACTCTTCGGCGCTCTGATCGTTGACCATTGAAATATAATAAGTGCCGCTGATCGAGCCGGTCTGCTGAGGCGCCTCGGTGGGTTCGGGAGTGGGTTCGGGAGTGGGCTCTGCGGTGGGTTCTGCGGTGGGTTCTGCGGTGGGCTCTGCAGTAGGCTGTTCGGCGGGCTTTTCTTCACTGCCGCCGCAGGCGATGAAAGCAGCTCCGGCCAGCATAACTGCAAGGATCAGAGCGATGATGCGCGCGAAGTTCTTTTTCATTTCGATAAAACCTTTCTATTCGGTGATGATTTGTTTCTGACTTAACAAAAACAACGTCATTATACAAGGGTACGGCCGGCATTTCAAGCCGATCCGGTTTTTTCAGGGATTTTTCTTCAAAATATACCAGTTTTTGATGTTTCGCAGCAGCGCGGGCTCGCGGATCGCGTCAATGCCGGAGATATCCGCCCGCGTAACAGCGCTGTTGAGGCGGAAATAGAGCACGATGAACGGCAGCCGATCGACGAATTCCGATTGGATCTCGTAATAAACGGCGCGCAGAGTCTCTTCATCCGGCGCGGTCCTGACCCGGGCAAGAAGGGTATCGAAGCCTTCGCCGCTGTAACTGCCGAAATTGTTTTTGCCCTCCCGCGTGAGGTAGGGCGCAAGGTCGCAGCTCAGCGAAAGGTTGAAGCCGACGAGCGCGATATCCCAATCCTTTTGCCGCAGCGCCGTTATGAATTCGCTGTCCTGCTGACCGTAGCCGTGGCTCGCGGTGACGATGTTGACCTTGATGCCGACCTGTTCGAGCTGGGATGCGATGATCGCGGCGGCGTCGGCGCGGGTCGTGTTTTCGGTCGTGGCGCTGACAAGCAGCGTCAGCTCGAGCGTTTCGCCCTTGTAGCGGAGCATGCCTTCGCTGTTCTTGCGGCAGCCGAGCTGTTCAAAGAGCCTTTCGGCCTCCACGCGGTCGTAATCGATCTGCTTCGCGCCGCTGTAAAGCCAGCTGTCCGGCGGGATCGGAACGTCGCAGGAGCGGGCGCGGTTCATATAGACATTGGAGATGATGCGCGAGCGGTTGATGCTGCAGCTGACGGCGCGGCGGAAATCGACATTGGCCATCAGGCTCCGGTCGTGGTTGAAAAGCAGCGCTTCCATGCCCTGGGTCATGTAATCGCGCACGACGGTCACTCCCGCGTCGCCGTACTGACCCGCGGAGAGCAGCGCCGTCGGAACGAAATCGAGCTGGCCTGCGCTGTAGGAAGCAAGGGCGGTCTCGTTGCTGTCCCTTGCAAGGAATTCCACCCCCTGGATATACGGCGGGCGGTCCCACCAGCCGGAATTGACGGCCATCGAAACGCGCTGGTCGGTATAACCGGTGACCTTATAGGGCCCCGTGCCGTCGAAAGGCGCGGCGTCCCGCTTGAGGATCGGGAAATTGAGGCCGTAAAGATCGATCATGCCGGACGATACCGCCGTGACGAGCACGGTCGTCGAGTCGATCCACTCGATACTTCTGATGTATGAAAGGCATTTCGCGTAGTAGCCGCTCCCTGCGGTCTCGCGGAGATGCTCGAAGGAATAGACCACGTCATCCGCCGTGAGGGCGGCGCCGGAATGAAAACGAACGCCGCTGCGGAGGTTGACGGTCCAGCAGTTCGGCTGATTCGCGGCGCTCCAGTTGACGGCAAGGCAGGGGATGAGGCTCCCGCTTTCGTCAACGGCGATCAAAGGCTCATAAACAAGGGAGAAAAGCTGAAGCGCTTCTTCCGTCGTGACGAGCATCGGGTCATAGCTTTCGTTGCCGACGCGGAGGTTTTCCGGCATTGCCATGCGAATCCTCCCGCCCTCGGCGGGCAGGGGCTCGCTCGTCTGCTCCGGCGCCTCGGTCTGCGTCGGAACGACGGTGTCGGTCTGCGCGGCCTTGCGCTTGCAGGCGGCGAGCGGAACAACGGCCGTCAGCAGCGCGAGAAGGACTGCGGCGGCGCGGCAGATGCGCTTATTCTTCATCCATTTCCTTGTATTTTTCATAGGCCTTCAGAACCTTTTCAACATAGTTTTTCGTTTCGGTGAAGGGGATGCTGAGCTCCTCCCCGTCGAAGTATTCCGGGTCGGCGAGCCAGGAATCGACCCGCCCGGCGCCGGCGTTGTATGCGGCGAGGGCAAAACGGAGATCGCCGTTGTATTTTTCGAGCAGATAGCTCAAAAGATGGCAGCCGATGTTGATATTGTACCCGGGCTCGAAGATGCGGCTCTCGTCGAACTCCGTTTTCGTGCGGAAGGCGACCCATTCGGCCGTTGCGGGCATGATCTGCATCAGGCCCTTCGCACCGGCGCGGGAGACGGCGTTCGGATCGAAGCTGCTCTCCGTGCGGATCACGGCGAAAACGAGGGCGGGATCGAGGCCGTATTCTTCGCTCGAGGCAAGGACTTCATCCTCGTATTTTTTGATGTATTTTTCCCCGAAGGAACAGGAACAGAGCGCAAGGACCGCCGCGAGAGCGAAAACCGCCGCGCGGAGGATGGACGCCGTTTTTTTGTTTTTGCGGATCGAAAAAAGTTTCAAATCAAGCTCCGTCGTTATCGTCATTCAGGTATTCTTCAAAGGGTGCACATTCGATCGCATCGAGGGCGGCGAGCAGGTTTGCGCGAAGCTCCGCCAAACCGAGATCGTTCCAGATTACGGCGTCCGAGCGCGCGATCTTCTCCTGCTGCGGCATCTGCTTTTCAATGCGCCGCATCGCCGCTTCGCGCGTCAGTCCGTCGCGCAGCATGATGCGGAGATACCGCGTTTCGTCGTCCGCCGCAACGGTGATGATGCGGTCGCAGTACTTGTCCATTCCCGATTCAAAGAGCAGCGGCACATCGAAAACGATCGGGATCTCCGGATATTCGAGAGAGAATCCATCCGCTTCTTCGAGCATCGTTTCGATCACGGCGGGATGGACGATCGCATTCAATTCTTTCGTCTTTTCGGGGGAAACAAAGGCTTTTTCCGCAAGGATACGGCGGTCGGTCCGTCCGTCCGCAGTGAGGATATCCTCCCCGAAGACGGCGGCGAGCCTTTTTTTTATTTCCGGTGCTTCGATCACATCATGCGCGGTCCTGTCCGCGTCGATGATGAAAAAACCGAGCTTTTTGAGCATATCGGAGACGGTCGATTTGCCCGCCGCCATGCTTCCTGTCAATCCGATGATCATATTTCCTCCGGATCACTTGGTATCGAACCAGCTGTGGCCGCTCTCAACGTCCGCCGCGAGGGGGACGGAAAGCTTCACAACGTTCATCATGCAGTCCGCAAGGAGCGCTTTGACAGCTTCCTCCTCGGCCTTCGGGGTGTCGATGATCAGCTCGTCGTGGATCTGCAGCACGAGCTTTGCCGAAAGCCCTTCCGCCTTGAGCCTTTCATGGACCTTGACCATCGCCGCTTTGATGATGTCGGCGGCGGTGCCCTGGATAGGCATGTTCATCGCGACGCGCTCGCCGAAGGAACGGGTGTTGAAATTGCTCGCCTTGAGCTCCGGCAGCTCCCTGCGGCGGCCGAAAAGCGTCACCGCGTAGCCGCGCTCTCGGCCTTCCTTTTTCGCGTTTTCCATGTAATCGCGGACGCCGGTGCAGCGGTCGAGGTATTTTTCAATGTAATCGGCGGCCTTCTTCGGGCTGATGCCGAGCTGCTCCGAAAGGCCGAAGGCGGAGATGCCGTAGACGATGCCGAAATTGACGGCCTTCGCGCCGGAACGCATCTCGCGCGTGACCTCCTCCTTGGGGACCCCGAAGATCTCCGCCGCGGTGCGGGCGTGGATGTCCTCGCCGGAATTGAAGGCGGAAATGAAGGTCGGATCGCCGCTCATGTGCGCGAGCACTCTAAGCTCGATCTGGGAATAGTCCGCGCCGACGAGGATATTGCCGGGGCTTGCGATGAACGCGCGGCGGATCTGCCGCCCGAGCTCCGTGCGGACGGGGATATTCTGGAGGTTCGGCTCTGTGCTCGAAATGCGGCCCGTTGCGGTGACGGTCTGGTTGAGCGTCGTGTGGATCCGCCCGTCCGGCCCGGTCTTTTCGAGCATCGCGTCGATAAAGGTCGATTTGAGCTTCGTCAAAAAGCGGTATTCCGTCACGAGGCCGACGATCGGATGATACGGTGCAAGAGCTTCGAGCACGTCGCTGTCCGTCGAATACCCGGTCTTCGTCTTCTTTTTCGCGGGCAGGCCGAGCTTTTCGAAGAGGATATGCCCGAGCTGCTTCGTCGAAAGGATGTTGAAATCCTCCCCGGCGAGGGCGCAGATATCCGCGCCGAGCGTCTTTATGCGCTCCGACATCGAGCTTCCGAGCTCCGTAAGCACATCCCTGTCGATCGCGAAGCCCGCCTGCTCCATATCGAACAGCACGCCGGTGAGCGGCAGCTCGATCTCGCGGAAAAGGCGCGTCATGCCCTTTTCGCCGAGCTCCGCATCCATGCTTTTGCGCAGGGCGAGGAGCGCCGCGGGGGAGGGCAGGGCGGAGAGCCCGCATTCCGAAACGAGCGTTGCAAGATCCTTCGCGGGGTGCAGCGCGTGGAGCAGATAATCCGCGATCATGCAGTCGAATTCAATATTCTTTATCTCAACGCCGAAGCGGGAGAATGCCCGCATCAGCTTCTTTGCGTCGAACACGACCTTGCCGATCTTCTCATCCGAAAGGATCGGCGCGAGCGCTGCGGCGGCTTCCTCCGGGAGGAAACCGGGCTCGAGCAGCGTTCCGCCGAGTTCCAGCGAGAAGCACTCGGCGGGTATCTCTCCGCTGTTGCTGCCGGCGAAAAGAATCGAGGTCTCGGTCATATCGAAGGCGAAGAACCGGCAGGAAGAGGCATTTTTTATGGCGTCCGCAAGCTCCTCCGGGGTATGGAGCGCGGTTTTGCAGACGGCAGGAAGCTCGCCGGAAACGGGCTCCGGGGCAGGCGCGTTTTCATCGGCGCCGGAAAGCTCCCGCACGCGCTTTGCAACGGCGCGAAGCTCCAGCTTCGTGAGTGTCGGCAGCGCTTTTTGAAGGTTCGCCGGGGAGAAACGGCAGTCCTCCGTCCCTTCCTTAACGGGGGCGGCGGTGTCGATCGTTCCGAGGCGGCGGCTCATCCGCGCGGAATCTGCGCCTGCGATCAGCTTTTCTTTTAGCGCGCCTTTTTCGTTTTCAATGTTCGCGAGCACGTTTTCAAGGTCGCCGTATTTTTCAAGCAGCTTCAGCGCCGTTTTTTCGCCGACGCCCTTCACTCCGGGCAGATTGTCCGAGCTGTCGCCCATGAGGCCCTTGAGGTCGACCATGCGGGCGGGCTCGAGGCCGTATTCGGCTTTCAGCGCCGCTTCGTCGTATTCGACGGTCTCGGTGATGCCCTTTTTCGTCATCAGCACGTGCACGTTCGGCGTGATGAGCTGCAGCGCGTCGCGGTCGCCGGTCACGAGCAGCGCGTCGATGCCTTCGGCCATCGCTTTTCTCGAAAAGGTGCCGAGTATGTCGTCCGCTTCATAGCGCTCGCACTCGATGACGGCGACGCCCATTTCGCGCAGGATATCCCGAAGGATCGGCATCTGCTCGATCAGCTCCGGCGGAGTCTCGCGCCGCCCGGCCTTGTATTCGGGGTACTGCTCATGGCGAAAGGTCTTTTTCGGAAGATCGAAAGCGACGAGCAGATAATCCGGCTTCATCTCGATGAGCTTCAGGAGCATCGAAAGGAAACCGTGCAGCGCGCCGGTCGGCGTGCCGGCGCGGCTGGTCATATTGGGAAGGGCGTAATACGCCCGGAACATCAGCGAATTGCCGTCGATGGCGGTAAGCTTCATAATTTGACTCCCATTGATACTGCGGAGCGGGGAAAGCGCCCCGCCCGCATACTATACCAATTATTATTATACCATGGATGCGCGTCGTTCGCAATCGAAAGAGGGAGGCGAAAAACGCCAAAAATGACCGGCGCGGCATGCCGCTGAAACGGGCGCCGCGCCGATTTCGGAAGGAGGTAACTGAAGATTCCTGCTCAAACCCTTCGCTCTTTATTATTGCCGTCGGGAGGGCGTTTATACCTTCCCGGAAGGATCTTTTTTGTCGGTTTTTGCGTCCTGCCCCGCAAGCGCGCCGAGGACGGCCATTTCCTGCTGCTTCGCCTTCATCAGCTGCAGCGCCTGATCCCTGCCGTCGAAGATCAAAAGCTGAAGCCCGACGTCAGGCGTGATCATGCCGGCGGAAACGAGGCGGAAGACCGTTTCGTTGTTGTTCATCACGGAGAAGGCATTTTCCTTCACGACCTTGACCGTGACATGGAATTCCGCGGGGAGGCTGCCGAGGCTTTCGATCGCCGTTTCGACGGCGGAGAGGCGGACGCGGGCGTTCCCGCCGCCGTTTTCACTTGCGGAGCCGGGGCCGGCAAGGATATCCGCAACGGCTTTTTCGCAGCGTTCGCGGAGGGTGAATTCGCGCTCCACCTCGATCTCCTGGCAGACGGCGCGGCGGAAGGCGGCGTGGATATTCCTTGCCGCCATGCGGGAGCGCTTGCTCGAAGCCTCCTGCAGCGCGGCAATGGCCGTTCCGCTCGTGACGCCCGCATGAGTCATGCCGCGGGCGAATTCGTTCGCACCGGATTCCTCCTTGATGGAGTTGCGCATCTCGGCGATATAGCTGAGCATATATGAGGGCAGCGGCGCCGTGCTGAACCAGGAAACGCCGTTCAGATTGTCGCCCTGGTGCACTTCCTTCGACCAATCGCGAAGGTCGGCGGGGTCGAAGCCGCTCGCGCCGGTGATGAGGAGCTTGTTGTGGCTCGCGAGGAGCGCATTCTTCATCACGATCTGGTCGAGCTTGTCGGAGTTGCGCTGCATCGTTTCGAACATATCCACGAAGCCGCAACCGAGGCAGCTCCCCTTGCGTTCGAAGAGCTTGGTGATCACGAAGGGATATTCACCGTGGGCGAAATAACCCTCCGGACGGATCTGACGGCTGTCCTCGAGCATCAGCCCGCCGGCGAGCTTGATCATGTGCACGGCGTATTTTTCGCGCTTGACGTCATAGACCCTGCGCCAGCATTCGATGAGCAGGATACTGCGGTCGTAACGCGGGGAGAGCAGCTCCTCGCGCGGGAGATCGGATAGAACGCCGTCCTCGCGCAGCTCGTCCGCCTTTTCGGGGTAGTGCTGCGCGAACCATTCGCGGGTATGGCGGGCGAATTTGAAAACGGCGCGGCCGTCCTGAAGATCGGT
>DBXK01000053.1:34523-34659 GCA_002309375.1 Christensenella sp. UBA1214 | reverse complement strand
CCTCGAGAAGACTGCTTTTCTTAGGGCAGCGCACGCCGCCGGTCGGGCGGGTCGGGTCGAGCTCGTGCGCGAGCAGATTTGTCTTTATGTATAATTCATCGTTGTCGACGGATTCGTTGATGCGCACGCCCCAAAG
>DBXK01000053.1:33009-34433 GCA_002309375.1 Christensenella sp. UBA1214 | reverse complement strand
CCGATATGCTGCCAGCCGGGGATCTCCGTGAAAACGAGCAGGCCGAGCTCATCGCAGCGGTCGATGAAGGCCGGGTGCTGCGGATAATGCGAGGTTCTCACGGCGTTGCAGCCGAGCTCGTTTTTGAGGATATCCGCGTCGAAGCGCTGCACGCCCGCCGGCATAGCGTAACCGACGTATGGATAGCTCTGGTGGCGGTTGAGGCCGCGGAGCTTGACTTTTTCGCCGTTGAGGTAAAAGCCGTCCGCACGGAAAGCGATATCGCGGAAGCCGATGCGGGTATCGTATTTGTCGATGACCTCTCCGCTGCTCAGGAGCTCCGCGCGGAAGGTATAGAGCTTCGGCTCCCGAAGGCTCCACCGGACGACCTTTCCCGCCGTAAAATCAAGCTTTTCGCCGCTCCCGATCTCCTTTTCGGCGATCGGGTCCCCGCCGTCGAGCACGCTGCAGCGGAGCGTCATGCCCGCGCAGTCCCCGGCGAGGGCGATATCCGCCGTGATCCTTCCGGACGCCTCGGGCTTCACGAAAACGTCCTCGATAAAGCTCTGCTCCCTGACATCGAGCCAAACCTCGCGGTAGAGCCCGCCGTAGGTCATGTAATCGATCACGAAGCCGAAGGGCGGCTGATCGAGCGTTTCCCTTGTGTCGAGGCGGATCGCGATGCGGTTCTCCCGGCCGATCTCGAGCGCGCCGGTGAGCTCCGTTTTAAAGGCGGTGTAGCCCGAGCGATGCTCCGAAAGCTTCTGCCCGTTCAGGAAGACTTCGGCAAAATGCGCCGCTGCGCCGATGCAGAGGAAGACGCGCTTCCCCGCCCATTCTTCGGGAACTTCGAGCGTCTTCGCGTAGCCGCAGACCATCTGATAGATACTTTCGTCGAAATAATCGTAGGGCGTCTGTCTGCAGGTATGCGGAAGGTCGACGCTCTCACCGCCTGATTCGGTCCCCGCGATAAAAGCCTCGGTGCAGTTTTCGGTAAAGAGCCAGTTTTTATTGAGATCTATGCGCATGGTTTGTGGTTCGCCTCCGGGTGATGTTAAGGTTATTTTAATCGAAAAGCCGTCGGATTGCAAGAGCCCGGCGCCGCCGCATAAAAAAGCCGCCCCGGGTTGCCGGGGCGGTTTTTTGATCTTTTCTCAGCTCAGATGTCCGAAGCGGCGCTCTCTTTCGAGGCGGTAGGCGACGGAATTCTTCAGGTAATTGAGGTATTCCTCGTCCCTGCACATCGCCTTGCCCGGCGCGTCGGAAAGCTTCGCAACGGGGCGGTCGTTGACGGTCTGCAGCTTGATGACGATGTTCAGCGGCTCCTCCTTCGTGTCGTTGGAGCAGAAGGTGCCGATGCCGAAGCTGACCTTCGCTTGATCCTTGAAGTGATCGAAGAGCGCCTGCGCGCGGTCGAAATCGAGGCTGTCGCTGAACAGCAGCAG
>DBXK01000053.1:29005-32855 GCA_002309375.1 Christensenella sp. UBA1214 | reverse complement strand
TTGTCGCCGCGGTATTCGTCGTACCAATCCTCCATCGCGTAATGGTTGGTGAAGGAAAGCGGGATCGAATCGATGCCCTGATACATCTGGACGAATTCGTGGGCGTAGG
The DNA here is from genome assembly GCA_002309375.1 of Christensenella sp. UBA1214. Lineage (GTDB taxonomy): Bacteria > Bacillota > Clostridia > Christensenellales > CAG-138 > PeH17. Next base: position 32,746 of record DBXK01000053.1, on the reverse strand, counting down.
TGCCGATCGGGGTCAGGTGATGCTTCTTCGCGAGATAGACGTTCGAAGTGCCGATGCAGTTCTTCGTTTCCCGTGCGAAGCGGCGGACGACGACGTCCTCCCACTCCCTCGAAAGCCTTCTGCGGCAGCCGAATTCGGCGAAGTTGAAGTTATACTTGCCGTCCTTGAAGGCCTTGATCTTCGCGTCTAGGCGCTCCCTCGCGGATTCGACAAGCTCATCGTAGTCGTATTTCGTTCTGAAATAGACCTCGTTCACGATCTCGAGAAGATAGATCTCGAACTGCATCGCGGAGAAGAGCGGGCCGCGCACGACGATTGAGAGCTCGCCGTCGTCGGAAAGATCGGTGGTGACGTAGTCGCGGATCGGCCTCCAGAGGCGGAGGAATTCAACGTAGTCGTTCTTGATGAAGCGGATCGAGCGGAGGTAATCGAGCTCGTCCTTCGTGAATTTCAGCGAGCAGAGGTGGTCGATCTGCTCGTTGATCTCATCGAACATCTCCTTCGTGAAGACGACGTCCTTGTTGCGGCAGCGGAAATAGTATTCGCCGCAAAGGTCGGTGTGCTTGTGGAAGATCACCTGATCCATATTGAATTTATAAAGATCGGTATCGAGAAGCGAGGTTACGATCGGGTCAAATCTCATGGTTGTATGCTCCTGTTTCGGTATTTTTGCGGGATCGCCCGCATGCTTGGGTGTTGGGTTAATTTTAACTTTATTTATTTGAAATGTCAATCGGTATTTGAGATCGGTCGGGCATTCGCTTCCCCGTTCTCTCCGGATTCGGGGTATCATCTGCCCCTACGGCTCACGGAACCGGAGGAAAGCTTTTCGATCGCTGCCTCCTGTTCCCGCCGTTTTCGAACAACAGGCTTTATCCGGCCTTACCGCCCGCTTTTTTGAGCCCCGCAAGCTCCCCTGCCTGGGCGAGGAGCAGGGCGAGGAACATCAGCGCGCAGCCCGCGAGCGCACGGGCGCTGAGCCTTTCGCCGAGCAGTATCACGCCGCCGAGCAGGCTGAACACCGCCTCCATGGACATGATTAGCGAAGCGAGCGCCGGGCGGCAGCCCTTCTGGCCGATGCCCTGCGCAACGAACCCGAAGCCCGTCGAAAGCACGCCGCAGTATGCGATCGGAAGCAGCGTCGCGATGATGTTTTCGAATGCGATCGTCTCCGTCAGCGCCGCGCCGATCCAGTTGAACAGCGCCGCCGAAGCGAACTGCACGCCGCAGAGCTTCAGCGGGGAGATCCTTTTGACGAAGGTATCGGTCAGCAGGATATGCGCCGTCCAGCCGACGCTTCCGAGAAGCACGGCGGCGTCCGACGGGGCGAGATAGAATTTTTCGCCCTTCGGCACGCAGAGAAGGTACAGCGCCGGCAGCGCGAGAAGCAGCGCCAGCCAGGTCGTGAACCGCGTTTTCTTTTTGAAGAATATCCCGCAGACCGGAACGAGAACGACGTAAAGCGCCGTCAGAAAGCCCGCCTTGCCCGCGCCGGATTCGCCGACGCCAATCTGCTGAAAGAGGGCCGAAAGGAACAGCGCAAGGCCGAGCAGAACGCCGGGCAGGAGCTCGTTTTTCTTGATTGGCGCATTGTTTTTGCGGCTTTCAAAGAACGTTATCGGCAGGATGACGGCCGCCGCGAGGGTGAAGCGGCAGGCGTTGAACGTCATCGGCTGCAGGTAATTCCCCGCGATGCGCTGCACGGCCATCGCGAAGCCCCATATCACCGAGGCAAAAAGCAGTATAAGCGCCGCTTTGATCTCCGTTTTCATTCGTCGTCTCCGAATTTAAGATAACTACAGTTTGCTGTGTATACCGCAGAGTTCCGGCAGTTCCGAGATTCTGCCCGAAGCGATTATATTGATGCGCTCGGGCCGTTCTATCCCGGCGGCAGACTTCCTTCGCTCGATCTCATCGGGCGAAAGATGATCCGTATTGAGAAGAACTGAATCGACGCCGCAGAGATCCGCGATCCTGATATCCGTCATCACGTCGTTGCCGATCATGACCGTTTCGGCGGGATCGAGGCCGCAGCTCTCGAGCAGCATCTGCATGAATTCCGGCGCGGGCTTCCTCATTCCGCAGTCGGACGAAAGGAAGATCTCTTCAAAAAGCCCGCCGAGGCCGGAAAGGGCGAGCTCGGTCCTTGTGAAAACGGCCTGCGCATTCGAGAGCATGAACAGCCTTGCGCCGCTTTTTTTGAGCAGGGAGAGCGTTTCGAAGGTGCCGGGATAAACGCGGAACCTTTTGCGCGAGAGGATGCGGAACGCATTCGCCGCCGCATCGATCCAGTCGTCAAGCGCTTTTCCCGAAAGCCCGATCGGCTTCCCGGGAGCCTCCGCGAGCAGGCGCTCAAACACAGTCCGGAGCTCGATCTCCGGCCATTCGCGCCCCGTTTTCGCCCGAAGGAGAGCGTCCTCCTCCGCGCAGATGCGAAAGTATTCCCGCCGCAGAATCGGGCCGCTGTACTTTGCGCCGACGGAGGAAAAGAGCTCCGCCGTCTTTTTCCAAAGGATCGGGCGGGTCTCGTCCGTCCAAATGTCGATCAAAGTTCCGTAAAGATCGAAGATGAAGTTCTTTTGCATCCGCTTCTCCCCCGCGTTTCGCTTACGGGGCCTATTTTACCGCATTCGGAGCTTTTTTTCAATTCCGGATAAGTTCTCGCTTTTTTTAAGTTTTATTTAAGGCGGCCGTGTTATAAAGAGATCGTTTGAGAAGCTGCGCGGCATTTGCGTCCCCTTTCCGGCGCAGCAGCGGTAATGCGGCGCAGCCATCCTCAGACAAAACGCACCGGCAGCATGGAACCCGTCCCTGCGGCCGGTGTGCGTTTTGATTATTCGGCGGAATTTTCCCGCACTTTTGAGGATAAGCTTAGTTTGGCGCCGAGAACTCTTTCGGAGGTGATCGTCTTTGAAAAAAAGCAACCGGGTCGTCGGCATCCTGCTCGCTTTCGCGCTTGTTCTTGCCGTTTTTTCTTCCGCGGCCTGCAAAAAGGAACGCGATCTTTCCGATGCGGAGCTTTGGGGCAAATCGCTCGCGGAGGAGGCGAATGCCGAAGCGAAGGAATACGAAACCGGCCTTTTCGACACGAGCTATGTCCACAGCATCGACGTCGAGATCGCCGAAGAGGATTGGAACGACCTCACCGCGAACCCGCTCGCGAAAACGAAATACAAGGTCAACGTCACGATCGACGGCAGCAGAGTCGAAAACGTTTCCTTCTCCACGAAGGGCAACACCTCCCTTTCGGCCGTCGCTTCGACCGATTCGAACCGCTACAGCTTCAAGCTCAATTTCTGCAAATACGAAAAGGGCCAAACCTATCAGGGCCTCGACAAGCTGAACCTCAACAATCTTTATTCCGACGCGACCTGCATGAAGGACTATATTTCCTATCTGATCATGCGGGAGGCCGGCGCCGCGGCGTCGCTCACGAGCTACGTTTCGCTTTCGATAAACGGTGAGCTGCACGGGCTCTATATCGCGATCGAGGACGTTGACGATTCGTTCCTCGAGCGCAACTACGGAAGCTCGGACGGCGCGCTCTATAAGCCGGAGACCGAGCACCTTGCGAATATGGATCAGCAGGGCGCTCCCGGAGATCCGGGCGGCCAGGGCGGCAACCCGCCGGACGGCGCTTGGGACGATCATAACGGACAGGGCGGCATGCAGTTCGAGCCGAACGGGACTCCCCCTCCCGGCTTCGAAGGCGGCTCCGGCGGTCAGGGTTTTCCCGGCGGT
>DBXK01000053.1:0-28947 GCA_002309375.1 Christensenella sp. UBA1214 | reverse complement strand
CCCGGCGGTCAGGGCGGTCCCGGCGGCTTCGGCGGGGAGAATGCGAACGGCGCGGATCTCAAATATGTCGACGACAATGCTTCGAGCTACACGGCGATCTTCGAAAATGCGGATAAGGACGTCGATGAAGCGGCCGAAAACCGGCTCATCGCGTCGCTGAAGCTGCTTTCCGAAGGCGAAAAGGTCGGAAACGGCTGGGATATGCGGCAGGTCATCCGCTATTTCGCGGCGCATAACTTCGTGCTCAATTACGACAGCTATACCGGCACGATGCTGCATAACTATTATCTTTACGAACAGGACGGCACCGCCGCGATCATCCCCTGGGATTACAATCTCGCGTTCTGCGGCTTTATGGGCGGCAGCGACGCAGGCGAAGCGGTCAATACCGGCATCGATTCGCCCCTTTCCGGCGCGAGTGAAGAAGCGCGGCCTTTATGGAACGCGGTCGTTTCGAATCCGGAATACCTCGATTATTATCACGAATGCTATGACGAACTGCTGAAAAACTTCTTTGAGAACGGTAAATGCGAAGCCGAGCTCGAGCGGGTCTATAATATGATCCGCCCCTATGTCGAGGCCGATCCCTCCGCCTTCTATTCGGTCACGGAATTCGATAAGGCTTATGAAACGCTCCGCAGGTTCTGCTCGCTGCGCGCGGAAAGCATCCGCAAGCAGCTCGACGGCAAGCTTTCGACCTATACCGACAAGCAAAATTCGAATGACCGCGTCGACGCTTCCGACCTCAGCATCAGCTCCATGGGCTCGATGGGCGGCGGTCAGCCCGGCGGACCCGGCGGCGATCCTCCCTCCGGCGGCCAGCGTCCGGACGGGACGCCTCCCCCCGGCGGACCCGGCGGCGGACAATAAAGAAAGAAGCCTCTTCCCTGCGGAAGGGGCTATTATATATATTCCGGAAATATTGACAAAGCCTCGAAAAAAGTTCATAATTGAATCACAAACGGAGGCTCTGAATGGGTAGACTGACTAAGTATATAAGGCCGTATTATCTCTATATCGCTTTCACAATGTTCGTTAAGCTTTGCGGCGCTGTCGCGGAGCTTTTTGTACCCTTCTTCATGGAGCGGATACTGCGCGAGGGAGTCGTTCCCGGTCAGCAGGTCCGCATTTTCATTTACGGCGGGGCGATGCTGCTCTGCGCCGGCGCCTGCGTTTTCATGAACATCATGGCGAACCGCATGTCCGCCGTCAGTTCCGGCAAGATCACAAGGAAGATCCGCTATGACCTCTTTGAAAAGCTGAACAGCCTTTCCGCGCGGCAGATGGACGAGCTCACGATCCCCTCCGCCGAATCGCGCCTCACGAGCGACACCTACCGCGTCAACGAATTCCTCGCCCGCGGCCAGCGCCTCGGCGTGCGCGCTCCGATCCTTCTTATCGGCGGCGTTGTGATGATGCTCACGATGGACGCCCGCCTTGCGCTCGTACTCGCCGCGCTGCTGCCGATCATCGGCCTCACAGTCTGGATCGTCACCAAGAAAAGCATCCCGCTTTATACGAAGGAGCAGGGCGTGCTCGACGGCATGGTCCGCGTCGTGCAGGAGAACGTCACGGGCGTTCGCGTCATCAAGGCGCTGAGCAAGGCCGATTACGAAAAAGCCCGCTTTGATAAGGTAAATACCGAGCTGACCCGCGTCGACATGAAGGCCGGCGCGATCACCGCGCTCAATAATCCGATCGTTTCGCTCGTGCTGAACCTCGGCCTCACCGCCGTGGTCGTCGTCGGCGCGTATCAGGTTGCCGCGAAGAATACCGAGACCTCCGTCATCGTCGCGTTCCTGCAGTATTTCGTGATGATCCTTAACGCGATGCTCGGCGTGACGAGGATCTTCATCATGGCCTCCCGCTCCCAGGCTTCGGCGCTGCGCGTTGCGGAGGTTCTGGAGCTGCCCGCCGACCTCGAGGTCATGCCGGAAGGCGAAAACGTGCAGCCCGAGCAAGCCGAGCCGCCGCATATCGAATTCCGAAACGTCAGCTTCTCCTATACAGGCATCGGCGAAAACATTTCTGATCTCAGCTTCACTCTCCGCCGCGGCGCAACGCTCGGCATCCTCGGCTCGACCGGCTCCGGCAAGAGCACGCTCGTCAACCTTCTTCTGCGCATCTACGACGCCGACAAGGGCAGCATCCTGATCGGCGGGCGGGACGTTCGAACGATCGAAAAGGATGAGCTGCGCAGTAAATTCGGCGCCGTTTTCCAAAATGATTTCGTGCTCGAGGGCACGATCGCCGACAATATCCGCTTCTTCCGTCCGCTCGATGACGCCGCCGTCGAAAGCGCGGCAAGGGACGCGCAGGCCCTCGATTTCATCCGCGAAAAGGGCGGCTTCGGCGCAGCCGTCGATGCGCGCGGCAGCAATCTTTCCGGCGGGCAGAAGCAGCGCCTGCTGATCGCCCGCGCCCTTGCCGCGGATCCGGAGATCCTGATCCTCGACGACGCATCCTCCGCGCTCGATTACAAGACCGACGCGATGCTCCGCCGTGCGCTCAATAAAAACCACGGCGATACGACGACGGTGCTGATCGCTCAGCGCATCTCCTCCGTCAGGAATGCCGACCTGATCCTCGTTTTCGACGACGGAAAGGTCATCGGCGCTGGCACGCATGACGAGCTCATGCAAAGCTGCGATGAATACAGGCTCATCGCCGATACCCAGATGGGCACCGGAGAGGAGGCGGTCGGCGAATGAGGAAGGAAGCGAATCTCTCCGCAGCCGCTTTCAAGGCGGGCCATATGGAGACCCACGTCCCGCGCGGCAAGCTCCTTGCCAGGTTCTGGAAATATCTCGGCAAAAACAGGCTTCTGATCGTTCTCGCCGTGCTGCTCTCCTCCGCCTCGAGCCTGCTCGCGCTCTACGGACCGAAGCTTTCCGGCAGGGCGATCAATGCGATCACCGACGAAGGCGGCGTCGATTTCGACGTCGTGCTGCGCTGCGCGGCGCTGATGGCGGTCTGCTACATCGTTTCCGCAGTATTCAGCTATCTTCTCCAGCTCGTGATGATCCGCCTTTCGAGGAAGGTCGCGAAGCAGATGCGGCACGACGTCTTCGAGAATCTCACCCGCCTCCCCGTCGGCTTCTTCGACAGGCGGCAGGCCGGCGACATCGTCAGCACGATCACCTACGATATCGACACCGTCAACCAATCCCTCGCTTCGGACGCGCTGCAGATCCTCCAGAGCACGATCACGGTCGTGGTCTCCCTCGTGATGATGCTCACGATCGCGCCGATCCTCGTTCCGGTTTTCGCGGTCACGATCCCGATCACCTTCTTCTTCACCCGCTGGCTTGCGCGGAGGGTCCGCCCGATGTTCCGCAACCGCAGTAAAAAGCTCGGCGAGCTCAACGGCTTCGTCGAGGAGAAGCTGAACGGGCAGAAGACGATCCGCGCCTACGGCCGCGAGGAAGCCGTTCAGGAGAAATTCGAGGAAAAGAACGGCGTCGCCGTCGAAGCCTATACGAAGGCCGAGGCGAACGGCACCGTGACGGGCCCCTCCGTCACCTTCATCAACAATGTTTCGCTCGCGCTCGTCTGCATCTTCGGCTCGCTCCTCTATCTCCGCGGCCTGATCCGCCTCGGCGATCTTTCGAGCTTCGTCCAGTATTCGCGCAAATTCTCCGGCCCGATCAACGAGGTCGCGAACATCATCGCGGAGCTGCAGAGCGCCTTTGCGGCGGCGGAGCGCGTATTCGGCCTCATCGACGCCGAACCGGAGGCCGCGGATGCCGAAAACGCCGTCGAGCTCGACGATGTGGACGGCGACGTCGCGATCGACAAGGTCAATTTCTCCTACGACAAAAAGAACCCGATCATCACCGATTTCAGCCTCCACGCTTCTCCCGGCTCGCTCGTTGCGATCGTCGGGCCGACCGGCGCCGGCAAAACGACGATCATCAACCTTCTGATGCGCTTCTACGACGTCGACAAGGGCGAGATCCGCGTCGACGGCCGCCCGATCGGGGAGGTCACGCGCGGCTCCCTCCGCCGTTCCTACGCGATGGTGCTGCAGGATACCTGGCTCTTTTCCGGCACGATCTTCGACAACATCGCTTACGGCAAGAAGGACGCAACGCTCGAGGACGTCGTCCGCGCGGCGAAGGCCGCAAGGATCCACAGCTATATTTCAAGGCTGCCGGAGGGCTATAACACCGTTCTGACGGATAACGGCTCCGGCATTTCCAAGGGTCAGAAGCAGCTTCTGACCATCGCCCGCGCGATGCTGCTCGACGCGAACATGCTGATCCTCGACGAAGCGACCTCGAACGTCGACACCCGCACGGAGCAGCAGATCCAGGCCGCGATGCGCGAGCTGATGAAGCACAAGACCTGCTTCGTGATCGCGCACAGGCTTTCGACGATCCGCAACGCGGACAAGATCCTCGTCATGCGCGGCGGCCGCGTCGCGGAGCAGGGCACGCACGACGAGCTTATGGCGAAAAAGAGCTTCTACCGCGAGCTTTACCGCTCGCAATTCGATTCATGCGAGCAATGATATGAGTAAGAAAAACGACAATCAGGCCGTGAAGGTCTTCCTCGCGGCGATCATCTGCCACGTTTTCTGGGGCTTCAGCTTCCTTTTTTCGAAGCAGGCGCAGAGCGTGACGCATATCTTCATTCTGCTGAGCCACCGCTTTCTGCTCGCGTTTTTCATCATGAGCCTGCTGATCCCCCTCCGCCTTGCGAAGCTTTCCCTGCGCGGCAAGGGACGGCGCGCGCTGCTTTTGATCGTGCTCGGCCTTGCGGAGCCCGTCGTTTATTTCTTCGGCGAGCAGTACGGCATCCTGCATTCGAACACGATCTTTTCGGGCGTCATGATCGCGATGATCCCGGTCGTTTCGACCGTTGCCGCTGCACCGATCCTCGGCGAAAGGCCGACCGTCGGGCAGATCATATTCAGCCTGATCTCCGTCGGCGGCGTGATCGGCGTCGGCCTCATGAACAAATCGAGCGGCTCCCTCGACTGGATCGGCGTTGCCGCCCTCGCTGTCGCCGTGCTTTCCGCAACGGTTTACAGCCTTCTGAGCCGCCGCCTTTCAACGGAATTCACGGCGTTCGAGCGCACCTATATGATGATGGGCGTCGGCGCCTTCGTTTTCACGGTGCTTGCGCTTATCAAAGCGGGCGGCGTTTCGGAATATTTACGTCCGTTCGCAGAGCCCTCGTACTGCCTCTCGATCGCGTTCCTCGCGGTCTGCTGCTCGGTCATCAGCTATTTCCTCGGCTCGTATGCGATCGGGAAGATGTCGATCGCGCGTGTCACGGTCTTTGCGAACCTCACGACCGCCGTTTCGGTCTTCGCCGGGGCGGTGTTCCTCAAAGAGCCCTTCACCTGGCCGGGCCTCGTATTCTGCCTGCTGATCCTCGTCGGCATCTACGGCGTCCAGCGCACCGCAAGGAAGAGCGAAAAGGATTTGGGCTGATCGGAATTTTATAATTATCGCATAGAAAAACAGGGCCCCGGACGGAGCCCTGTTTCTTTTTCCTTTCAGTTAAGCGGGGTCGGTCCTCTCCCGATCACCTGCCGCATTATCAGCACCGCGTCGGTCGCGTTGAGGCCGCCGTCGCCGTTCATGTCGCCGTTGACGAGGCCCTGCTCGCTGATCTCGGCAAGGTTCATCGAATAACGCATCGCAAGCAGCGCGTCGGTCGAATCGACCTTGCCGTCGCAGTTCACGTCGCCGAGGAGCGTGACAACGGGCCCGTTCTGCTCATACTGCGCTGTCACCGTCAGATCCGCCGTGACTTCCGAGAAATCGACGTCCCAGCCGGTGAAGGTCCAGCCCTCGCGCCCGGGTACCGCGGGAGCCTCCGCCGCTCCGCCGTAATCGACGGTCTGGGTCGAAAGCACAGTGCCGTCCCAATCGACGAAGGTCACGGTATAGGTGTTGATCTCGTACTGCGCGGTGACGGTGATATCCTCCGTGACTTCCGAGAAATCGGCGTCCCAGCCGGTGAAGGTCCAGCCTTCGCGGGAGGGATCCGCCGGAGCCTCCGCCGCGCCGCCTTCGAGAACAGTCTGGGTCGAAAGCACGGTGCCGTCCCAGTCGACGAAGGTCACGGTATGATAGACCGGCGGCTCGATCAGCTTATAGAGCCTGATCGCAGAAGGATTTTTGGAGGTCTCGTACTTGCCGCTCGGAAGGGTCGACGAAGCGCCCTTGAAGCTCAGGTAATAGTAGCCTCCGCTGTCGATCTGGTTATTGAAGGCGTGATCGCTGCCGTAGAGCCACGCGACGGGATAAAGGGACGGATACAGGTAGTCGTTGATGTCGAGGCCGATGAAGCGCCCGTTGCCGACGTTTTGCCAGTTGTAACCATCCTCCGCGTTCCCGGCGGCAATCCAGGTTATCGCGTCGAAATCCGTCGATGAATCGCGGATGATACGGTCGTCGTCTGTCAGCGTAACGGCGACGGGCATCATATAGTGGTTGTCGGTCACGACCGTGTTGCCGACGGCATAGCCCGTGCTGCCGCGCACGGAGGAATCGGCGACGATGATGTATTTTTCGCCGGGCTCGACCGAATCGGTGCGCACATAGCCTTCGAATTCGCTGACCGTGACGGCCGCTGTCGCAGTGATCGCTTCCTTCGTTGAAATATCAACGGCGGTCGCGGTGATCGTCGCCGTGCCCGCGGAAAGGGCGGTGATCCCGGCGCTGTCGCCGTTCGCTTCGACCGAAACGACGGCAGGATCGGAGCTCGCCCAGGTGATCTCGTAATGGTTCGCGTTCGCGGGGACCTTGTTCGCGTGGATCGTTGCTGTATCGTCGACGAACAGCTCGATCCCGGCGGGAGAAAGTGTGAGCGCTTCAAGGTCGATCGGCAGCGAAGCGCCGCCCTCGCCGGTCAGCTCGATGACCTCGGAGGTATTGCGGCCGTAGTCGCCGACCCTCGCGTAAACGGTCTCGCGCTCTCCGACGGGGATGGTGAATTCCGTCGTCATATCGCGCTCGTGCTCGGTGATCGCGCGCTCCGCGATCAGCTGCGTGCAGTTTGCGTCCGCGTAAACGCCGATCCAGGCGGCATAGTGATCGTCATGCACGTTGACCTTCAGCGTTCCGCCGTCGACCTTCCAATAGGTGATCTCCGGCGCGGTCGTGTCGACCGTCATCGGCAGCACGATCTCCGCACATTCGTTGTTTTCCGGATCGAAGCCCTCGTGATCGAGGTAATGCCAAAGCCTGAATACGACGTGATCGCCTTCATCGAGGCCGTCCGGCGCCCAGCTTTCGAACCCGATCCAATCGGAGCTGTATTGGAAAACGCCGTCGTATTTCCAGGATTTCGGCATATAGTCGAGTTCCTCGGAATAATAGACCGTGTTCGGATCGTCCGCGTTGAAGATCGAAAGCCCGCCTTCCCCGCTGTTGCGGATCAGCGCATAGAGCACCTTGTCGATGCGGTCGTAGTAATCATCGCCGTTCGGGGAAAGGGTGCAGCGGTCGGCCCACCAGTCGGTCGTTGAAATATAGGGATTCGCGCCGAAGAGCATGTACTCATCGCCGCCGACGGTCGAGCCGATCTCGGTCCGGAGGGTATGGATATTGTAATTGTTGACGCCTTGGATCTCGTCGATATAGGTATTGCGGTCGAAAACGGAAGCTTTGTCCCAATCACCGTAGAATGCGAGGAACGGGACGGTGAGGCTGACGCTGCCGTTCAAAACGACATTGCCGTCGATATAGACGCCGTTCGGGAATTTCGAATCGAGCTCCGATTTGATGCTTGCCGGAAGCGTCACGGTGATCGTGACGGTCCTCGTGCTGTTCGCGGGAACGCTGAAGCTGCCCGCTCCGCTGATCGTGCAGTTCGAAGTGATGTTGCGCGCCGAACCGGAGATCTTATAAGTCGATTGGCCGTTGATCGTTGCGGAAGTTGCGTTCTCCGTCAGGACCGTCACGACCGGGGTGTAGCTGAGCGCCGACGAGCCGAAATTCACAACGTTGAAGGAAAGCGTATAGACGCCGGTCTTTTCCGGATCGTCGCCGAGCTCGAGCTTCGGGCGGTCACAGCCCTCGACCGTGATATAGGCCTGGGTCGTCGTAGCCTTCTTGAGGTCTATGATGCCCGCGCCCTGGGTTCGGGGCGAGGTGTTCGCAACGGGGTTCGCCGTGCACATCAGCAGGCGATTGATCATCTCGGCCTTTGCCTCTCCGCTCAGCGAAGGCCAGGCCGTGTTCACGTAATTCGTCATCAGCGCCATCGCGCCGGCGACGTGGGGGCAGGACATCGAGGTTCCGGATTTCGGGCCGTAATTCGCCGTCGCGCCTGAAAGGCCGCTGTCCACGGGAGCATAGATATTGTAGCCCGGCGCCGAGACCTCCGGCTTGATTCGAAGATCCGCAGTCGTGCCGTGGCTGGAGAAATAGACCATCGAAGCGCTCGATTTCTGGCAGCAGGCGACGGAGAGGGAGCGCGTATAGGTGCTCGGGGATGAAACGAGGCCGTTGTCCGGATTCATCGTGAGCGCGTATTTGAAATTTGAGCCGTAATACTGCTGGCCGTTGCTCGAGCCGCTGTTGCCCGCGGCGCAGGCGACGTTGACGCCCTGCTGTGCAAGCAGCTCCATGACCGCATCGAATTCCGCGCTTTCGGAGGTATACCCGAGATCGCTGCCGAGGCTCATGTTCACCGAATCGACGCCGAGATAGGCGCAGTCCTCGAGAGCGGCGAAGATCTTTTCCATGCTCGCGCCTCCGTCAGGGCTGAAGACCTGCATGATCACAAGCTGTGCGTCCTTCGCAACGCCGGTATAATTGCTTCCGGAATAATTGCCCGCGGCGATGCCCGCAACATGGGAGCCGTGGTCGGAGCCGGAGTAGCCGTGGCTGACGTCGGTCGAGCCGTTATCGTAATTGAAGCGGAACGGGATCTTCCCGCTGTAATAGACCGTTGAAGCTTCGAGCGTACCGTCGAAAATGTTCTCCGCGTTCAGCTCGCTGTTCGCGATCGCGTTTTCAAGGAAAGTTTCGTCGATCTTCGGCTCTGCGGGAGCGGTCGAAAATGCGTTGTGGCCGACGACGCAGCCCGTGTCGATGACCGCGATGACGGTGCCCTTGCCGGTATAGCCGGCGGCCCAGGCGTCATCCGCATTGATGAAGCCGACGGAAGTGGAAAGCCGATCCTCCTCGGTATCGACGAGCTCCGGAGCGGCGTATGTCGGCGCGATGAAGACCTTTTCGACCTCCGGCAGAGCGGCGATCTTTTCGATCATGCCGTAAGGGAGCTTCGCGGCGAAGCCGTTGAACAGCAGAGTGTAGCTGAAGGTGAGCTCCAGCTCCGCGCCCTTCGGGAGCATCGTGCGGATCTTCTCCTGCACGCGGGCCTGCCTGCCCTTCAGCACGGCGGCCATATCCCCCGCCGCCTTCGAGTTGACGGCGCCGGTGCGCGCGGCGACGGGATCGCCCTTGAGCTTCACCATCAGCGTAACGATCTCATCGTCCGCCGGGATCGGCGCCTTGGTCTCCCGCTCGTCTTTTTTCAGCGCGTCCGGGTTCACCGGGGCCTCCGAAACGGCGTTCGGCACCGAATTGACCGCACCGATCGGGGCGGCCGAAGCAAGCAGGATCAGCGCCAGAAAGATGCTGAGCAGTTTTTTCATCGAATAATACTCCTCCTTCCGCCCAAAGCGGACAGCTGTAACCTTGTTATTATATCATGCTCCCTGTCCGTTGTCCATAAAAAGCCGAAAATTTCCGCATATATACGGGCATTTTCGCGCGGGCGTCAAAAACCGGGCCGATGCGGGATCGGTCCGGTTTTGCATATGGATTCGGTTCCGATGAAGCCGCTCGCCGGGCGTCATCGGTTTGGCCCTTGTTCTTCGCTTCACCGCGCGATATTTTCCCAGCTTTCGACCTCGCCGAACGGGATGTATCGATCGTAGCCGGACAGAATGATCTCCCCATCGCTGAGCAGGACCGCCGTGTTCCAGGCGCTCGTTGCGATCGCGGTGACGTTCACGCCCTGTTTATTCGCCTTGTCAATCCCGATCTGGCCCCAGTTATCGTATCCGCAGGCTTCGACGCGGCCGGATTTCGTAACATAAGCGAGGTGCCATCCCTTGACGGAGATCGAAGCAATGTCCGTATGGCCGTAAAAATCCATCTGGCCGTTCGTCAGGATCCCGACATAGAGCACATTGCCGGAAACATCGAGCGCAGTCGAGCCCCTCTCGCCCGCCGAGACCTGAACGATATCCTTCCAATCGCCGACTTCGCACCAATCGCCGCTCTGGTTGCTGATCGCGGCGACCTTGCCGGTGTTGAAGAGCACGAGCACATGGGTCACGCCCACGGAGACCGAGACCGGGCGGCCGTTTTCATAGATCTCCGGCGGGATCGAATAGAGCCCGGATGCATCCTTGTCGCCCGGGCCGCCGGTGATATGGAGCCGGCCGGATGAATCGATCGCCGCGCAGGCGCAGCCGTTCGCCGAAATGAATTCGATGTCGCTCCAGGAGGCGATCTCCTCCGCGCTGACCCTGTTGTTGCTCGTTGAATCCGTCCCTGCGAGCAGCACGCGGCCGTCGGAAGTGCGGCCGATCGCAAAATACCAGCCGGCAGCAACCTGGACTACGCCGTCCCAGCCGGCAGCGTCGTTCGCGACACGCTGGTTCGAGCCGGCAACGACAGCCGAGCCGTCTTCAAGCCCGGCGATCGCGAACTTTTTGCCGAGATCGAAGCTGTATGAATAATAGCTCATCGGGTCGATATCCGGCTTCGGGCCGATATCGGTCGGGATCTCGGTCGGTTCCGGCGTTGTGAGCGCGGGATCCGGCGTCTCCGAAACATAGCCGTTCGGCGGGATCGTGACAAGATCGAAGGGCGTGCCGTCCGCGGATGTGCTCCCGCCGTCGCCGCCCTTATTGCCGAGGCTCTTGATCAGCAGTACTGCGCCGAGCGCGAGGCCGCCGAGCACGAGCAGGCCGAGCAGCGCGAGGAATACGGCCTTCAGCACCTTGCCGACCTTCCCTTTGCCGCCGTCTTCTTCCTGCTCTTCCTCTTCATCGAAATCGGGAGGCGGTTCCTTTCCGCCCGCCCTCGGCTCCGCAGGAATGAAGCCCGTGTCCTGCGATCGTTCGGCCCCCGCGCCGTTTGAAAGGGCGAGCGCCGCAAGGTCGAGAGTGCCGTTCCCCGCGGCTTCGAGAGCCTGCTTCAGCTCCGATGCGCTTTTGAAGCGGCTGCGTTTATCGAATGCGCAGGCCTTCAGCAGGACGGCGTTCAGCGCAGGCGAAGCATTTGCCGCGGGCGGCAGCTTTTCCCCGCTGAAGCGGCGGCCGAGCGCGATCCTGCTTTCCTCGGGATCGGTCAGCTGCCCCGCCGGGAAGAAGGGCAGGCGGTCGTTGTTCATCAGCTGATAAAGCACGACGCCGAGCGAATAAATATTGGAAGCGGCGCTGCATTCCCCGTTCTTTTCCGTTTCCGGAGCCAAATAATTCGGGGACCCGCGCCTCATCATGCCGCTCGTGAGGCTGCTGAGCGTTTCCGCGACGCCGAGATCGCCGAGCTTGAAATCGCCGTTGACATCCGCAAAGATATTGTCCGGCTTGATGCCGCGGTGCACGACGCCCCGCTTTTCGCATTCCTCAAGCGCGGTGCAGATATCGGCGCCGAGCTTGATGACCTCGCTTTCTTCGAGGGGGGAGTCCTGCGTATATTTGGGGAGCGGAGTCAGCAGCTCCATGAGTATGCAGATCGCCCAGCCGACCGACTGGGATTTTTTGAGGCAGCGGTATTCGAGGATCCTTGCGATATTGGAGCCGCCGCCGAGCGACTGCATCGCCCGGACCTCGCGCAGATATTTTTTCGCGACCGCCTCATAATATGCGCGCACATCGACGTCGTTCCCGTATGCGGAACGCAGTTCATCGATCTCGCTTTCGTTTTTCGGGATCTCGATGATCTTCAGCGCGGCGTAATCATCCGCCGAAGCCTCGCCTTCCCTGCCCTTGCGGACAGCCCGATAGACCTCGGCACAGGAGCCTGAGCCGATCCTGTCGCCGAGTTCATAATCCGGCCAGATCCGTTTGATATGCTGCAAAAGCGCTTCCTGCATTGGTTTCACCTCGTTCTGACGATACTGCGCCAATTCCTCGCTTCACTGAAGCTGTTGATCGTGTTCGGGTTGCCGATGAATTCGACCGAGCCGTCGCTGAACAGGGCGGCGGAGATCCATAGCGAACCGGAGACCGCAACAACGTGCTTTCCGCCGTAATTGTTCCATTGGGAAACATTGCACTGGCCGTAGGAATTATCGCCCGTGCAGCCGACGCTGCCGTTTTTGTCGATATAGACGAAATGGTATCCCTTCGAGGCGATGAACGCCACGTTCGTCAGGCTGCGGACAAGGGTCTGGTCGTGCTTATAGCCGCCGGTATAGACGACGGTGCCGTCCGCCCGCAGGCCGACCGAGCCGCCCTGGCAGGCCGTGATCGCGGTGATGTTCCTCCAGCTGCCGACGTCGCACCTCTCGTTCGCCTTGCCCTGCTCGCGTCCGAACGCCGCGCAGGTGCCGTCCGCAAAGAGGATCAGAACATGGTCCCTGCCGGCGGAAACGGAGACCGCCTGCGCGCCGGAGGCGGAGGTTATGTTATACGGGAAGCTGAATTCGATCATCTCCTCGCTCGGATCGTGCTTTTCGGGATGGCCCGCAACGAAAACATTGCCGAAGCTGTCGAGGGCGATGAGCGTCCTTGCCTGAGCGGAGAGCTGAACGATATTGCGCCAGCTGCCGATCCGGGCGGCATCGATGTATTCGGGGTCGCTTCCCGCGAACACGACTGTTCCGTCGCTTCTGAGGCCGGCGGAGAAATAGTAGCCCGCCGCGACCTGGACGATATCGCTCCAGCCGTTTACGCTGCATTTGCCGTTATTGTTATTGCCCGCCGCAACTGCGCGGCCGCTGCCGAGGAGGCCGATGACGTGATCCTGGCCGACGTCGAAGCCCCAGTTATAATACACGCTCTGCTGATACGCGGGTGCGTTTGTCGGCGCTTCCGTCGGCGCGGGAGTTGCCGGCACTGCCGTGGGATCCGGCGTCGGAGCATCGGTGAATGCGGGCTGCGGTTCGTCCGTTGCCTCCGTCGGGCCGGCGGGAACGCCGGTCGCGTTCTGGTCACCGCCGGGAACGGGAGTTACTCTCCCTTCACCGGAGTTGTTTGCCGTCTGATCCGGCGCAGGCGTCGTGACGGCGTCACCGGAGCCGCCTGCAAAGAAGGTTTTGTATGCAAACCATCCGCCGACGCCGAGAAGAGCGGCGATCAGGATTATCAGGATCGGGATGAGTATCTTTTTGCGGCTGCCGCCCTCTTTTTTCTGTTTTTTGGGTTTTTCCGGCTCCTTCTCAGGCTTTTTGGGCTCGGGCGGACGAACAGGCGCCGCCGGCGCTCCGACGAAGCTTCGGTCCATGATCGCCGCCTTCATTTCGGATGCGCTTTGGAATCGGTTCGCGGGATCCGGATCGCAGGCCTTCAGCACGACTGCGCCGAGATGCGGCGATGCGGCGTCCGGCATCGGCAGCTTCGCTCCGCCGAGGCGGGCCTTCCTTGCTTCGCGCAGGACCTCCGGATCGTTCTCCCTTCCCCTTGCAACAAAGGGGAATCTGTTCCCGTTGAGAAGCTTATAAAGCAGGATGCCGAGCGCATATGTGTCCGCCGATCCTTCCCGGCGCCCGCCCGAAGAAGCTTCCGGAGGAAGATAGTTCCAGATATCCTCCTTCTTGGCTCCGTCGGCAAGCAGCGCGGCCGCTTTTTCCGCGCCGGGAGCGGCGATCTTGTAATTTCCGTTCACATCGACGAAGATGCTGTCCTCGCAGATATTTCCGTAGGTCTTGCCGGCGCTTTCGCAGGCGGCGAGGAAATCCGCGATATTGCTGCCGAGCTTGACGGCTTCGCTTTCATCGATGCTCTCCTGGCCTCCGAGATAATCCGAAAGCGGAGTCAGGCGCTCGGTCAGGGCGCAGACGACCCAGCCGGAAGAATCCTTCTTTTTGAAGGTGCGGCAGTCGAGGATCTTCGCCGCGCTGCCCGTCCCGTTCATCCGGCGGATCGCATCGAGCTGATCCATATAATCCGCCGCGATCCTTTCGAGCGTCGCATCCAGCTGTTCCCTGCTCCTGAACTTCGCCATGAGCGCCGCGGGATCCGCGTCTTCCGGCGGTATGGTGACGACCCTTACCGATGCAAGGTCGTCAAGGCCCGGCGCCGAGGCGGCTTCCGCACGGACAGCGCCGAACATTTCAGCGCAGTTTCCCCCGCTGATCCTGTTCCCAAGCCGGTATTCCGGCCAGATATTCCCGATTATACGGCTGATCTCCTGCTGCATGTTTTCCTCTTTCCCTTCCGTTTTCGACGAAGTGCCCGGCGGCATACTGCGAAATGCTGTTGTTTCGGTTCTCCCCTGCCCTTCGGATCGATCAGGGAGCGCGCCGCTTATATATTCGATTTATTTTAGCATATTTGAGAATATCCTGTCAACATATGAGCCCTCGCGTTCCGCCGGCCTGTAATAAAAAAAGCGGGCCCTCTGAGCATCCGCTTTTTATGATTTTATTTTGAGCCCTTGTACCCGACGCCGTAGGTCGAAGTATAGTAGTCTATCCGCTTTGAATCATCGAAGAGCGGCGGATAGATGTTCTCCTTCGGATCGATCCCCGCAAGGCGGCAGACCGCCTCATGGCAGCGCTTCGTAAGCTCCGTCCTCTGCTCCGCCTTCGGGAGCGACGGATCGCGGAAGATCGGTTCGCCGATGCTGACGTTCAGGCAGGCGATCTGGCGGAAGAGCTTTTTTCGGATAAAGCCCGGTTCGCGGAATGAAAAGGCGATCGGCAGCATCGGTTTATCGAAATCGCAGGCGATCGCCGCGCCGCCGCGCTTGAACGGACGGATCGGCGCATAGTATTCCCACATGCTGCCCTCGGAATAGACATGCGCCCAGCCGCCTTCATCGAGCATCTTCCCCACCGCCCGGAGGTATGCGACCGTTGCGCCGATGCCTTCCGTCGGGATCGGTATGCCGCCCGTCAGGCGGATCAGGGTGCCGTTTTCGCCGTTGATGTTCGGCGCCCAGGAGAGCACGTGCGTGCGGAACGGCCGAACGGCGCTCATCAGGGAGATATAGTCCCACATATGAACGTGGTTGCTGCACGAAACGACGCCCTTTTTGATCGTCTCGCGGTGCTTTTTGAGGTTCTCCCTGCCCTTGAAGCGCAGTCCGAGGCGGATCCGCGCAAGGGGGAACATCACAAGGTACATCATCACGCGCATCACGGTGTATTTGAACCTGAACGAGCGGGATTTATCAACATAAGGATAGCTGCTGTCGAAGACGATGCCGCGGTCCTTCTTCAGCGTCAGATAGTGTTTGTCGGTATCCTCCGGATACGGGAACCGATCGGTCTTCGGATCGAACAAATTCTCTTCCCCCCTGCTTTAAAAGCGGAGCGGCTCAGCGCGAGCCGCCCCGAATGTTCTTCATTGTTTATGCTTCGATCCGTCAGTTGCCGGCCATGGCATGGCGCATGATCAGCACAGCGTCGGTCGCGTTGACGCTGCCGTCGCCGTTCATATCGCCGTTGACGAAGCCCTGCTCGCTGATCTCCGCAAGGTTCATCGAATAGCGCATCGCAAGCAGCGCGTCGGTCGAATCGACCTTGCCGTCGCAGTTCACGTCGCCGAGAAGGGTGACGGGCAGGCCGTTGACCTCATACTGCGCCGTTACGACGAGATCCTCGGTGACGTTCGAGAAATCGACGTCCCAGCCGATGAAGGTATAGCCCTCGCGCACCGGATCTTCCGGCGCAACAGCGGCTTCGCCGTCGTTGACAGTCTGGGTGTCGATCACGGTTCCGTCCCAATCCTTGAATACGACTTCGTGGGTGAGGGGTTCATCATCGGTGAATTTCGCGATGAAGGTCGAAGGAAGCGAATCGAGCATCTCTTCCGGAACGGTCCAGTCCGCCTCTTCGGAAAGCAGGTTGCCCTCTTCATCATACCAGCCGAGGAATTCGTAGCCGTCATCCGGCGTTGCCAGATGCCAGAGATCCGGCCTGTCGCCAACGAAATCGTAGGCGTTGAAGGTGCCGTTTCCGACCGCCATGATCTTTTCAAAGCCGAACATTTCCGGGTTCACGGTGACAGTCTTCATGGGATTGTCAAAGCAGCTGAAAGAATTCAACGCGGTGCAGGCGGAAAGATCCAGCTCGGTCAGATTGTTGTCGTTGCAGAGCAGATACGGCATCTCCGTGCAGCCGCTGACGTCCAGGAAGCTCAGGTTATTGTCCGAAACGTCGAGGCCGATGTTGAGTGCGCTGTGGTCGTCGCTGAGATCGAGCGATTCGATCGCGCACATGCCGCATTGCAGATCCTGGATAAGGGGGCTGCCGGTGACGTTGAGCGCAGTCAGCTGCGGGCACTCGACGCAGTCCAGCATCGTCAGCGCGGGGCAGTTCGACGCGTCGATCGAGGTCAGCTCGTTGTTTCCGCACTGGAGCATATCGAGCTGCGTAAAGCCGCTGACGTCGAGATCGCCGTAAAGCTCCGAATACGGGAAGGAGATGTGAGTGATATGGCCGTCATTCCACAGGATGCTGTAGCCCCAGGTGGTCGGGTCCGCCGGATCGACGTCCGCGCCGAGCTTCGAAGCGTTGGTCTCGCCGCGGGCATTCTCGATCGCAAGGAATGCGGACATCTTGGTGAATTCGTATTCATCATAGCCTTCCGGTGCGTCGCGGTGCGTTTCCGCGGCGAAGCTCATCGCGGGAACGAGCGCCAGCACCATCACAAGCGCGATAAGAGCGCTGAGGAGTCTTTTTGCTTTCATTTTTAACCTCCGTTTTGCTTTTGCGCGGCGATCCGGCCGGGGAGTTTATCCTCGGGCGGGAGACCCGCGCCTTCAAACAGAATTATTATATCACACCGCAGATGAAAAATAAATATATCAGCGGTCCCGATTTTCAAGAATTTTCCGGATCGCGAAGTTCTGCAGGCGCCGGGGCATGGCGTTGAGAATGAGCAGCAGCGGATTCCTGTTGATCTTATAGACGTAGCGCGGGCGCCTCGCGCGGGCGGCCTTCACCGCAAGCGCGGCGATCCTCTCCGGCGGTATCTTGCGCGCCTCCACCTTCCCGACGATGCTTTTGAAGCGCTTCGCGTTGAAGGGATAGAGCTTCGTTGTTTCGATAAAATCGTCGAGGCGCTTCGTCGAAACGTCCAGAAGGCCGGTGTCGACCGCGCCGGGGCGGATCACGATCACCGGATGGCCGAGGAGCTGCAGCTCCATCCTCAGCGAATAGGCGTAGCTCTCCACGGCGGTCTTCGTGATCGCGTAGATCCCGGTGAAGGGCAGCGGATCGAGCGGCGCGAGCTCGCTCGAAACGATGATGATCCTCCCCTTCGGCCCGAGCAGGGGCAGGAAAGCCTTGTTGACGCGGAAATCGGAGAAAAGGTTGACGTCGAAGATGCGGGAAAACGCCGCTTCGTCCATCTCGACGAGCGAATCGAGGTCGTACATTCCGGCCATGTTCACTATAAGATCGAGCTTCACGCCCGCATCCCGCAGTTTTTCGGCGGCAGCTTCGACCGAGGCGCCGTCGGTGAGGTCGGTTTTGATGAAGGTGAAGCCCTCCGCCCCCTCCGGCTCGCGGATATCGAGGCCGAAGACGCGGTACCCTTCCGAAAGGAATTCCTTCACGGCTGCCCGTCCCATGCCGCCCGCCGCGCCGGTTATCAGGACTGCTTTTTTGCCTGTCGTTTCCGTCATTTTCATTCTTCCTTCAATATCCCGTCAAGGCGGGCGAACAGCTCCTCTTCGTTTTCATAGGGGTAAATTCTGAAATACGGGTCGCCCGTCAGCATCGCCGAAAGCTGCGTCCTCGTTTTGTCATAGAAAATGCAGCAGGGTTTGCCGAGTTTTTCCGCGTAGGCAAGCTCGTACCCTACGCCGAGCGAGGGGGATGTGCATTCCGCGATCACGATATCCGCCTCCCGGAGCCAGCCGGTATCCTGACGGTAGATCTCCGCGTCGCGGTCCCTGCCGCGCTCGAGAAGGTTCAGTTCCGGCCTTCCGATATGCTCGGTCAGCACCTTGTCGGTCCGCTGCATATACGCGATCAGCCTGCGGTAGAGCTCCGCATCGGCGCGCCCGCCGCGGATCGAGCCAGCGAAATAGATCTTTTTGTTCATTCGCCCGTCCTCCTCATTTCCATATCCGTCAAAGCATAGCCGATAATTTCCTCCGGCTTCATCCCGGGATCGATCCAGGCCGCCGTCTTATCCTCCGGAAGGATCAGCGGCATCCGGTCGTGGATCTTCGCAAGCGCCTCCGTCGGCGGTCTTGTAAGCACGACGAATTTCGGAAGTCCCGCCTCCATGCGGTAGAGGCCGCAGAGATAGACGAGCTCCGCGTCCTTCGGGCGGATCGACCAGCGTTCGCCGGCCTTCTTCCTTCCGTTTCCGGCCTCCGAATGCTCCCATTCATAATACCACGAAGCGGGGATCACGCAGCGCCTCGAACGCCAGCTCGGCGCGAAGGTGCGCTTCTCCCCCGCCGTTTCGGTGCGGGCGTTGAAGACCTCGCAGGCGGGGAGCTTCTGCCCCTCCGCCGGCGGGCTGATGCTGAAGCCCCACTGCATCGGGAAAACGGTTTCTGTCTCTTTTTTATTCAGCGCGATCACGGGCGTGACCGAAGCCGGTCCGACCTCCCCGCCCTGCAGGATCGGCGAAGGAAGAAGGCTCCGGAACCTGTCCGCAAGCGGGCTGACCGAGGCCATCCTTTCGAGCTCCTGCAGCCTTTTCGAATCCCTGTTTATAAAAAACCGAACGCACATTACTCTTCCCTCCGGATCGCGAGCATCGGGCAGCGATGCGTTTTCCCGCGGTATTCGATCGTTTCCGTCTCCCCCGTCGGGCGCATCCCGCTCTTTTCCATCACGCGGCGGCTCGCCGTATTTTCTTCGAAGCAGCCCGCCCGGACTTCGGAAAAGCCAAGGCGGAAGAGCTCGGCGATCGCCGTCTTCAGCATCTCCGTCGCAAAGCCGCGGTTCTTATACGCCGGATCGACGACATAA
Source organism: Christensenella sp. UBA1214 (assembly GCA_002309375.1). Taxonomy (GTDB): domain Bacteria; phylum Bacillota; class Clostridia; order Christensenellales; family CAG-138; genus PeH17. The sequence continues at coordinate 9,861 of DBXK01000053.1, read as the reverse complement.
CCGAGCTCGATCGAAGCTTCTTCAACGCAGGTATCGTTGATGAAGCCGATGAGCTTATCGCCGAAGTGCGCCGCATAGATGAAATGATCGTCCGAATCCGAAAGCGTTTCCATCCTTTCGAACAGGCGCGCCGCTTCATCCTCCGAGGAAAAATCGGGGAGCATATAGGTTTTTTTGATCTCCCCGTTATAAAAAAGGCGGAGCGCGGCTTCCCTGTCCGCTTCATCGAAGGGCCGAAGGATAAGCCGACCGGAAGCGAGATTTCGGTTCCTTTTATCGAGCTTGCGTATGAACTGCATCCTCTTTTCCGTCATTGCTTTTCCTTTCGCGGCGCGGATTTTCCTTTTCCGCTGTCAGTATAGCATCCGCGCGGCGCCAATGCAAGCGCGGCTTTCGGCGGCGGCATATTTTTGCTTAAAACGACATGCTGTATTGACTTGGCGCGCGCATTGTGGTAAACTTTAAGAAAGTATATCCTATATGCGATCTTCCGCCGCCCCCGGCCGGGGAATGCGAAAGTTTACGAATAACCACGGAAAGAGAGGTATTCACTATGGATCTTAAAAAAACGCTGATCAAGTTCGGGATCTGCTTCCTTATCGGCTTCGGCCTTGCGCTCGCCGCCTGGGGCATTTTCGGGCCGAACGGCGATTTCCACGGCGCGCCTGCGCTCGCATGGGTCGCCGGGATAATCATCTTCCTGCTCGTCTTTGCGCTGTTCTATTGGATCGTTCTCGGCATCATGATGTCCCGCGCCAAGGGCGCTGCCGCGATCGTTCCGACGATCATCATCGCCGCGCTGATCGCGCTGTTTGTGACCTTCCTCTGCGTCTGGACCGCGAAATGGACCTCCTCCACCTTCTTCGGCCTGCTGCCGCTGACGGTCGTGAACGCGATCATCATCTTCCTTCTGCTTTCGAAGGTCGATCTCCACCGCAAATGATCCCATAAAAAGGCCAAGGCTCCTCCCGCCCGGGAAGGAGCCTTTTCTTTTCGCACAGTTGTTTTTCCGTTTCAGTCCTCCGCAGGGAGCTTTCCGGCGCGCATTAAGAGCTCTTCAACGAGCGCGACGGCTTCGGTGACCATATCGTCGCAGTGCTGTTTCTTGTCGCCGCCGGCTTCCGCGTTCACTTTAAGAAGCTCCGCGCAGTCGAGCACGCCGTTATGGCTGAGCTTCATGCGAAGATGGAATTCCGAAACGGTCCTCGGATCGTCCGCGCCGAAAAGGCCGAGCGCCATCAGGCCCCCCGTCACGGCGCCGCAGACGGAGCCGCGCTTCATGCCTCCGCCGAAATTCGCGGCGACGCGGTATGCCGTTTCCTCCGTGATCCCCGCCGCCTCCGCGAACGGGATCAGGACGGACTGGGCGCAATTGTAATGCGGGATCTCGATCGCGCGGAGCGCTTTTGCCTTTTCGGTGAATTTACTCATTATTTTTCTCCTTTTTTATGATTCTCGTCTGCAACTTCGACGCAGTAGCCGCGTCGGCCGCATTCGGGGCAGGTCAGTTTGCGCGTTTTCGGCGTATGCGAGGCCCAGAACATCTGTTTGAAGGTCGGTTTGAAGACCTTGTGGCATTCCGGGCAGATATACGCGACGCTCCGATAATAGTAGCGGCTGACCCAGATCGCCCACGGAATGGCGATGGCCAGCGCGGCGGCGAACGCCCACCACCAGCCCTTGGTGATCCAGAGCACGGCGCCGGCGGCCTCCAGAAGGAAGATCGGGATGGCCGAAAGGAGCATTGTTCTGCGGGTTTTTTTGAGATCGTTCCTGTTGTTCATAGTGTACGCTATGTCGCCGATCGATTCAACGGAAACTTCGTTCGCTTGCCGAAGACCGCTTTTCAGCTGCTCGAGCTTTTCGAGCTTTTCCTTCCTTTCGCCGATCTCTGCTTTCAGCGTCTGCTCCTGTTGTTCGAGCAGCAGCGAGATCACGTTCGGGGCATTGTCCTCCGAGAGGATCTTCGAAATGCCGTCGAGCGGAATGCCGAGCTCGCGCAGGAAGCAGACCGTCTTCATCTTCTGAAGATCGCTCTCCGAATAGAGCCGCCTGCCGCCCTCGGTGAGTTCCGACGGGGAAAGGATACCGCGGGTGTCATAGTACTGAACGGTGCGGACGGTGACGCCGCAGAGCTTCGCAAGCTCTCCCGTTGTGTATTTGGACATAGCTTTCACCTCCTTCGCCGCATACTTTAGCTCATTACGCTGCGTCATGAGCAACCCCTCACGCAGGGGGATTTTTCGCAAAACCGGGACTTTTTTCGAAAAAAGTTCAAAAAACGCGTTTGATGCCCGCCTGCGGCCTCTTCCGGCTCCTTCTGCCGGTCTTCGGCCCGTTTTTTATTTTAACTCAAGTCCGCTCCGTTTTCAACAGTTTTCGGGCGGAACGCGGGGCGTACTATTGAAAATCCACATCCGGTAATGTATAATAATTGATGTATATATGTGTTCATCTGCCGACGATTCAAAAACGGAGCACTGCGATATGAATAAAAACGGATTAGAGAATATCTGGCCGGAATGGCAGATCGAAGAACCTCCCCTCGGGCGTGGTTCCTACGGCGTTGTTTACAAGGCCGTCAAAAGCGAATTCGGCGTTCGGAGCACCTCCGCGATCAAGGTCATTTCCATCCCGCACGATGAATTCGTGCTCGATTCGCTGATCGCCGACGGTTATTCGGAGGAAGGCTCCAGAACCTACTGCCGTTCCGTCGTAACCGAGTGCGTCGACGAGATCCGCCTGATGGAATCGTTCAAGGGCGTTGCGAACATCGTCAGCGTTGAGGATTACCGCGTCGTCGAGCGCACGGACCGCTTCGGCTGGGATATCTTCATCCGCATGGAGCTGCTGACGCCGCTCACGAAGCGCCTCTCGGAGGGCGAACTGACCGAAGCCGAGGCCGTGAAGCTCGGCGTTGATATCTGCACCGCGCTCGAGCTCTGCAAGAGCAAAAAGATCATCCACCGCGATATCAAGCCGCAGAATATCTTCATCAACGCATTCGGCAGCTACAAGCTCGGCGATTTCGGCATTGCCCGCTCGATCGACGGGCTGACGAGGGGCCTTTCGATGAAGGGCACCCTCACCTACATGGCTCCGGAGGTCGAGCGCGGCGAGGATTACGACGAGAGTGTCGATATCTATTCGCTCGGCATGGTGCTCTATTACTGCCTCAACAAAAAGCGTCTGCCCTTCCTCGATACCGAAAAACAGCTCATCAGCTCGACTGAGCGCGAACAAGCCAACCGCCGCAGGCTCTCCGGCGAACCGCTTCCCCCGCCCTGCAGCGCGTCGCCGCTCATGGCGGACATCATCCTCTGCGCCTGCGATCCCGATCCGAAGCAGCGTTTCAGTACCGCGTCGGCGATGAAGACCGCGCTGCAGGCCGTAATCGCGCAGCAGGATGCTCCTGCCTGTCCCGCCAAGCCCGCTGCAAAAGTTCCCGTCGGAGTTAATGCTTCTGCTGCACCGAAGCCGACGCCCGCACCGGCAGCAAACCGGGTTTCCCCCGCCTCGCTGCAGCGAACTGTCAATTTATCCACCGCGACGCAGCAAACTGCTCAAACTTTCGTGCCGCAGCAGGCACCTGTCTATACCGCCGCGCCGCGGCCGGTTCAAAACAGGCAAAAGAAAAGATCCAAACTCCCGCTTATTATCGGATTACTGCTCGCCCTCTGCCTGCTCATCGGCGCTGCGCTGATAATTATTCCGAAGCTTATAGGCGGTTCCGGTGATACTTCCGCCAATTCCGATAATCCCGGTATTAGCTCTGTCAGCACCTCACCCGACGAAACAGCAGCACCCGGTGAAGTGCAGAATACGCCGATACCTACCGCAGCGGTCAAGCTCTCCGACACCAATGCTCTGTACAATCTCAGCCCGGGATCCTATAAAACCGGAGATGATGAGCATGCGTCCTTCGAGATGGGTTCAAGCACCGTGGACGACGGCTTCGCGATCTTTTGCAACGATGCGGGACGCTGGAGTACTTACGGTTATTTTTCAATTGATCTTGACCGAAAGTATTCTTCCGTCACTTTTGATATCGGCCACGTCAACGGCACCAGTATGGGAGATATCTTTTTAACGGTTCATCTTGATGATACGCAGCTTGGATACGATCAGATCGAAGGGCTCGCGGAAGACGGCAAGATCAGTATGCATACCGCTTCCCAAACAATTACAATACCCGTTCAGGGCGTAAAGACGCTGTTTATTGAGCTATCTACACCCGAGTACTACGCATACAACAACAAGAATGCGATGAATCCGTATTACGGTTTCGCGAATTTTTACCTTACTCCGAAAGCATAACCTTTCGCCAAATAACATGAAAGGAAAACGCTATGTCCGAAGAATTTGAAAACAAGCTCGATTTCACGGAAAACGCCTGGGAAGCGCTCTATTCCGCCGTGGACAGCGCTGATTTCCTCGATAATGACGCGGAGCTGATCTTCCGCGTTATTTCAAAGCGGCTCAAATTCATCCCCTTCGGCGAATATCTGAAGCGCTACATTTACAGGCAGGCGGGCCTTGAGGAACCCTTTGATGAGGTCCCTCTCGACGTCTACCGCCAAATCATCCGCGATTCCTTCGAGGAGAACTGCACTCCCCCGTCGTTCGAGCCGACGAGCTCGAAGCTCAGCGCACTTTCGAAAAACTGGCTCACAAAGCAGTCCGTCAGCCGCAGGACAGTGTTCCTTCTCGGCTTCGGCCTGCGCATGCCGGAGGAGGATGTTGAAAGGTTCCTCACCAAAGCGCTGCGCGAGCACGGTTTCAACGCGAAGGATCCCTTCGAGATCATCTGCTGGCACTGCTTCAAAAAGGGTTACGGCTATTTGAAATTCGAGGAGCTTTGGCGCGGTTTTCTGAAGGCGGAGCCGCGGGAGAGCGGCTTCGATCCGCTGCTCGACGAGATGACCGTCGCCGTGCGCGGAAGGGTGAGGTCCCTCGGCGAAGATGCGGCCGTCATCGCCTTCGCCGCGCAGTTCAAAACGAAGGATAACCGCCCCAAGCTCTCCGTTTCGGCGAAAAAATGCTTCGACGGGCTCTTTGCCGAGGCAAAATGCATCGTTGCCGGGATCTATAACCGCACCGAGGAGGAGCGCGTGCGGATCGAAGCCGCGAGGCTCGAGGACAGGCTCCTGCGCGACGACAGGTATTCCGACAGCGAGCGCAGCGAAAGGATCGAACGCCTTCGCGCCTCCCGCCGCGTCTATAAGCCGGAGGAGATCACCGAAAGCGACCTTGAGCACATCATCTCCTCCGCGATCCCCGTCGACCGCCACGGCAACCTTACCCCGAGCAAGGCCTCCGCGCTTTGCGGCAGCTTCGACGGACGGCGCTTCAGCCGCCAGCATATCGGCGAGATCCTCGAGGGGAAGGCCGAGGTCACGCGCTTCGATATCATAACGCTCGCTTTCTTCATCATGTCGCAGTCCCTTGACAAATATCCGAACAGGAAGAAACGCTATTACTCCTTCATCGGCAGAGTGAACGAGCTGCTCGAAGGTTGCGGCCTCGGCGAGCTCTATATCGCGAATCCCTATGAATGCTTCGTGCTGATGTGCCTGCTTTCCGAGGATCCGCTCGGCACCTATGCGGACGTCTGGGAGCTCTCGTATGAAAGCTGAAAGCATCATGAAAAAGCAAAGGCCCTCCGGAAGGAGAGCCTTTTTTCTTTATATTGCAATGATTTTATACCGTCTTGAAATGATTCGAAAACGGCGAAGGCACGAGCGCTTTGGAGCCGTGCAGCTTCGAAAGGGTGAGGCATTTGAGCGCCTTGAGCGGCCCGATCGGCGCGAATTCCATCGGATTGACCTTCATCAAATAGAACATCGCGGCGGCGGTATCCGCAAGGCTGTTGCATTTGCGGCTCAAAAAGACGTTCTTCTTCCCGAGGCGACCGATCAGCCTTTCGCCGACCTCGTTGATCGCGCAGTCGCCGACGATCAGCACCTTTCCTTCGATCGCGTCGATCTGCTTGGGATCGTGGCCCTTGCCCATGACCATCGTCCAGCCGCCCCTGCCGTTGTGGTCGCCGTAGAGGATCTGCAGCAGCGTCAGCGGATTGTTGCGGCAGCCCTGCTTGCAGCAGCGCTCCTTCCCCATGATCACCTCCACGTCCTCCGGATAATAATCATAGAGATCGTAAGGATATTTCTCGGTATACATCGAGATATCGCCGTCGATCTCAACGTCGTCAAGGCTCGTCACGCCCCCGGAATACCCGCGCTCCACGGCGTCACGAAGGTGCGGCACGTCGTCAAGGCCGAGGCCGAAGATCCGCGCGCCGACCATATCGGTTGCAACGACGTTTTCGCCGGCAACGAGTACCTTGAGCGGCAGCACGGCCTTATCCGCAAGCGCCGTGACCGGATAATGCCCGTAGATCGTGCCCTCCACGCCTTCGATGAGCGTGAAATCCGGGCGGACATAGCCGAGCACGTCGATCAGCTTGTGGTGGAGGTTGTAGTTGTGGTCGAAGCCGCGCGCGGACTGGCACGGGAACGCCCACTGGTTCTTGACGCCGAGCGTGACACCCGCCATCGAGTGCGTTTTGAGCTTCGGAAGGCTGATATAAAGGTTCTCGTCCCTGCCGTTAATAAGGTTATCGACAACGAAGCGCGGCATCCCGAATTTCGTCACGAAATAGCCGTCCGGATCGTCCGAAACGGGCTTTTTGCCGCGGAATTCGAATTCGACCGTCTTCTCCTCATCGAGATAGACCGGGATCGCGCCGGTGCGTTTGCAGATCTTATCATAGCCGATCACGGCGAAAACGAGCCTTGTCGCGTTGCTCTGCGTCGAATTCTCGAAAAGATAGATCTTCCCGGCGCCCTGCTCCTTCCAATACTCGATCACGGCATCGACGAGCTCCGGCCGCGTGTAGCAGTAGGGCTGACCGTCGATGCCGTTCGGCTTCAAAAAGACGTTCCCGGAGGATTTGAGCAGCTTCTTCCCGCCCGCCTTTTCGAAGATCTCCCTCACGGCGGTGCGGAGCTCCGCTTTCATTTCGTCTCTCAGCGGCTTGAAGACCGTCCGGGTGCCCTCCTGATACGGCGCGTCGAGATGGCGCACATAAACTTTTGTTTTCGTTTCCATAGTTTTATTCGCGATCCTCGGTCCTTTCGGCTTCCTGCGCTTCCCGAAAAGCTTCCGCCTCCCGCGCCGCCGCTTCCTCCCGCGCCTGCTGCGCTTCGAGGAACGCCCGGTACTCGGGCGTGAATCTGGTCTCCGGCGGATCTATCTCCCCGGGGTCGTATTCGAGAGGCTCCGCGCCGAGGTTCGCTTTCCGCTCGATCGCCGGAGCTTTGCGGTTCTTCCGCTTCTGCTTCATCGATTTGATGAAATCTTTAATGCTCATTTTCATTTGGTTTGATCCTCCGTTTCAGTCGGTCCGCTCCGTTCCGTTCTGTGGCTTCGGGGCCGGGCTCGCAAGTCCGTTTTTTGTTTTCCCTTCCGGTTAATTGTCCTCCATGATAGTCAGCAGGGTGTGAAGGAACCGTTTGAATAAAACGTCTTCACACCCCTTTGCCGCTGTGTTTCAAGGTTAATTATGCTTTGGCAGCTTCACGTATTTCGCGCTGCGTCCGTGTTCCTGGGAGGCTCTGAGCACGCCGTTATGATACTCTATGTGCTTATATAAGTCATAATCGATGCGCTGCAGTTCATTGCCCTCCAAATCGTAAACAGTAACCGCGATATCGCCGAACATGTCTTTATGCCAGAAGATCATGAAATCATCGTCCATATAAAACTCTTGGGGGTTTCCGATGGTGCCTTCCTTCGGTTCGAACAGGAATTCGCCGTTCCTGTCGATCAACGACCAGTAGTCGGTGCCGTTTTCATTCCTGATCGTCACCGGCTGATAGCCGTGGCTGCTTCTCAGGAAGGGCCATGCTCTGTAATAATTGGTCCTGAAAAGTTCTTTCAGATTTTCATCATAACCGACGACGTTGTCATGGCCGTTTTCTCCTTCTCCGGAGACGAAGATCACGTGGCCTTCGCGGTCATAGCTGTAAAAATACTCGTAATTGAGTTCTTTATTCACCGGATTGATGTTTACGTCCCCTGCTTTGGGCGGGGTGATATAGGACATGCCGGAGGTTGCGGAGCCGACGACGATGGCTGTCCCGTTTTCAAAGGTCAGGCCGTAGGTGTCGCCGTAAGAATTGATATTGTTTCCGATCAGCTGCGCCCAGGTGTTCTGCTCGAGGCTGTAGAAAAAGAGGTTGAAATAATGGGTGTCTTCGTCAAGGTCTCCGCCGAGGCTCGGTTTAGCCCACATCCAGACGCCCTCTTTGCAGTAGGTCAGGTTCTGAAGCAGCGTTCCCGGCGAATACCAGCCCTTCAGGGTCGCGATATTGTCCTTTGCAAGCGGAGCGACCCAGTTGCCCTGCATGTCCACGACGCCGACTTCGAAGACCGCGCCTTCATACGATTCGCTCTGCTTATAAGCGAAGATCCATCCATCTTCGAGGAGACTGTCTTCCACGGGCCGGAGATCGTTGAAATCGTTGAAAGTGTCGTCCCTCTTTTCGCGGTTATACAGATCGTAAAGCACGGGGATGCTCTGGTTTTCATAGATTCCGAATATAAATCCGTCAACGCCAAGCGTCTCCGCATCGAGAACGGTATTTCCTTTCGTGTCCACGATCCCGCTCACGTAAGCGATGCCCCGCTCGCCTGCCTTCATCACGGCAGCGTAACCGTTATAGAAGACGGAGGCTGCGCGCGTGCCTTTGGGCAGCGTAAACTGCAGTTCGCCCGCTGCATTGTAGCATGAATCCACGCCGTCCTTCGTCAGCCAGGCGTAGCCGTTATAGGTATTGAACGCCAGTTCAGCTTCGTCGGCTGCCTGATCTCCGCCGTGGTCGGTCTGGTCGCCGCCGTGGTCGGTCTGGTCGCCGCCGGGCGCCGCCGTTGCCTTCGGATTATCGGTTTTCGTCTCCTGATCGGACGGCGCCGAAGGCGCGGAAGAGCCGCAGGCTGCGGCCGAAAGAACAAACGCCGCGCAGAGCAGCAGAGCAAGGAGTATCTTTAATGATTTCATCGTTTTTCTTACCTTTCATATAGAATAACTTGTTTATATTATATTAACAAAGGCAACCGGTGTCAATCCCGCGCGCCGCCGCTTCCTGCGTCCGGGATCTGCCGGAGCGCGGAAAGCCTGCTTTTCAGCAGCGGGATGCCTTTCTCCGTCCACCATTGGTTGTCGACGCCGCCGGAGCTCATTCCGCCGTGCGCAAACTGCTCTATTATGGCAAAATCCATGTATTCGTCGGTCAGTTCCTTGCCCGAAAGCGAGAAATACTCCGCCTTGATCCATTCCTCCAGCTCTTCCGGAGAAATAAGGTCCATTTTCTCCGCGCTTTCTTTCAGGTAAGCCCAGAAATACGGATCGCCCCGAAAGCCCCATTGTTTGGGCTTTTCATTGAAAATTACCGAAAGCTTCATTTTTCCTCTCCTCCCCGAATTCGGATCTTTGATTACAATTTCCTATAAAACCGACCGCTTGCCGTGGTGTTCGGAATAATAAACGATCGCGGCAGTCATTTTGGCACCTGTGCGGGCGAAGCTCCCGTTGATCCTTTCGCCGATTTATTCGGCCTCTTCCCTTATCAGCGCTTCGATTTTCTGATCGGTTTCCGTTCCTGCTTTCTTTTCCGGGCAGCGGGGAGCGCCCCGCCGCCCTCTTTCGCCGTTCTTACAGCTTTTTGCAGGTGATATCGTCGAACGTTAGGCAGCCGTCGCCGAATTTCACTTTGAGCATGCCGCCCTTGCGGCCGAACTCATTTTCCCCGATCGGATAGAGCCTGAATTCAAACTCGTCGCCGTCTTCGTCGATTGCTT
>DBXK01000035.1:269-3782 GCA_002309375.1 Christensenella sp. UBA1214 | reverse complement strand
CCGTTGATCTCGACCGTGTCGATGATCTCGGCCGTGGCAGGTTCCTCGGCAACGCGCGCGAATGCCGCCGCCGGAACGAGGCCGACGAGCATCATCGCCGCAACGAGGAGTGCGAGTAGTTTCTTTGCCATAGATCTGTCTTCCTTTCCGATTTGTGTTCGATATGACCGTGATGTAATATCACATTCAAATTATATCAGAAGTAAAATATATGTTCAAGCACGAATTTGCGGAAACGGCCTGCCGCAGAAAACCTCGCCGACCCGGGAGAGCCCGCGCACAACGCTTCGCCCGCGGGCTTGCAAATTCCGAATATAAGTGATATACTGTTATTCGTGAAAAAATAACCTTTTCCCGGAGGTGCTGCCAATGGCGAAAAAAACCACGACAAAACGCGAGCTTCGCTATGCCCTTGCCAATTTCGGCGAGGTGTATCATACAACGCTGAACCCGGAGGGCCCGGGCGTCGTGCGCATCCATCTCGTTCCGCCCGTGATCCGTGACGGCGAGGTCGGCGCGAGCGTTGCGATCATCAACGGCCAGGATATCATCCCCGTCAACACCGCATGGACGATCCTGCTTGCGGAATTCATCCGCGAGGTCAACCGCTATGCCGGCCGCCCCGTTTCCGACGAGGACGCCGCGCTTATCCGCAGCGAGACCTGCCGCGCCGTCAGGAAGGTCTATCCCATGATCGGCAAAAAGCGGCTCGAACAGGATCTTTATACGATCATGGAGACCTTCACGAAGGTCGCGCGCGGGCAGCAGCCGGATGAAGAGATCAACTATATCACCCTCGGCGATTATGCGCCGTATATGCGCGCACCGCACAGGATGGATCTCATGGTCAGCGCGATGAGCCGCGGGGGCCGCTGGAACTGCAACCAGCGCTGCGTGCACTGCTATGCGGCGGGGCAGTTCCATTCGGAAGAAGAGGAGCTTTCGACGGGGCAGTGGAAGCGCATCATCGATATCCTGCGCGAAGCGGGCGTGACGCAGATCACCTTCACCGGCGGCGAACCGACCCTCCGAAGCGATATCTTCGAGCTGATCGAATACGGCAAATGGTTCATCACCCGCCTCAACACTAACGGCATACTTCTGACGGAGGAATTCTGCGCAAAGCTTCGTGAAGCTTCGCTCGACAGCCTGCAGATCACCTTCTATTCCGCGGATGAGGCGGTCCATAACGCCCTCGTCGGCGCGGATAAATACAAGGATACCGTCGCCGGCATCGAAAATGCGCTCGCGGCGGGGCTGAACCTCAGCGTCAACACGCCGCTGTGCACGCTCAACAGGGATTACGTCAAAACGCTCGAAATGCTCCACGAAATGGGCGTTATCTATGTCACCTGCTCCGGCCTCATCACGACCGGCAACGCCGCGAAGGGCGAATCGGAGAAGCTGCAGCTCACGAATGCGGAGATCCGGGAGGTGCTCGAAGCGGCGGTCAAATACTGCTACGACAACGGCATGGAGATCAGCTTCACCTCGCCCGGCTGGGTCGGGCCGGAATTCTGCCGGAAGCTCGGCATCAATCCCCCGAGCTGCGGCGCCTGCCTCAGCAATATGGCGATCACCCCCGGCGGGAACGTCGTGCCCTGCCAGAGCTGGCTTTCCGGCGAAGGGCTCGGGAATATCCTCGAAACGGGCTGGGAGAAGATCTGGAACAGCCCGGAGTGCGTGAAGCGCCGCGAATTCTCCGCAAGGATGACCGGCGAATGCCCGCTCCGGATCTACCGCGAAACGAACGGTAAGGAGGAAGAAAAATGAAAAAACGCATCATTGCGCTTCTTGCGGCGCTCGTTTTCGCGGCCGCGCTGATCCTTCCCCTTGCCGGGAGGGTCTCCGCAAAGGCGCTCGACGAGATTTTGCTCTATGAGATCACCGCCGAAGTCAACGGCGACGCAACGGTCACTCTGACCTATCATATCAGCTGGAAGGTGCTCGACGACAAGACCGAAGGCCCGCTCGAATGGGTCAAGATCGGCATCCCGAACGACCGCTATGTTTCCATGCGCTCGCTGAGCCCGGCGGCCGAAACGGTCCGCTATTATGAAGACGGCGGCTATTATGCGAGGATCGACCTCGACCGGAAGTATTATGCGAACGAGGTCGTCGATTTCAGCTTCGAGGTCGTTGCGGATTATCTCTACCAGATGAACCTTTATAACGAGGGCGAGACCGTTTATGAATTCATCCCCGGCTGGTTCGACGAAACCGACGTGGATAAACTGATCGTGCGCTGGAAGGCGGAAAAGGCGATCGGCCATTCGCCGGCGGCGCCGCTCGAATCGGACGGCTTCTTCACCTGGGAGCGTACGCTTCCCGCGGGGGAGAGGATGCAGATCAGCGTCACTTACCCGAACGACGCCTTTGTCTTCAGCGAGGAAAAGCAGATCATCGACGAAGACAATTACGAGCGCAGCGGATCGGCGGACAGACTGGGCAGTTTGTTCGCCGGTCTGATCAGCTTCGCCGTATTCAGCTTTGTCGGCATTGCGGTGATCGGCGCGATCATCAGCGCGGTCGGGTCCTATAAGGGCAGCTCGGGCTTCACGACCACGACGAAGAAAAAGATCACGAAAACGAAGGTCAAATATTACCCGACCTGCCAGGGCTGCGGCGCTCCGAGGCCGGAAGGCGCGGAGAACTGCGAATACTGCGGCCGCAGCTTCATCGAAAGCGAGGAGACCGTCACGGAGGAGGAGATCCCCGAGGAGGTCCGGGGCAAGGATACCGACGGACTGTATCATTACGGCGCTGATCCGAATACCTTCGTGCGCGTGCACGTCGTCCCCGTCGTTGTGAGGACGCCGGTGCGAACCTCGTCCCGCAGCTCCTGCGCGCACAGCTCCTGCGCCTGCGCTTCCTCCTGCGCCTGCGCCTGTGCCTGCGCCTGCGCCGGCGGCGGAAGAGCCGGCTGCTCAACGAAGGATTTCTATAATACCGGCTTGAAGCTCACCCAGCTCGAGCTCAAAAAGAAGCATAAGAAAAAATGACCGAACGGAAGGAAAAGGAGAATATTATGTCCTGCACAACAGTTCTCGTCGGCAGAAAAGCCAGCAACGACAATTCCACCATGATCGCCCGCACGGACGACGGCTTCTTCGATGAAAAGAGGCTGATCGTCGTCGAGCCGAAGGATCAGAAGAAAAAATACAAGAGCGTGATCTCCCATCTCGAGATCGAGCTTCCGGACGATCCGCTCCGCTATACCTCCTGCCCGAGCGTCGACCCGAAGCACGGGATCTGGGCCGCGACGGGCATCAACGCCGCGAACGTCGGCATGACCGCCACGGAGACCATCACCTCGAACCCGCGCGTGCTCTCCGCCGACCCGCTCGTCGAATTCAAAAAAGCCAAGTCCCGCCGCGAAAAGGATGTTCCCGGCGGCATCGGCGAGGAGGATATCGTCGTGCTCGTGCTGCCCTATATCCGCACGGCGCGCGAGGGCGTCTTCCGCCTTGCGGAGCTGCTCGAAAAATACGGCACCTATGAATCCAACGGCAT
>DBXK01000035.1:0-228 GCA_002309375.1 Christensenella sp. UBA1214 | reverse complement strand
CACTGGATCGCGAAGCGCGTGCCGGATGAAGCCGTAGTCGTTGCGCCGAACCAGTTCGCGATGGACTCCTTCGACCTCAAGGACGCCTTCGGTGCGAAGAAAAACCACCTCTGCTCGGCGGATCTTCGCGAATTCATAAAGGACAACGCCCTCGACCTCAACCGCGGCGGCGCCTTCAACCCGAGGGATATCTTCGGCTCAAGGCGGGATATGGACCATATCTACAAC
>DBXK01000040.1:1657-22071 GCA_002309375.1 Christensenella sp. UBA1214 | reverse complement strand
CCCGCGGACGACCTGACCGACCCCGCTCCGGCAACGACCTTTGCGCACCTCGACGCAACGACGGTCCTTGCGAGAAATATCGCTTCTCAGGGCATTTATCCCGCGGTCGACCCGCTCGAATCCACGAGCCGCATCCTTTCCGCCGATATCGTCGGCAAGGAGCATTACGAGGTCGCGCGCGAGGTGCAGCGCATCCTGCAGCGTTATAACGAGCTGATGGACATCATCGCGATCATGGGTCTCGACGAGCTCTCCGATGAGGATAAGCTGACCGTTTCCCGCGCAAGGAAGATCCAGCGCTTCTTCAGCCAGCCCTTCCATGTTGCGGAGCAGTTCACCGGCTTCAACGGCAAGTACGTGCCCCTTGCGGAAACGATCCGCGGCTTCAAGGAGATCTGCGAAGGCAAGCATGACGACCTGCCCGAATCCGCGTTCCTCTACGTCGGAACGATCGACGAAGCCGTTGCGAAGGCTGCGGCGAGCAAATAACGAAAATGAAGGAATTCAACCTTAAAATTTCAACTCCGGCGGGGGATCTTTACAGCGGCGAAGCGGTTTCGCTGACCGTGCGCGGCACAGAGGGCTCGCTCGGCATCCTTGCCGGGCATATCCCGTTCGTGACGGTGCTCCGCCCGAGCAAATGCCATTTCATCCTTCCGGACAACACGATCCGCACCTTTGAGTGCGGCGCGGGGCTGCTGCTCGTTGAAAAGGAGCTCGTGACTGTGCTTTCGAGCGAAATCAAAATGGCCGAATAACGATAAACAAACCGTGAGCAGGGCGAAAACCCTGCTCTTTTTGTTAATGAAATAAAGAAAAACAAACGCCTCTTGCTTTTTTCGGAAAACCGCGTTATAATACGCACGAAAACAGAACAGCTCCGCTGGGCGCGCGCTCCGATTTCGGAGAGCTGAGAATGAGCCTTTGAACCTGTTGGGGTAATACCTGCGTAGGGAAGCGGTACGGAAATTTATGCATCATGCCTCCGCACCGTTTGCGGCGGCTTTTTGTTTGGGAAAGGCAGAAGAATGATTACTGCAATAATCGGTCTCGTGCTGTTCATCGCGGGCGTGGTAACGGTGATCGTCGGTGAAAATCCGGAGCACTTTTCGGAGATCTTCAACCATGTTTCTATCAAACTCAATAAGATGTTCAATTCCGAATTCTGGACTCAGCAGAACGTCATGATCATTATCGGTGCGCTGCTGATAACCGCGGGCACCATCCTAGTGATCGTCGGGCTCGTGCGGGCAAGGAATTCCGAGAAGGATACGAAATTCAATAATTTCTGCAAAAAAGTCTTCAGCCGTGAGAACGGCGCGCTGCTGCCGATCATCGGCGGTATTGTGGCGGTCCTCGGCATCATCTGCCTTGTGATCGGCATCAAAGCAAAGCAGGGCTCGCTTGAGGTCAGCGGCTTCTTCTCCGCCCTCGGCGATTACACCTCGCTGGCCTTCATCGTGATGGGCTGCATCCTGGCGCTCGCCGGCGTGGTGATGGTCCTTATCGGCGTTGTGATGAAGCAGAAGATCAGCACGCAGCAGCTCGTTGAAAGCGCGCTGATGGTCGCGGCCGGCACGGTGCTCAGCTTCCTGAAGATCGACCTTGCCTTCGGCGGCGGCCCAACCCTGCTCAGCATGCTTCCACTCGTCATCATCAGCCACCGCTACGGCGCGGGCTGGGGCGTTTTCACGGCGTTCGTTTACAGCGTGCTTCAGATGCTCTTCGGCCTCGATAACGTCGCATGGGCTTCGAGCGCCGTCATGGCGGCCGGCGTGATCCTGCTCGACTACATCCTGCCGTACACGGCGATCGGCCTTTCCGGCATCTTCGGCAAGAAGCGCTCCTCCGTTGCGATCGGTATCGTCGTCACCTTCCTGCTCCGATTCCTCTGCCACTTCATCTCCGGCGCGTGGATCTGGGGCGAGTACATGCCCGAAGAATTCATGGGCATGACCATGACGAATCCGTGGTTCTATTCCTTCCTTTACAACGGCTGGTACATGGGCCTTGAGATCATCCTGACGCTCCTCGTTGCGATGATCATCTATCCCTCGCTTGAAAAGTATTTCGTCGGAAGCGACCTCAAGAGCAATAAAAAACCGTTGAAGAACAACTAAAAACGAAAGAAGCCGCCGTGCAGAGGCACGGCGGCTTTTCTGTTATACCGATATCAGACCTTCACTTCGCATTCCATGCTCATCACGGCGCAGCCGCCGATGCGGATGCGCGGACCTTCCGGCGTTTCGAGAAGGATGCTTTCGACGATGCACGGTTTTCCCATATGCTCGCCCTGCAGAAAAGCATTCTCCTCGCCGGGGCGGATGCGGCCGAGCAGATGCAGATAATAGGTCAGCGCGGCGTTCGCCGTGCCCGTGGCGCATTCCTCGGGGATGCCGTAGAGCGGAGCGAAATTGCTGCAGAAAGCGGTATAACCGCCTTCGCCCGGCGCAAACATATGCACGCCGACGCAGCCGAGCTCATCGCTGAAGGCGGAGACCTCCTCTTCATTCTGACGCGCGCAAAGCAACGCTTTTCGATCCCTGACCGGCAGCATGATATCGGCAAGGCCCGTTGAAACGATCCGCACGGGGAAGCCCTCCGGCCGATCGCCGGGGGAGAGGCCGTATGTAGCATAAAGCGGCGCGGCTTCATCCTCCGAAAGCGTTTTGATGAGCACCGGTTTTGCCATATCCATCAGCACTTTTTTGCCGCGGACGGAAACGCTGAGCCTTCCGGCCTTCGTGACGGCGGCGAATTCGCCGTCTCCGATCCTCCCAGCGAGACGCAGCGCCGCGAAGGAAGCGACCGTTGCATGCCCGCAGAGCGGCACTTCGCCCGCCGGGGTGAAATAGCGGATCGGGATATCGTTCCCGGCAGCGGGGGAGATGAACGCGGTCTCGGAGTGCTTGAACTCCGCCGCGATCAAAAGCATCTGCTCATCCCCGAGCGGCCTGTCCGCAAAAACAACGCCCGCCTGGTTGCCCGAAAAGGCTTTTTCGCTGAATGCATCCATAACATAGGCTCTCATTGGAAGGTCCTCCGGTCTCCTCGGTCTCAAGCAAATTATATCATTTCTGCGGCCGGCGGACAAGCGCCGTACGCCGGATAATGAGCTTATTTGTAAAAATGCTCGTGATGCGTTGAATTCAGTTATCGTCTTGTGTTATAATGGAAGGTGGGAGCGGAGGCGTCTTCGCTCAATGAATTAACGGAGTATTGTTATGAAGCTTGGTGTAATCGGCTTGCCGAACGTCGGCAAGAGTACCCTTTTCAATGCGATCACGAAGGCCGGCGCGCAGGCGGCGAATTATCCCTTCTGCACTATCGAACCGAACGTCGGCATCGTCAACGTCAGCGATCACCGTCTCGACGTTTTGAACGAGATGTATCACCCGAAGAGCCTCGTTCCCGCAACGATCAAATTCGTCGATATCGCGGGCCTCGTGCGCGATGCGCACAGGGGCGAAGGCCTCGGCAATAAATTCCTTGCCCATATCCGCGAGGTGGATGCGATCGTCCACGTCGTGCGCTGCTTTGAGGATGATAACGTCGTCCACGTTGACGGCTCCGTCGATCCCGTCCGCGATATGGACACGATCAACCTCGAGCTCATCTATGCCGATCTTGAAACGATCGACCGCCGCATCGACAAGGCGAAGAAGAATTCCAAGAGCGGCGAGAAAAAATATCTTGCGGAGATCGATTTCCTCGAGCGGATCAAGGCGCATCTCGATGAATTCAAGCCCGTGCGCAGCATGGAGATGACGGAGGATGAGAAGAAGGCGGCGGACGAGCTGTTCCTTCTTACGACCAAGCCCGTGATCTACGTTGCGAATATCAACGAGGATCAGCTCGGCACAGAGCCCGAAGCCGTCAAGCGGCTTTACGCGCAGGCGAAGGCGGAAGGCGCGCAGGCGCTGACCATCTGCGCAAAGATGGAGGAGGAGCTTTCCGAGCTTTCGGACGAGGAAAAGGCCGCCTTCATCGAGGATCTCGGCATCGGCGAGAGCGGCCTCGATAAGCTCGTGAAGGCGAGTTACGCGCTGCTCGGCCTCATCAGCTTCCTGACCGCCGGTACGGACGAGGTCCGCGCATGGACGATCACGAAGGGCACGAAGGCCCCCGGCGCCGCGGGCAAGATCCACACCGACTTCGAGCGCGGCTTCATCCGCGCGGAGGTCGTGCCGTATGAGACCCTTGTCGAGCAGGGCAGCATCAACGCCTGCAAGGAGAAGGGACTTGTCCGCTCGGAGGGCAAGGATTACGTCGTTCAGGACGGGGACGTCATCGTCTTCCGCTTCAACGTATAATATGGAACTGTTCGCCTGGCACAACTCAAGGGAAAGCATATGCCGTTCGCCCTTCGGGCCGCTGAAATGCGGCGAAGCGGCGGTCATCCGCCTGCGTCTGCGCGGGGCGGACGCCGAACGCGCGTCAACGAAGCTGCGCCTATGGGCTGATGGCAGGGAAACACTGAGAGAAGGCGCGAAGGAGCGGATCGGGAACGAGCTTTATCATGCCTACCATATCACCGCGCCGGAAAGTCCGCAGCTGCTTTGGTATTATTTTATCATTGAAGTGAACGGCGAAAGGCGCTTCTACGGCGGAAGAACGGGCGAGGGAAAGCCCGCCGGCATGCAGCCTCCGGATTTCCAGATCACGGTCTATGACGGCGCTTACGAGACGCCGGATTGGTTCAAAAAGAGCATCGTTTACCAGATCTTCCCCGATCGTTTCTGCCGCGGTGCGGCGGATGAAAACGGGCAGACCGGCCTCGACCGGCTCGAATACCATGAAAAGCTCGGCCGGAAGGTCGTTCGGCACGAAAAATGGGATGAACCCGTGAAATACCTTCCTGCGGAGGGCGAAAAATTCTATCAGCCCAACGATTTCTTCGGCGGGGATCTTGCGGGCGTCCGCGAAAAGCTGCCGTATCTCGCATCGCTCGGAGTGAGCTGCATCTATCTCAACCCGATCTTCGAAGCGGCGAGCAACCACCGCTACAATACCGCCGATTATCTGAAGGTCGATCCCGCCCTCGGCGGCGAGGCAACGCTCAAGGAGCTTGTTCATGAAGCGAAAAAATACGGCATCCGGCTAATCGCCGACGGCGTATTTTCCCACACCGGCGATGACAGCGTCTATTTCAATAAATACGGGCGTTATCCCTCCGTCGGCGCATATGCGGGAGAGGCTTCGCCATATTATGAATGGTACGATTTTAAAACGTTTCCGGATAAATACCGCTGCTGGTGGGGCTTTGAGACCCTCCCCGAGGTGAATGAGGGAACTCCGTCATACATCGCATTTATTCATAAGGTCCTTGAAAAATGGGCCGCCTTCGGCGTCACGAACTGGAGGCTCGACGTTGCTGACGAGCTGCCGGACAGCTTCATTGCGGAGCTCAGGAAGAAGGTAAAGGCCCTCGATCCGGACGGCGTGCTTCTCGGCGAGGTCTGGGATGACGCTTCCAACAAGGTTTGGGAAAAGGGCCTGCGCAAATATGTTTACGGCCACGAGCTCGATTCGGTGATGAATTATCCCTTCCGCGATGCGGTGCTGGCGTTCTTCACTTCAAAGCTCGACGCCTACGGCCTCAATGACGCTCTCGGCGGTCAGCGGGAGAGGTACCCGGAGCCGTTCTACCGCGCCTGCATGAATACCCTCGGCTCGCATGACACTCAGCGCGTGCTGTCCGTGCTCTCCGGAGCGCCGGATAAGGATGCGCTCACGAGGCGGCAGCAGGCGGAATACCGCCACGACGAACGCGCCGTGCAGATCGGGAAGATCAAGCTCATGACAGCCGCCTGCCTGCAGTATTCGATGCCCCAGCCGCCCTGCATCCTCTACGGCGACGAAGCCGGGATGCTCGGCCTTTCGGATCCCTTCAACCGCGGGACCTACCCCTGGGGGAAGGAGGACCGCACCCTTGCCGCGCATTATTGCCGCCTTGGGAAGCTGCGCAAAAACAGCGCCGCGCTCACTGACGGCCTGACGGCGTTCTGCCCGGCAGCGCCGGATGTTTTCGCCGTTTACAGGCGAAAGGGCAATGAAACGGCGCTTACGCTCGTCAATTCCTCCGGCCAGAGCCGCGATATCATCATTTCGGAACGCGATTTCCGCGAAGGACCCGACGCCGGATGCGTGCGTTTTGCCGAAGGATACATCGACGGCCTCGGCAGCGGGATCGTCCGCTCCGAAAACGGGAGCATCGAAGTTCAGCTTCAGCCCTATGGAGCGATGATGCTGGCCGGGACGCTCGAAAACGAATAATACGGAGATAAAACTATGAAAGGTTACGGTTTCGATAAGCTTTCGCGCGATGTGATGATCCTCACCCTCGCGCTGGATGTGGTCGGCCTTGCGCTTTGGAACAGCATCGCCGGCGTTGTGATCTGCGCTTTCGCGGCGGCGCTGATGGCGCTGATCCTCTTCAGGACGCTTTCCGGGAATATCGAAAAGCGCGAGGAAGAGCTTGCGGGTTATGAAAAGATCGCCGGAGCTGTCACCGGCTTCTTCAAAGGCCTCTTCAAGAGCAAAAAGAAGGAAACAAGGGACGAAGATCCCGCTTATAAATATTTCAAATGCCCCTGCTGCAAGCAGGAGCTGCGCGCGCCGAAGGGCAAGGGACGCATCCGCGTGACCTGCTCGAAATGCGGCAACCGCTTCGAAAAAAAGGTTTAAAAGACGCCTGCGGGCGATGAAAGGATCATTATGGAAGAACTTGAATTCAAATTCGATACCCAGCTCCTTATCGAGGGCGAGGATCTTTCGGAGGATGATATCATCGACTACATCACCGACAACATCGAGGGCGACTGCCTGCTTGCCGTCGGGGACGAGGAATTGATAAAGATCCATTTCCATACCAACACGCCGTGGAAGCTGCTCGAATACGCCGCCTCGCTCGGCGATATCTACGACATTGTCGTGGAGAATATGCAGCGCCAGGAAAACGGGCTGCAGGGCTGAAGGCCGTATGCTTACGGATTTCGGCCTCGGCGACCGCGTCGAGATGAGAAAAAAGCATGCCTGCGGCGGGAATGAATGGATCATCACCCGCACCGGAGCGGATATCCGCATCCGATGCGTGAAATGCGGCCGCTCCGTGATGCTTGACCGTGGGGATTTCATGCGTGCCGCGAAGAAGCGCCTTGCCGCAGCCGCCGAAGAAAGTGCGGAAACCAACGAACGGAATGAGGAAAACAATGGAGAACACTAACGCGATCGGTGCGGAGAGATCCTTCACCGATGAGTTCGAAGAAATCACGGGCATAAATAACAAGCGCACCCGGAAGATCGCCGCGGAAAAATTCGAGACCGCCGCGGAAAAACTGCACAAGGGCCATAAGGCGCTGAACAGGACCCTCGGCGGGGGCTTTTTGCTCGTGCTTCTTGCGGTCATACTTGCGGCATTGGCTATGCGTCAGTTCATCTTCGAACCGACGCTCGTGGATGGCGAATCGATGGAGAACAACCTTATGAACGGCGAACGCGTTGCCGTTTCGAAGGCCGCGTACTGGTTCCATGAACCGCAGCGCGGGGATATCGTGATCGTCCATTACCCGGGAAGGCAGGGGCGCTTCGTGAAGCGCATCATCGCCTTCGGCGGTGAAACGATCAGCATCCGTCAGGGGTATGTCCTTATCGACGGCAAGCCGCTCGATGAATCCGCTTATGCGGGCGACTGGTACGGCCGGATCACCCGTCTGATCGACACAAAAGGCAACAAGAACGGCGAATACACCGTTCCGGACGGTTATGTTTTCGTGATGGGCGACAACCGCAACGTTTCGCATGACAGCCGCGCCATTGACGTCGGCCCGATAGCGAACGAGCAGGTCCTCGGCAAAGCTTTCGCTGTGATCTGGCCCGTTTCGGGGATCAGGGGGATCAAATGAGGAAACCGAATGACGCCGTGCGTCCGCGCAGCGGGCAGCGCAGCGCGCTCCAATACCATATCATCGACTGGCTGACCGCGGTGCTGATCGCGGTCGGAGCGATCGCGCTGCTGCTTTTCGTCGTTTTCACGCCGATCCGCGTGCACAGCTCCGGCGTTTCGGATTTCTACAGCGGGGACCTCGTCTTTGCGGACCGGCTCTCCAAATATGTCTTCGGATTTTCGCGGGGCGACGCCGTCGCTGCCAAGCAGGAAGACAGCGCGGGAAATGACCGGCATATCGTTCGTGTCGTCGGGGCGGCGGGGGAGACCGCCGTGATCGCCGACGGGCGGGTCTATATCGACGGCCGGCTCCTTGACGAATCATCCTATGCGGATGCGTTCGACCCGGATCTGCGGATGGAGCTCAAAATTCCCGACGGCAGCCTGCTGCTGCTCCCCGATGAGCGCGGGAACCTCAGCGAGAAGGACGTCCTTTCCTGCGTGACTGAGTTCGACAACATCATCGGCGAGGTGCGCTTTATCGCATTTCCGCTGAAACGGATCGGTATTTTCCGCTGATAAAAGTATTTTGATCGCCTATGGATATCCTTGCAATTCTTTATATGCTGGCTTTTGCCGCCTGCGGCATATTGATCGCGAGGCCTGTTTTCAGGAGGGATGATCCCTTCCGGCGGGTCTTCTTCGGCCTCGTTTTCGGCCTCATAATGCTGATCTGGCTGCCGACGCTGCTCGCATTCTTCCTCGGCTTCACGAAAACGGTGCAGTTCATCGCGCTCGGCATCGCCATTGCGGGCGCCGGAGCGGCAACAGCGGTTTCGATCATCAGGAATAATAAAAAAACCGTGCCGGACGAGCTGTGTCCCGACCGCAAAAAGCTTTCGCATGAGCTGGCGCCGCTTCTTATCGCAGTCGTTCCGCTTGCGGCGATCGGCTTTATCCTGCATCTCAACCATACGATCGTTCCTGCCTCCGACGGCTCGCTGCACGTCGGGCAGTGCACCTTCGGCGACCTGTGCATGCACCTCGGCTTCATTTCGAGCATCAGCGTTCAGCAGACCTTCCCGCCGGATTATTCGATCCTTCCCGGCACGCCGCTCGGCTATCCCTTCCTCTGCGACAGCGTGAGCTCGACCTTCTATTCGCTCGGCGCTTCGCTGCGCACTGCGGCGCTGCTGCCTTCACTCTATGCTTATCTCGTCGTTGTGCTCGGCGTCTATTTCCTCTTCGACACATGGTTCCGGAGCAAAAAGACCGCTGTGCTCGCGACCTATATGTTCTTCATCGGAGGCGGCCTCGGTTTCGCTTACGTCTTCAACAATAAGCAGTTCCTCGCGGCGGAAGGCATCGACCGCATGCAGGAGGTGCTGACGGGCTGGTACAGGACGCCGACGAATATCCCGGAAGAAGGCCTCCGCTGGGTCAACGCGATCGCAGATATGCTTATCCCGCAGAGGGCGACGCTGTTCGGCTGGGCGCTGCTTTTCCCCGCGCTGCAGCTGCTTTTCCGCGGCGCGATCCGCCGGGAGAACCGTGTTTTCATTCCCCTCGGGATCATCGCCGGCGCAATGCCGCTCGTGCATACCCATTCCTTCGTTGCGCTCGGGATAATCTCGATCGTGCTGTTTATCGCGGCGTGTCTGCGCCTTGTGAAGGAGCTTCGTCCCGGAGAGGATTCGGCCCTCGCCGTGCGCATCATCGCCTGCTTGATCGTGATGGCCGTGTTCAGCGTGCTCAGGATGCTTCCGATCCGAACTGCGAATGGGCAGGAGGGCTTCGATATCATTGCCTGCACCGTCGGATGCGCCGCCGCATTGATCGCGGCGCTTCTGATCGCGGTCTTTGCGCTGATCAAATCGATCGGCGGCAAAAAGGATCTCGTTTTCCCGGTTTTCACCGTGGTCATGTCCCTTTTGGCGGGCTGTGCCGCGCTGGCCGGCATCGAAGGAAAGAATAAGCTCCTCCTGCTCGCACCTGTGCTTGCCTGCGCCGCACTGCTGATCGCGCTGTTCCTTTTCGGCATGAGCGAAAAATCAAAGTCCCGGGAGGAAGAGCCGGCGGAAGCAAAAGCCGAAGCAGAGCCGGCTTCGGAAGAAACCGTGGCCGAAATAACGGAAGCGGCAATCACTGCCGAAGAAACGGAAGCGCAGGAGCGGGAAGAAAACACCGAATTCGAGCTGTCGCCGGAAGAACCGCGTCCGGCGGGGAAAACGGAGGCCCAAAAGACCCTCCGCAATCTCCTCGCTTTTGCGCTGTTCGGCGTGATCGCCGTTGTGCTCGCCGCGCCGCAGATATTCGGCTTCACCTTGAAGCAATCGGCAAATAACGAGCAGTTCCTCCGCTGGAGCTTCAACTGGGCGAATACGAGCGACAGCTGGCTCTGGTTCTATATCAAGAACCTCGGCCTGATCTTCATCCTGATGCCCGCCGCATTCCTGATGGAGAAAAAGGAAAGCCGCCTCTTCTTCGCGGGAGGCCTCGCGATCTGGGGCATCTGCGAGATCCTGCTCTTCCAGCCGAATCCCTATGACAACAACAAGCTGCTTTTCATCTGGTTTGCACTGAGCTGCGGCATCGTCGCGCACCTGATCATCAAAAAGCTGACCGGACCGGTGAAGAAGCTTGTTGACGGCGCAAAGAAGACCGATATCCCCGCAACGGCCGGGCGCTTCATCCTTCTGCTGACCGTTCTTGCCGCGATCTTCACCTCCGGCGTAATGACGCTCCACCGCGAGTACATCTCCGCCGATCACTGGGGCAGGACAGTTGATGAAGAAACGGGCGAAACGAGTTTCGGCTATCTCGAAAACGGCTATGAGGTCGTTCCCGCATACCTTGTCGAACTCACCGATTGGGTGAAGGAGAACACGGAGCCGGATTCGACTTTCTTGACCTATAACAACCACAATAACGCGATCGCCATGCTGACCGGGCGCAACATTTTCTGCGGATCCGGGACCTTCCTTTATTTCCACGGCGTGAATTATCAGCCGCGTGAAGCCATGATAAAGCCGATGTATAAGGATCCCGCGAACCATCTGCTGAAGAACAGCGAAACTTACGGCATCGATTACGTTCTGATCGGGCCGCATGAGAGGGCTCAGATCGGCGGCGTCGATGCCCTTTGGTTCAGGGAGAATCTCGAATGCGTTTACGATAACGGCTATGCCGCGCTTTACAGGATCCCGAAAACGGACGGGAGCGGCAAGTAAAGGGGGGAAGCTCATGAAGAACTATTTTATTGTTTTCATTTGTTCGCTGATCGTGCCGCTGATCATGCTGATCTGCGGTTACTTCCTTTGGAAATTCCCGCCGAAAAAACGCAATTCGTTCATTGGCTACCGCACGAGTTCATCGATGCGCAGCGACGAGAGCTGGGCCTTCGCGCAGAAATACTGCGGCCGCATTTGGCTTTGGAGCGGTTTCGGGATGCTGCTGCTGACGGCGATCCTGCTCATCCTTCTTCCGGATAAAAGCGACGCCGCTCTCAAGAGCGCGAGCCTCGTTGTGATGCCGGTGCAGATCGTGCTGATGCTGCTGACGATCATCCCGGTGGAGGTCATGCTGAAGAAAAAGTTCGGCGAAGACAGCGAAGAAAAGTAAATCGGGCATAAAGAAAAGCACTTCCGGCGGAAGTGCTTTTTCATATGCTTTCCGATCAGTGTCCGCTGACCCTGCGCAGGAAGAAATAGATCCGTCCGCCGAGCTCCGATTCCGCGTGCGTATCGGAGCAGGTCAGAACGGTGAGGAAGCGATCATCCGCCGTTACCTTCACGGAGTAGCCGAATTCCGAACGGTGCTGCTGAGTGCGGATCCATTCTTCGATGTTTTCGCGGGTCAGCCGTTCCATAGTGTAATTATAGCAGCAATTATAGTATTGGGAGGATTTGGAAGGATCGGAGGGCTTTTCCTCATACATGGCGAAGACCTCATAGAGCGCGCTCTCGCCGAAGAGGTTGACCGACCAGAGGCGGCGCGTATAGGTTTGGTAAGCGCGGCCGTATTGATCCTGGATCTTGTGGAGATCATGGAGCATCGTCCCGGATTTGCGAAGATTATGCCCCGTGATGACCGTGTTCCGCGAAGGATAGTTATAGTAGAGGTAGATCGAGCCGTTGGAGCTCGAAGCCCCGCTCGGACTGTGGTAATGGTAATAGAAATCGTCGCCGTACATGATCGGCGCATCGATATTCGTTCCGTTGATGCTGATGTAGCCGCAGGCGTCCCTGTTGGCGCGTTCCGCGGCGCAGATCTTTGCCATATATGTGAAATCCTTCGCATACTGGTCGATGATCGTATAGCCGAGCAGATGGTAGCGGAGCTGTTCGAGGTCGGCGGCGTCGATGGAGCTCGGGCGCGAAGGCTCGCGGATGATGTTCGCCGCCTGCTTCTGCGCGGCGCTGAGCTGGGTCGAGCCGGACATATAGGCGCGCAGCAGGTCGATATCCGCCTGCGCGATCTGCCCGTCGCAGTCAACGTCCCCGAGGATCACGGCGGTTCCGGCCGTTCCGTCCCAAAGGCAGTATTCATCGCCGGTGCGGATCGCCTCGCCGTTTTCATTGATGCTGCCCGGAGCAACGCCGAGCACATAGCCGTCCTCAGTCAGATACGGCGCAAGCCGCCAGGAATCGATCCTGCACTGGTAGTAATCGTTGCTGCTGAAAGCCGTAACGGTGCCGTCGCGGTGCATGACGACCGCATGCTCCGCTCCAGCGGCAAACCAGCAGCCGTCGTCGAAAACGGCTTCGCCGCCATCATCGATGCAGAGCGCGCAGTCCGTATGCAAACGCCCCTCGGAATCGATGTAAGCCGTCCAGCCATCGCCGGCGAAGACGGAGGTGCAGCCTGTGATCCCGCTGAAGGGATCGTTTTCACGCGTGGAGAGCAATTCGCCCTGTGCCGTGAGGCCGACGATGTGATCCGGCGCGGCGGCGAGGCGGATCACGCCGCGGCCGAAGAACGAACGGAAATCGGAAACGCCGCCGAGGGCAAAATAACCGCCCTGTTCGTCGATCGAGATGATGTAATTCCCGCTCGCGGCGATCGTGCGGATATTCCTGAGGCCATTCGTTGTGTTGTTCGTTGAAAGCACGGTGCCGTCGCTCCTGAGCCCGAAAACGGCGCTGTCGCTGCAGGCGAGTTCAACGATATCGGTCCATTTCGCCGTGGCGTCTGCAAGCTCGTCGCTGCCTGCAACGAGGACTTCTCCTTCCCCGGTCAGCGCGGCGGTGAAATTATCGTTTGTGACGATGAAGGTGACGTCCCGCCAGTCATAGCAGGCGCCGCGGCCGTTCGTCACGCCGGTATAGGAAAGCAGACCGACCGAAGAAAGGCCGTAGGTCAGCTTGTCGGAAACGGCGACCATGCCATTCGGTGCGGGGAAGGGCGTAAGCTCTGGCTCGGGCGTAGGTTCGGGCGTTTCGGGGATCACCGGTTCGGGCGTTGCGGACGGCGTCGGCTCCGGGGAGGGAGTGCTGCAAGGCACTTCGGTCGGCTCTGGTTCGGTATCCGCTCCGGCGTCCGCATCCGCGGGTTTTTCCCCGGAAAGCAGCATGGGGAGGAAGATCGCCAGAAGCACGGCGAGCACAGCGGCGGCTCCGCCGATCAGGATCGGTTTTTTGTGCTTTTTAAAGAAATCCTTCATTTCAGTTTTCCTCCGCGCTTTCGGCGATCCTGCCGGAAGCATAACGCGCCGCGCTGCGGACAGCGGGGAAGGGCGAAGCGGATGCTTCACGGATCGCCTCTTCGAGCTCCTCCTTCGGAAGAAGGCTGTCCCTCGCGGCGAATGCAAGCGCTTCCGCCGTCAGCTTTCCGTTGCTTGTCATGTTTTTCCCGACGAGCGCACGCGCAGCGGAAGCGCTGCCGGCGATCAGACGGCGAATATCGAAGGCTGCCCGTGCTTCTTCGCCGGGTTCATCCTTTAAAAGGTTCGCGTTCATCGGGCATGCGTATTGGCAGATCTCGCAGCCGATGAACGTGACCTGATTATCCCGAATATCGTCCGGGTGGTCGGCGGATTCCATCCGAAGGCGCATGCACTTTCTAAGATCGAGGCCGTTTTCGCCCGGCGCGCCCATCGGGCAGGCTTCCGAGCAGCGGCGGCAGACAGCGCAGGGGGAGGGGATCCGCTCATCGTATCGGAGCGGGGGTATGCCGCCGACGGCGATCGTCATCAGCACTATGCGCGTGCCGAAGGGCGGGATCGCCCGGAGCGAGGTTTTGAGCTCAACGCCGATCCCCGCTTCCTCGAGCGCCTGCTTCAGCGGGATCTCGACCTTTTCCGCTGGGATGCCGAGCTGCTGAAGCTCCGCGATCAGCGCCTTCATGCCGAAATACGCCTTGTTGGAAGCAAGGTAGTAGGCGGGGATCCGCTCGGCGGGACCGAACGGCAGATAGGGGTAAACGAGGCAGCAGACGGAGGAAGCAAAGGGATATTCCGCCGGCACGTCCGCGCAGAGCCTGTGCGGGTTTTCGCCGAGCTCGTATTTTCCGGGCGCAAGGAAATAGACTTTCCCAAAACCGTGCGCCGCCGCAAGGCCGGCGAATTCAGCGTGAGTCAATTTCCTTCCTCCGAACCGCAAAGCCCCGCCTGACGGCAGGGCAGTTTCGTTAGATGTTCTGTAATTTCGAGAGGCCGAGCTCGAGCCTGCGGAGCGCTTCGTCCCTTCCGAGCAGCGCGGCGATCTCGATCGCGCCGCCGGGGGTGACGGTCTGGCCGCTCATCGCAATGCGGACGGGCCAGAGCAGGGTGCCGTTCTTCATGCCCTTTTCGGCGGCATAGTTCATCAGGAAATCATGCAGCGCCGTTTCGGTCCATTCGGGGAGCGCTTTGAGCTGCGGCACGACGTCCGCAAGGATATCGCGGCAGATCTCCGGATTCGTCTTGGACTTTTTATTGGTGAAAAGCTCGATGCTGTAATCCTCGTCCATGTGCGCAAGGAAGCCGACCATGCCGGTGATATCGGTCAGCACCTCGGTGCGGGGCTGGAGGATGCGGGCGAAGATCGCTTTATCCATGCTTCCGCAGCCCGCGGCTTCGAGATAGGGCTCGGCGCGGCGGATGTACTCCTCGGGAGTGAGCCTCCTTATATACTCCGCATTCATCCAGCGCAGCTTCGTATGGTCGAAGATGGCGGGAGATTTGGAAAGACCCTCCAGGGAGAACGCCTCCTTGAGTTCATCCAGAGTAAAGAACTCCCTTTCGTCGCCGGGGTTCCAGCCGACGAGGGCAAGGTAGTTGATGATCGCTTCCGGAAGATAACCGGCGTTGACAAGGTCCTCGAAGGTCGCGTCGCCGTCGCGCTTTGAAAGCTTATGCGTCGCGTCGCGCATGATCGTCGTCAGGTGGACGTAGGTCGGCTTCTCCCAGCCGAAGGCCTCGTAAAGCAGGTTGTATTTCGGCGTTGAGGAAAGGTATTCCATGCCGCGCAGGACGTGGGTGATGCCCATCGTGTGGTCATCGATGACGTTTGCGAAGTTATAGGTCGGCATGCCGTCCGCCTTGATGAGCACGTTATCGTCGAGCTCGGAGCAATCGACTTCGATATGGCCGAAAATCGCGTCGTCGAAATCCGCTTTGCCCTCCGTCGGAACGTTCTGGCGGATCACGTACGGCTCGCCCGCGGCGATGCGGCGCTCGACCTCCTCCTTCGGAAGATGGAGGCAATGCTTGTCGTATTTGAAGGTGCCGCCCTCCGCTTCGACCTTTGCGCGGCGCTCGTCGAGCTCCTCCTTCGTGCAGAAGCAGTAATAGGCCTTGCCCATCTCAACGAGCTTCTGCGCATAGGGAAGGTACATATCTTTGCGCTCGGACTGGACGTAGGGGCCGAAATCGCCGCCGACGTCGGGGCCCTCGTCCCAATTGAGGCCGGCGATGCGGAGCGTTTCGTAGATCTTTTCCTCCGCGCCTTCAACGAAGCGGGCCTGGTCGGTGTCCTCGATGCGGAGCATGAAAACGCCGTCGTTCTTCTTTGCCCAAAGCCAGGCATAGAGCGCGGTGCGGAGATTGCCGACGTGCATGAAGCCGGTGGGACTCGGTGCGAAGCGTGTGCGAACTTTCATTTTATCTTCTGTGCCTCCCCGGGGAGGCGTCCTTCCTTTGGATTTGGTTTTGAGGTTTTCACGGGGAACGAATACGGTTCCCCACAAAAATCCAGTATAATAATACCACAGTTTAATGCTTCTGTCACGCATTGAAGCGAAAAAATGAGTAAAAATATTGACGGCATTGTATCTGTTTGCTATAATCAATTGTAATAACAGGTTTTGTCAAATAAAAAAGCCTATTATCGGCGGAAAGGAAATCTTATGAAACAGCTCAAAGTCCTGCTTTTTAACGGAAGCACGAACAAAAAAGGAAATTCGGAGGAAGTGCTTGTCTATGCCTCCGATCGGCTGAAGGAAAACGGTGTTGCGCCCGAGATTTTCTGGATCGGTCCGGATCATATTCACGAGTGCAAATTCTGCCATCGCTGCCTGGATACGGGCCGCTGCGTCATCGACGATCCGGTGAACGATTTCGTCGAAAAGGCAAGGGAAGCGGACGGCTTCATCTTCGCTGCGCCGGTGAGCCGCGTCGGCCGCGGCGGAAGCGTCGCTTCGTTCATCGAGCGCTGTCTTTTCGTGGATGTGGAGGCGTTCCGGCTGAAGCCGACTGCCGTTATCACACTTGCGAAGCGGGCGGCGGATAACCCGACGCACGATATGCTCAACAAGCATATCGCGTCCTCCGAAATGCCGATCCTCGCTTCGAAGTATTGGAATATCGGAACAAACGGCAGCAGCCCGACGGAGCTCTTCAAAAACAAAGAAAACGTCAAAGAGATTTGCACGATCGCCAACAGTATGGTATACTATTTGAAGTGCATTGAAGCGGGCAAAGAAGCCGGCGTCGAACGCCCGGAGAAGATCCTGTCCGCTTTCGACGTGCCGAAACCGGATAGGGAGGTTTTTTAAAATGAACGAAGTCTATGAATTCCTGAAGAACTGCGGCGTCTATTATCTCGCAACCGTCGAGGGCGATCAGCCCCGCGTCCGCCCGTTCGGAACGGTGGATATCTTCGAGGACAGGCTCTATATCCAGATGGGCAAGGTCAAGAAGGTCTCGAAGCAGATCGAAGCGAATCCGAAGGTCGAGATCTGCGCCTTCAAAGAGGGCAAGTGGCTGCGCCTTTCCGGCGAGCTCGTGCGCGATGAGCGTGTGGAGGCGAAGAAGCATATGCTCGACGCGTATCCGCAGCTTCGCGGCATGTATGACGAGAACGACGACAATACCGAAGTGCTGTATTTCAAAAACGCGAAGGCGGACTTCTGCTCGTTCACCGAGCCGGGGAAGACCGTTACATTCTGACACTCAATTGCTTAAATTAAAGAATACCCGCCGGAAGGCGGGTATTTTGCTTTATAAAGCATTATCTAAGCTTATTTCATTCCGCGCTTGACCATCTCCGTGACGGCGAAGGTCGCAACGTCGTCGGCGTATTTGCCGGCGCCGAAGCCCGCGTCGAAGCCGAGCTCCTTTGCAAGCTCGTGCGTGATGCGCGGGCCGCCGCAGCAGACGACAAACCGATCGCGCAGGCCTTCCGCTTCGAGCAGCTCGATCATCTCCGTCAGGTTCTGGATATGGATATCCTTCTGGGTGACGGTCTGGCTGATGAGCAGCACGTCCGCGTTGACCTCGAGGGCTTTTTTCAAAAATTCCTCGTTCGGGACCTGCGCGCCCATATTGATCGCTTCGATCATTTCATAGCGCTCAAGGCCGTAATGCCCGGCAAAGCCCTTGCGGTTCATGATCGCGTCGATGCCGACGGTGTGCGCGTCCGTGCCGGTGGAGGCGCCGATCATGACGATCTTGCGGCCGAAATGCTCGCGGATATAGGCGTCGGTGTCCTCCATGCTCATCGTCTCTTCCTCGACGGTCTGAACGTGGATGTTCTCGTAATCGACGCTGTGGATCACGCTGCCGTAAACGACGTAGAAGGTGAATTCCTTATCCAGCGGCTTGGCGATCGCGACGTTCGGCTCCTCAACGCCCATCTTGCGGACAAGCTGGCGGGCGGCTTCCATGCCGCGTTCGTCGTTCTTGACGGGGAGGGTGAAGCTGAACTGCACCTTGCCGTCGTTCATCGTGTCGCCGTACGCCTTGAGGCGGGTCAGGTCGAGCGTCGTGTCGAAATCCGTTTTGTGGGTGTTATAAAGTCCTCCGCTCATGCGTTTTCACCGCCTTTCGCAACGCTTTCATTCCACATCAGTTCAACGAAGGGATTGAAGTAGTGATCCGCCTTCGTCACAACGCCGGCAAGGCCCTTGCCGCCGTCGCGCGGGCGCTTGATGTCCGCAAACACGCCCTTTTCGAGGGTGGAGAAGAGACCCATCTGCTCGATCTCGCCGAGAAGGTCCGTCGCCTTCTGAAGGACGAAGTTCGCCCTCGTCTCCATGATGCCGCCCTTCTTATAGGAAAGCTCGCTGCCGAGGTCGTGCATCGTGCGGAAAATGTACTGCGCGTTTTCAATGGAGAGCGCGCGGTCGCTCATGAACGGTGTATGGATCGCTTCGGTCATCATGCCGAGGAGGTGGAGCTTCTGGCCGGTGAGGATCGTGACCATGTTGAACAGGGCGTCCTGAACGTGGCCGCGGAAGATGTTGCCGGTCATGAACTTCGTCGGGGGCATGTACTTGAGCGGCGCCTTCGGGAAGATCTCGCGCGCCATCTGCGCCTGGGCGAGCTCATAGAGGAAGCCGTTTTCAACGTCCGGGGAGATCTCGAACGCATGACCGAGGCCCTGCTGCTCCTCCGGCAGACCGGCCTTCAGGGCGAACTGCTCGTTGAGGAACTGGGAAGCGAGAACGGTGTGCGCCTCTTCGACGGCGTCGGCGGTGGTGAGGTAGTTATCCTCGCCCGTGTTGATGATGACGCCCGCGAAGCTGTTGATGACGCGGCTGAAGAACTGGTCGACGATCGTGCGCTGCATGTTGATGTCGCGGAACAGGATGCCGTAAAGCGCGTCATTCAGCATGACGTCCAGCCTTTCGAGCGCGCCCATCGCCGCGATCTCCGGCATGCAGAGGCCGGAGCAGTAGTTGCAGAGGCGGATGTAGCGGTGCTGCTCCTCGCCGACTTCGTCGAGGGCGGCGCGCATGAGGCGGAAATTCTCCTGCGTCGCGTAGGTGCCGCCGAAGCCCTCCGTCGTTGCGCCGTAGGGCACGTAGTCGAGGAGGCTCTGGCCGGTGGTGCGGATAACGGCGATGATGTCCGCGCCCTGCTTCGCCGCCGCCTTCGCCTGGGTGATATCCTCGTAGATATTGCCCGTTGCGACGATGACGTAGAGGTAGGGGCCCTGCTTATCGCCGAATTCATTCAAATATTCATTGCGCTTTGCAACGTTTTTGCGGATGCGCTCAACGGTTTTTTCCGCAACGGGCATGATCGCCGCACGGATCTCCTCGATCGGATGCGGCGCGATGCGGGAAAGGTCGATCTCGCCCGCGTCGATGCCTTCGGCGATCTTCTGCGGGTCGAGGCCGGTCTCGGCGATCGCGTTGCCGATATAATAGGCGGCGCCGCCGCTCAGAAGGCCCTTGTCGAAGAGGTGATCCACAACGACGTTCGGAAGGGGCACTTCGAGGGCGTTGATGCCGTCGATGCCGAGAAGACGGCAGACGGCGCGCTCGACGGTGACAGTGGTGTGGATGTCGATGAAGTTCTGGGTGTCCTCCGCGATATGCCGCGCATGCTCCCTCGCTTTATCGACAAGCTCTCTGTTGAGGTTAAGTTTGCTTTCCATTTATGTAGCTTACCTCCTGCAATAAACTATGTGCTTCCGGAGCCCGAAAAAGGGCTTTCGGAAAGCGAGCGGTTGGCAGCAGAACGCCGTCAACCGCCGGAAAATTCAATGGTCAAAAGGGAAAATCACTGATGCCTTCCGCGCTTCAGCCTTTCGAGATCGTTGGGCTCGAGGGAGATCTTGCCGTCGATGCGGCCCTGCTCGAGACCGGCGACGCCGATCAGGTTCGGCTGCTCGCCGCGCTCCTTGCGGCAGGTCTCGCAGTGGCAGATATTCTCATAATGCTCGGGCTCGGTATAGGTCGTGATGACGCCCTCGAAGTTGCGGAGGATCGTCTTGCGCGGGGTCTGGCTGATGACGTAGTTCGGCATGACGGGGGTCTTGCCGCCGCCGCCCGGCGCATCGACGACGAAGGTCGGGATGCAGTAGCCGCTGGTGTGGCCCCTGAGGCCTTCGATGATCTCGATACCCTTGCTGACGGGGGTGCGGAAATGCGAGAGACCCATCGACAGGTCGCAGACGTAGATATAGTAGGGGCGGACGCGGATGCGTACGAGCTCGTTGACGAGCTTCTTCATGACGTGGACGCAGTCATTGACGCCCGCAAGCAGAACGCTCTGGTTGCCGAGGGGGATGCCGGCGTCGGCAAGCATCTCGCAGGCGCGCTTCGATTCCTCGGTGATCTCCTTCGGATGGTTGAAGTGAGTGTTCAGCCAGATGGGATGATA
>DBXK01000040.1:0-1547 GCA_002309375.1 Christensenella sp. UBA1214 | reverse complement strand
CCGCCGGAAAGAAGCACGTCGCGGACTTCCGGATGATTGCGGATATAGTCGATGCAGGCCTCGATCTGGCAGTCGGGCACGGCGGTGTCGTGCTGGCCGGCGAACCTGCGGCGAGTGCAGTGGCGGCAGTACATGCTGCACTGGTCGGTGATCAGGAACAGCACGCGGTCCGGATAGCGGTGGGTGAGGCCGGGCACCGGGGAGTCGGTATCCTCGTGGAGAGGATCGAGCTGATCTTCGGGCGCCTGGTAAAGCTCCGCTGCGGAGGGGATGCACTGACGGCGGACGGGATCATAGGGATCGTCCGGGTCGATCAGGGAGAGATAATAGGGGGTGATCGCCATGCGGAGAGTGCCGAGGCACTTTCTTACGCCCTCTTCCTCTTCGGGGGTGAGCTTGATGTATTTTTTAAGGTCGTCCAGCGTCTCGATGCGGTTCTGCACCTGCCAGCGCCAGTCATTCCAAAGCTCGTCGGGAACGTCTGTGAAAAGACCGTACTGTCTGCTCTTATTCATAGTTCACATTGTTTGCGAAAGGTCCTGCCCTTCGCAAAGGCTCCTTTCATTCTTGATTTTTCAACTGGAGCGGGAGGAACCGGCGCGGCGGTCTTCATACGGAATAGAAGGAGGAATCAGCCGGCTTTGCGGGCAGGATGAAGAGGAGAGCCCGTAAAGCCGCCGGCAGAGCCCGAAATCTTCAAAGGGACGCTGCCGAATCGGTGTATGAAGACCGCGCCGCGAAAGCGGCATGCGCCGGTGAGGGGTAGCGGATCAGCAGTACTTCTCGTCGAAGAGCTTGCGAAGCTTCTCGTTCTCGCGAAGCACGTTGAGGGTGATCTCGGCATGGTCCTTGGTGTAGCCGTTGCCGATGATCATGGTGACGTCCTTGCCGATGCCTTCTGCGCCGAGGGCGGCCTTGGTGAAGCTGGTCGCCATGGAGAAGAAGTAAACGATACCATCGTCGCGGACGGGGAGGATCGCGCTCATCTCGCAGTTCTCAACGTTGACGCAGCAGATGGAGATGTCGTATTCCTTGCCGTCGTTGGCTTCGAGGGCTGCGTCGAGAACGGCGCAGGGCTCGGTCGCGCTGGCGACGATGACTTTATTGTAAACGCCGAGTTCCATAAGGGCGGGAACCTGCTTCGGGTTGCGGACGACGCCGACGACGTTGCCCTTCGGGCCGACCTTCTTCATCGCTTCATAGCCGCAGAGAACGCCGCTCTTGCCGTTTGCGCCGAGGATGAGGACGCTGTCGCCTTCCTTGGGCAGCTTGCGTGCCTGGGCGGGTGCGCCTGCAACGTCGAGCGCCGCGAGGGCGAGGGGCTCGCTCATGTCGTCGGGCAGCTTGGCATAGATGCCGCTCTCGAAGAGGACAGCCTGGCCGATGATGTCGACGCGGTCGATATCCTTATGGATCGCAAGGATCTTGTCGATCTTGAGGGGGGTGAGGGAGAGGGAAACGAGGGAAGCGATCTTGTCGCCGACCTTGAGGTCGCGGTCCTTGAGGTCCTCGCCGATGTAGGCGACCTTGCCGATGAACATGCCGCC
>DBXK01000047.1:10839-24325 GCA_002309375.1 Christensenella sp. UBA1214 | reverse complement strand
GTTGCACTTAGATTGACAATTCATTTTCGCAGGCATATCGGGTTTGCCGTGCAAGCATATCGGGCGGCGAAGCGGCATATCGAAATTCGATCCGTACCGCCGCCTTATTTATTTTTCGTTTTCGTCGTTTCGGGGGTTGAAAGTGGATACATCTTATATTATAATATAGACACGCGGTACCATGCCGCGGACACTTCTATATTAAACAGAAAGGAAGTAACAACACATGGCAAAGAAACTACTTGCACTTCTTGTCGCCGCGATGATGGTGCTGGCTCTCGTGCCGGCGGCAGCGTTCGCGAAGACAAACCCGAAGACGGACACGGTCGAAAACGCCGATCTGG
This sequence comes from Christensenella sp. UBA1214, assembly GCA_002309375.1. Classification (GTDB taxonomy): domain Bacteria; phylum Bacillota; class Clostridia; order Christensenellales; family CAG-138; genus PeH17. Next base: position 23,981 of record DBXK01000047.1, on the reverse strand, counting down.
CTCCGAAGCCCGCGCCTGTGAGGACAGTCATCGACAGTTGGGATTTTGAAGAAGATCCCCTTGAAAACGGCTGGCAGTTCCTCGACAACGACGAGGACGGAAACAACTGGAGCTGGCAGAGCTCCAGCTACGTTCACAGCGGCAGCTATTCCATCATGTCAGCGTCTTATTCCGGAACCGCGCTGACGCCCGATAACTGGGCGATGTCCCCCTGGTTCAGCGTACCCGAAGGCGGCGCAAACCTCACCTTCTGGGTACAGAACTACAGCAGCAGCTATCCCGAGACCTACAGCGTTTACTTCATCGTTTACGGCGATGAGGAATGGAACGAGATCGCTCTGGATGAGAGCGTTTCCGGCTCCGCCATGGTCGAGATGAGCTACTTCATCCCCGATACCGCCGGCCTGCAGGCAAGGATCGCGATCCGCCACCATGACTGCACCGACCAGTGGAGGTTCTATATCGACGACGTTGAGATCTCCACCCTCACCTTCCCGGAAAGCCTCACCGTCAATGACGTGACCGTTCCCGTCGGCCGTCATACAAACGTCGTTTACGAGATCCTCCCCGAGGATACGACCGCGACCGACGTCACCTTCGAGATCGACGATACCTCCATCGCGACCGTTGACGCTAACGGCGTTGTCACCGGCGTAGCCGAAGGCACCGCGACCATCACCGTGACCAGCGTTGCCGTACCCACCGTTTCCGGCACCGCAACCGTTACCGTAACCGAAGCGCCTCCCACGGCACACCTCGAGGGCTTCGCGACCTATGACCTCGGCAGCACCTACACCAAGCACTTCGTCGCGTTCACCGATGCCGATCCCGGCACCGTTACCGACCTTGTCAACTTCAACACCACCACCTACGCGGCCGCCTACTATGACGGTACCGTTTACGGCTACAACTACAACAGCAGCAGCAATCCTGCTGAGACCAACTACTACACCATGAACGCCGAGACCTACGAGGTCGTATATCCCGGCGGTGACGCATCGGCTGTCGGCGGCGTTTTCGGAATGGCTTATAACTACGCAAACGACACCATGTACGCGCTCACCGGTGCGGACACCCGTTCCATCGGCACCGTTGACCTTGAGACCGGCGTTGTCACCAACATCGCGGCGATCACCGGCATGGCGGATGCTCCCATGACCCTCGCTATCGACGGCGAAGGCAATGCATACGTCCTCGAGCTCACAAGCGGCGATCTGTACAGCCTCGACCTTGAGACCGGTGCTGCGACCCTCATCGGCGCGACCGGCGTCAGCCTGAGCTACGTTCAGTCCATGACCTGGGATCACGAGACCAACCAGCTCTTCTGGGCGCAGCTCTCCAGCGCCACCGACCATGGCCTCTACGTTATCGATCCCGAGACCGGCGCGGCTTCTGCTCTCGGCACCATCGGCGCCTCCGGCATGGAGATCACCTGCCTGTACAGCAAGAGCGCTCCCGGTGAAGAACCCCCGACAGAGCTCTTACCGATCACCGAGGTCTACGTAAACGGTTATGAATCACCCGTTGCGGGCGAAGATTCACAGAACCACCTGAACTTCACCGTTCCTGCGGATGCGCATTACACCATCGAGAACGAATCCTACAGCGCACCCGGCTGGTGGGATAACGATGCGGATCTTCCATTCTCTGATATCTTCGTTGAAGGCACCAACTATTCCGCAGGCATGACTCTGATTGCCGAGGAAGGCTATTACTTCGCGGATGAAATCGTTATCTACGTCAACAACGATGAGAACCTTGTCGACTGGACCTACTCCGGCCTCGACCTCGACACTGGCGACAACACCCTGTGCTACGTTTGGACCGTTCCCGAACCGGCGACCGCGCCCGTTGAGCTGAACGACCTTGACGCGGCTCTGAACGCCCCCGGCGGCACGCTCCACTTCGAGACCTCCGAGACCTATCCCTGGATCGTTGTTGAGGACGGCGACCGCGTATTCGCGCAGAGCGGCAACGCGGGCGTTGCTTCCACCACCTCCACCCTTACCCTGAACGTTGACCTTGAGGAAGCTCAGACGATCTACTTCGAGTTCAAGGCATGGGGCGAAGGCAGCTACACCTTCTGGGATCACTGCGATTTCGCGATCGACGGCGAAGTTCAGTTCACCTACGGCGCATACGATAACGATTGGGAGCTCTACTCCTGCCTCGTTCCCGCCGGCGCACACACCCTGACCTGGACCTACACCAAGGACAGCTCCGTCAACCCGACCGGCGACTATTTCGCAGTTGATAACGTCTCCCTCGGCGCAGCGCCCGAATACACCGTAACCTTCGTTGACGGTCTCGACAACACCGTTCTCGGCGAGATCACCGTTGAAGCGGGCACCGTTCTCACCGACGACGATTTCCCGACTCCTCCCGAACATGATGGCTATGAATTCGTCGGCTGGAACTACAACGGCGATGCTATCATGCAGGATACCACTATCACTGCAAGGTATCGTGATCCCAACGCCCCGAACGCTACCATCATCCTCAACGTTCCCGTAGACGTCTGGTCCGACGGCTCCGGCTACCAGATGCTGCTCGACGCCGATGCGACCGCATACGGCACCATCATTCCCGAGACTGGCGGTCTGACCAGCTCCGGCGATGCTCCTGCAGGCGTCTATGACGAGTTCGAATACAAGATCCCCGAGAACGCGGATGGCTCCATGACCACCTCCAACGTCGTCGTTACCGGCCAGATCGCGATCGAGATCCCCGCCGGCATCTACGACTGGTGCATCACCAACCCGACTCCCGGCGACCGTATCTGGATCGCTTCCAGCAACGGCAACATCCCCGGCCGTTATGATGACTACGAGTTTGAAGCAGGCCTGACCTACACCTTCACTGTAACTCTCGGCGGCCAGAACGACCGCGTTGACCTCGAGATCAGCGGCGATACTCCTCCCACCGAGCCTCCGACCACCGAGCCCCCGACCACCGAGCCCCCGACCAACCCGCCTACCGACGAGCCCGTTGAAGGCCTGATCGTAGGTTACTACTTCGAGACTCAGGAAGAGGTCGACGAGTGGACCTTCGTCGGCGGCGACACCAACTGGGTATGGTCCTTCGATAACCCCGGCGGTTATGACTACACCGAGCTTGCACATGAGGGCGAAGGCTTCATCATGTCCTACTCCTTCGTCGACTACGTCGGTTCCTATCAGGCGAACAACTGGGCGATCTCTCCCGCTGTGACCCTGCCGAGCGGCACCGCGAGCGTCAGCTTCTACGCAAGCAACGCGAACTCCGACTATCCCGAGACCTTCTCCGTATACGTCGGCACCACCCCCAACACCGCCGATATGACTCTGCTGCAGACCATCACCCCCACTACCGGCTATGATGACGAGTGGAGCTTCTACGAGATCGACCTCTCCGATTACGCAGGCCAGACAATCTACCTCGCGTTCTACGATGGATGCTACGATATGTACGAGATCTGGATCGACCAGGTCGAGTTCTGGGGTGAAAGCGGCGAGACTCCGCCCCCGGTCGGCAACGTGATCGAACAGGTCGAGATCCTTGACTTCGTTGAGCCCGCATGGGGCGAAGCACCGTTCTACGGCGTCACCGTTCCCGACGGCGCACATTATTCGATCAGCGAAGCCTACTGGTTCTGGTATAATGAAGAAGACGGCGACGAGATGTACGACGGCGATCTGTTCGACGATCCGAACAAGCTCTATTACATGGGCATCACCCTCGTTCCCGAAGAAGGCTATGAGTTCCTTGCCAACGAGGAGGGCGATATCGTCGCTCTGATCAACGGCAGCGAAGCTCTCGTTGACTACGCATGGACCGAGGACGGCGAAGCATACGTCATGACCATCGACTTCACCGTTGAAGATCCCGGCGCTCCCGAGCTGATCCCGATCCACGAGGTCTGGGTAGACGGCTGGGGAACCCCGGTCGAGGATGTTGTCGGCGTCGACCACGTCTTCCTCACCACCCCGGACGATGCTCCTTACTACATCATCTACGGCGGCTGGCTCGACGAGACCGACGGCCAGCAGATGTGGAACGAAGACTACGTCTTCATCGCGGGCCATCTCTACAGCGAAGGCTGCCAGATCTGGGCCGAAGAGGGCTACTACTTCGCCGACGACTGCGTATTCCTCACCCATGACGACGCCGAGCTCGATCCCGAGTACTGCTACGTCGATCCCGACGAGGACTACATCTGCTACATGAACATCGTTCCCGTCGTCTGCGAGGGCGAAGTCGGCAGGACCTACGGCGACGTTGACCTCAACGGCACCGTCGAGGTCGCGGACGCGATCCTTGCGCTGCGCTATCAGATGGGCCTTATCGAGCTCACCGATGAGCAGCTCGACCAGGCGGAAGTCACCGGCAACGGCGTTGTCAGCATCGCCGACTCGATCCTGATCCTCCGCTATGCGATGGGCCTGATCGATCATTTCCCGATCGAAGGGTAATTCAGGTTAAGGTTAAATGAAAAACAGCGGTCCGAAAGGACCGCTGTTTTTATTTGCGAGCGAAGCGAGCCCGCAGCGGGATGGGTTTCTCCGATATAAAGCTCGGCGCCGAGTTTCACACATTGTAGGGGCGGATATCATCCGCCCCTACGGAACGTTGATGCCCGCGGGTTTGCGGAGGCCGGCAGGATTGCGATATCTCCGCGGCGGGAAATAAAAAAGCCCCCTGCCTTTCGGCAGAGGGCTTTTTCGTTTTGATTATCAGCCTTCGATCATGATGGTCTTCTTCTCGGGCAGCTTCTTTTCATCCTTCTTCGGGATGCTGAGCTTCAGCACGCCGTCCTCGAATTTCGCCTTGATCTCCTCGGCGGTCACGTTCTTGCCCACGAAGTAGCTGCGCTGCATGCTGCCGGCATAGCGCTCCTGGCGGATCAACTTGCCCTTCTTGTCCTTTTCGTCCTTGTCGAGGCCCTTCGCGGCGCTGACGGTCAGATAACCGTTCAGCAGTTCAAGACCGATCTCGTCCTTCTTGAAGCCGGGCAGGTCGATATCGACCTCAAAGCCGTCCTCATGCTCGTGGACGTCCGTCTTCATGATCTGGCCGACATGCTTGCCGTAGAGCTTCCTGTCGACGTCACCGAAATCGCGGATTGCCGGGAAAGTCATGTCCATAAGGTCATCGAAAATACTGTCGTTGAAAATCGTCGGGTACAACATAAGTCATTCCTCCTTTTACTCATTCCTCTTGGGATCTATTATGAGCAACGGGACGGAGGGTCATTCATCCGGAGCCTTTCGGCTCAGCTCTCTGTTCCTTTGTTCTGACTGCATTATAGCACCGGTTGTTAGCACTGTCAATAGATGAGTGCTAATTTCTTTGTGATTCTATTATGGCATGCCATAATTTTGACGCAATCGGCGCGAGGGGCATCCGCCGGAAAAGAAAAAGCCGGGCGGAGCAGCCCGGCGGGAGCCTTGTTTTTGCTTATTTTTCGGGATTTTTGCCGCCCGGAACGAAGCCGATATGGCGGAGATAGAAAGCGAGCGCCGTGCCGGTGAAGGCGTGGCTGTATTCGCCCTTCCCGAAATTTTCGATGAAATCGGCCATCGGTTTGAGGGAATAGTTGAGCAGTTCGTCCTCGTCGAGCGCCTGCTTGCCGGTCTGAACGAGCTCCTCCGCGAGAAAACAATGGAAATGGTTCTTGAAGAGCGCCGGGTTCGGGCTGCAGCTTCCGAGAAGGGTCAGCTTCCCCGCAAGGAAGCCGGTCTCTTCGAGCAGCTCGCGCTTTGCCGATTCCGCAGGGTCCTCCCCCGCGTTCATCACGCCGCCGGGGAATTCGGTGGTGAGCTTATCCTCGCCGTGGCGCCACTGGCGGACGGTCACGAAGCTTTCGCCGAAAACCGGCACGATCACGACCCAATCCGGCGCCGTCATCGCGACATAATCCGCGCGGAGCCCGCCCGATGCGGTTTCCGTCTGCTGCAAAACGTCGAAGACCGGGGTGTGCAGAAGCTTCTCCGTCTTTTCCGTTTTCCAGATCAGCGCTTCATCCTTTTCGTTCATCGCGAGGCCTTCCCGACGTTCTTCGTCGCGATCACGTCCACGCCGGTCCCGGCCGCGTTTTCGACGATCACCTCGCCGATCGCGACGGGAGCCTTGACCTTCGCCGCGCGGATCTCCTCCATCACGGCGAAGATTTTCTCCTTCGGGATGTCCGAAGCGGTCTTCACCGAGGCGCGGGCGAGCTCGCCGCCCTCGACGACGACGGTGCTCGTGACGGTCCTCGTCGGCGCGGTGACTTCCTTTTTGCCGTAGACTGCGCCGCGCGGGCAGGTGTTGCCCTCGACGGTCACGTTTTCGCCGTCGACGGTGACGGTCAGCTGGCAGCCCATCGGGCACTGTATGCAGGTCAGTTCACGAATCTCCATTTCAATCCTCCAATGCGACGGTGATCTTCTTGACGCCCGGGCAGCCTTCGAAGCTCGATTTCAGCAGCACGAGCTCCTCCATCTCGCCGGGTGCGACGATGCGCTTCTTCATGCGGCGCACCTCGCGGCCGTCGTAATAAACGACAAGGCTCTTGTTGCGGTAAACGTCCGCGACGCGGAAGCGGACCGTCACCTTTTCCGCCATATCGGCGATATTCAGGCGCTGCGGAACGGTGTAGCGAACGCCGCCCTTGCCTTCGAGCTCCGCAACGAGCTCATTCGCGCGCGCGCCGTTTTTGATATAAGCGGCGGCATTTTCGCCCGCGCGGGAGGCTTCCTCGGAAACATAGTCCACAAGATCGTGGACGTGGAGCACGTTGCCGCAGGCGAACACGCCCGGCACGGAGGTCTCGAGGCTGTCGTCGACGTCCGGGCCGCCGGTCACGCGATTGAGGCTCACTCCCGCCTGCTTGGAAAGCTCGTTTTCGGGCAGCAGGCCGCAGGAGAGCAGGAGCGTATCGCAGGAATAGAATTCATCGGTGCCGGGGATCGGCTTGCGGTCGGGGCCGACCTCGGAGATCGTGACGCCCTCGACGCGCTGCTTGCCGTGGATCCTCGTGACGGTATGGCTGAGGCGGAGCGGGATGCCGTAATCGTCGAGGCACTGGACGATGTTGCGCTTCAGGCCGCCGGAATAAGGCATGAGCTCCGCAACGACCTTGACCTTCGCGCCTTCGAGGGTCATCCTGCGCGCCATGATGAGGCCGATATCGCCGGAGCCGAGGATCACGACCTCGCGGCCGACCATATAGCCCTCGATATTCATCAAGCGCTGCGCGGTGCCGGCGGTGAAGATGCCGGCGGGACGGTACCCGGGCAGGCCGAGCGCGCCGCGGGGACGCTCGCGGCAGCCCATCGCGAGCACGACGGCGCCGGCTTTGACCGATACCGCACCCTCGTCGCTGTTCACGTAGAGCACTTCCCTTTCTGGCGAGATATCCGCAACGATCGTGCGCAGCTTATAGGGGATCTCCCTTTCGAGCACCTTTTTGATGAAGCGGTCGGCGTATTCCGGGCCGGTCAGCTCCTCCTTGAAGGTATGCAGGCCGAAGCCGTTGTGGATGCACTGGTTCAAAATCCCGCCGAGGCGGTCGTCGCGCTCGATGATGAGCAGATCCCGTACGCCCGCGTCATAGGCGGCGACGGCGGCGGCAAGGCCGGCGGGACCTCCGCCGATGATTATCAGATCATGGTATTCCATTGCTTCACTCCCCCTTGATGAATTCGGAACCGGGACGGTTTTTGGCGACCTCGTTCATCGGAACGCCGAGCTTTTTCGCGATCAGCTCGATCGTCGCCGGCGTGCAGAAGCCCGCCTGGCAGCGGCCCATGCCCTGCCGTACGCGGCGCTTTATGCCGTCCATGCTCCTTGCGCCGAGGGTGCGGTCCATCGCGTCGAGGATCTCGCCCTCCGAAATATTCTCGCAGCGGCAGACGATCCTGCCGTATTCGGGCCGCTTCGCGATCAGCTCCGCGCGCTCCTTCGGCGGCAGCTTTGCGACCTCCGGGATGCCCTTACGGGTCGCGATGAAGTCCTTTTTCTTTGCCGTGCCCGCTTTTTCCGCGATCAGGCCGGCGATGTATTCGCCGATCGCCGGGGCCGCGGTGAGGCCCGGGGATTCGATGCCGGCGGCGTCGAAGAAGTTTTCGGCGTCCTCCGCCTCGCCGAGGATGAAGTCCCCGCCCGCCTCGTGCGCGCGGAGGCCCGCGAAGCCGGTGATCATCTTGTTATACGGGATCGACGGAACGCTCCTGAGGGCCTTCGCCTTGATCTCGTCCGTGCCCTCGGGCGTGGTTTCGGTCGCTTCCTTATCGGGAAGGTCGAAGGCGTTCGGGCCCACGAGCAGGTTGCCGTGCACGGTCGGGGTGACGAGCACGCCCTTGCCGCCCTTGCCGGGGAGCTGGAAGATCGTATGCGAAACGAGATCGCCGACCTCCTTATCCATCAGCACATACTCGCCGCGGCGGGGAGTGATCGAAAGCTTTCTTTCGGAGACCATATTATGGAATTTATCGGCGTAGACGCCCGCGGCGTTGACGACGTATTTCGCTTTGAAAACGCCCTTATCGGTTTTGACCTCGTAGCCCTCCGCCGCCTTTTCAACGGTTTCAACTGCGGTCAGGAAGCGGAATTTCGCGCCGTTGTCGGCGGCGTTTTCCGCAAGGGCGATCGTGAGGCCGAAGGGACAGACGATGCCGGCGGTCGGCACATACAGCGCGGCCACGGCTTCCGGCGTGATCGCGGGCTCGATGGCGCGGGCTTCGTCGCCGGAGATGATCCGCATCTCCTTCACGCCGTTCTTTACGCCGCGCTCATAGAGCGTTTCGAGAACGTGCCTGTCCTTCTCATCGAAGCAGAGCACGATGGAGCCGTTCTGCTTATACGGGAAATCGAGCGTTTTCGAAAGCTCGCGGATCAGCTCCGCGCCGCGGATGTTCATCTTCGCCATCACGGAACCGACGGCGGGATCGAAGCCGCCGTGGACGATGCCGGAATTGGCCTTCGAGGTGCCGGAGCAGACGTCCTCATCCTTTTCGAGCACGCAGACCTTCAGTTCATATTTCGAAAGTTCCCTCGCGATCGCGGAACCGGTGACGCCGGCGCCGATCACGAGCACATCATATTCATTCATCGTCGTTCTCCTCTTCCTTTGCCCAATAGATCGCGCAGTCAACGGCCTTTTTCCAGCCGGAGAGCAGCTTTTTACGCTTTTTTTCGTCGATCGCGGGGATGAATACGCGGCCGCACTGCCAGTTCGCGCTGACCTCCGCAGTATCCTTCCAGTATCCGACGGCGAGGCCCGCAAGATACGCCGCGCCGAGGGCCGTGGTTTCGATGCACTTCGGGCGGGTGATCGTGACGTTCGAGATATCGGCCTGGAACTGCATCAGAAAATCGTTCGCGCTCGCGCCGCCGTCGACCTTGAGGCTCGTGAGCGTGAGGCCGGCTTCATCGGTCATCACGCGGAGCAGGTCGTTCGTCTGGTATGCGAGGGATTCGACCGTTGCTCGGATGAAATGATCCTTCGAAACGCCGCGGGTCAGGCCGACGATCATGCCCCTTGCGTACTGCTGCCAATAGGGAGCGCCCATGCCGGAGAACGCCGGAACGATGTACATGCCGTTCGAATCCGGGACGTTGCGGCAGTATTCCTCGCTCTGGGGGCTTGATTTCAGCATCCGCATCTCGTCGCGGAGCCACTGGATCGCGGCGCCGGCTATGAAGACGCTGCCCTCGAGGGCGTATTGGACCTCATCCCCCGCGGAAGCGGCGATCGTCGTGAGAAGGCCCTGGTTCGAAAGGATCGCGTCGCGCCCCGTGTTCATCAGCATAAATCCGCCGGTGCCGTAGGTGCTCTTCACCTCGCCCGCGCCGAAGCCGCACTGGCCGAAGAGCGCCGCCTGCTGGTCGCCCGCCGCGCCCGCGATCGGGATCTCGCCGCCGAAGCGGGAGGTGCAGCCGAACATATGGCTCGAAGGGAGCACCTCCGGCAGCATCGAGCGCGGGATGCGGAAATAATCGAGGATCTCGTCGTCCCACTCAAGCTTGTGGATATCGAAAAGCATCGTGCGGGAGGCGTTGGTGCGGTCGGTGGCATGGACCTTCCCGTCGGTCAGGTTCCAGATCAGCCAGGAATCGACCGTTCCGAAGCGCAGCTCGCCGCGCTCCGCCCTCTCGCGCACGCCGGGGACATTATCGAGGATCCAGGCGATCTTGCTTGCGGAAAAATAGGCGTCCGGGATGAGGCCGGTCTTCCGGCGGATCTTCTCCTCCCAACCCTCGGCCTTCATTTTGTCGATGATGCCGGCCGTGCGGCGGCACTGCCAGACGATCGCGTTATAGACGGGGCGGCCGCTCGCGGCGTCCCAGACGACGGTCGTTTCGCGCTGGTTCGTGATGCCGATCGCGGCGATCTCCTCCGGCTTCGCGTCGACCTTCTGCATCGCCTCCATCGTCACGCCCATCTGGGTCGACCAGATATCCATCGGATCATGCTCCACCCAGCCGGGCTGCGGATAGATCTGGCGGTATTCGCGCTGAACGACGCTGATTATCTCGCCCGCTTTATTGAAAAGGATGGCTCGCGAGCTCGTCGTGCCCTGATCCATCGCAATGACGTATTTCTTTTCGCTCATTGAACGGCCTCCTGTCGGTCATTTGTTTTATTCTATCACATTGACGGATTTTTTCAACCGTTTGCGGCATAAAGTATTGACTATTTCCCGAAAAAATTTTAAAATCAAAGCGACGATATTTTGGATCGGAGGTCCGGTTATGCCACAGTTCAAAGAATTCACGTTCCTTTCCTCCAACGGGAAGACGAATATCCGCGTCCGCAAGTTCGAGCCCGACACGGCGCCGCGCGGCGTTGTGCAGATCGCCCACGGCGTTGCCGAGCACTGCGAGCGCTATGACGCCTTCATGGAATTTCTTGCGGAAAACGGCTTCGTTGCCGCCGCAAACGACCACCTCGGCCACGGCAAGAGCATCACCGACGAATCCGAGCTCGGCTTCTTCGCCGAAAAGGACGGTTGGGATCTCGTTGTGCGCGATATGGAAAAGCTTCGTGCGCTGCTTGCCAAGGATCATCCGGGCGTCCCCTATTTCCTCTTCGGCCACAGCATGGGCTCCTTCCTCGCAAGGACCTATATCATCCGCCATCCGCAGCGGCTCCCCGGCGCGATCATCTGCGGAACCGGCCAGCAGTCCGCCGCCCTCGTCGGAGCGGGCAAGACCATGGCGAAGATGATCTGCGGCGTCAAGGGCGCGAAGCATAAATCCGATATGCTCAACAAGACCGCCTTCGGCAAATACAACGCCGGCTTCGAGACCGTCCGCACCCCCTGCGACTGGCTCAGCCGCGACGAAGCGAACGTCGACAAATACATCGACGATCCTCTCTGCGGCTTCGTGCCCTCGGCGGGGCTCTTCCGCGACATGATGGGCGGCATCGCCTTCATCGGCAAAAAGAAGAACATTGCCGAGATGCGCAAGGATCTGCCGGTCTTCTTCATCGCGGGCGATAAGGATCCCGTCGGCGAGAACGGCAAGGGCGTGAAGAAGGCGTATGAGGCCTTCAAGGAGGCGGGCATGACGGACGTTACGCTCAAGCTCTACCCCGACTGCCGCCACGAGCTTTTGAACGAGCTCAACCGCGAAGAGGTCATGAACGATATCCTCGCCTGGCTCAATAAAAAAGCCGCGAAATAAAAAACCTGTTTGCATCTAAAAAGCCCCGGGGACTTCCCGGGGCTTGTTTGCTGTTCGGTTCCTTATCGGCGGATCAGGCGGTCTTTTTTTCGCCGCGCTGCTTTCCCGCGCGTGAGCAGAGAAGGATCATCCCCTTCCCGATCAGGAAGATGATGAACGCCGCGAGGGTATAGCCGACGAGATAGAGCGCAAGGAACGCGGCCCACGGCATCGGCGGATTCTCCGGGCCGGTGTAGAAGGAGCTCAGCACCGGCAGCGTGCTCGGGAATTTCGGCGAGATATAGAACATATTGAAGGTCTCGTCCGTGAAATTCGGGATGATCAGGTTGAGCGCCGTCGCGGCGGCGACCATGATCAGGAAAACCGGGATCGCCTTGGCGAAGAACCTGAGGCTGATCGACCTGCGGTAATAGACGATGAAGTACACGCCGAGGATGACCTGCGAGCCGTGCCAGACCATCGTTTGGATATTTATGCCGATCGTTTCGATGAAAACGTCCCCCGGGTAGAACATGACCGCGGTCCCCGCGAAAAGGATATAGAACGCCATGAACGAGACCGTCGCTCTGCGCACGGCGCTTTCCGGCTTCGAAAGGAAGATGAAGGGCAGGATATAGATCGGCGCGGAGCACATCTGGAACGGGAAGGCATACCACTGGTAATCCCACCAGGTCCTTGTTTCATCGTAGTTAAAGGAGAAATTGATCTGCTTATAGGTCTCGAAAAGGATGAGGATGAGCCAGAAAACGAAGCAGATCCTGCGGAAGGTCCTGTCCTTCGCGTTCTTTCCGAAAACCGAAAGGAGCACGGCCGCAATTATCACCGCCGCGAAGGCGGCAAGGTGGAAGGCGCCATAGGGCAGCGGCCTTTCCATTTGGGCGTCCAGAAGCTTCAGAAAATCAGTCATTGTTTCCTCCGATCGTTTGCTCGGCGCTGCCGATCTTTTTCAAAAAGGTTATGTCTTGGCCGGCGTCCCACGGCGAGGCGATGCCGATCCGGTCGGAACTCGTAACGCCGACGATATTCCGCATCGAAGCGGTCTTGTCCCCTACCATGATGCGGAAGGTCTCCGCAGCATCATAGCGCCATTCCCCGTGGCCGAAGATGAAAACATAGGTCCCTTCCCCGCTGCTCTGCGGAAGGCCGATCGCTTCCGCGAAATCGTCGGCGAGGTCGAAGGAAATGCTCCGCCCGTCGCCGTTGAAGGTCAGCGTTCCGTATTCCGATTCGAACGTTCCGTTCAGCTTCTCCGGCTCCGGCGTTCCCGGATCCGGCGGATTATCACGCCCGCAGGCAAGCGGCAGCGCGGTCATGATCAGGATCAGCGCAAAGACCGCAAGTTTTTTGATCGGATCCATACTCGAATTCTCCTTCATTCAGTCGTTTTTTATTTGCTTTGGGATGAAATTTCTTCGGTCATTTCCCGCCGATCGGCGGGTCGCCGTCGCCGAGCCAGCTGCGCGGCGATATAACTCGCCGAAGGCGAATAT
>DBXK01000047.1:0-10801 GCA_002309375.1 Christensenella sp. UBA1214 | reverse complement strand
GGTGCTCTACCAACTGAGCTAAAGGTGCATATATATCGGAACCACTTTGCTAACGCTCATCACTCGCGGTGGGGCTCCGTATCGCGAACGCTCTCTCAAAGCGCATAGACTATTATAGCGATTTTTTTCGCGATGTCAACCCCCAATTTGCTTTAAATGCAGATATATTTTCATGAAATCGCGCCTGCTTCCGGCGGCGTTTTGCGGGCGGAGCGGCGGCGGCCCCGCTTTGGGGAAAGGCGTTGACAAAAGATATACCGGATAGTACAATTAGCTCAAAACAAAGACCCGGAGGCAGCTTATGAAAGCAATCACAGCAGAAGATTTTTGCACGATCGGTTCCGTTTCGGATATCGCGTTTTCGCCGGAGGGCAAAAGCGCCTGCTTCGTTTTTACGAAGGCCGACAAGGCGAAGAACACTTATCTTTCCTATATTTATTCCCTGAAGGACGGCAAAGCGAAAAAGCTCACCGGCGGCGGCAGGGAGCGGAGCTTCATTTTCCTCGATGAGCAGACCCTTCTCTTCCCCGGCATGCGCGAGGAGGGCGAAAAGGACGAAAAGAAGCCCGACCTCACGAGCCGTTTCTACCGTATTTCGCTTGACGGCGGCGAGGCGGAGCTCGCATACGCCTTCCCCATCCCCGTGAACGAGGTGATCCCGCTGCCCGGCGGCGATCTGCTGCTTTCCGGCGTCACGATGCCGGGCTTCGAGAAGCTCCATGAGGGCGGCAAAAAATACCTTGCCGCCTATCAGAAGCACGTTCTCGAAAACAAGGATTTCGAGGAGATCCGCCAGGTCCCCTGGTGGTGGAACGGCACGACCTACACGAAGGGCGCCTACAGCTCGCTCTATCTTTACGATGCGAAAAGGAAGAAGCTGCGCCGCCTGAGCGCGCTCAACACGAGCGTGCGCGGCGCGAAGCTCACGCCGGATAAGCAATACGTCTATTACATGAGCCATCCCGTCCTGCCGAGGCTCCCGCTCACCGCTTCCGGCACGCTCTGCCGCATGAAGATCGGCGAATGGGCGGAGGAAAGGCTGCTCGAAAGCCGCAGGGATTTCGATATCTCCTTCGCGGAGCCGGCGGAAAGCTTCGTTTACGTCGTGATCCGGGACGGGCACAACGGCCTCAACACCGACGGCGATTTTTACGCGCTCGGCTATGATGCAAAGGAGCCGAAGCTGATCGCGCGGCACGGCGAGTCGATCGGTTCCTCCGTCGGCAGCGACGTCCGCTACGGCGGCGNNTACCTGCCGCGACGTCAAGGCCGTCGGCGATGCGCTTTACTTCATCTCCACCCGCTTCGACGCGGCGGAGCTCTTCAAGCTCGAAGACGGCGTTATCACCGCCCTGACCGACTGGGAAGGCTCCGTCGACGATTTCGACGTCTGCGACGGGAAAATTCTGATCTCCGCCTTCCGCGGCGACCGCCCGCAGGAGCTCTACGACGGCCGGGGAAAGCGGCTGACGCGCTTCAACGACGCGGCGCTTGCCGGGAAATACGTCGGCACGCCCGAAAGGCTCGATTTCACGCGGGACGGCATTGAGATCCACGGCTTTGTTATCAGGCCCTTCGGCTATGAACCGGGCAAAAAATACCCGGTCATTTTCGACATTCACGGCGGGCCGAAGACGGTCTACGGCAGTATTTTCTACCATGAGATGCAGATGTGGGCCGGAAAGGGCTATTTCGTGATCTTCTGCAACCCGACCGGCTCGGACGGCAGGGGTGATTTCATGAATATCCTCGGCAAATACGGCACTGTCGATTACGACGACCTCATGGCCTTCGCCGACGCCGCGCTCGAGGCTTATCCCGATATGGACAAAAACAATCTTTTCGAGACCGGTGGCTCCTACGGCGGCTTCATGACGAACTGGATCGTCGGCCATACCGACCGCTTCCGCGCCGTCGCTTCCCAGCGCTCGATCAGCAACTGGTTCTCCTTCTACGGCGTTTCCGATATCGGCGTGGACTTCGTTCCCGACCAGAACGCGGCGGACCCTTGGACCTCCCCGGAAGAGCTTTGGGACCGCTGCCCGATGAAATACGCCGACCGCGCGAAGACGCCGACGCTGTTCATCCATTCCTTCGAGGATTACCGCTGCCCGATCGACCAGGGCTACCAGATGTTCACTTCGCTGATAGCGCACGGCGTGGAAGCGAAGATGGTCTGCTTCCGCGGCGAGAACCATGAGCTTTCCCGCAGCGGCAAGCCGACGCACAGGCTGAAGAGGCTCAACGAGATCATCGGCTGGTTCGAAAGCCACCGCGGATGAGAGCCGGGCCGCCGAACATTCCCGATCTTTCCAAATAATGGTTGAAATCGGCCTGCCGATATGATATAATACTCACAATAGGGCGAAACCGGGCTTTCGGCGCCGCCCGGAATAAATGAGGAGGTTTCATATGAACTCATTCAAAAAGTACTTTGCCGAATTCATCGGCACCGCTGTGCTCGTATTCATGGGCTGCGGCACCGCGATGCTCCTCGGCTGCGATCCTGCAAAAACGCCCTTCGGCGGCGCCGGCTATCTGATGACTGCTCTCGCGTTCGGTCTCACCATCGTTGCGATGGCGTACTGCGTCGGCAACATCTCCGGCTGCCATATCAACCCCGCGGTCTCCCTCGGCGTTCTGATCAACGGCGGCATGTCCTTCAAGGAATTTATCGGCTACGTGATCTCCCAGTGCATCGGCGCAACCGCCGGTTCCGCAGCGCTCTCCCTCGTTTTCCACCTTGGAAACGTTAAGGACATGACCGGCACGCTCGCCCTCGGCACCAACGGCCTTGCCGGCGTGAACGGCAGCGTTGTTGCGGGTCTGCTCGTTGAGATCATCCTGACCGCGATCTTCGTCTTCACGATCCTCGGCGTCACCTCCAAGAAGCATCCCCACGGCTCCTTCGGCGGCCTCATCATCGGCCTCACGCTGACCTTCGTGCATATCTTCGGCATCGGCCTCACCGGCACTTCCGTCAACCCCGCGAGGAGCTTCGGTCCCGCCCTCATCGCCATGATCCGCGGTAATGCCGCTCCCATGGGTTCCCTCTGGGTCTTCATCGTCGGTCCCCTTGTCGGCGCCGCGATCGCAGCCATCATCTACAAGTGGCTCGAAGGCAAGAAGGAAGCCTGATCCCTTCATTGAACAACCGGAAGCCGGGCCCCGCGGCCCGGCTTTTTTATATTCCTGATCCCGATCTGCGGAATAATGACATTTGGTTTTGATACTTTTTCCCGCGGACCGGGAATTTAAATATATATCCGTTTTCGCTTGACTTCCATCAAAGAATATGCAAGAATGTAGGCAGCGGGTTTTATAATGATTTTACCGAAAAAATCAACGATAAAACAAATTTTCAGGAGGCTGCTATGCTGTTTTCCACTATCGAACAGGCGAAAGAATTCATTAACGACAACGATATCGAAATGGTCGATTTCAAAATGACCGACATCGACGGCCGCTGGCGCCATATCACCATCCCCGCCGAGCGCTTCAACGAGGACACGATGAAGTACGGCATCGGCTTCGACGGCTCCAACTACGGCTACGCGCCGGTCGAGAACAGCGACATGGTCTTTATCCCGGATCTTTCGACCGCCGCTGTCGATCCCTTCTCCGAGGTCCCGACTCTTACCATGAGCGGCGACGCGATGATCATCGCCCGCCCCGAGAACCGTCCCTTCGATCAGTATCCCCGCAACGTCGTCAAGCGCGCGGTCGAATACATGAAGGAGACCGGCATTGCCGACAACATGATCATCGGGCCCGAGTTCGAATTCAACGTGTTCGACGACGTCCGCTTCATCACCCGCCCGGAGCGCGTGACCTGCGAGATCGACACCGACGAGGCCGAATGGAACACCGAGAATACCGGCGACGGCTTCTCCAACCGTCATCACGGCGGCTACCACATGGAAGTTCCGCAGGATCGCTACTACGATCTGCGCAGCCAGATGTGCCTGCTGATGGAGGATTGGGGCGTCAAGGTCAAGTATCATCATCACGAGGTCGGCGGTCCCGGCCAGCTCGAGATCGAAGTCGAGCTTGGCGATATCGTGACCATGGCGGACAACACGATGGTCACCAAGCATATCATCCGCAACGCCGCTATGCAGGCGGGCTGCACCGCGACCTTCATGCCCAAGCCCCTCTTTGGCGAAGCGGGCAACGGCATGCACGTACATATGCTCCTCACCAAGGACGGCAAGCCCCTCTTCTACGACGAGAACGGCTATGCGCAGCTGTCCAAGCTTGCCCACAACTTCATGGGCGGCCTTCTCAAGCACGCGAAGTCCCTCTGCGGCATCACCAACCCCTCCACGAACAGCTTCAAGCGCCTCGTTCCCGGCTTTGAAGCGCCCGTGACGATCGGCTATGCGACCGCGAACCGCAGCGCCGTCATCCGCATCCCCGCCTACGCAAAGAGCCCGATGGCGAAGCGCTTCGAGCTCAGGAACCCCGACGCGACCTGCAATCCCTACTACGCCTACGCGGCGATCCTCATGGCGGGTCTCGACGGCGTGATGAACGAGATCGATCCCTCCGTCTGCGGCTGGGGGCCCTATGACTTCAACCTCTTCGATCTCCCCGAGGAGGAAAAGAAGAAGATCGACAGCCTTCCCACCACCCTCGACGAGGCGCTCGACGCGCTCGAGGCGGATCATGAATACCTCACCCGCGGCGGCGTGTTCCCGGAGAGGCTGATCAAGATCTGGATCGACCGCAAGCGCAAGGAAGCGGCAAGGATCAACAAGATCCCGCATCCCGCCGAATTCGAACAGTATTATGACCTGTAATCGAAAGATCGCCCTGCGGAAGCGGGGCGATCCTTTTTTCGCAGAGCAGCCATGATAATATTCTTTCTCGTTATCTGCATCGCATCGGCGCTGTATGCCTGGATCCATCTCATCTTCGCATCCAGGCTTCACGAAAGGTATCCCGATTCAAGGATGCCCTTATTGATGATCTTCGGCAGTCTCGGCATAATCGCATCCATATTTCTGAAATTCGTCCTCTGGCCGTACGCAGCGATACCCGCAGCCCTTTTCTTTGTTATGACATGGTTTGCGGCGTTTATTCCGGAAATGCAGAATTATGATATCAAGCCCTTCCCGCATCTGCTTCGCGCGCTTGTCGTTGTGTTTCTTTCCGTCGGATTGTTTATAGCGCAAAGAGGCTTCTGACGCTGATGCGAATACAGCAAAGAGCGCAGTTTGGGCTGCGCTCTTTTTTCGTTGATTCCCGGATCCGCTTTATTTGCTGATCTCGATCGGCTCGCGCGGCTCAAAGACCGCGTCCTCGCCGAAACCGATGATCCGGAAGCCGGTGATATGCATGATCGTGTCCGCGTAATCGAAGATCAGGTAGACGTCCCCGGCCGCGTTTCTTTCATCGACCCAGTCGGTGTCGAGATCGGTCCTGCCCCAGATCGAATCGGCGGAGGCGTCGTAATGCTTCGACCAGGAGGTGAGCCTGTTCGTATCGAAATCGAACTCGCTGCGGAGGGTGGAATGACGCATGCTGACCAGCGTGCCGTCCCTGTAGCACACGATGGCCCGGTTGGTCATATCCTGCAGCGCGAACAAGCCGTTGCCCATCGAGATGAACTCCTCGAAATCGACGGTCACGCCGTCGCAGATGAGCTCGAAGCGCACCGCGCCGTTTTCATAGCGCATGAGGTTCTCGTAGCGCTGAATGACGCCGTCCTCGCCCTCGTCTTCGAAGGTGATCCTGTACTGCCCCTGCGCGGGCTTTTCGAAGCGGATATCCTGGAAGCCGAAGGATTCAAGGCATTCCCGGACTTCCTCCTCCGTCGTTTCGTCGCCGATGAACTGCATCGTCGCCATATTGATCGAATCGAACGGCATATAGGAAAAATCGATGTAATTCGGGTCGTCCGGATCGTCGCCGACGCGCTCGTTGTTGATGCGGATATAATCCCCGCCCGTGTACGCCATCGCCGTCGCGATCTCGCAATAGAATTGGAAGGCGTCGCTGTAGCAGGTCATGCCTTCGGAAAGATCCTGCGCCTCGGGCTCGTCCGTGCCGGCCGGAGACCTCGTTGCGGCGAGCTCCGGCGAAGCTGAGGGCTCGATCACGACCGCACCCTGATCGGGCTCGGCGGTTTTTTCGCCGTTTTCCCCGCCGTTTTCCCCGCCCTTTCCGCAGGCTGCGAACGAAAGCAGCAGCGCCGCGGCCAAAGCGAGAGCGATAATGTGTTTAAAACGCTTCATTGCATTGAGACCTTTCGTTTTTATGATGCCGCCCCGATGGACTTCGTTTAAAGTATAACATATAATTCCCAAAAAGACAAATCCCGGCTCCGCGCGGAGGTTTGCCTTGCATTTTCCGCATTTTTGCTGTATAATTGCAGACAACAATCCGAAAGGCGGTTTATCTATGGCCCTTCTCGAATCCGGCGAAATGTATCTCGAGACCATTCTGATCCTTTCCCAGCGGATGCCCGTTGTCCGCGCGATCGACGTATGCGACGAGCTCGGTTATTCCAAGCCCTCCGTCAGCCGCGCCGTGCACATTCTCGAGGACAACGGATACATCGTAATCGACCCGAACGGCTCCATTACGCTCACCGACTCGGGCCGAAAGATCGCCGAGCGGATCTACGACCGTCACCGGACGCTGACCTCCATTCTTGTTAACCTCGGCGTTGACGAAAAGATCGCGGCGGAGGACGCCTGCAAAATGGAGCATTACCTGAGCGAGGAGACCTACCTTGCCTTCAAGGAACATGCACGCCGGTTCGGCGTTGTGCCGCGCTGAAGCATGCATTCGATCAAAGCGCAGGATCTTCTTTTTCAGGCGCTCTGTGTTTTAAGCCCGCAAACACTGTAAAAAACCGGGGATGGATCGCCATCCCCGGTTTTATTGCTTCAATCGGTTTTGCACTTTTCCGGCGGATCGGCGATCTCGCCGTGTACAACGACCCTTCCGCCGTCAGGGCACCGTGCGTCGAACTCCGCCAGCCTTGCGCTGCCATGATCAAGCTCCGCGCCGTTTTCAAGAGCGAACAGATACGGATAGACCGCATTCCAAAGCTCATGGCAGATCGGAGGGCAAAGATCCTCCACGAAAAACGTATCGCCCTTTTTGTGGTATCCGCAGCGGCAGCGGCTTTCGGTCACGGTCAGTTTGACGATCCTTTTTTCACCCGGCATAAGTTTCCTCCGTTCTTACCGTTTTTTCCTGAACAAAACGTGGAAAAGCACAAACAGCCCCGTGAAGGCGATCACTGCGCCGATGATGATCACATACATCATCGGGATCGGAACATTATGGCCGAAGAACTTGATACTGCAGTCGATCGAGGCTTTGATCCCGTCGACCACCTCCTGCGGGAAGCCCGTTTTGAGCATTTCATCAAAAACGCCGCGCATCATGTGATTCTTCAAAAGGGCTGTGCCGTAGGTCCCCGGCAGGAAGCTGAGCACCTTCTGCAGACCTTCCCCGAAATTCGATATCGGCATATATGCGCCGCAGACGAAGCCATAACCGGCGCTGACGATCGTTCCGACAGCGGAAGCCTGCCCGTTCGTTGAAAGGAAGAAATGGATGCAGCTCGACAGCGCCGTTCCGAAAAGGGTCAGTATCAGCACGTCGAGAGCCACGAGAGCCACATCGCCGGCGGTCATGTACCAGCCCTGCGTTGCAAGGTAAGCAAGGCTGAGCCCAAGCGTTGTGAAGGTGACGATCAGCGTGCTCGCAGCGGAAGCGATGAAGTACGCCCCCGCAAGAGTCGAACGCTTCACCGGAGTCACGGTCAGATCGCGGATCGAGCCCGTCGCCTTGTCCGTGATCATAAGAAGATTTGCGCAGAACGAGACCGTTACGCAGCTCACTGCGAGCAGGGAAGCGATCAGCTGGCCTGCGACCGTTGCGCTGATCAATTTCTCATCGACAGTAAAACCCGCCGGAAGCGCCGACATGAAGCTGTCCTTATAAACCTTCGCAAGGAAGGCCGCATACAGAACAAGAAGGATGATCGGCGTTATCAGCGACGAGATGAAATAGCCCTTGTCCTTGAAAAAAACCTTCAGATTGCGGCGCGCAAGTTCAAAAAGCTTCGTCATTGTTCATCGCCTCCCGTAAGGTCCTTACCGGTCACGGCAAGGAAAACGTCGTCCATCTTGCCCTTGACGACCTCATAATCGCTGAACAGCTCCGGATGGCTGATTATCAGCTTCGTTGCGGCTTCGGTATCGGGCACGCGGATGCGAACGGCGTCGCGGATCGTCTCCGCGGGATAGCCGAACTCCGGCAGCGTTTTTTCGCCGTAGATCGTAATGTAATCGCCGACATATTTGTTTTTCAGCTCGAGGGGCGTGCCCTCCGCCGCGATGATGCCGCTGTCGATAATGACGATATAATCGGCGTCCGCCGCTTCCTCCATATAGTGCGTCGTCAGAAAAACGGTCATGCCGCTTTCCTTACGCAGCTTATTCACTACTTTCCAGAGCAGCTTGCGCGTTTGCGGATCCAATCCGGTGGTCGGCTCGTCAAGGATCAATATCTCCGGCTCATGCAGCAGCGCGCGTGCAATGTCGATACGCCTGCGCTGGCCGCCGGAAAGCTTTCCGAGCGTCCTCGAAAGCAGGTCCGAAAAGCCGAGCAGCTCCGAAAGCTCCATAAGGCGCTTTTCGAACGCTTTGCCCGCGATGCCATAGAGCGCGGCGCGGCTGCGGAGATTATCCCGCACCGTCAGCACCGGGTCGAGCGCGGAATTCTGGAACACAACGCCGACTTTTTCGGTTATGGCGGCAATGTTTTTATCCGGATCCTGCCCGCAGATGCTGACGGAGCCCGAATCCTTCGCGAGCTGGCCGCACATTACGGAGATAGTTGTTGATTTCCCCGCGCCGTTGACGCCGAGAAAAGCGAACAGCTCTCCCTTTTTGACGCGGAAGGAAAGTCCGTTGACGGCCTTCACTTCCCCGAACGATTTATAAAGGTTTTTGATCTCGATTACGTTTTCCATTGTTTCTCCGATTAAATCTTCCCGGCGGGGAAAAGTTTGGTATTTTCCTCCTGCCGGTACAAAATCCGGAATGTATTATAACAGACGCTGATACGTTTTTCAACATACTGTAAGTCAAATTTTAACCTCCCCCACCACGACGAGCTTGACATTATCGGACTTAAATGATAGAATTTTACAAATAACCGGTAATTAGTTTACGGAGGTTTTTATGAAACGGTTCATTTGCGCAGCGCTTGCGCTTCTTATGCTCGCTGCCCTCGCCGCATGCGGTTCAGGCAGCAAGGATGCCGATGCTTCGACTAAGAACGACCCCACCGCCGAGCCGACCGAAGCGCCGACTCCCGAGCCGACCGAGGCGCCCACTCCCGAGCCGACCGAGGCACCCACTCCCGAGCCGACCGAAGCGCCGACTCCCGAGCCGACCGCTCCTTCGGACGGCGCGATCTCGAGCGACGACCTTTTCGGCACGATCGACGGCGACGTCTATGAAAGCCGCTTCCTCGGCATCGGCTGCCGCCTCGAAGGCTGGCATTACCTCACTCAGGAAGAGATCGCCACAACGTATAATATGGCGAAATATCTGTATTCCGACGACGTGACCGAGCTGCTCGAAAACAGCCCCTCCACGACCATCATGTCGGCGCTCGAGCCCGTCGGCGGTATGAGGAACATCAATATTACGCTCCAGAATACCGAGCTTTCGTTCGGCGATTACCTCTCCGAGGAGCAGATCATCGATATTATGATGCCGATCCTCGAGAACACGCTCGCGCAGGCAGGCTATGAGGATCTTGCCATCGAGCGCCAGACGGTGACCTTCCTCGGCGCGGAAAAAGCCTGCATCACCGTGACCGGCAAGCTCTACGGATTCGATATCCTTCAGAAAATGGTTTTCCAGTTCCATGACAAGTATGCGGCGTACATCACCTTTACCGGCATGAACGGCAGCCAGGTCGATGACCTTATCGCCGCGTTCTATGCGGTAGTCTGAGCCCGGAATAACAAAGAACCTCTTTTGCGGACTGCATAATGGCGCATCCGCATAAGAGGTTCTTTCTTTTTCTTTTTCCGCGGATCAATGGTTCGTGAACACGATGATCTTGTCGTTCTTCTCGAGCCGGACCTTCTTTTCCGTCTGCTCCCGCCCGAAGAGCGTGACCCTTCCGCCGGGCTTCACATAGCCGAGGGCAATGGTCGGATAGCGTTTCTTTTCCGGCAGCGAAGGATCGATCGAGGCGAACCAGATCGCGCGGACGAGCTCCGATTCGGTGCATTCCGCGGCCTGTTTTGCTCCGCTCGAAACCGGCTTCGGAAAAAGCAACACCGTTGCTTTTTCTTTTCGCGGCTTCGAGCCCCTTTGATTCTATGGCCAAATAAAGAGGGTACCCGATGGGTACCCTCTTTATTTGGTGGGGATGGAGGGGCTCGAACCCCCGACCTCTTCGATGTGAGCGAAGCGCGCTAACCACCTGAGCCACATCCCCGTGTTTTGATATTATAGCACCTTGAGCGGAGCAATGCAAGATGTAAATCCGATTATTTTGCATTGTATATGAATTTGAACGATTTTTAACTTGACAAGGACCTATCGGTTTGATATAATGCTCTTGTTGTCAACAGGGAGAGATGTCCGAGTGGTTTATGGAGCTGGTCTTGAAAACCAGTGATGCCGCAAGGCACCGGGGGTTCGAATCCCTCTCTCTCCGCCAAATATTGGAGAAGTACCCAAGTGGCTGTAAGGGGCTCCCCTGCTAAGGGAGTAGGCTCTGCGAAGGGGCGCGAGGGTTCAAATCCCTCCTT
>DBXK01000012.1:180147-191790 GCA_002309375.1 Christensenella sp. UBA1214 | reverse complement strand
GCGCACCAGGTAGGCGCCCATGTTCTCAAAGGGGGCCTCCAGCTCGAGCTCCTTGGCGATGGTCACGCCGTCGTTGGTGATGAGGGGCGCGCCGTATTTCTTTTCGAGAACGACGTTGCAGCCCTTCGGCCCGAGGGTGATCTTAACGGTATTTGCAAGCGTATTGAGGCCCGCTTCAAGCGCGCGGCGCGCTTCTTCGCCATGCTTAATCTGTTTTGCCATAGCTCTGTTACTCCTTTACGATTCTATGTTCAGCCGGTTTCCTTCCCGGCAAGCTTTATTCGACGACTGCGAGGATGTCGTTCTGGCGGACGATGATGTATTCAACGCCGTCGAGCTTGACTTCGTTGCCCGCATACTTCGAGTAGATGACCTTGTCGCCGGCTTTAACGGTCATTTTGACTTCCTTTCCGTCAACAAGACCGCCGGGGCCGACTGCGATGACTTCCGCCATCTGCGGCTTTTCCTTGGCGTTGCCGGTGAGGATGAGGCCGCTCTTGGTGGTCTCTTCCATCTCGCAGCTCTTGATCACGACTCTGTCAAACAAAGGTCTGAGTTTCATAAATCTGCCTCCTTAGGTTTTCATGCAGCCGGGTTTTATCAGCAGTTTGCCGCCCGGGCTGCTTTTTATTATTTCCGATATGTATTATATTCAAGCGAAAAATTATGTCAAGCCGCACAGGCTCTTTGAAACAATATATATCCAAAGTTGCCAAAATAGTGTTGAAATTTCGGATACAATCGTTTATAATGCAACCGATATTTAAAGAAAGGAGGCCGCATAGGCATGATCGTAAAATTCATCGAACTGCTCGTCAGCATCAATGCAAAGGCATCAGTATGCCTTTTGGAGCATCGTGCGGCCGGAGGTGGCTTTTAAGAGCCCGACTTTCTTTTTCGAAGGATGAACCGAGCCGCACGCAGAAGCGTTACGGCTCGTTTTTTATTGTCCATCCTTCGAAAAGTCGGCTTATGCCGGAGGAAATACTGCTATGAACAGCGAAATCAAAAAGAAAAGAACCAAAGCGGAGCTCAAAGCCGGGCGCGCAGGCAAGCGCAGGCTTCTCGGCGAAGCCTTCCGCGGAACATACGGGCACTTCATTCTCGGGATCGTCGGTATCCTCATGGCGATCGTATCCGCTTATTGCGTGCCCCTCATCACGAGCTTCACGATCGACTACGTGCTGATCGACTATGCCGAGACCGGTTATCAGGGCGGCATGGTCGTCGCGCCCTGGATCGAAAATATCATCGCGGGCCTCGGCGGCAAGCAGTTCCTTGTCGATCATCTTTACATCATGGGCATCGCGCTCGTGCTGATGACCGGCCTCAATGCCTTCTCCGTCTATCTCCGCCGCAGCGAAGTCGCGAAGGGCTCCGAGCTGATGGCCTATAATTTCCGCACGAAGCTCTACCACCATCTTGCGAACGTGCCCTATGATTATTTCAAGCATATCTCGAGCGGCGACGTCATCCAGCGCTGCACTTCGGACGTCGATACGATCCGCCGGTTCGTGCAGAACCAGCTGCTCGAGATCGTCCGCACGGTCTTCATGATCATCGTTGCGGCCGTGATCATGTTTTCGATGAACGCGAAGCTCGCGCTCCTCTCCGTCATGATCATGCCCTTCCTTGCCGTCGCTTCGTTTATTTACTGTAAGGGCGTCAAGAAGAATTTCACCCTTGTCGACGAAGCGGAGGGCGCTCTCAGCGCGGCTGTTCAGGAAAACGCTTCCGGCATCCGCGTTGTCCGCGCATTCGGCCAGCAGCGCTCCGAGATGGACTCCTTTACCGAAAAGAACGCCGATTACTCCAAAAAATCGCTGAAACTCAACAACATAATGGCGTATTTCTGGGGCTGCTCGGATTCGTTCGGCTATATCCAGATCGGCGTCAGCCTCGTTTTCAGCATCGTCTTCGTGCTCCGCAAAGAGATCTCGATCGGCGAACTGCTCGTTTTCTCCAGCTATACCTCGATGCTCGTCTGGCCCGTCCGCCAGCTCGGCAGGATCCTCGCCGACCTTGAAAAAGCCGGCGTTTCCCTCGGAAGGCTCAACGAGATCGTCGAAGCGCCTCTTGAAGAGGAGCCCGGCAAGGCGCTCACTCCGGAGATCCGCGGCGGCGTTGAATTCAGGAACGTCGGCTTCGGTTATGAAGACGGTCAGGAAGTGCTCAAGGATATCAGCTTCACCGCCAAACCCGGCGAAACGATCGCGATCCTCGGCAGCACCGGCTCCGGCAAATCGAGCCTTGTGCAGCTTCTTCAGCGGCTCTATACCGTTCGCGAGGGCGAGATCCTCATCGACGGAGTCAACATCAACGACATCGAGCGCCACCATCTGCGCCGCAATATCGGCATCGTTCTTCAGGAGCCGTTCCTTTATTCCCGCACGATCATGGAGAATGTGCGCATCGTCCGCCCCGACGCGCCGGTCGAGGACGTTTACGAGGCGGCGGGCGTCGCTTCCGTGCACGACGTCATCATGAGCTTTGAAAAGGGCTATGACACCGTCGTCGGCGAAAAGGGCATCACCCTTTCCGGCGGTCAGAAGCAGCGCGTGGCGATCGCCCGTATGCTGATGCAGAAGGCTCCGATCATCATCCTCGACGACTCGATGAGCGCCGTCGACACGGAAACCGACGCAGCGATCCGCGATGCGCTCCACGCGCGGCGCGACGGCTGCACG
This sequence comes from Christensenella sp. UBA1214, assembly GCA_002309375.1. Classification (GTDB taxonomy): domain Bacteria; phylum Bacillota; class Clostridia; order Christensenellales; family CAG-138; genus PeH17. The sequence goes on along the minus strand of DBXK01000012.1, from coordinate 189,103 downwards.
ACGTTCATCATTTCCCACCGCATCACAACGCTTTCGAGGGCGGATAAGATCCTCGTCCTCGAGGGCGGAAGGCTCGTCCAGATGGGCACCCACGAGGAGCTCATCCATCGGGACGGCCTGTATAAACGCATCGCAGATATCCAGAACCTGCTTGAAGACGAGTTCCTGCAGGATGAAGGAAAGGAGGCGAACGAGTAATGGAAGAACTCACAACAAGCGCTCTTCAGGAAGAAGAATTCAGCAAAAAGATCGATCTGAAGCTCTGGAAACGGCTTCTCAAATACGCGCTCCGCTATAAGGGCATCTTCATCGGCGTGATCCTTCTGATGCTCTTCTGTGCGGCGATCGATATCATCTATCCTCAGCTCACGCGTTACGCGATCGACAGCATCATCGCAAAGGGCGAAGACGGCTATTCCGCGATCCTGCCCTTCGGCATTATCTACCTCGCGCTGATCGTGCTTCAGGGTCTTTCCGTCATCGGATTCATCATGCTCTGCGGCAAGCTCGAGCTGAAAATGGCGTACGATATCCGTCAGGACGCTTTCAGGAAGCTCCAGCAGCTCTCCTTCTCGTATTACGACAAGACCGCCGTCGGCTACATCATGGCTCGAATGGTCGGCGATATCCCCCGCCTTTCCGAAATGATCGCCTGGAGCCTCACGGATATCTTCTGGTCCTCCGGCTTCATCATCGGCTGCATCTGCTTCCTGCTCGGCATGAACTGGAAGCTCGGCCTGCTCGTTCTCGTCGTTCTGCCGCCTCTCGCTGTGATCAGCGTCTATTTCCAGAGGAAGATCCTCAAGCAGCACCGCATCGTGCGCAAGCAGAATTCCCGCATCACCAGCGCCTTCAATGAAGGCATCATGGGCGCCGTGACGACGAAAACCCTCGTTCGCGAGGAAAGAAGCTTCGAGGAATTCAAGGCCGAAGCCGGCACTATGAAGAAAGCCTCCATCCGCGCGGCGGTGCTCTCCGCAATGTTCACGCCGATCGTCATGACCCTCGGCTCCGTTGCGACGGCGATCGCGCTTTATGCGGGCGGCCGCACCGTCATCGCTCCGACGATCTTCGGAACGACGATGACCATCGGCGTGCTTTCCTCCTTCATCGCGTATTCGACGAACCTTTTCGACCCGATGCAGCAGCTCGCCGGCATATTTGCCGAAATGCAGAGCGCCCAGGCCAGCGCCGAGCGCGTCATCTCCCTTCTCGATACGCCCTGCGATATCACCGACAGCGAAGAGATCATTGCGAAATACGGCGACTGCTTCGATCCGAAGCGCGAAAACTGGGAGGATATCGACGGAGAAGTCGAATTCAGAAACGTTTCCTTTGCTTATAAGGAAGGCGAATCCGTCCTGAAGGATTTCAATCTCAAGGTCCGAAGCGGCGAGACCATCGCTCTCGTCGGCGAGACCGGCGCCGGAAAGAGCACGATCGTGAATCTTGTCTGCCGCTTCTATGAACCGACGGAGGGCAGCATCCTGATCGACGGCGTCGATTACCGTCAGCGCAGCCAGCTCTGGCTGCAGGACCGCCTCGGCTATGTGCTCCAGTCGCCGCACCTCTTCTCCGGCACGATCCGCGACAACATCCGCTACGGCCGCAAGGATGCGACCGAGGAGGAAGTGATCCGCGCCGCGAAGCTCGTGCATGCCGATGAATTCATTACCGCGCTTGACAAGGGCTATGATACCGACGTCGGCGAAGGCGGCGCAAGGCTTTCGACCGGCCAGAAACAGCTCATAAGCTTCGCCCGCGTCATACTCGCGGATCCGCGCATCTTCGTTCTCGATGAAGCGACGAGCTCCATCGATACAGAGACCGAGGCGCTGATCCAGAGCGCGATCGGAACCGTCCTTCAAAACCGCACGAGCTTCATCGTTGCTCACAGGCTTTCGACGATCCGTTCCGCCGACAGGATCCTCGTTATCCGCGGCGGTAAGATCACGGAGGCCGGAACGCATAAGGAACTGCTGAAGCTCAAGGGTTATTATTACGACCTCTATACCACGCAGTTTGCAGAGAACAGCACCCAGAAAGTGTTGAAGGATAAGGAATGATCGAGCTTCCCGAACAATTCAAGGAGCGAATGAAAGCGCAGCTCGGAGCGGAATACGGCGAATTTCTCGCCGCCTATGACCGCCCCGCCGTCCGCGGTCTTCGGGTCAACACTCTGAAGGTCGGCAAGGAGCGCTTTCTTTCGCTTTGCCCCTGGGAAACCGAACCCGCCGGGACTTTTGAAGAGGGTCTTATCGTTACGGGCGAAGCTGAGCATATCGGAACTCATCCCTATCATATCGCCGGGCTTTTCTATATGCAGGAGCCGAGCGCTATGAGCGTGATCGCCGAAGCGAAGATCGAGCCCGGGATGAAGGTGCTCGACCTTTGCGCGGCGCCCGGCGGCAAAAGCGGAGCGGCTGCGGCAAGACTTTGCGGGAAAGGTCTTCTCGTTTCAAACGAGATCGTTCCGAACCGCGCAAAGCAGCTTGCCCGCAATCTCGAAAGGCTCGGCGCCGTGAATGCCGTTGTGACCTGCGCGCATCCGGATGCCGTCGCGGAAGCGCTCCCCTGCTTTTTCGACCGAGTGATCGTCGATGCTCCCTGCTCCGGCGAAGGAATGTTCCGGAAGGATCCGCAGGCGATCGCCGAATGGAGCCCGGAGCACGTCAAAGCCTGCGCCGTGCGCCAAAGCGCGATCCTCGAAAGCGCCGCGCGCTGCGTTGCTCCCGGCGGCAAGCTGATCTATTCGACCTGCACTTTCTCGCCCGATGAAAACGAGGGCGTCATCGACGCTTTTTTAAAGGAACACGGCGATTTCCGTCCCGAGCTCAGCCGACGGCTTTATCCGCATAAGGTAAACGGCGAAGGGCATTTCGTCGCAAGGCTCGTTCGCGAAGGCTCATCTTTCCCGGGCTTTGCCGAATCGAACCTCAAAGCCAAAACCGTTCCCGCAAAAGGCGGGATCCTGCGCAGCATGGCATTGCCGGAAGCTTCCTCTGTATCGGGCTTCTTATCGGACACGCTCGAAGGCAATGTTCCCGATGCTTCCGAACTCCGCGTTTTCAGATCCGGCGCGGTGTACTGCCCGTTCGATTATCCGGAAGCGCTTATGAAGCTGCCGATCGTTTCCTTCGGCGTCGAAATCGGCGAATTCGCAAAGAACAGGCTCAAGCCCTCGCACTCGTTCTTCATGGCGGCGCACGGCTTCAAATACCATTCTTCGCTCGATCTTGAAGCGGAAAGCCGCGAGCTCGCAGCATTCCTCGGCGGAAACACATTGAACGCCGGCGAAATCGCGTCAAACGGCCGTTACCTGCCCGTCACCGTCTGCGGTTTTCCCGTCGGATTCGGTAAGCTTACCGACGGCGTCCTCAAGAACCATCTTCCGAAAGGACTGCAGATCGGCGCATACAGATAATCAGCTCTTTTTTAAAGGCCTCTATTCGGAGGCCTTTTTTAATTTGAAGATCGGATATCATTTCCGGCATCCCCTTTTCCATCCGAAAATTATATAAAATGATTAAAATACTTGAAAATCTTTGACGAAAGCGTTAAAATATGCTTTTGTGGAAACTATGGGGCTCCGTCCCCGACCGAAGGAAAAGGTACTTGATTTTATGAATGAAAAGATCCGCAATATTGCGATCATTGCCCATGTCGACCACGGCAAAACCACCCTTGTCGACCAGCTGCTCCGCCAGAGCGGCGTTTTCCGCGCAAATGAGCAGGTCCAGGAACGAGTTATGGACTCCAACGACCTCGAACGCGAGCGCGGCATAACCATCCTTTCGAAGAATACCGCGGTCAACTATAACGGTTACCGCATCAATATCGTCGATACTCCCGGCCATGCCGATTTCGGCGGCGAAGTCGAGCGCATCCTGAAGATGGTCGACGGCGTGCTTTTGCTCGTCGACGCATTCGAGGGCTGCATGCCTCAGACACGTTTCGTTCTGCGCAAAGCGCTTGAGCTCGGAAAGGTCCCCGTCGTTGTGATCAACAAGATCGACCGCCCCGGCGCAAGGCCGTTCGAGGTCGTTTCCGAAACGCTCGATCTTTTCCTCGAGCTCGGCGCGACCGACGAGCAGTGCGATTTCCCGATCGTTTACGCATCCGCGAAGCAGGGCATCTCCGGCTTCGAGCCCGATAAGCTCGAGAATTCTATGAAGCCCGTCTTCGACACGATCATCAATTCCGTGCCCTGCCCCACCGGCGATAAGGAGGGCCCGTTCCAACTGCTCATTTCCACCGTCGATTACGATGATTACGTCGGCAGGATCGGCATCGGCCGCATCGAGCGCGGCGTCGCCGTGAAGAACCGCACCGTCGCCGTCTGTACCGAGGGCAGCGAACCGAGGGAATCGAAGCTTTCCAGGCTCTATAAATTCGAAGGGCTCAAGCGCGTTGAGGCCGATTCGGTCGAAGCGGGCGATATCGTCGCCATCGCAGGCATTTCCGGCATCTCCATCGGCGAGACCGTCTGCGATCCGCTGAACATCGAGCCGCTTCCCTTCGTCCATATCGACGAGCCGACGGTCAGCATGGACTTCATCGTCAACACGAGCCCCTTCGCAGGGCGCGAGGGCAAGTACGTCACGAGCCGCAATCTCCGCGACCGCCTTTTCAAGGAAGTTGAAACCAATGTCTCCATGCGCGTCGAAACGACCGATTCGACCGACGCCTTCAAGGTCAGCGGGCGCGGCGAACTGCATCTTTCGATCCTGATCGAAACGATGCGCCGCCAGGATTATGAATTCTCCGTTTCCCGCCCCCGCGTCATCATGAAGCGCGACGAGCACGGCCATCTGCTCGAGCCGATCGAGGAGCTCACCGTCGACGTCCCCGCCGAATACATGGGCACCGTCATGGAAAAGCTCGGCGCGCGCCGCGCTGTCATGAACAACATGATCAACGAAAACGAAGGCAGCGTCCGCCTCGTGTTCGATATCCCCGCCCGCGGCCTTATGGGCTACCGCAGCGAGCTTTTAACTGATACCCGCGGCAACGGCGTCATGAGCCATATTTTCAAGGGATATGAACCTTATACCGGCGAGATCGCCGAGCGTACCCGCGGAAGCCTGATCGCGAGCGAGACCGGTGAAGCGAATTCCTACGGCATCTTCAACACGCAGGACCGCGGCAGGATGTTCTGCCACCCCGGCGACCCGATCTACGAGGGTCAGATCGTCGGCGAATGCTCGCGCAACGAGGATATCACCGTCAATGTCTGCAAGAAAAAGCACGTTACGAATATGCGCGCCTCCGGTTCAGACGAAGCGCTGCGGCTGACTCCCCCGCTCGAATTCAGCCTTGAACAGTGCCTCGAATTCATCCGCGACGACGAGCTCGTCGAAGTCACGCCGAAATCCATCCGCATGCGCAAGCGCCTTCTGACGAAGGATCAGCGCGTGAAGGATTTCAACCGCAAGCAGAACCTTGCGCCGGACGAGATCTGATCCGGCTTTTGAACTTATCGAATCAAAATGGAAGCATTGCTTGAAAAGCTCTCGCAGATCATATCGGTATCGCCCTGGCTCGCACCGGTGATCGCCGTTGTTTCGGGCGTTCTCACTTCGCTCATGCCCTGCTCGCTTTCGACGATCCCGCTGATCATTGGCTACGTTTCCGGTTCTTCCGATGAAGGAACCGATAAGAAAGCCGCGTCGAAGCGCGCATTCCTGCTGAGCCTTGTTTTTGCGCTCGGTTCAACGGTCGTTTTCTGCGTATTCGGGCTTCTCGCTTCCGCGATCGGCAGCCTTCTCGAAAGCGCCGAATTCTGGATGCACATAGTGATGGCCGTGCTGCTCGTTCTGATGGCGCTGCAGATGTGGGGCGTGATCAACATCATCCCTTCCGGTTCGGCGATCATGGCCAAGAGCCGTGCACGCGGTTTCTTCGGCGCATTCCTTGCCGGCCTTCTTGCGGGCGTTTTCGCTTCGCACTGCGCGCTTCCCGTCGTGATCGCGCTGATGGCCGTTGCCGCAAACAGCGGGAACCACAGCCCGATGTTCGGCTTCCTGCTGCTCCTGCTCTTCTCCGTCGGTCATGCCGTGCTTTCGGTCGCCGCCGGAACGAGCGTGGGCTTCGTTCAAAGGCTCACAGCAAGCCCCAAATACGAAAAAGTCAGCAGGATCATCCGCATCGTGCTCGGATGCATAATCCTTCTCATCGCCGCCTGGCTGTTCATCGAAGCTTTTACCGAAGGCGCTCATTGAGCCTCCGGTATTTTATATTACATTCCGTTTGCGTCTAATTTCGGAGGAACGAATATGTACGAACTTGACAAAACCGCAAGGACCTGGGTCGAGATCGATCTCAAGGCGCTGAAGCATAATCTCGAATATGCAAAGCGAAATATCGGCCGCAAGGTCATCTGCGTCATCAAAGCCGACGCCTACGGCCACGGCGCCGTGCAGTGCGGCCGCTATCTGCAGGATAACGGAGCGGATATGTTCGCCGTTGCGACCCTTCAGGAAGCGATCGAGCTTCGTGAGCACGGCGTCACTCTGCCGATCCTGATCCTCGGCTATACCGACCCCGTCCATGCCGACATCATCGCGGAGCTTTCTCTCGAGCAGACCGTCGTCGACGAGGCACACGCCGTTGCGATGAACAAGGTTGCGAAGGAATTCGGAGTGACCGTCATGGTCCACGTCGGAATCGACACCGGCATGAGCCGAATCGGCATCTTCGCGCAGGCAAACCACCGCGAAGCCGTCGACGCCGTCGAGAGGATCTGCAACATGAGCAACCTTGAGGTCACCGGCATGTACACGCATTTTGCGGCAGCCGACGATCCCGCACAGTACGAATTCACTTCGTTCCAGTACCGCAATTATTCGATCGTTTTCAACGGCCTTGCGGAGCGCGGCATCAGGATCCCGAACTGCCATGTTTCGAACTCCGCCGCGATTCTTTCGAGCCCCGTCCATTTCGATTCCATCCGCGAGGGCATCATCCTTTACGGCCTCTATCCGAACAGCAGACCCGTTGAGTACGGCGTCCTCGAGCCGGTCATGACGCTCAAATCCCGCGTCACGCAGGTCCGTGAGCTGCCTGCCGGCGCTACCGTCGGTTACGGCCGCACTTTCACCGCGCCTTACCCGATCAAGAGCGCCGTCATCTGCGCGGGTTATGCCGACGGCTACAACCGCAGGCTTTCCAACAACGCAAGGATCACGATCAACAATACCGTCTATCCGCAGATCGGCAGGATCTGCATGGACGTCGCGATGGCGAACGTTACCGGCGGCGACGTCAAGGCAGGCGACGAAGCGATCCTTTTCGGCAAGGGCGGCATGAGCCTCGAGGAAGTTTCTCAGATCGTCGGAACGATCAACTATGAGCTCGCCTGCCTCGTTTCGAAGCGCGTGCCGAGGGTCTACATCGACTGATTCGGATTTGTTTTCAAAGCTCCGTTCTGCGGAGCTTTTCTTTTAGATTTTTTTACTATTTGCGCATTTCCCTCTTGAAAAGCGCCGATAATATGATATAATGAATCAGTTTATTAATATGTGTTGAACAGGGTCAGTGATTTTCGGCCCGAACAGAAAGGATATTCAATGGAGTACACGAACGACGTAAAGAATATGTGCTTCGTCCGCAAAGGCGCAGTGCATGACCCCGCGCCCATCCCCGAAGAAGGACAATGGGTCAAATCCAAAGAGATCTCCGACATCAACGGTTTCACCCACGGCATCGGCTGGTGCGCACCTCAGCAGGGCGCCTGCAAGCTGAGCCTCAATATCAAGGACGGCGTCATCGAAGAGGCCCTCGTCGAAGTAATCGGCTGCAGCGGCATGACGCATTCTGCGGCGATGGCGGCCGAGATCCTTCCCGGCAAGACCATCCTCGAGGCGCTGAATACCGACCTCGTCTGCGACGCGATCAACACTGCGATGCGCGAGCTCTTCCTCCAGATCGTCTACGGCCGCAGCCAGAGCGCTTTCTCCGAAGGCGGTCTTGCCGTCGGCGCAGGCCTCGAGGACCTCGGCAAAGGCCTTTGCAGCATGGTCGGCACCACCTACTCGACCCGCGCAAAGGGCGCCCGTTATCTGAACCTTACTGAAGGCTATGTCACGAAGCTCGCTCTCGACGAAAACGACGAGATCATCGGCTATGAATTCGTGAACCTCGGTAAAATGATGGAAGCGATCAGGGACGGCGCAACTCCGAACGACGCTTTTGCGAAATTCGTCAAGACCTATGGAAGGTTCAGCGAAGCCGCACGCGTTATCGACCCCCGCAAGGAATGAGGTGCAATATGGCGAACATCAGTTTTGAAGGATACGAAAGAAGGATCACCAAGATCAACTACGTTCTCAACGATCACAAGATCGCAAGCCTTGAGGACGCAAAGAACATGGTCGAGGCGAAGGGCATCGACGTTCGCTCCATCGTTATGGGCATTCAGCCCATCGCTTTCGAAAACGCCGTTTGGGCTTATACCGTCGGCGCAGCGATCGCGATCAAGCACAGGGCCAAGACCGCAGCGAAAGCTGCGGAATACATCGGCCAGGGCCTGCAGAGCTTCTGCATCCCCGGTTCCGTTGCGGATCACCGCAAGGTCGGCATCGGCCACGGCAACCTCGGCGCAATGCTTCTGAAGGAAGAGACCAAGTGCTTCGCTTTCCTCGCAGGCCACGAGAGCTTCGCCGCTGCGGAAGGCGCGATCGGCATCGCAAAGACCGCGAACAAGGTCCGTCAGGAGCCGCTGAAGGTCATCCTCAACGGTCTCGGAAAGGACGCGGCTTACATCATCTCCCGCATTAACGGTTTCACTTACGTAGAGACCGAGCTGAACCGTTTCACCGGCGAGCTCGAAATCAAATACGAAAAAGCTTTCAGCAAGGGCGAAAGGAGCGCTGTCCGCTGCTACGGCGCGGATGACGTCAACGAAGGCGTTGCGATCATGCGTTATGAGGACGTGGACGTTTCCATCACCGGCAAC
>DBXK01000012.1:48781-180042 GCA_002309375.1 Christensenella sp. UBA1214 | reverse complement strand
CATCCCGACAACATGGCCGCAGGTCCCGCGAGCTACGGCCTGACCGACACTATGGGACGTATGCATTCCGACGCGCAGTTCGCAGGCTCCTCCTCCGTTCCCGCGCACGTCGAAATGATGGGTCTCATCGGTATGGGCAACAACCCGATGGTCGGCGCGACCGTTGCGACCGCTGTTGCGATCGAAGAAGCAATGCGGAAATAAAAGCTCGAAATCAATATACGGGCCCCGTTTTCGGGGTCCTTTTTCTTTCGCCGATTTATTGATTTGACTCTTCCATTTCTTATTAAAGTATGCTATAATGACTTTGTATGTGCGGGTTCGGTTTTTGACCCCGTCGCGAAAAGAAAAAATAATTTGCAGGAGGCAATATTTTATGGAAAATGTAAAAATCGCACTTTGGGGCTTCGGCGCAATGGGCTCCGGCATCGCAAAGGTTCTTCTCGGCAAGAAGGGCGTTGACATCGTCGGCGTCTGCGACATCCATCCTGCCCGCGTCGGCAGGAGCATCTTCGATCTTCTCGGCGTTGAGCAGGGCGATCGTGAGGATGTTTTCGTCAACCCGAAGATCGAAGAAGTCGTCCATGACGGCAACTGCGATATCTGCGTTCTCGCAACCGACTCATTCACCAAGAAGGCCTTCCCGAAGATCAAGTACATCGTCGAGCAGGGCGTCAACGTCATCTCCACCGCGGAGCAGATGAGCTACCCCAAGGCGCAGGAGCCCGAGCTTGCCGCCGAAATGGACAAGCTTGCGAAGGCGCACGGCGTTTCCATCCTCGGCACCGGCATCAACCCCGGCCTCATGATGGACCTTCTTGCGATCTGCCTCTCCGGCTGCATGACCGACGTTCAGAAGGTCACCTGCCGCCGCGTCAACAGCCTCTCCCCCTTCGGCCCCGCCGTTATGGAGGAACAGGGCGTCGGTCTCACCGTTGAAGCCTTCGAGAAGGGCGTTCAGGACGGCAGCCTCGCGGGCCACGTTGGCTTCGCGGAGTCCGTCGGCATGATCGCCGAAGCGCTCGGCTGGAACGTCGATAAGTTCGAACAGCAGATGAAGCCCATCGTCACCTCCGTCGACCGCAAGAGCCCCTACGGCTTTGCGAAGAAGGGCGACGTCGCCGGCGTAAATATGACCGGCCAGGGCTATGTTGACGGCGAAGTCAAGATCGACATGATCCATCCCCAGCAGATCGAGCCCGAGATGGAAGGCACCCACACCGGCGACTACATCGTCCTCGAAGGCACTCCGGCAGTCAATATGAGCATCCGTCCCGAGGTCGACGGCGGCATCGGCACGATCGCAATGATCGTCAACATGATCCCGCACGTCATCAACGCGCGTCCCGGCCTCAAGACTATGCTGGATCTGCCCGTACCGCGCGCGATCATGGGCGATTTCCGCGACTATATCGAAAAATAAGCAATGATTGAGCCTTCCCCGCCTTGGGGGAGGCTCAAAAAGCAGGAGGAGAAACTGAAATGGCAAAGAAAGGCGATTGGGTCCAGATCCACAGCATCGTTCTCAAGCCCGAAGAAAGGTCCGATTCCCTGCCCGAGGATACTAAAAAGCATCCTCTCGAAATGTGGGTAAAGGGCTGGCTCCAGGCTGATGCGAACCTCGGCGACGAGGTCGAAGTCATAACGAGGACCGGCCGTCACGCAAACGGCAAGCTCGTTGACGAGGCCCCCTATTTCACTCATAACTACGGCGTGCTCGTTCCCGAAGTCCTGAAGATCGGCGACATGGTCCGCGAGATCACTTTCGGAGGTGACAGATAATGGATAACAGCTATGCCGCGATTATGGCCCGCAAAAACGATATCATCAAAGAAGCCGTCGGTATGGATTTCGAGCAGTTCGAAAAGCCCGGCATCGGCTTCGATTACGAAGCGATGATGGCAGCGACCGGCTACACGATCGACGAGATCAGGCGCGTTCAGTCCCTATTCTCGATCGGCAACACGCCTCTCATCGAGCTCAAGAACCTCACCGCACTCGCACGCAAATGCGCAAAGCCCGGCAAAGGCGCGCGCATCTTCATCAAGGACGAAGCGACCAACCCGAGCGGCAGCTTCAAGGCCCGCCGCGCCTGCACGAGCGTCTATCAGGCGAAGAAGCTCGGCTATAAGGGCGTTGTGACCGCAACGAGCGGCAACTACGGCGCCGCCGTCGCATGCTGCGCCGCCATGGCGGGGCTCAAGTGCATCGTCGTTCAGGAATGCTATGACAGCCGCGCCGTCGGCCAGCCCGAGATCATCGAGAAGGCCCGCAAATGCGAAGCTCTCGGCGCAGAGGTCGTTCAGCTGACCGTCGGTCCGGAGCTCTTCAGCACCGTTCTCCGCCTTCTTGAGGAGACAGGCTACTTCAACGCTTCGCTTTACACTCCCTTCGGCATCGCCGGCGTCGAGACCCTCGGCTACGAGATCGCCGAACAGTTCCGTGCGAAGGTCGGCAAGGATCCGGACGTTGTCGTCTGCACAAACGCTGGCGGCGGCAACCTCACCGGCACCGCGCGCGGTCTGCGCAAAGCGGGCTGCAATGCCAAAGTCATCGCTGCTTCCGTCAACCTTTCCGGTCTGCACATGGCGAGCGACGACCAGTTCAATAAAAAGAGCTTCACGACCGGCCACACCGGTTTCGGCGTTCCCTATGCCGTCAATCCCGACCATTCCGACGTTCCGAGGAGCGCGGCGCGTCCGCTTCGCTACATGGACCGCTACGTGACCGTGACCCAGGGCAGCGTATTCTATATCACCGAATGCCTCGCCTCCCTCGAAGGCCTTGAGAAGGGTCCCGCAGGCAACACTTCGCTCGCCGCCGCTTTCCGCCTTGCACAGGACATGGACGAGGATCAGTGCATCGTCGTTCAGGAGACCGAATACACCGGCGCTGGCAAGCACATCAATCCTCAGCTCTCCTTCGCCCGCAAGAATGGCATCGACATCCATTTCGGCGATCCGAAGGACGAAGTGCCCGGCAAGAGCATCATCCTTCCTGCGCATCCTTCGCTCATCCAGGTCACCGATCTCGATCTCGACCATATGCGCAAATCGAGGATCAAGAGGGCCGTCGGCACCCATAAGGACGAGCTTACCGATGAGGACATCAAGTTCCTTATGGAAGAAACCAACGCGAGCGAGGAATTCGTCCGCGGCGTTGTCGCTTCGCTGTAAAATAATTACAAAGGAAATAAGCATATGAAGAGAAACGATGATTTTCAGGAACGCAGAGCCCACCTTGCCGATCTGACCGACGAACAGCTCGAAGCAAGGTTCTGGGAGCTTGCGAACAAGCTCGTCGATCCTCTCCTCGAGATGGGTTACGAGTACACTTCCCCCGCCGTCGAGCGCTCCGTGCTTCTCCGCATGGGCTTCTCCTCGCTTGAAGCGAAAGCGATCGTCGAAGGCTGCATCAAGCACGACATCATCAGCCACGGCGCAGGTCATGTCGTCTACCGTCTCTCCAAAACCGAAAACATGCCGCTGCGCGACGCCGGCGTCGCCCTTTCCGAAGGTAAGCTTTGGGAGAAAGCGGAGAGCCTTTTTAACGGAGGTAACTGAGCATGAGCGACTATAAACTTGATCCGAACAAGCCGATCGACGTTGCGGAGATCCTCAAGGATCTTGAGCATTATCATCCCCGCCGCAGGGGCTGGACCTGGCGCAAGCCCGTTCCGGATCTGCACATGGGGCCGTTTGAATATCAGGACTGCACTGAGCCGCTGAAGCGCTCCGTTCCCCTTCCCCCCGCCCATTATTTCGGCGACATCGACCCACAGCCCGGTCCCGTCATCACCACAGAGATCGCTTCCGGCCGCTTTGAGGACGATATCCGCCGCATGCGCATGGCCGCTCACCACGGCGCGGACCATATCATGGTCATCCGCACCGCCGGTCAGAGCCATTTCGACGGCCTGATCGAAGGCACTCCGCAGGGCATGGGCGGCGTCCCGATCACGAGGAAGCAGGTCCGCGCCCAGCGCAAAGCCCTCGACATGATCGAGGACGAAGTCGGCAGGCCCATCAATTACCACAGCTACGTTTCCGGCGTTGCCGGCCCCGATATCGCCGTCATGTTCGCCGAGGAGGGCGTCAACGGCGTCCATCAGGATCCGCAGTACAACGTCATTTACAGGAACATCAACATGATCCGCTCCTTCGTCGACGCCTGCGAAAGCAAGAAGCTCATCGCATGGGCCGGCATGGCGCAGATCGACGGCGCGCATAACGCCAACGCGACCGCCCGCGAGGCCTGGAAGGTCATGCCCGAGCTGATGGTCCAGCACGGCATCAATGCGATCTTCTCCGCGAGGGTCGGCATCAACAAGAAGAATATCTGCCTGTCGACCGTCCCGCCGACGGCGACGCCCGCTCCCTGCGTACACATGGACCTTCCCTATGCGGTCGCGCTTCGCGATCTGTTCCATGAATACCGCATGCGCGCCCAGATGAACACGAAGTACATTGAGTCCTCGACCCGCGAAGCGACGGTCACCCACGTTCTCAATATGTTCATCTCCAAGCTCACAAGCGCGGATATCCAGTCCACCATCACGCCCGACGAAGGCCGCAACGTTCCCTGGCATATCTACAACATCGAAGCCTGCGACACCGCGAAGCAGACGCTCGTCGGTCTCGACGGCCTGATGGAAATGGTCGAGCTCAAGAAGGACGGCTATCTCCGCGAGAAGGCCCGCGAGCTCAAGGAGCGCGCGATCCTCTTCATGGAGGAGATGCTCGAGCAGGGCGGCTACTTCAACGCCGTTCAGGAGGGCATGTTCGTTGACAGCGGCATCTACCCGGAGCGCAACGGCGACGGCATCGCGAGGAAGATCGACGGCGGCATCGGCGCCGGCACCATCTTCAAGCGTGCGGATGACTACATGGCCCCCGTCACCGCTCACTACGGCTACAACAACGTTGCCCAGTACGGCGAAGAGTATAAGGACAATCCGTCCGCTCTGATCGGCGGCTGCACGCTCGAATGCCCGGAGAAGATCATTTACATCGACGAACTCGACGAGCAGGACAACGTCAACGTCCGCATGAGCGAGACCAAAGAATTCACTCCCGGCGGCAAGAAGATCCGTCCCGAAATGGAATGGCTCGCCGATGGCACTGTCATGCTGACGATGTTCTTCCCCGCCCCGAAGCAGATCGCCGAAGCTGCCGCGCTCGAATGCGCAAAGCGCATGAACCTCACCGAGTGCGAAGTCATTTCCCGCGAGATCATGCATCCGCAGGAAGGCACCCGTATCGAGGTCAAGGGCAAGGTCCCGTTCGAGATCGACGTCGACAAGCTCGAGATCCCCAAGGAGCCCGACGTGCTTTCCGACGACGTTATCCGCAAGGATATCGAGCGCCGTCCGATGAAGATCGTTGCCGCGACTGTCGGCGAGGATGAGCATTCCGTCGGCCTTCGTGAGATCATCGACATCAAGCACGGCGGTATAGAGAAATACGGCATGGAAGTCCATTACCTCGGCACCTCCTGCCCGCCCGAGAAGCTCGTCAACGCCGCTGTTGAGCTGAATGCCGATGCGATCATGGCTTCGACGATCATCAGCCACGACGATATCCATTACAAGAACATCGCGAAGATAGACCAGATCGCCCGCGAGATGGGTATCCGTGACAAGATCATCTTCATCGCCGGAGGCACCCAGGTCACTCCCGAGCTTGCCCGCAAGGCAGGTGCGGACGAGGGCTTCGGCCGCGGCACTCACGGCGTCCATAACGCCACCTTCCTCATCAAGCGCAGGTGGGAGATGGAAGCCGCCGAGAAGGCTAAGAACGAGAAGAAATAATCTCTTTTGAACAAAAGCGGAACGGCGGGCGCAAAAATCAAGAGCGCTCCCGTTCCGCAGATTTTAATTATGTTTATTGATATTCTGGTTGCCGAGATCGGCTCAACAACGACCCTTATAAACGCCTTCAGCGGCGTTAAAAGCGGCTCTCCGCGCTTTATCGGCCAGGGGCAGGCTCCGACGAGCGTGCTCGAAGGCGACGTGCGTATCGGCCTCACAGCGGCTGTGAACGATCTTGCCTCGAATCTCGGCGCCGATAAGATCGATTACGGCGAGATGTTCGCGACTTCGAGCGCGGCGGGCGGCCTCCGCATGACCGTGCACGGTCTCGTCTATGATATGACCGTAAAGGCGGCGCAGGCTGCGGCGCTCGGCGCAGGCGCGATCATCAAGCATGCAACGGCGGGCAAGCTGAACGAATTCGATATCGACGATATCAGGGCAATCGATCCGAATCTGATCCTGCTCGCGGGCGGGACCGATTACGGCGAAAGAGAGACCGCCGTCCATAACGCAAAGCTGCTTGCCGAATCCGGCATGAAGACGCCAGTCATCTACGGCGGGAATATCCAGAACCATCGGATCATCGAAAAGATCTTCACAGAAGCAGGGATACCCTACTATATCACCGAAAACGTCTATCCGAAGCTCGATCTTTTGAACATCGAGCCCGCGAGGCGGATCATCCACAGCGTTTTCGAGGAGCATATCGTCAAGGCGGCCGGAATGGAGCATATCCGCGACATGGTCAACGGGAAGATCATCCCGACGCCCGGCGCTGTTATGGAAGCATCGCAGCTGCTGCAGTCGGAGCTCGGCGATCTTGCCGTGATCGATATCGGCGGCGCAACGACGGACGTGCATTCCGTTACTGCGGGCTCCGATGAAGTCGCCGTTCTGCAAACGACGCCCGAACCCTTCGCGAAGCGCACCGTCGAGGGCGACCTCGGCCTTTTCGTCAACGCAAAGAACCTGATCGCGATGATCGGGAAGGATAAGCTCGCGGAAGAGCTCGGGATCGATATGGACGCCATGCTCGCGAATTATAAGCCGATCCCCGACACGCCGGAGCAGTTCCTTCTGACGGAGCGTCTCTGCCTTGAAGCCGGCCTCACCGCAGTCGAGCGGCATGCCGGTGCCTTCCGCTATATCTACACCCCCCGCGGCAGGCAGACGATCGCCGAAGGCAAGGATCTTACGATCCTCAAATACCTGATCGGCACCGGCGGAGCTCTGACAAGGCTCCCGAATCACGAAGCGATCGCAAGAAAGATCGCCGACTGCAACAAGAACGGCATGATGCTCTACCCGAAGCCCGGAAGGCTGAAGCTGCTGTTCGACAACCACTATATCATGGCATCGCTGGGCGTTCTCAGCAAGACTTACCCCGAAGCCGCGCTCGACCTGATGAAGCAGAGCCTTGGGATCAAGGAGGTTTGAAATGTATCCGAAACTGATAATCGATCTTAAAAAACTCCGTGAAAACCTCGATTGGCTGACTAAAGAATGCCATGCGATCGGTGTGAAGGTCGCCGTTGTGACGAAAGTATTCTGCGCCGATCCCGAGATCTGCGCAGTGATCGATGCAAGCGACGCCGACGGTTTTGCCGATTCAAGGCTCCAGAACCTTAAAATGATCGAAACGAACAAGCCGAAGCAGCTTCTTCGCATCGCGATGGGCAGCGAAGCCGAGGACGTCGTGCGCTATGCCGATATCTCGATGCAGAGCGGCATCGAAACGATCAAAAAGCTCGGCTCCGCCGCTGAAAAGCTTCAGAAGAAGCACAGGATCATTCTGATGATCGACATGGGCGACCTCAGGGAAGGCATATTCTTCAAAAATGAGGATAAGATATTCGAAACGGCGGAATCGATCATCGCCGAACCCTGGCTCGAATTCTACGGCGTCGGCGTCAACCTGACCTGTTACGGCGGTATCATCCCCGACGAAGAAAACGTCGGCGGGCTCGTTGAATTTGCCGAGCGTCTGCGCAAAAAGTACGCTCTCCCCCTCCCCGTCGTTTCCGGCGGCAATTCATCGATGATGACGATGCTCACCGAGCATCGCGTCCCCGACGGCGTGACGCAGCTCCGCCTCGGCGAGAGCTTCGTTCTCGGCAACAACACAGAGACCGGTCTTCCGATGAAGGAGCTTCACACCGACTGCTTCATCCTCGAAGCTGAGCTCGTCGAAGTTCAGCCGAAGCCGAGCAAACCCATCGGCACGAGCGGGCTCAACGCTTTCGGTGAAAAAGTGACCTTTGAGGACCGCGGCCCGATGCTTCGCGGGATCCTCGCGATCGGCAGGCAGGACGTCAATCCGGACGGCCTCACGCCCCTCGATCCCGGAGTTGAGATCATCGGCGCAAGCAGCGACCACCTGCTCGTCAATCTGAACGGCAGTCCCGATCATAAGGTCGGCGATACCCTCCGCTTCATTCCGGATTACGGCGCGCTTTTGAAGCTCTGCACCGCCGAAAGATACGTCGCCCGCGAATATGTCAAATAAGAAAGGAGCTCTTATGGCATACATCAAAATCAACGATATCCTTAAAAAACGCGGCAAAAAGGAAGCTCAGCTCGTTCCGCAGGCAGTCGGCGGCGCAAGGATCAAGGTTCTGATCGGCGCCTGCGCGCACTGCGCCAAGCTTCGCGACAACGTGCTTGAAGCCGCAAATCAGCTCGGCATCGCGGATACGGAAATCGAAGTCATAACCGACCTTGCGAAGATCATGCGCATGGGCATTATGTCCACCCCGGCGCTGATCGTCGAGGGAAAGCTCGTCAGCATCGGCAAGGTGCTGCCCGTTGAAAAGGTCGCCGAGCTCATTGCAAAGAAAGAGGATTGAGCCTTTTTCAGCCATCGAAGGCTTCTTCATGAATCTATTTCGTGATTTTGCAGATATATTTTAAAAAAGTAGTGACAAAGCGATCCCTTTGTGTTATAATTACTTCTTGTGTAAGCCAATGTGGCTCAGTTGGTAGAGCAGCGCATTCGTAATGCGCGGGTCAAGGGTTCGAGTCCCTTCATTGGCTCCATCAGATCGGGGCGTAGCGCAGTTTGGTAGCGCGTTTGGTTCGGGACCAAAAGGCCGTGGGTTCAAATCCCGTCGCCCCGACCAAATCAAAGGGGGCATCGTCAGATGCCCCCTTTGATTTGTATCAGTTGTAGGGATTTGAAGCCGCTATGGAAAAGGCAACAGTGTTGCCTTTTCAGCGGCCGGGTTTTTCGCCGCAGGGAGCTTGCGAAGCGAAGTGAGCAATAACAGCGAGCAAAGCGAGCCCCCGCAAAAGAGTGGTAGCGAAGCGTGGTCTTTTGCGGAGAGGAGACGCAGCGGAATGAGTAAGCTTCTGCGCTCGTGCGAAAGCGAACGATATGAAGCGTGCGGCGACGAAGACCCGATGCGCGAAAAACAAATCCCGTCGCCCTATCCTCTTTTACTTTGCAGGGATTGTAGTCATCAAATCCCGCCGCCCTCGTTTATTATTCGCTAAGGAGAGCTTATGAACTACCTAAATACCTATTACGAAACCCACGATGAAGACAATCGTTTTTCATCAAAGCACGGTCGGATCGAGTACCTGACCACGCGGAAGTACATCGACGAATACCTTGCCGGCGACCTCAGCAAGCGCATCATCGAGATCGGAGCCGGGACAGGCAATTACAGCGTTCCGCTTGCGAAGGAAGGTTATGCTGTGACAGCTGTTGAGCTCGTTGAACGCAATATAAGCGTGCTGAAGAGCAAGCTCGACGGTTCGGAAAATATCGAAGTTTCCCAGGGTAATGCGCTCGATCTTTCCCGCTTTGAATGCGATCTGTTCGATCTTACGCTCTGCCTCGGCCCGATGTATCATCTATATTCCAATGCCGATAAGCTCACCGCTCTTTCCGAAGCTGTGCGCGTAACAAAGCCCGCCGGTATCATTATGGTCGCTTACTGCATGAATGAAGCGACTGTCATTCAATATGTTTTCGGCGCAGGATTCCTCAACGATGTGATCGAAAGCGATCTTCTGACACCGGATTGGCACTGCAAAAGCGAACCGAGCGAAGTGTTCGAGCTGATCCGCACGGAAGAGATCGCGGAACTCGATTCTCATTTCGGCGTTACGCGGCTGAAGCTGATCGCGTCCGACGGCGCCGCGCATTATCTGAGAGCGTTGATCGACGGGATGGATGACTTTACTTATGAAAAATGGCTCGACTACCATTTCAGTACCTGCGAAAGGCAGGATCTTATCGGCGCATCGAATCATACTCTTGACATAATCAGGAAAAACTGAATTTTCATTATTGAAAAACGGCCGGACTCCCGACCGTTTTTTATTTATTCTTTCTTGCTTCGTGCCTTGCCCGGATCCTGGCTTCCGTGCCCATTTCGGAGGGCTCGTAATAGACCTTGCCTTTGACCGAGGGCGGCATATACTCCTGCTCGACTTCGTGATTTGGGTAATCGTGAGGGTATTTGTAGCCGACGCCGTGGCCGAGCTTATCCGCTCCCTTGAATGAGGTATCGCGAAGGTGGATCGGTACGGGCTCGTCGATCGTGTTCTCGGCGTCCGCAAAGGCGGCGTTCATTGCCATCACGACCGAATTCGATTTCGGGCTCTCGCAGACGAAGATTATCGCCTGTGTGATGCTGAGCCGCGCTTCCGGCATGCCGATTAATTCGAGCGCCTGCGCCGCCGCGACCGCCTGCTGCATCGCCGTGGGGTTCGCGAGGCCGACGTCCTCCGAAGCGTGCGCGATGATCCGGCGGCAGATGATACGCGGATCGAGTCCGGCGTAAATGAGGCGCGCAAACCACGCGAGGGCAGCGTTGCTGTCGCCGCCGCGAAGGGATTTGCAGAATGCGGAGAGCATATCGTACATCTGCTGCTCGTCGCACTTCATGACCTTCTTCTGGATCGATTCTGCGGCGATCTCGCGCGTTATATGCACTCTCCCCTGCTCCGGCTCCGTCGTGCGAACAGCGAGCTCCAGCGCGTTCAGGGCGGAGCGCGCATCGCCGTTCGCCGTGACGGCGATATGCTCCATCGCATCGTCGTCGATGAGCGGAGAATACATGCCGAGGCCCTTTTCGCAGTCCTCAAGCGCGCGGCGCATCGTTTTTTTGACGTCGTCTACGCTGAGCGGATAGAATTGGAAGAGGCGGCAGCGGCTCACGATCGCGCCGGTCATGGATATCATCGGGTTTTCCGTTGTGGAGCCGATGAATTTGACCGTGCCGTTCTCAAGCGCGGGAAGGATAGAATCGGACTGAGCCTTGCTCCAGCGATGGCATTCATCGAGGAGAAGGAAGGTCTGGCGTCCGTAAAGCTTCAGATTCCGTTCAGCCTCTGCAATGACCTCGCGAACTTCCTTAACGCCGGTAGTGACGGCGTTCAGCTTCACGAAATTGCTGTTGGTCGTGTTGGCGATGATCGCGGCGAGCGTCGTCTTTCCGCAGCCCGGAGGGCCCCAGAAGATCGAGCTCTGGAGGGAATCGGTCTGGATTGCGCGGCGCAGCAAAGAACCCCTGCCGACGATGTGATCCTGACCGATGAACTCATCGAGTGTCGTCGGCCGCATCCTGTCGGCAAGGGGCGCATTTTGTTGAATTGACCGTGAAAACAGGTCGTCCATATTCAGCTCCGCGTCGTGCGGGGGTAAATTATTTGGTGTTCTCTAAGCTCATATCGAGCAGGCGCTTCGGCAGATTTGCGAACATATCGGCCATCGCGGCTTTTTCGTGGATCGTGCGGACGGCTTCCGCGAACAGAGGCGCGGCTGAGACGATCTTGATCTTCTTGGAATCCTTGAGCACGTCGGTATTATCGACGGTATCGGTCGTAACGAGCATCTTGATCGGGCTCGCTTCGATCCTCGCGACGGCGTCTTCTTTTACGATCGCATGGGACAGGAAGGCGTAAACTTCCTTCGCGCCCTTGTCCATAAGGCCGTATGCGACCTTGCAGAGGGTGTTGCCGCTGATGGTGAAGTCGTCGACGACCATGCAGCGCTTGCCCTTTACGTCACCGATGATCTCGATTGCATTGGGGTTCTCGTCATGGCCGATGCGGACCTTATCGCCGATCGCGACGCTGACGCCGAGCTGGTTGGCATACGCCCTTGCGCGCTTTGCCGAACCCGCGTCCGGAGAAACAACGACGAGATCCTGATCGACAATTCCGAGGCGCCTTGCGTATTCGCAAAGGAGCGGACTTGCGTAGAGGTGGTCGACGGGCTTGGAGAAGAAGCCCTGGACCTGCGGAGCGTGGAGATCCATGCAGATCACGCGGTCGACGCCGCAGAGCTCGATGCAGTCTGCGCAGACCCTTGCGCGGATCGAAACGCGGGGCTCGTCCTTTTTATCTGCCTTTGCATAGCCGAAATACGGAATGATGGCTGTGATGGAATTTGCGCTTGCGCGTTTGAAAGCGTCGATCCAGAAGATCAGCTCCGTGAAAGCGTTGTTCGGGTCTTTGCCGATGGATTGGACGATATAAACGTCCTTATTACGGATGGACTCGTCAGCGCGGACATAAATGCCGCCCTCGGAGAAAATATGCGTCGTGGATTTGCCGAGATCAACGCCGAGATATTCGCACATTTTTGTTGCGAAAGGCTTGCTTGCGGAACCCGCGAAAATTGTGATAATGCCGTTGCCTTCACGAATGGTTGTCATATTATTGCTCCTTCCGTCGCTTTACTGCGCTTTAAATTATAGCAGACATACCCCGCTTGTTCAATCGTAAATCGAGTGCGAGCCAAAGTATATTGTGCGTCCGTCAACTTTATACAATGGCACCGAATCAAAACAAGACCGCTTGGAAGCATTGCTTCACCGGCGGCCCGTTCGAATCAGTTCAGTTAATCAACTGTTATTTTTCGCAATTCATTTATGAATACTGCAAGGTTCTCCTCATTTTTTCCCGCATGTTTTCCGCGGGCATCTCCGAGTGCGCAGCTTAACGCGATCGATGGGATCCTTTTCTTTAATAAGGCGACGCATTTGTCGTTGTCTCCACCGGCACTTGAAGTGAAAACGGCTTCGATCCTTTCCTTCACCGGGCAGTTTTCGATGAAGCTCAGAACGGGAGCGCTGCATTTCCCGGCCCAGACCGGTGTTCCGATGACGATAAGGTCATATTCCTTCGGATCGCATTCGAGAGGCTCGATCGGAACAAGCTTATTGAATGCCGCCTGACCTCCGCCGACGATCAGCTTAGCAAAAGTGCTCTTCGGCATCGGCTTGACGGTTTTGATCTCCGCCGAGTCGCAGCCAAGCTCACCTGCAAGCTTTTCGGCAGCCGCTCTCGTATTCCCGTCGAGCGAATAAAAAACTATCAATGTCTTTTTCATATGGTTTCTCCCCCATTATGCGGCAATATCTTTTTTTCTGTATTTGAGGAAACCCGCAATTAATGCGGCTGCTGAAAGCAGAACGCCGATTATCAGATATCGGTATTCAAGCGTTTGATGCTCGGCGATCCATGATCCGTTCGTGTATGCGAACGGTGTGAACCAGCGAAGGAACTTTGTGCCTTCGGTTATATTCGCAATAAGGTTCAGGAAATAGAACAGCAGTGCAAGGCCGATGCCGATGCCGGTGCCGCGCCCTTTCAAAAACGCGGAGATCCCGAAGCTCAGCGACGCGATCTCAAGCTGAAGCAGATACAGGGAAATAAGTATCAAAGCCATTGTTTTGAATGACGGATGCTGCCCGATCAGCAAAGTGCAGACCAATGTAATGATCCAGCAAACTGCGTTGAGCAAGGTGATCTGGGCGTAAACAGCCAATAGTTTCTCTGCAGCGATCTTTGTTCTCGAAACCGGATGCGTCAGCAGGAATTCCGCAGTGTGGTCGTTTTCCTCTTTTGAAAGCATGGATATCGCACAGAGAGCGGCGAATATCGCGCCGCCGATCCCGAGCACTTCGCCGCATTCAAGCGAAAAATAGCCGACATAATCGGTGAATCCGAGTTCTCCGACTCCAAATGCGGAGGCAAAATCCCCCATGCTCATCAAAGCCTGATTGAGCTCCTCCATGCTTTGCTGCAACAGCGGATAGACAAATATGCTGATGGCGAGCATGGACGCGATAACGGCGGACCATATCAGGATCGAAAGGCGGCTGCGTTTCAATTCATGCAGAAAAATCGTCATTTCAATTCGCCTCCTTTCGATCGAACTGATCGTAATAGCTCATCAGTATTTCCTCGATATCCGGATCGGCAACGGTCATATCGTCAAAATCCGCTGCAGAAAGGAGCTTCAGCAGCGCTTTTGCGCCGTCGGTGCATACAAAGCTTACATTGCCGCCCTCTTGCTTGAGGTTCTTTACGCCGATGAGCGGCGGCAGATCGCGAACTCCGCGCAGCTTCACGACCTTCGCGCCGGTATGGGTTATATGTTCGACCGCGTCGCTCAAAAGGAGCTTCCCATCGCGGATGATCCCGGCATGCCTGCAGTGATGACCGACCTCCGAGAGGATATGTGTTGAAAGGAAAACCGTTGCGCCTTCTTCGTTCCTTTCATGAAGCAGTTCAAATACCTCGCGCTGAATCAAGGGATCGAGTCCGCTCGTCGGTTCATCGAGGATATAAAGCTCGGGTTTATGCTGCATCGCGCAAACTATGCCGACTTTCTTTCTGTTTCCGAGCGACAGCTGATTGATCCTTTTCCCGAGATCGAGCTGAAGCCTTTCGATCAGAGAATCCGCTTCCTTCTTGCAGTCGCGTCTTCTCAGCTTTGCCGAAAACGCGATCAGCTCCGCAACGGTCATTCGGTTGTAGAAAACAGCTTCGGCGGGAAGATAGCCGACATTTGCTAGGATTTCGTTTTTGTTTGCAGCGCAGTCGAAGCCAAGCACGGAAGCCTTGCCGGAAGTCTTTGAAATCAGTCCGAGCAGCGTTCGTATCAGCGTGGTTTTTCCGGCGCCGTTTGGGCCGATGAAGCCATAGAAGTCGCCTTTTTCGACTGCAAGATCAACATCGATAATGCCTCTTGCTTTGCCGTAGAACTTGCTCAGTTTTTCGGTTTTGATCGCATCCATATAGCGGCTGCCTTTCATTGTTTTTTGCTGTAATCAGTATAATATTTTCGAGCTCTCATGTCAATAGCAGTCCGCTTTCCGGCGGCGCTTTATGTTGACAAAAAGCGAATACTTTGGTATCATGACAAATCGAGGAAAAGCAAAGGAGAATGTCCGCCTTTTCGGCGCGGCACTGTTAAAACGATGGAGCTTCGGAAACATCAATTCAATCGGAAAGGGCTTCTTTTGCGGGACCTCTTTCTTTTTGTTTTGTCGCTCCTGCTCTTTGTTTCCTTAATTTCCTGCGCTCAAGATACGCCCGTGAACGATACGCAATCGGGTGATGCAGCTGTCACGCCAGCATCGGATCAGCCGGACGTCTCATCCGCTCCGACCGCATCTCCGGTCATCGTAACCGATGCGCCCGCGACCGGATCGGCTTTTTCACCGGATCCCGATCCCACCCCGACTGCTTTACCGAGCGTTGAGCCGACCGCCGATCCGACCGATCACCCGACAGATCACCCGACCGAGGCGCCGACGGCGGAGCTCGAAGCGACGGAATTCGAAGCCATTTTTCTCGGGATCAAAGGCTATGGACACATAAATGCGGCGGCCGTTCAGGCGCCCGGTGCGAAGGTTTATCGTTTTCGCGTCGGTTCGGAGGAAAAGCTTTATTCGATCCGCAATACGGGAGGCTTCCCGATCCAGAATCAACTGATGGAAGGCTGCAGCTACCGCATAACCGTCGACGGCAGTGAAGTCACATCCGCCGTGCTGCTTTCTTCTATCAACGAAGCTTCCCCCGTCATCACCGGTACTCCCGGGAAGCGCACTCTCAAGAACTTCCTCAAAACCTCGTTAATGCCTCTCGGCAGCACTCTTTATGTTTACGGCGGCGGTTGGGACTGGCAGGATGAAGGCTCCTCCGTCCAGGCGACAAGTATCGGCGTCTGCGGCATATGGTCCGATTTCTTCAAAAGCCAAAATGCCGACTATCTCTATAAAGACAGTCAGCATCCCGAATCGAGTTATTATCCTTTCGGAGATTGGAATGAATATTATTATGCCGGGCTCGATTGCTCTGGCTACGTCGGCTGGGTGATGTACAACACTCTCGAGACCTCGTCGGGCCGCAGCGGCTACGTCATTAAATCAAGCAAAATGGCGAAAGCTTTTGCCAATGAATACGGCCTCGGCAGTTGGAGCTCCGCTTCGTTTGCAGGCGATCTTCGCCCCGGCGATATAATCAGCATGAATGGCCATGTCTGGATATGCATCGGAAAATGCGGCGACGGAAGCATCGTGATCATCCATTCATCGCCTTCAAAGAGCGTCACCGGCTGTAAGGGCGGCGGCGTACAGCTCAGCGCTTTGAACCCGAACGGCGACAGCAAAGACTGCGAAGCATACCGCCTTGCCGAGCATTATCAGAACAAGTATTTCCCCGCCTGGGCCTCCCGATATCCCGCCGCAGTGAAATCCTATGATCAATACGTGAATTTTGATCGGACCGGCAGCACGGGCATTTTCCATTGGGATCTTTCGGGCGTTTTATCAGATCCGGACGGCTATAATTCGATGTCCGCCGCGCAGGTGCTTGCCGATATTTTCGGCGAATGAATCAATTTTCGGCTTCAGCGAGAGCTGCCCATTCGGCGGCTTTTTTTTTCATCTCGTCAATGCCGAGTATGCCGTACGCAAAGCCCTTTCTGACAAGTTCCTTCGGCACGAATTCATCGTATTTTTCGAATACCGGCACTTCGCCCTCATAAACGAGCTCGATCGGGTCGAAATCCTCCGCAGCTTTTTCGGCGACGGTGCGGAAGAACTGTTCCTTCGAAGCCTTCATGCGGAAGGTGATGAAATACGGGCGGGAGGAATCCATGCCCTTTAGGCCGAGCGAAGCGGCGCATTTGATCTTGATCAGCCTTTCGAGCGCAAGGAATGCATAGGAACCGAGCCACGGGAACAGCGCCCAGCTGTCACCGCCGAGGCAGATCAGCGGATCATACGCCGCGCGGGAATTGACGGCGGTATGCCGCGCCTGGCCGAGCCTTGCGACGGCATTTTTCATCAGGTACGGGTAGGATTTTTCCTCGGTCAGTACTTGTTTCATCCTCTCGAGGACCTTTGTTGAGATATCGCCCGGGCATTCGCCGAAATACGCCGGGACCTTGCCTTTCACAAGAGTGCAGTAAACAAGGTGCCTTTTGTGGTCGACCTCCTCAACAAGCCAGACGTGCCCCGCGATCGCGATCTTTTCGCCGGCGGGCGGCGGCATGACGATCGTTCCGAGCTCCTCTGATTCGCTTCGGACAGTGTATTCGACATTCTCCTGGAATACCGCGTAAAACTTGAAGCTGTTGACGATCCTTTCGCCGGAGATGCCGACGATCAGCCCGCCCGTTTCGGTGCGCTCGATATGGTCGATCTCGAGCATATAGCGGAGCAGCGCCCTGTAATCATCCTTACTGATTTTATGGAAAAAGCTCAGCGAAAGCACGCGCGAAGCAAGCTCCGCCGGGCTCATCTCGCCGCAGGATGCAAGGGTGCTCATCGTTTGATGATAGAGCAGACTGTACGGCAGGCGGTCGAGCTTCGGCGGCTCGACATAGCGCTCTTCAAGATAAAGCTGTACGAGCGCGATGCCCTGGAGCAGCTTCCAGGGGACGGTGTCCGGCAGCATTGCGCGCGGCTCCGGCATGTCCTCACGCATCACGAACCACATCTCCGGCGGCGCGCCGCGCCTTCCAGTGCGGCCCATGCGCTGCAGGAAGGACGACACCGTGAACGGCGCGTCGATCTGGAACGCGCGCTCAAGGCGGCCTATGTCGATGCCGAGTTCAAGCGTTGCGGTCGTGACCGTCGTCATCAGCCGCTCCTCATCCTTCATCGCGTCCTCCGCAGTTTCTCTGTATGAAGCGGAAAGGTTGCCGTGATGGATCAAAAAGCGGTCGGGCTCATTTTTGACCTCGCAGTAATGCCGCAGCGTTGTCGTAACGGCCTCGCATTCCTCCCTTGAATTGCAGAAAACGAGGCATTTTTTGTTGCGGGTGTGTTCAAAGATATAGCCGATGCCGGGATCCGCGCTTTCCGGCGCCGTGTCGCTCTTTTCGTCAAGAACGCTCAATGCGCCTTCGACGGGAGCGGGGTCCTTCCGCCCGTCGTCATCGGCGGCCTGCGTGTTCTGCACATAGAAATGCTCCATCGAAAGCCGCCAGCGCATGCCCTTCGCCTCGATCTTCGGGATCGCAGTTTTCCTTCCTGTACCGGAGGAAAGGAACTCCCCCGTCGCCTCAAGGTCGCCGATCGTTGCGGAAAGGCCGATCCTTCTCGGATTGACACCGGCGAGCTTCGAAAGCCGCTCGATCAGGCAAAGCGCCTGGCCGCCGCGATCGCCGCGCATTATGGAATGGACTTCGTCGATTACGATATAGCGAAGATCACCGAAGAGCTTCGGTATGTATGAATGTTTGTGCAGGAGAAGTGCTTCGAGCGATTCCGGTGTGATCTGCAGTATTCCGGAAGGGTGCTTGATGAGCTTTGATTTGTGTGATGATGCAACGTCGCCGTGCCAGTGCCAGACGGGGATCTCCGCCTCGGCGCAAAGCTCGTTCAATCGGTCGAACTGATCGTTGATAAGCGCCTTCAAGGGCCCGATATAAAGCGCGCCGACGGAGGCCGGCGGATCCTCGAAAAACTCAGTCAAGATCGGGAAAAACGCTGCTTCCGTCTTGCCGGATGCAGTCGAAGCTGAAAGCAGAAGATTATCATCGCTGTTGAAGATCACGTCCGCAGCGGCGACCTGGATCGCGCGGAGGCTCTCCCAGCCATTGCGGTAAATGAAATCCTGTATAAAAGGCGCGAATTTCGAAAAAGTATCCATCAGATCTCAAACTCCTCGAAGAGTACGTCCGCATCCCCCGCTTCCGGCGCGGCGAAAGTGAAGCTCTCGCTTTGCAGCAGTTCCTTCGGGCTCAGCGAAGGATTCTGGCAGACGAGGTCAAGCAGCTCTATGAAATCCCTGATGACCTCGCGCGGGGTGATCTGCGTTTCTGCGCCGACCCGCGAATACTCGATTCGGATGAAATCGAGGAAATCATCCTGCGTCATGCGTTCCTCGTAATCGAAGAGGCCCGCATGGATCGCGGAAAGCTTTTCGACGAGGATCAGCATTTCTTCCTTCGTCAGCGGCGTGAGGCGGATAACCGGCGACATCATATCGTTCAGCTCGTTCTGTTTGCTGAACCGGCCCGCTTCAAGGCGCGAGCGCAGCGCTTCATAGCTGAAAACGCCCCGACGGGTGTCCTCGATGCACTGCGGCGTTCCGCCCATGATCATACCGATATAGCTCGCCTTGCCCTGCAGAGCGTCATTATACATCGTCAGAAGCTTTTCGTAATTGTACTGACGGGAGATCGCGTTCGGGATCTTATAGATATTGACGAGCTCGTCGATCATGATCATGAGCCCGCTGTAGCCAGCCCTCTTCAGGAACGAGGCGAACAGCTTCAGATAATCGTACCAGTCGTCATCCGTGATGATGATATTGACGCCGAGCTCGGCCCTGGCTTCGGCCTTCGTCGCGTATTCCCCGCGGAACCACTTCGCGACAAGGCTCTTTTTATAATCGTCGCCATCCTCAGCTGCCTGATAATAAGCATTCAAAAGCCTTGCGAAATCAAAGCCGTGGACCATTTCGCTGAGGGAGGCGATAATCGAATTGATCTTTTTTTCGACCGATGCACGGAATGCCGGCTCATCCGGCGAAAGGCCTGTTTCCTGAGCGACCTCCGTGCGGATTGAGCTTATCCAGCGGTCGAGGATCAGCGTCAGCGCGCCGCCCTCGGGCCTGGTCTTCGTGGACATATTGCGGATCAGTTCCTTATAGGTCGCAAGCCCCTGCCCCTTCGTGCCGTGGAGACGGCGCTCCGGCGAAAGGTCGGCGTCCGCAACGACGAAATTGCGGTCCATGACGTAGCCGCGGATCGTCTGGAGCAAAAAGCTCTTACCGCTGCCGTATTTACCGACGATGAAGCGGAAGCAGGCGCCGCCGTCCGCAACGATATCGACGTCCCGAAGGAGCGCGCGGATCTCCGCCTCCCTTCCGACGGTGATATACGGCAGGCCGATGCGCGGCACGACGCCGCCCTTCAAAGCGTTTATTATTACCGATGCGATCCGCTTGGGTACTTTCATAGTTTCTCAACGATTCCTTTCAGATCCTCGATATAGTCCTCGATCAGTTCGAGCTTCTCTCCGTTGTCGACAGCAACGGTGTCGCCGAAAAGATCCATCATTTTTTCATTCAGGCTGTCCGCCGCGATCGACGGCAGCACGCCGAGCAGGCGCAGCTTATCCGCATACGGCTCGCCGTTCAAAAGGCAGACAAGGAGCGCTTTTTCGGCCTCTGTAAGCTCAGGAAGGCCGCTTTGCTCCGGTTCTTTATTGTCCTCCGGTGTTTGATCCGGTATTGTTGCTTCGTCGGGCTTTGCCTGCATCGGCTTTTCGAAGGGAGCATCTGTCTCTTCTTCGGGTTCATCTTCCGTCAGCAGCATTTCCGCAGTTTCATCCGCGGAGCTTCGGATCGACGGGAGTTTATCGAGATCGAGCTTGATCGACTGCTGTTTTCGGATCCGCTTTTCCGCAAGATAAGCGGTTATTTGTTCATCTATCAGAGCGGCAATCGATTCGCTCAGCCCGTCGGCTTTGATTTTCGATGCGAATTTCCAACGTTTTCGCATCATATGGTCGATATTCTTGAGGAGCCTG
The DNA here is from genome assembly GCA_002309375.1 of Christensenella sp. UBA1214. GTDB lineage: Bacteria > Bacillota > Clostridia > Christensenellales > CAG-138 > PeH17. Next base: position 159,438 of record DBXK01000012.1, on the reverse strand, counting down.
CCGAGCTCGGAAATTTGCTTCGTGCTGCGCGTCAGGCGCTCAACATACCATTTCCCGTCCTTTGAAGCATATTTCGTCATGCCGTCGGCGCGGTAAACGCGGTCAGCGCTGCAGTTCCTTGCGCAGAACATCGCCGTTCCGAAAAGATCGTATGCATTTTCGGTATAGACTCCGACATATCGGCGGAAGGCTTCCTCCGCATCGTCTGCAATCAGAGCCCTGTAAACACGGCAGACGACGTGCATATAGTCCTTCGGATAAGCCGTGCAGAAGCGCGAATTTTCCGGTTTATAGGAAGAACTGAGCCTGATCGCATCATAAAGCGCTTCATCATCCGCGCCAAAAGGCTCGCCGAGAGTGCGCAAAACGTCGGCTGAAGAACCGTTTTCGGCGACCAGCTCCGCGGGGAGATCATAAAAGATCGCAAAATCCTTCAGCCATTTACGGCCGAAATTCGTAAACCGGCTGTCGAGCGCGGAATAACCCTCGACAAACGATTTGAGCGCTTCGTACGCTTCCTCCTTCGAATCGAAGCCGATGCAGTGGATCAGCTCCGTTGCGTAGATAAAGGCATTCGTGAGCGTCGTTCGGAGAAGCTCGCCGCCGCGCAGCTTCGTTCTCCATGTATAATAGATCCGCAGATTCCGCACGGACATCGACTGAAATCCGTAAAAATAGCGGCCGAGCTCCTGACGGCGGAGATCATTGTGATCCTGATACGGCGGAGTGTAATCATCCTCAAAATCCGCCATGGATTTTGCCTGAAGGAAGAAGATCTCCTCCGGCGTTTTGCCGCGGTTCTCTCGTTTGAAAGGGATCTTCCGCATCTCCGCGATCCGCTCCGCCGCAGCGTCGTCATCTTGCGCCCTGTTAAAGCCTTCGGGTCGTGCCGATAAATCGATCGGCTCATCGGTATAGACATGCGCTTGCCGGGCGGGTTTTTCTTCCGGATTCAGCCGATTCATCACCGCGTTCACGATATCCGTGACCTGCTCTTCGGAAAGGAGCTTGACCGATTTAAGCTTTTCCTTGAGTTCATCTATGTCGATCAAAGCCTCTTCCCCCTTTCCTTTGGCACAAAATCCGACAAATACATAATAGCACATTCCGGCTCCGATATCCAGAGAAAATGTGTACATTTTTATGATGGAGCTGAGCTTGAGAAAAAATCGCGGCTGTAGTATAATTTAAGAATGCATAAGTTTTTTTTAAAAGTGATTTCCGCAGTTATCGCAGCCGTGCTCGTTGTCGGCCTTTTTCCCGGCGCCGCAAAAACCTCCGCGGAAAACACGATCGAAGAAGCGGTTTCGAATATGTCGACGGAGGAAAAGCTCTGCCAAATGCTCGTTTTGAGCTTCGGCTATGCGCAGGACGCAGACGGCAATCAGTTTCTTCCTTCGAGCGTCGCTTCTTTGATTAAAAAATACTGCCTCGGCGGAGTCATTCTTTTCGCTCAAAACTGCGAAGGCGTTGAAGGGACCGTTCGCTATATCGATTCTCTGCAAACAGCAAACGCTTTGGGCGGCTCTTCGCGGCCTCAGCTTCTTATCTGCACCGATCAGGAGGGCGGAACGATCACCCGCCTCGGGTATGGTACGCAGATGCCTGGAAACATGGCGCTCGGAGCGGATCCGGATCCCGGTGATGCGTTCATCGCCGGGAGAATCATCGGAAGCGAGCTGAACTCGCTCGGCATAAGCGTCGATTTTGCTCCTGTAGTCGATGTGAATTCCAATCCCGCGAATCCGGTCATCGGCGTTCGCTCGTTTTCGGACAGCGCGGAGATCGCCGGCGAACGCGGGAGGCAATTTGTTTCCGGCCTTATGAGCACGGGCACCATTGCATCGCTCAAGCATTTCCCCGGCCACGGAGACACATCGACGGACAGTCACACCGGCCTTCCGCTCATTGAAAAGACTTATGCCGAGCTCGAGGATTGCGAACTCCTGCCTTTCGGCGAATGCATCGAACAAGGCGCGGAGATGATCATGACCGCGCACATCCAGTTCCCGAATATCGAGACCGGCAGATATGTTTCAAGGAAAACCGGACGCGAAGTCTGCCTTCCCGCAACGCTTTCGAAGACGATCGTAACCGATATCCTTCGAAACGATCTCGGCTTTGACGGCGTTGTGATAACCGACTCGATGACGATGGACGCGCTCAGCGAGCATTTCGACAAATATGACTCCGCAAAGCTCGCGATCGAAGCCGGCGTCGATATGCTTCTTATGCCGGTGAATCCGATCGGTTCAGCCGGCGCCGCGGCGCTTGAGAATTATATCGCAAAGCTCGTTTGGATGGCCGAGAACGGCGAGCTTTCGATGGACAGAATAGACGCCGCAGTGACGCGCATCCTTCGCCTCAAGCAGCGTCACGGCCTCACGGCGCCATATGACGGTTCGAATATCGAAAGCCGCATCGCATCGGCCTCAGCCGTTGTCGGGAGCACGGATAACCATGCGGCCGAATGGGCGATCGCAAAGAAATGCATAACGCTTTTGAAGAATGAGGACGAGCTTATTCCCCTGATCCGCGAAAACGAAAAGACCGTTATTCTCGCAAAGGATGAAAGCGAGAGGTTCTCCGTGCAGTATGCGGTCGATCTGATCCGAACGGAGGGCATGCTTGCCAAAGGAGCGGAAATTCGGGTTCTTGATTACACCGATAACAGTTTGGACGCGATTTTCGGTGAGTTACGCGGCACGGATAATGTGATCATAATATCGGAACTGCGGTCCGAAAGCGCTTTGCGCGGCAGCACGGCGAGGAAGATCGATTCGATCATTTCATTCGTGCACTCCAACGGAGGCAAAGTCATCCTTCTGAGCGCTCTTCTGCCATACGACGCCGCCCGTTTCCGGTCCGCCGATGCAATAATGCTTGCTTATTCTTCCAGGGGAATGAATGAAGACCCGCGCAAAACAGACGGCACATCGCTTCAGTACGGGCCGAATATCCCGGCGGCAGTGTACCTGATGTTCAGCTCCGGCGAAACGCCGTCCGGAATACTTCCCGTCAATATTCCTGCCCTCGGCAGCGATAATCGATTCACCGGCGAAGTGCTTTATCCGCGCGGAGCTTCGCTTCGATATGATATTCAGATCGACCCCACGCCTGCGCCGACGGAAACGCCCGTTCCATCCGAAACAACTCTGCCGACCGAAGCGGTCTCTTTGACGCCGACTTCCCCGGCCTTCCCGCTTCCAACGCAGGCCACGGCATCGGAGCAGCCGAAAGAAGCTTCCACCGCGGATAAATCTTCCGTCGATCCCCGCGTCATAATCACTGCTGCGCTCATCTTCGTTATTATCACCTCAGGTATTACCGCTGTTATTATAACGAAGCGCAGAAAAAGATGATCCTTTGAAATAAAAAACTGCCGGCGGTCGGTTCCGTCGGCAGTTCGTTTTATTTTGGCTTATTTGGCCTGCTTCGCCCCGTGGTAAGCGAGGATGCGCTGCATCTCGTTGTAAACGATCATGTAGCCCTCGTCAACGCCCATGCCGGGCTTCGCAAGGATCTGATCGGGACGGGTCGCCATCGCGCAGTGTACGCAGACCTGCGCGCTGCGGTCGGTCTCGTTGCAGGTGCCGCCCTGGTAAGCGCCGATGCCGCGCTCTTTGCAGTAAAGAACGGCTTCGATCGTGTTGTTGATGCCGCCGAGGTCGGGGGTCTTGATCTGGACCATATGGCCCGCCTTATTGTCGGCGAAGTATTTGATATCCTCAAGGGTGTTGCACCATTCGTCGGCCACGATCTCAACGTTGATGCCGCGGTCGTCGAGTTCCTTGGTGATCGCCTTCAGAGCGAGCATCTGCTTTTCGCGGTCCTCAACGTCCATCGGGCCTTCGATGCGGAGATGGAAGGGCTTTGCGGCCTCTTCGAGGGTCGCCATATAATCGGCCATCGCCTTATAGTTGTCGTTGCCGAAAGCGATGCCGATCGTGCCGTAAACATCGATATGGAAGATCGGGTTATAATCTTCGCTGGTGCGCAGCGCAAGAACGCGGTCGCGAAGCCACTTGACGTACTCGAGGAGGAGCTCGCCGTGCTCGCCGAGCTTGGTCTTCACGTTGTTGATCAGCGCGTGGGGCAGGATCTGAGCGCCCTTGATGATCATCTTATCGGAGTTGGTGTAGCGATCGTCGCCGGACTGAGTGAAGATATCGAGGGGCTTATCCTCGACGGTGCAGCCGTATTCATCGGCAACGACTTCGAACATCATCCTGTGGGTCGCCTTCGCGACGGCGTCGAGCAGGGCCTGGGTCATGCCGTAGCGGATCGCGGTGTGGAGGCGCTTGCCCTCAACGGTGATGGACTCGACGTATTTCGCAAGCTCGCGGAAGTTATCGGCTTCCTTGCCGATCAGAGCGGGCTTGATGTAATTCTCGATGATCGGGATGAAATCCTTCGCAAGGAACAGCGGATCGCGTCCGCCGCAGCCGCTGTACTGAACGGCAGCGCAGTCGCCCATCGCGATCTGGCCGTCCTCGAGAACGAGCATCACGGAGATGGATTCGCCGGGCATACGCACGGAGGTGAAGCCCGCGGTCTTGGTCTCGCCGAAATAAGCGGCGCCGTCGGATTTTGCGCCGGACTTGATGGCGCGCTGATCGTCGAAATAGAAGCCGGTGCGGCCTGCGGAGCAGATCAAATCAACAATTTTCATTTTTGTATTCCCTTTCCGGTAAATTTATTTTTATGTAATGCCGATCAGATCTTCGGGCGGCCGACGAGGCGGCCCTTGCTGATGGCGTATACGTCGTCGATGACCATCTGGAAGGAGGCGTTGCGCTTTTCCGCTTTGGCGCGCTCGCCGATCTTCGCACGGTGGAAGGCTTTGATATCCTCGGTGAACGGGAGATGGCCCATGTCGAGGATACGGATCGCGCCGTCGTTGTCCCTCGCGGGGAGCATCTTGCCCGCGTTGAAGCGGGAAGGCGCGAACGGGATATCGAGAACGCCGGTGAGGACAGCGCGGACTGTGCCTTCGGCGATGTCGCCGTTGCCGAGCTCGAAGCAGCGGTCAACGATGCAGCGGGTCTCGCGGCGGATCATTTCCTTCTCCTCCTCGAGGTTCGCGGCGGTGCAGACCTGGTCGGAAAGCATGCTGATGACCTGCTTCGTGCAGCGGAGGCCCTGCGCGTTGGCTTCCATTGTCGGAACGCCTGCGGCCTCATGCGGGGTCTTGACGATGACCTTGGTGGCCTTCGAGAGCGCGGCGGTCGCGCTGCCCCAGCTGATGACGCCGAATGCCTTCGCTTCGTCCTGCGGGAAACCGCCCATCCACTGATGGAAAACGGTGGTGACGACAACGTCCTTGTAACCGTTGTTCTCGAGGTATTCGTTGGTGAGCTCCTCGAGCACGCGGATCGCCGCGACGTCCTGAACGAGGTTTCCGCACTGGCCGTAGCCGACGGTTATGTTCTTGACGCCCTGCTCGGCGGCAAGGAGTGCTTCGATGATCGCGACGGCGTGGGAGATGCAGGGCGGAACGAGGGTGCCGGTCAGCGGGCCGTAGGGCTCGCGGTTGATGGAAACGCCGGCTTCCTCATAGATTCCGGTGAGCCTGTCCACATACTGCCAGTCGCGGATCGTCTTCTCCATCGGAACATTCTTCGCATAGGGAAGGTTGTAGGAGATGCCGCCGCCCTCGTAGCTGGTGAAGCCGCCGGCATAGGTGATCTCGGTGAGGAGCCTTGCGTCGGGCGTGCCGTGGCGGACCTGGATCGGGGTGTTGAGGGCGTTGATGAGCCTGCGGCAGCCCTGCACGCCGTGGTTGACAGCCGGGAAGCCGTTGAGCATGCTGCGGCGCTCCTTCATGGATTCGCGGATACCGGTCTCCGCCTCCTGATAGCGGTTCTGGCGGGTATAGCTGTCGATCGTGGTGGGCAGCAGATCCGCTTCGCCCTTATCCTGCAGATAGGTCAGAAGCTCGATATGCGCATCGATCAGCGCAACGCCGGCGCGGGGCTGGATCAGGGTGATACCCTTATTCTTTGCGTCGACAAGCTTCTTTGAAAAGATCTTATGATCCGGCAGGGATTTATGGAACTCGATCGCTTCCTTGAGGTCGACTTCCGCGCCGGTGGGCCACTGCTTGAGGACTTCCTCGCGGATGCTGTTGAATTCCGCATTCGAAATGCGCTTATTTTGAACTAATGCCATCTTTTACTAACTCCTCCTTCATTATGGTGAATGCCGCTTCCGGATAATGCTCGCTGAGCAGGCCCATTGCGGCGATTATGTACTTTCGATCGACGAGGACTTCCGCCTGCCTCGGCTTGAGGCTGGTCTCGTCCTCCTCGTCATAGAAACCGTAGGATGCGATCCGGCCGGTGTGCGCGGTGTGGATCAGCGAGCCGCCGGTCACGATGAATTTTTCAACGTTCAGAAGGTTTTTGCCGGTCTGAACGAGCTTCAGTCCGCCGATGCCGAAAACTTCCTCGAGGCGACCTGCGTGGCGCGTGACAGCAACGCGGACGGCCATGCTCGCAAGCGCTTCGTCAACGGCCTGCGTTTCTTCGTCGTATGGAAGCATATCGGTGTTCTTCGCGAACATATCGATGATCGCCTCCGCGCGCTCCTCGGAAACGCCCGCGATCTCCGCGATCTTCTCGATCCCGGCAGCGTCGACGATGCCGCGGATGCTGTAACGCATGCCGATATCGCCTTCGACGGTGCGCTTGATATAGGGTTCCGGGAGGCCCTTCAATGAAGTGCGAGGATCATCCGGCAGGCCTTCGCAGACGGAATAGATATCCGTCGTTGCGCCGCCGACGTCAACGGCGACGAGGTCGCCGATGCCGCGCTGGGTCTTCGTTCCCTCCGCGAGCAGCTTCATCGCCGCAAGCACGGCGGAAGGGGTCGGCATCATGATGCCGGAGATCAGCTCGCTCGCCTTCGTGAGGCCCTTCGCCTTTACGATATTGCCGAGGAAAACCTCGCGGATCTCCTTCTGGGCGGGCTCGATGTTCAGCACGCCGAACTTCGGCATCACGTTTTCGGTGATGTGCACTTCCCTGCCCTCGAGGATCCTCTCGCAGGTCCTCGCCGCGTTGCGGTTGCCCGCAAGAATGATCGGGTAATTGCCGCCGATCTCCGCAAGCACCTTTGCATTATAGGTGATGCAGTCGGTGTTGCCGCCGTCCGTGCCGCCCACGAGAAGGAAGATATCCGGGTTGATCCGCTTTATCTCCTCCGCATCGTCCTCGGTGAGCTTGAAGGCATAGGTCTTTAAAACCTTTGCACCCGCGCCGAGGCTCGCGGTCTTCGCCGCCTCCGCAGTGAGCTCCGGAACAAGGCCGCTCGCCAGCATCCGAAGGCCGCCCGCGGCGCTCGAGGCCGCATAACGGGCAGAAAAATCGAGCTTACCGGTCGTCTGCTCCAATTTCAAGAGAGCATCGGCAAGCCCGTCGTTGATGTCGGTCTGAACGGTGGTGTATGAATTCGCTGTTCCCAAAAGCCGCGGAGCGTCTACGTCCACCGCGGTGACTTTCGTATATGTACTTCCGAAATCGATCAAAAGAACAGGCTTCATCTCAACCTCTCCCGCGCATCAATCCTCAATGTGCAGATCTTCCTTCAGCGCCGCAATATCGACTTCCGGCGGAGTTCCCGGCGGGAAGGAGCGGTCGAAGCCCATCGCCTTGAAGCGCTTCTCGACCTCGTCGAAGGGCTGCTTGCCGATGACGATGTTTCCGCCGACGTAAAGGAGGATCCCGCCGAGGCCGGCTTCATCGCACTTTTCGCGAAGACCGCGGCAGTCGAGCTCGCCCTGGCCGTAGAGGGAGGAAACAAGGATCGCGTCCGCATTGGTTTCGATCGCCGCGTTGATGAACTCCTCCTGGGAGACCATAACGCCGAGGTTGACGACGTTGAAGCCCGCGTCGGAGAAGGCATGGTACAGGATCTGGTTGCCGACTGCGTGAACGTCCGCGCCGATGACGCCGATGACCAAAGTTTTCTTTTCCATACTTACCTCGCTTAAAACTAAATCAGTTCGGTTCGGGCTGCATGTCCATATATGAACATACAACTCCATTGTAATTCCACTTATGCGTATGATACGCCAAATACCGCAAAAAGTCAAGCACGGTAAAAGTAATTTTCAAGTATATTTAACTTGCCGGAGGTATTCGGAAAAGCATACAAAAGCCGTGCTGTAATAAAAAGCACGGCTTCGATTCCGCCGGATCATTTCCAGTCGGATTTTCCGAGAAGACGCCATTCCGCCCCGTCCGGAGTGATATCGTATTCAACAATATATGTAAGCGCAGACTGTTATATCTGCAGCCTTCGCTTCAAGAACAATTTTTATTAAATTGTTTTTAAATACTCCGCCCTGCCCTTTTCATAAAGGTTATTGCCCTCGCTGTCGATGACCGCGACGACGGGCAGATCCTCCACGACGAGCCGACGCACGGCCTCCGCGCCAAGGTCCTCATAGCAGACGATCTCCGCGGACTTTATGCAGCTTGAAAGCAGGGCGCCCGCGCCGCCGATCGCGGCGAAATACACGGCGCCGTATTCCTTCATTGCGGCGACGACCTCCGCGCTCCTCTTGCCCTTGCCGATCATGCCTGTCTCGCCCTCGCGGATCAGGATCGGAGAATATGCATCCATGCGGTAGCTTGTGGTCGGGCCGGCGGAGCCGATTACCTGCCCGGGCTTCGCGGGAGTCGGGCCGACATAATAGATCGTTGCATCCTTGATCTCGAAGGGCAGCTTTTTGCCCTTTTCGACGAGCTCCACAAGGCGCTTGTGCGCGGCGTCGCGCGCGGTATAGATCACGCCCGAAAGCAGGCAGCTTTCGCCGCTTTTGATCGTTCTTGCCGTTTCCCTTGTGATCGGGAGTGTGATTTTCCGTTCCATAGCTGCTTCCTCCTTACAGGGTGACCGTCTTATGGCGGGTTACGTGGCAGTTGATGTTCACCGCGACGGGCAGACCCGCGATATGGGTGGGCATCCATTCGATATTGACGGCGAGCGCTGTTGTTTTGCCGCCGAAGCCCTGCGGACCGATGCCGAGGGAATTGATCTTCCCGAGCATCTCCGCTTCAAGCTCCGCGTAGAAGGGGTCCGCGTTCGGCTCATCCGTGCGGCGCATCAGCGCTTTCTTCGCAAGATACGCGGCCTTATCAAAGGTTCCGCCGATACCGACGCCGACGACGACCGGCGGGCAGGGATTCGGCCCCGCTTCTTCAACGGTCTTCAAAATGAACGCCTTCACGCCCTCGATGCCGTCGGAAGGCTTGAGCATCGCGATGCGGCTCATGTTCTCGCTTCCGAAGCCCTTCGGCGCGACGGTGATCTCGAGCTTATCGCCCGGAAAGATCTCCTCATAGAGCATCGCCGGAGTGTTGTCGCCGGTATTCACGCGGCGGAGCGGATCCTTCACGACGGATTTTCTGAGATAGCCTTCGCCGTAGCCCCTTCGTACGCCCTCGTTCACGGCTTCATTTATATCGCCCGTGATGTGAACTTCCTGCCCGATCTTCAAAAAGACGCAGCAGACGCCGGTATCCTGGCAGATCGGGACGGTATTCCTTTCGGCGATGCCGTAATTCTCGATGATCTTGTCGAGAATGCCCTGCGCTGTTGGCCAGGGCTCGGCTTTTCTCGCTTCCTCGATGCGGGCTTTGATATCGCAGGGCAGAACGCAGTTCGCCTCGATGCAGAGCTTCGCAACGGTTTCGGTGATCAGATTTGCGTTGATCTCTCTCATATTTTTCACCTGTTATCAGAATTCTTTTACTTCGCGGATGCGGTCGATGACCGTTCCGTCGCGGTAGATGACGTCCGCAACGACCCTTTCGCCGATCTCCGGCTTCATCGGAACGCCGCTCGTCTTTTCGGCCATCGCTTTAAGATCGTGTATGTCGATGACGTTGATCTTCGCGTCGATCAGCCTTTGGCGCAGCTCCGCGTCCTTCGGGTTGACGGCGACGCCCTTCTGCGTCACGAGCACGTCGATCGTGCTGCCGGGGGTCGAGATGCAGGTCACGCGGTCGGTGACGATCGGCAGCCTTGCCCTCGAAAGCGGCGCGATGATCATGGAAAGCTTCGCGCCCGCCGCCGTGTCGCTGTGACCGCCGCTGCCGCCCATGATACGGCCGTTCGAATCGGTATGAACGTTGATATTGAAATCGGTGTCGATCTGCGTTGCGCCGAGGATCACGACGTCGAGGCTGTCCACGACCGCGCTCTTCGCGCCGGGGGATGCGTAATGCGTTGCGCTGATCTCGCAGTGCTTCGGATTATTGCGGATCGATTCAACGGCCTTGAGATCGAAGCACTGCACGTCCATCAGCGATTCGAAGCAGCCCTCGTTCAGCATATCGACCATATAGCCCGTGATGCCGCCGAGGCCGAAGCTTCCGCGGATCCCGTCCTTCAGCATGACGTCCTTCAAAAACTTCGCCGCAGCGAGGCTCGCTCCGCCTGCGCCGGTCTGGAAGGAGAAGCCTTCCTTCAGAAGGCCGCTCGCCTTGATCACATCGACCGCCGTCATTGCCATCGAAAGGCCGACGGGGTCGCGGGTGATCTTAGTCGTTCCGGAAACGATGCCGCGCGGATCGCCGATCGAATCGACAACGACGACTTCGTCGACGTCGGTCTCCGGGATGGACCAGCCGGTCAGCGGGTAAGGATGCAGATCATCGGTAATGACGACGGTGAAGCGGGCGTTCTTCGCATCCGGCATTGCATAGCCGAGCGAGCCGCAGGCGGATTTGCCCATCTTGCCGGTGCAGTTGCCCATGCAGTCGCTTGCGGGAGCGGCGATGAACGCAACGTCGATCGGCGTTCTGCCGTTTTCGATATCCGCCGGGCGGCCGCCGTGGGTGCGGAACTGCACGGGGTTCTTCATATTGCCGGCCGAAATGAAACGGCCGAGCTCCGCGGACATATAGTCAGTTAAAATCGTTGTAACGACGCCGTTTTTGATATGCTCCTTGAGCGGGCGGTGAGCGTCGAAAAGGGAGCTTGCGTTGACGGTCAGATCCTTGATCCCGAGCTCGGCGATGGCTTCCATGACCATGTTGAGAACGTAATCTCCGTTCCTCAGATGGTGATGGAAGGAAACGGTCATTCCGTCCCTGAGACCACTGTCGATCACGGCCTGTTTGATCGAATTTACGAGTTTATTCATCATTCGACACCTCCGATACCGAGCTGTTTTGCGATCTCGAGCGTCTGGCGCGCTCTTTCGACGATCGGTTTATCGATCATCTTTCCGCGGAGCGAAACGGCGCCCTTGCCCTGTTCCTTGCCGAGGCGGATCGCCTCGAAGACGAGCTTCGCATATTCGATATCCTTCAATGAAGGACTGAAGACTTCGTTTATGACCTTCACATGGCGCGGCGCGATCGCGGATTTGCCGGAGAAGCCGAGGCTCTTCGCGTATTCCGCGTCGGTCACGATTCCTTCGTCGTCGTTGACGTCGGTGAAGGGCGTGTCGTAAACGTCGATGCCGGCGGCGCGGGCGGCGCAGACGAGGCGCGTCCTTGCGTAATTTATCTCGTTGCCTTGCTTCGTGCGCTTGCAGCGAAGATCCGCCGTCAGGTCCTCGCCTCCGAGGAACAGCGCCGTGACGCGCGGGCTGGCCGTCGCGATATTGAATGCGTTCTCAACGCCGAGCGCGGTCTCGATCAGCGGGATCAGCTTCACCGTTCCGACGGTGATGCCGCAGCGCTCCTCGACCTTCGTGATATAAGCGTCGACGGTCCTGATATCCTCCGCGCAGCTCGCTTTCGGCGGCATGATCAGATCGGGCTTCAGCGGGATGATCGCGTCGAGATCGTCCTGCCAGTAATTCGTGTCGATGGAATTGATGCGGACGGTGATCTCCACCCCCGCGAAGCCCATGCGCTGCATCGCGCTTCGAACGAGCAGGCGGGCGGAATCCTTTTCATCCGGGGAAACAGCATCTTCAAGATCGAGGATGATGCTGTCCGCGCCGAGCGCATCGCCGTTGATGATCATGTTCGGCGTATTGCCCGGCAAAAAGAGCATACTTCTGCGCATTTTGACTCCTTTCGCAGCCATCGGAACCGTTCCGCGGGCTGTGTTTGCAAGTTTTACATACATAGTTATTATAAACCCGTTTGCCTTCCGTTTCAATAGCGTTTTCACCGGATCCGCCCTTTCCCGGCAATATAAAAGTCCCCGCCGAAGCGGGGACCGCTCGATTCATCATATTAATCGCGCACTGATTTTGTCCAGCCTCTGTAGACGAGGAAGGTCAGCGCTGCGGAGATCAGCAGCATTACTGATGCGATTATCTCCTTTGTTCCGAACGCGATATGCGGAACAAGGATCTCCGCAAGAGCGATGTTCGGAAGAACGGAGATATTCCCCGCCCACTCCTGGCCGAAATACAGCAGCGCGGCCGGGATCAGCAGCACGCCCGCGCCGAGCATGACCGCTTTTTCCCAGGTATTCACGCGCGAGCTGATATAAGCGAGGATCAGCGAAGCGATCATCATTCCGACGAAGCGGAGCAGATACAGCAGGATCAGGAACGAGGCAAAGCTCATCACGACCGGGAAATTCTCGAAGATCCTGAAATTCTGGATCGGGCAGGCAAGCACGTCGGCATATTCCTTGCGAACCGCAAGCCATTCGCGCAAATAAACGCCGCACCAGATCGCCGCAGTCTCGAGCGTCAGTATGGCATACTTCCCTCTGAAGACCCTGCTTCTTCCGCCCGCAGTCGAGCGCAGCAGCTTCTCCGTTCCGATGCGCTTTTCGATCGCGAAGAGCGGCGCGATCAAAAGGACCTGGAAAGCAAGCGCAACGATCGCATTCCAACGGGTCAGCGACCATGTTTTCTGGCCGAGAAGATTGTTGACGTCCGTTTGATTCACCAACCACGGCGTAAAGCCCTTCTGCTCGCCGTTCTCCTTCGCTTTTGCGGCTTCGCTTTCAATGCGCATCAGCGATCCTTCGAACTGATAAGCGATGTCCTCATGCGCTTCGAGGTTCTGCCTTGCCTTTGCAAGGTATTCTTCGGTTTCCTCGTTGATTTCGCCGGCGGCGCCGTCCTTCAGGTACTGCAGGTAGACGTAATCCTGCTCCTGATATTCCCAACCCTTATAGCGAAGCTTTCCGCCGAAATAGATTCCGGCGGCAAGGAAGATGATGCTTCCCGCGAGTATGAGAAGCTTATATCCTTCGAAGCCGGGGATATGCATTTTTCTGCGGAAGAAGTCGCAGATCCTGTTCCAGAAGACGACGAATTTGCCGAGGATATTGCGGTTGCCGAGCGGATGGCGGCGCACCTGAAGGAGCAATACCGCTGCCGTCAGCGCGGCGAACAGGATGATCATCAGCCTTCTCAGCAGCGGGAAGACGCCGACGGGCTCGTTGAACACGTTCATGTTCAGGTATTTGGAAAGGATCTCCGTCGGGTACACATATGAGAACAGGTTTACGTATTTGAAAAAGCTGAATTGGAGTTGTTCGTTGATGAGCTTGTACGCCGCAAATTCAACAGCGAGGATCGCGATCACGATAAACCATGAAAGCTGGATGTTGCTGACGAAGCTCAGCACGAACCAGAATATCAGTCCGATCAGCACGCCGCAGGCGATCTTCGCGCCGAGATAGATCAGAATCCAGCCGAGGATCGATGTGTGCAGAGTGCATGTTTTGAACGCTTCCATTGACTGAACGGCGCGTCCGAGTCCGTCCATTCCGCCGTAGAGCGCGAAAGACGAGCCGAGAACGCCCGCATTTATCAATAAAGTGAACACGGCGGATATGCCTATGAGGATGAAAAGCCTCGATAAAGCGAGGTTCAGCCTTCCCTTCGGAGTGCTTCGGACGATCGAGCAAAGCCCGTTCTTTTTATCCTCAAAGAACGCCATGACCGTGATTATGATCACAACAAGATACAGGATATCCGATGTCGTGAATTTGAGCCATGTATCGACAGCCCGGTCGTTTCCGAATTCGAGCTCGATGCCGTCGAGCGCCACAAAATCGGCGTCCGTTTTCTGGATGTTTTTATAAGTGAAACTGTCCCTGTCCTTGCCGAATATCGAGGACTTGGCCATCTTCAGCGCGTTTTTATGCACGCCCTCGAGATATGCCTTATAGGACTGCACATGCTCGGCTGCGGTTTTGAGGTTCGTTTCCTGCATGAATCCGGCCTGGTATCCGTCCTGCTCCATTGCGGCAAGCGCGTCCGTCGGCTCCATCGTGCAATATTTTTGAACATCCTGCTGATATTTCGCAGTGTCCTGTTCAAGCCATTTCCAGCCGTTTTTTATATCGTTGTTCAGCCTTTCGAGGAAGAAAAGCGCAATGCAAATCAGAGGAACCGCGATATAAATGATCAGCCGTTTTTTATCCGACAGGATCCTTCGCAGTTCATTCATTTTGCTCTTCCTCCGTTTCCTTTGCTTCCTCCTCCGCGAGTTCATCGCCGAGGTAATGGAGGTATACGTCATCGAGCGTATAATATGAGCCCATAAGCGGCTTCGTTTCCGGCGGGAGCGAGCCCATTAGCTCCTTCGGCGAGCCGGAATGCACAAGCTTTCCGTCCTTCAGAAGGATGATGTCCCCCGCGATCGCCTCAATATCGCTGACGATATGGGTCGCGAGCAAAACTATCCTGTTCTTAGAAAGGTCGTAGATATAATTCCGCAGCCTGACCCTCTCCTTCGGATCGAGGCCGGCTGTCGGCTCATCGAGGATCAGCACCTTCGGATCGCCGAGCATCGCCTGCGCAAGCAGTACGCGCTGCTTCATGCCGCCCGAGAACGACGAGATCTTATGATGGCGCACCTTCGAAAGATTCGTCAGTTCAAATACTCGGTCGAGCTCGCTCCTGAGCATCCTGCCGTTGATGCCCTTCAGCCTTCCGAAATATGCGATAAAGCTTTCGGCCGTCATGCCCTCGTAAAGCCCCTGCTGCTGGGGCATATAGCCGAGCAGCTTGCGGAATTCCTTGCCGAGCTTCAGGATATCCGTATGCTCGAATTCGGTTTCGCCGTCGGCGGACATGCCGGCATAGGTGATTTCGCCTTCATTTCGGACGATATTGTCCGTTATCAGGTTCATCATCGTGCTCTTGCCCGCGCCGTTCGCGCCGAGAATGCCGTAAATGCCCTCGTGGAATTCATAGGAGAAATCCGACAGCGCGACCTTGCTGCCGTAGCGTTTCGTGAGATTTGTCAGTTTCAGTTCCATATTATCCTTCCTTGCTTATTCGGTTTTTATTTTTCGTTAGTTTAACGGCTGCGATGTTATTTCCGGCTTTCGCTGCGATTGTTTACCAGCCCTCGTCGCCGTAATGCGCCCGGCATTCCGCAAGCGGCACCTCGATTAATCCGTTCGGCGTGATCTCGTATTTTACGAAATCATAATAGTTAGAATTGCCGTGGGTCGGTGAATCTTTATAATATGTTTCTGTAAAACAGAACAGCACTTCGTTTTCGGTCGCCCAGCAGTTGTGCAGTTTGTTGATACCGTGACTGATGTGAACGGTCAGGCCGTTATCGTCGACCCGTTCCCTATCCGTATACTTTTCGCGGTACTTCATCGGGAGCTCTCCGCGGTAGAGGGTCCTGCCGTCAAAGGTCAGTATCCAGATCCCGCGGACCTCGTCCCCGACGCCCCGGATGTATCTTGTATCCATGGCGACAATTACACCGCAGGTCATGGCGTACATGTTGTAATGAACGCCGTCCTCGTCGGTGAGCTCGATAATGCGCTCTTTTTCGCCGTTCCCGTTGATTCGATTGATATAAGTGATGTATTGATTGTTTTCTTCGTCATATTGCTGATCGGGATCCTCGAGTTCGGTTTCACGGAAGAATATCTCGCCCTCCTGCGAAACGTAATAATCGTTGAAGCTGTGGAAGCAGGTATCCTCGCTGTTGAGGTAGATAGTCTCCGGCTCATCCATGGTCGGATCCCAACGCAGGACCTCGTCATATTGTTTGACGTTTTTAGCCCATTCCAAATAGGCGTCCAAATCCGCCTCGCCGTCGGGGATCTCCTGATCTCCGGGGCCGATCCCGTCGTAACCGATGAACAGATAAGCGCTGTCCCCGGCGAAGCGGATCGTCGGTTGAGGCGTGAAGAACGAACGCCTTTCGCAAAGATCGTGCGGCTCATAGTCTTCAAGGCTCATATATCCGAAATAAGCGGTGTTAAAATACTGCCCGTTGGCTACCTCCTGCTTCAGGGAGGACCAGAACAGCCTTCCGCGGTGGAAATACCAGAGCATCATACCCTGAAAGCGCGTATCGTCGCCGTTAAGCTCAAACGAGTGCAGCAGCTCCTTGTTTGTGCCGTCAAGATTCATACGGAATACGCCTATATGACGCATATCCGGGTTGCCCACCCACCAGAGCTTGCCCTCGTAATAGGTCATCGACGGAAGCTGTATACTCGCGCGGGCGACACAATTCGGATTATTGAACTTTTCATCATGCACGCACTCAGGATGCGGGCAGAGGAAGCCGCTGTCCTCCATGATCTTATCGTAGTACATTATGTAGCCATTGACATAGAGATAATAAGCGTCCTCCGTGTCGACCATGGCGCAGTCGATAAACGCTGCATTGCGGTTGTCGTTATCCGTTTCCGGATTGAACGCCTGTCCCATAAGCACACCGCCCGATTGTCCGCTGTTGAATGCGTCCGGTGAATCCGATGGGTTCTGATTTTTATTGCCGCTGCATCCCGTGCATAAAGCAAGGATTAACGCAAACAGTAAAATGCTCGATAACACTGTTTTTTTCATGGCAGTTTTCTCCTTTTTCTTTGCTCAGCTCCATTGTTCTGCCGCAGAACGTCTTCATTAGTTAATGTCCGCAGCTGCGATTTTGCACGCTCATTTTTAAAATATATTTTAGCTTCGCATTCTAAACCTCATCTGCATATTATTATACATTGTTTGTGCTCAGTTTTCAATAATGCTTATTGTTGTTTTCATGTTTTTTTGAGATAATGCTGTTTTCTGTTCACGGGAAAATGTTTGACTAAACAGTCTTTTTGACAATCGGAAGGCTGTTTTGACACGATGCGACCATTCGGTTTTACTCTTCGGGCAGCAGATCCACAACGACTATCTCCGGCGGATTGAAAAAACGCGGTATCCCCTTCGAGCCCGCAAGACCCGTTGTGAGGACGCAGTTCGCTTTCTCTCCTTCAAACAAGCCCTTTGTATAGGGCGGGAATTTGCCGATATACGGAGCATAAAGCCCCTGTTCGATGATCGGGATCCTGATCACTCCGCCGTGGTAGTGCCCGGAAAGCACAAGATCCACGGGCGATCTGTCCTTATAATGCCAGTCAAGCCAGTTGGTCGGGATATGGTTGATAAGGATCTTTACCCGATCCGTGTCCTCGAAAGCCTCGAAGAAGCGCCAATCCGCCGATTGCCGATCCTTATCCGGCGTGTTCATATGCGCCGTTCTGTAATAGCCTTCATAACCTCCGATTCGAACGGGGGTGCCGTTGATCTCGATATCGAGATAGTTTCCGTCAAGTATCTCCGCGCCGGCCTCGGTCAGTTTTTCCGCAAGCGAAGCGTCATGATCCGCAATATAGTTGTATTCGTGGTTCCCCATCCCGAAATAGACCGGCGCGATCTTCGCGGCCTCCGAAACGAAAGCGCACATCCTTGTTACTTCTTCATCATCCGCATCGGAATTGATGATATCCCCTCCGAGAGCGATTATGTCCGGCTTCTCCGCTGCGATCTTCTCAAGAAGACTGCTGTTGTTTTTGCCGAATTCCCTCCCGTGCAGATCCGCAAGGAATACAATGCGAATTCCGCCCGACACCCCTTGGGCGCGGACGGAATAACGGCTGACAATCAGATGATAATTTGAATAAAGAAGCTCCGCCCCGATCAAAAGGAGCAGGATCCCGAATACAAGAAGAATCGTTCGGAGGACCCGATGTTTTTTATGCGGTTCTTCCTTCTTATTTTTGCTCATTTGATCTCACGAAGGAAAGGCTGAACCTTGTCCTTTTCCGAAAGCAAAACCGGGATGTCATTGATGATCGGCCATTCGACGCCGATATCGGGATCGTTCCAACGGATGCCCCATTCATCTTCCGAATGATAAAAATCGGTTACTTTATAGCAGAATTCCGCTGTTTCACTCAAAACATAGAAGCCGTGTGCAAATCCCTCCGGAATATAAAACTGCTTTTTGTTCTCCGCGGAAAGGATCTCTCCATGCCATTTTCCATAGGTCACTGAACCCGGGCGAAGATCCACGGCAACATCGAAAACTTCTCCGGAAATTACGCGGACGAGCTTGCCCTGAGGGAACTTCTTCTGGTAATGCAGTCCGCGCAGCACGCCCCTGCGCGACATGGACTGGTTATCCTGAACGAAAACCATATCGAGCCCTGCCTCGCGCATATCGTTAAGGTTGTATGTTTCCATGAAATATCCGCGGCTGTCCCCATGAACGGTCGGTTCGATCACATACAGGCCTTTGATTTTGCATGGTGTGACTTTGATCTTGCTCATTTTTCTTATCGCTCCGATCTCTTTCAAATAACGCTCGAGCGCGTTTTTCCAATCAGGAAGGCGCTCAAAGCCCGCTTCGGTCAGTTTTTCCTTCCCGAGCCTGCTGTTGAAGGGCCGCTTTGCTTTGCTGAGGCCGTATTCCGCCGTTGAAACAGGAACGACCTTTGCACTGAGCCCCGCCATTCGCATTATTTCACAGGCGAATTCATACCAGCTGATAAAGCCTCCCTCGTTCGTTGCATGATAATACCCATAGCGTTCGGTCTTTGCTATATCAACAAGCAGACGGGCAAGATCGAAGGTGTATGTCGGCGTTCCGATCTGATCGTTGACGACTCGCAGCTCCGGAAGCGTTTTCCCAAGCCGCAGCATGGTTTTCACGAAGTTATTGCCGTTTGCCCCGAACACCCATGCAGTGCGGACAATGAAGTATTTTTCAAGGATCCCGGAAACGGCGAGCTCGCCTTCCAGCTTTGTTTCGCCATAGTAGTTCAATGGAGAATACTCCCTGCAGTCCGGATCCCACGGCATTTCTCCGGCGCCGTCGAAGACATAGTCGGTGCTGATATAGATCATTTTGCAGTCGATCGTTTTGCAGCCTTCGGCTATGTTTTTTGTGCCCTCGACATTGATCAGACGGACTTTATCGCGGTTTTCCGGATCCTCCGCGGCGTCCACAGCGGTCCAGGCGGCGCAATGGATCACGACGTCGGGCCTGTATTCCTTCAAAGCGTCTGCAACGGCTTCATGATCCGTGATATCGAGCTTTACATACTGCGCGCAGAAATCGTTTTCCGGTCGGATATCGCTTCCGATGACCGTCTCCCCCGCTGCCTGCAGGCGGCGAACAAGGTCAAAGCCGAGCTGGCCGCCGACGCCGGTGATAAAATACTTCATTAGGACCTCCCGTTATCGGTTCCCGTACATTTTCTCATAGTAATTCCTGTATTCGCCACTTATGATCGTTTCCCACCAATCGCGGTGCGTGAGATACCATTCGATCGTCTTGTCGAGGCCGTCTGCGAACTTCGTCTGCGGCAGCCAGCCAAGCTCGCGGTGGATCTTCGTCGGATCGATCGCATAACGCATATCGTGGCCCTTACGGTCCGTTACAAAGGTTATCAGGCTTTCCGGCTTGCCGAGCTTTTTGCAGATCAGCTTGACAATATCAATGTTGCGCATTTCGTTGTGACCGCCAACGTTATAGACTTCGCCGACGGTGCCGTTGCGCAGAATGAGATCGATCGCGCGGCAGTGATCCTCAACATACAGCCAGTCACGAACGTTCTCACCCTTGCCGTAGACCGGCAGCGGCTTATCGTTCAGCGCGTTTGCGATCATCAGCGGGATCAGCTTCTCCGGGAAATGATACGGACCGTAGTTGTTGGAGCAACGCGAGATGGTCGCGGGCAAGCCGAATGTCCTGTGGTAGGCAAACACCAGAAGGTCTGCCGCTGCTTTCGAAGCGGAATACGGGCTGCTGGTGTGGATCGGCGTTTCCTCTGTGAAGAAAAGGTCCGGTCTGTCAAGTGGAAGATCACCGTAGACTTCATCCGTGGAGACCTGGTGATAGCGCTTCGTGCCGTACTTGCGGCAGGCGTCCATCATGACCTGGGTGCCGAGGATGTTGGTCTGCAGGAAAATCTCAGGCGCTTCGATTGAGCGATCGACATGCGATTCCGCCGCAAAATTCACGACTGCATCCGGACGTTCCTTTTCGAAGATCTCATAAACCGCTTGTCTGTCGCAGATGTCGACCTTGTAGAAAGCGAAATTCGGGTTCTTCAGGGCATTCTCCAGCGTCGACAGATTGCCCGCATAGGTCAGTGCATCCAGGCAGACGATCCTGTCTTCAGGATGCTTCTCCAATTCAAAATAGATAAAGTTTGCGCCGATAAAGCCTGCGCCGCCGGTAACGATAATGGTCATAGCGTTCTCCTATCCTCTGATCTTGCCTTCTGCAACCAGCCGCAAATGAGTTCCATACGGTGATTTTCCGTAAGCGGATGCTGCCTTGAGCAGTTCTTCCTTGCTTGTCCAACCGTTGCGGAACGCGATCTCCTCCGGTGCGGAGACCTCAATTCCCTGGCGGTTCTGCACCACGCGAATGAATTCCGTTGCATCAGCGAGCGATTCCATCGTTCCTGTGTCCAGCCAGGCAAAACCGCGGCCGAGCAGCTGCACATCCAACAGGCTGTCATTCAGATACATTTCGTTGAGCGTGGTGATCTCCAGCTCTCCTCGTGCGGAAGGTTTTACTTCCGCAGCGCGATCGCTGACGCCTTTAGGGTAAAAGTACAGGCCGGTGACCGCATAATTGCTTTTAGGCGCTTTCGGCTTTTCCTCGATGGAAACCGCCTTTCCGTTTTCATCGAAAGCCACAACGCCGAAGCGCTCCGGATCATTCACGTAATAACCGAAAACAGTTGCCCTTTCGTTCTGCTCCGCATCCGCCGTCGCGGCACGCAGCAGCTTGCCAAAGCCGTTTCCATAAAAGATATTGTCGCCGAGCACCATCGCGCAGGCGTCATCGCCGATGAACTCCCGCCCGATCAGGAACGCCTGAGCGAGTCCATCCGGACTCGGCTGCTCGGCATAGCTGAGACGCACGCCGAAAGCATGGCCGTCTCCGAGCAGACGCTCGAAGTTCGGCAGATCTGTCGGCGTTGAGATGATCAAAATATCCCTGATTCCCGCCAGCATCAGCGTTGACAGAGGGTAAAAGATCATCGGTTTATCGTACACCGGAAGCAGCTGCTTCGATGTAACCATTGTCAGCGGATAAAGCCGCGTGCCGGCGCCGCCGGCGAGAATGATACCTTTCATTTAATCTCTCCTTATTTACACGGAATGTGCAGAATTTTTTTAATCTTACGCCAATAAGCATGCGGACGAAGCCAGTTGGGATGAACTTTTGCCAACTGGTATGTATATTTATCATCCGAAAGGTTTTTTCTAAGCCATTTCAGTGCCCTGTGTTCGCTAATGCGATACTCTTTAGGTACTTCCGAATACACGCCGTCTTTTCTGGCTAGCAATGAATAAACAGCCATCAATTCATTCTTCCTGCAAACTGCAGCTTTAACCAATTCCTCTGCGTCTTTATTTTTAAAATAGCAAATGCATTTATCAACAGCAACTATGTCGTCGTATCGTTTTGCCGAAAATCTGCTGTGCATAATACTTTGTTCGCGCAGTCGGTAACAGTAAAGCGGAGTATCAAAAGCAACAACTCTGGAAGCATTAAACAGGACTATAGGTGTTGTTGCTTGATCTTCGTGCAACATTCCTTCAGGGAAACGCACATTCTTATATAAATCTGCTGAATATAGTTTTCCGCATGCAGACACGCGAACGACAGATCTTTCCGCATACTGTTCAAGTGCAGCGTCCGGTCCTCTGTAGGTATGTTCCTTCTTATCATTATAGCAATCAACTGCCGGAGCTACATTATCAACGAAGTCGCACATTCCGCAGCATGCGATTTCTGCATCATACGATTCTATCATATCGTAAAGGCTTTCAAGATACTTTGTTTTAACAATATCATCACTGTCAACGAAAGTCAAAAACTTGCCTTTAGCAACATCTATGCCTGCATTTCTGGCTGCGGAAAGCCCACCGTTTTGTTGATGAATAACATGAATACGGGCATCCTTTTCCGCATACTCATCACATATCGCGCCGCAATTATCCGGGCTTCCATCATCAACGAGAATCAATTCGAAGTCCGAAAAAGTTTGCGCAAGAATGCTGTCCACGCATTGGCGCAGATAAGGCTCAACTTTATAGACTGGTACAATAACGCTTACTGACGGCATATTTCTATCTCACGATTTATGTCCTTCAAGATCTTTTTTTATCTGGGTTGTGCTTATTTCCGGTGTTCTCGGAAGATAAACCACCTCTACACCTTCATCTTTCAAAAAATCAAATTTTCCTTCCCAATCGTCCCCCATAACGAATGTATCAATGTGATACTCGTGTACATCCGTCTTTTTTTGATTCCAGTTTTCTTCAGGAATAACCAAATCAACATAACGAATCGCTTCCAGAAGCGCCTTGCGCTTTTCATATGAAAAGTAGCATTTCTTTCGTTTTTCGTTCCAGTTGAATTCGTCCGTAGAGAGACAAACGATCAGATAATCGCCATATGCTTTTGCTCTTCTAAGCAGGTTAATATGGCCGTAATGGAGCAAATCAAATGTTCCGTATGTAATCACTCTTTTCATGCTTTCCTCCTTTTTTCAGATAGCCCGCGTTCAACAAGCCAATCAACAGTTTGGGCCGCAGCATTTCCCAAGTTGTATGTTTTATATTTCTCAAAGAAAGTATCCAACTTCTTTTTATACTCATCATAATCAAATGTGCTAATATCTTGGCAAAGGGATTCTTCATCATAATTCATATTGAATGGTTGATCGTAAAACCAATCATACATACCCCTTTCGGCAATATAAGCGTCCAAATCTTTCATGCATAAGAAGCCCGGCTTCCCCATCATTGCAAAATCATATACAATTGAAGAATAATCCGTTATGCAGGCATCGGAAGCGATTATCAATTCCTGCGGATCATAATAGTCAGTTGCATTGATAATCGTATCTGAAAAGTCATACTTAAGATTATGCGAAGTCTTGGCAACATTTGGATGGAGTCTTACTAAGATAACTATCTCAGAACGTGTAATCGAAAACGCTCTCTTGACCGCATCCAAATCGGCAACGTATGCCTCGGCAGTACCGCTATTCCTGAATGTTGGTGCATACAAAACAACGTACGCGTTATCTTTAATCTGAAGTATGCCTCTTACCCTTTTACGGATTAAATTCGTGTTCTTTGAGTTAAGAAGAACATCAATTCGCGGAGAGCCAAATCTTAACATCTCGCAATTATCATTTAACCAGAACGCTCGCTTATAGATATCTTCAATCTGCTCGCCGTCAGCGATAATCCCGTCAGTTAATTGACCATCTAAGACTGCATTCTTTATATAAGATTCCGGCAGCTTATCCTCCGCATCTTTCTCGATCTTTTTCATTGCAATACCGCCGTGCCATGTTTGCAAAAAAACTTGGCCTTTCTTTTTAGGGAATTCCCATCTTCTTCTATAATTATAAACAACAAACCCTGCGGTTTGCAGTTCGTATTCTGCCCGTAGAGTTCCAATTTGGATTCTATTCATCCAAGAAGGAAGAATAGTATCCATATCCGAAACAAGCCAGTACATCTTAACTTTTAAATCGCGTTTTTTAATCTCCTCAGCAATGTACTTTAAATTTTCGCCGTAGCCTTTACCTGCAATATTGTCAAACACGATTTTGCTTTTATCAATCGGCGCTATTCTAGAATAAGCTCTCTTTGCTCTTAAAGAAAGTTTGTTTAATACGCTCATTATATTCACCTTATTGTTACAGCGCTCATATCCGGCAAGCGGATATTGCCCCAGTATTGTTTAGCCCAATTTATATCCGAATCATCACACTCATACATAAACACGAAGATGGTTGCCATTGGATTATCGTATGAATGATAGTTTCCAATCGAATCAGTAGAAATAACTTCAAAACTAAAACAGTATTCGTCTTCTATCAGTTGAGTGGTATCAAGTCTAAGTCTTATTTTTTGTCCCTCGCTGCGGGAAATGCTAAAGCAATTAGATAGGCTGCTTGCATAACGAACATAGTTGCCCTTATCCTTAATGCGCATAACAATTCTTGCATCATCCACTTCGATCTTTGAATCAAGAGAAATCTCAATATTGATTGTCTGGCCTATCATAAACCTTGCTGCTTCCGCTTCAAGAAACCTAAAACTCTTAACAAATATTTGTTTCCCAAAGTGATGATTCCTTTTATTCTGAGATAAATCATAGGCGACAGGGAAAGCTGTTTCTTGGTGTTCACCAAGGTATTTAGCAATCGCTGCATCAACGTCACCATCATAAATAACTTTCCCATGGTCCAATACGATGCAGCGGTCGCACAGCTGCCTGATGGTGTTCATATTATGGCTGACATAGAGCACCGTGCGGCCTTCCTTGTTGGCTGCTTCGCGCATTTTATCCAAGCATTTTTTCTGGAATGCCATGTCGCCTACAGCCAGCACCTCGTCCATGATCATTATCTCAGAATCGAGATGCGCAGCTACCGAGAAAGCGAGCTTGACATACATGCCGCTCGAATATCGCTTCACGGGGGTGTCGATGAATTGCCGCACCTCCGAGAATTCAATGATATCCTCCATCTTGGCGTCGATCTCTTTTCTGGTCATGCCGAGGATGGCGCCGTTCATGTATATGTTTTCACGACCGGTCAGCTCGGGATGGAAGCCTGTACCGACCTCGAGCATGGAAGCGATCCTGCCGTTTATGCCGATCATACCCGTCGTCGGTGCGGTTACGCGGCACAGCAGCTTCAGCAGCGTCGATTTGCCGGCGCCGTTATGTCCGATTATGCCCAGCGCTTCGCCCTTTTTGACTTCAAGGTTTATATCATCAAGCGCAAGGAAGCGTTCGCCGATTTTTATGTCCGTTCGAGTTCCGACTTTTGAGTTCGGATCTTCCTTGCCTCGCACCCGCGCCCACCAGGATTGTAGGTCGCCGCGCAGGGACCCGCCGCCTATAGCACCGAGCCGATACTGTTTCGATACATGTTCAATTTTGATTGCAAGCTCGTCCATATCTCACCTCAAACAGTATCCATGAAAGTTTTCTCGACTCTGTTGAAAAGCATCAACCCGAGGAAGAGAATCACGATCGTCACACCCCAGCTGATCAGGTAATGTGGCAGATCAAAGCTCCCGAGTCCAAGGAACGCCGTGCGGAAAGTGTTGATGATCGGCGTCATCGGATTGAGCATATACACGCTCATGAACTTTTGCGGAACTATGCCGATATCGTATGCTACCGGCGTACCGTACATCCACAGCTGTACGCCGAAACCGATAAGCATTTTCAGATCGCGATATTTGGTCGTCAGCGACGAGATAATAATACCTACGCCGAGGCTCAGCATTGCCATTTGGAGAAGCAGGACCGGCAGCATCAAAGCATACAGCGTGGGCTGCACAGCGCCTTTTGCCCAGTAGATCGCGAGGAACACAAGGAACATTACGAACTGGATCGCAAAGGATATCAGGTTCGTCAGGACCGTTGAGATAGGACTAACCAATCTCGGGAAATACACCTTGCCGAATATTCCAGCGTTTCCCGTAAAAGTATTGGCTGTCGATGTTAAGCAGCTTGAAAAATAATGCCATGCGACATTACCGCTCATAAAGAACAGAAACGACGGCACACCTTCTGCCGCAAGACCCGCGAGGCGGCCGAAAACCACTGTGAATACCACAGTAGTTAATAAAGGTTGAATCAAAGCCCAAATCGGGCCTAAAATCGTTTGCTTGTACTGCGAAACAAAGTTGCGCTTGACAAACAATAAAATCAGGTCTCGGTACTTCCACACTTCTTTGAGGTGGAAGTCGAACCATTTCGATTTGGGAACGATTACGGTTGTGAATTGTTTATCTGACATTGTTAGTTAGCCTCAGTTTTCTCATTTCACAAACATATCCATGTATTGAACGTAATGGAAGCAGCGCTTTTACAGCTGACTCAATGATTGTCTTACGCATAATGTTTCTTATACCGTTTAGTTCATACGTGCATGGCTGTTTTGTCTTCATGCCTAATTCCTTAATAATATTTCCGAAGCGTATGCTGTTATCAAGTAACATCTCTGCAGAACGTGAACAAATATCCCGACTATTCTCATTTTTCACCAAAAATTTTCTAATTTCAACAAACCCTAGGACTGTATGATAAACCTGCTGAACATTCCCGCTTCTAGATGCGCTCAAGTCACGTTGAACAACGTTATACAAGGGATCTGGTATCTTCTTGCCGGATTTTGTTTCAACTAGAGTTTGCACAATAAATAACCCATCTTCACAATTCTTCATATTCTCACAGAATCGTAAAGAACCAATTATTCTTCTCTTAAACAGCTTATTCCACAAAACTCCACCAATTGGATTCGGAATACTGATCATTGCTCTTAATAACTGATCATGATTGTAGCTTCCCTCATTAAAAAAATCATTATAAAGAAACTCGCCCGATTCTTTTCTCTGTTTGCATCCGCATATTGCTATATCAGTATCATCGGCTTGCATTATTGAGATAAGCCTCTTATACATTGTCTTCTCGATCCAGTCATCCGAATCAACAAAACCGATGTATTCCCCCTTTGCGATGTCAAGCCCCGCATTTCGCGCAGCACTGACGCCTTTGTTCTCCTGATGAATAACAACTATTCGGCTGTCTTTTGCAGCATATTCATCACATATCTCACCGCACCTGTCAGGAGATCCGTCGTCGATCAGTATCAGTTCAAAATCGGTAAAAGTCTGCGCAAGAATACTGTCAATGCATTTCGGCAGATATGGCTCAACTTTATAAACCGGTACAATGATCGACAGCTCCGGCATTTACAAACCTCCTTAAGCTTCTTTACCGGAATACTTTTTCCGGCTTAATCGTCTTTTTATTGTACCACATCCCCACACAAAAGTCCACCAAATCAGGGGCCATTTCTTTCTGCGTTGATTCCATATTTCGCGGGCTTTTTCTTTATCTTCGGGTAAACCGCTTTTTTTCGCGATCCAATATGCTTCTGCGAAAATCATTCCTCTGACTTTATAAAACTTCGTGCAGCGTCGGTGCAATACTTTTTCCATGTACTCCTCATGTGCTGCATACATAGCTGCATCGGTGACCCTGTGATCCTCTACTGCGTAACGAGATTGGTAATTCTTACCACCCTTCTCTACTATTGTCCGGTGATGACTCACCAGCCGTGGGTCAACATAAACATTGCCTTTTCCATATAGGATCAAAGCAAGAGACTGATCCCAGACCATTCTGTGAGCTTTATAGAAAACATCTATTTCCCTCTCCGATGCTGTGGAAAAAAAGTTTCTGAAAAAAGCAGTGTCAGTGCTGTTTGGCAATCGATCGAAGAAGTGAAAGCTCAGAAAATCTTTGTATCTAAATACCATTGGCTCGGAGATGTCTCTTCGAATTCGCTGCACGGATTCTGTCCTGCTTAATTCGCACCAAGAATTGCAGTACATCCCTATGTATTCCGGATGGGATTCCATGAAATCGAACTGATACTGCAGTTTATCATCGGCTTCCCACCAGTCGTCACCTTCAAGAATTGCAATGTATTTACCCCTGCATTTCCTTAGCACGCCATACATATTGCGGCTTCCGCCAACATTTACATTTCTCAGTGAAAGCACAAAACGATCAGGATATTTATTTGAATACTCTCTAAGAATGGTACGAGAATCATCGGGCGAATGATCATCGTCCACAACGATCTCGTATCGGAAATTGACCTTTTGTTTTAGAATGCTACCAAGAAGCTGAGGCAAATACTCCTGCATATTGTATGTGATAACTGCAACGCTCACAGCAATCTCATTATTCTTGACTGCTTTCATTTCAATGTCTTCGACTTTTATCTCATACCAATTCAAGGCCTTTCGTTCGCCGCGGAGCTCAATTGCATCCGTTTCTTCGCGCACAAAGCTGAAGCCAGCTTTTCGGTAAAAAGCATTCGCCCTACCGTTTTCAGCAAGAACGTTTAGATAGACGCGTTCAAGGCCAAGTGTGTCGAATGCATACTCAAGAATCAGCTTTGTCGCCTGCATCGCCGTACCGGTTCCATGCGCCTTTTTTCTTGTGCTGATCGCATACTCCGCGCAGAGCTTTTCGGTATCGATGTTTTTCAAACTGATCGTACCCAAATACTCATCGTTTTCATCAACGATTGCAAAATGAGCAGCATCCGGCTGCGAATCAGCGCTTCTGATAAAGTTAAGGCACGAGTCCAAGGTAACAGACGATGCGTCAAACCTGAAGAAACGCGTAATTTCAGGGTCTTGCATCCATTCCAACATGAATGGAGCGTCTTTATTTTCAAGATGTCTGAGCTTTACGTTCATTTCAAACTCCAAACGAATTGGCTGCTTTGATTACTGCATCGACATCTTCTTCCGGCATTCCCACATAAACCGGTAAACTGAGTTCTGTCTTTGCATATGATTCGCTTATCGGGAAACTCCCGCATTTATGACCCAAGCGAGCGTAACACTCCTGCAAATGAGGCGGGATCGGATAATGTATAAGCGTTTTTACGCCGCATTCTTCCATGTGTTTTTGCAGGGCGTCGCGATTCTCGGCAAGTACGCCGAAAATATGATAAACATGCTCCGCGCCCTGCCGTGTTTTCGGAAGAACGATCAGAGGACTGCGGATTTCGGAAAGATAGCGTTCAGCGATGTGCCTTCGATATGCATTACCATAATCAAGGTGTTTTAAACCAACTTGCAGCATAGCCGCCTGTACCTCATCCAACCTGGAATTAACACCTTCGAGTTCGTTGATATACTTTGTGCCGCTGCCGTAATTACGGAGTTTACGCAGCCTGTCATAAAGAACAGGATCGTTTGTAACAACAGCGCCGGAATCACCAAGAGCACCGAGCGGCTTGGTCGGATAAAAGCTGAAGCAGCCTATTGTGCCGAAGGTGCCGGTCGGTTTTCCGTCCAATCGCGCGCCATGTGACTGCGCACAGTCCTCTATAATGTACAAACCATGCTTTTCCGCTATTGTGCAGATCTTTCGCATATCACACGGTTGCCCGTACAGATGTACCGGGAGTATTGCCTTTGTTCTTGGAGTAATTACACTCTCGATCTTGTCTGCATCCAAGCAAAAGTATTCATCCGGTTCGACGAAAACAGGTGTTGCGCCATTCTCCGTAATACCCAGTACGCTGGCGATATAGGTGTTTGCCGGAACGATCACCTCGTCTCCCGAACCGATCCCCAGCGCGCGAACAGCCAAAGTCAATGCATCGAGGCCGGAGTTGAGCCCAACGCAATACTTGACACCGAGATATTGGGCAAATTGCGTTTCGAAAGTCTCGAGCTCTTTCCCCATGATGTACCAACCGGAACGCAGCGTACGCAGTGCTGCTTCTTCATACTCCGAAGAATAAAGGTCGAATTGACGTTTTAAGCTGACGAACTCAATCATCACTTACCTCACTATGCTTTTCGTTAATGTACTCCAGGAACGCGTCGTAGTCTCTGATATAATCATTCTCATCATAATGCTCCGAAGCGGCAACACAAAGTACTGCTCCTCCTGTATGCCACAGCATCTCGCGCCACAGTCCGGGTCCTATCAACAACGCTTTGTTCGGCCGATCCAGCATAACGGAAGCACTCTCTTCTCCATCTGCCAAAATGATCTCAATCACGCCATTCGGGCAAAACAGGAGCTGTTGAAGCCGCTTATGAGCATGACCTCCACGCTGCGTGCCTGTAGGCACATCATAGATATAGTAAATGCGTTTGATCTGGAAAGGCGTATCTACCTCGGCTTCCAAAAAGGAAAGATTTCCCAAACCATTTGTTGCGCGTACAGGCAGATTGAAAATCTTATATTCCATTTAAAGCACCTCCGACAATCATCTAATTAAGAATCAACCGTCATTTTCTGTATCCGTTAAGCAGAATCTGTTTCATGTTCTCACTAGCCTTATCATTATCTCCTTGCAGGAGAACAGTGTCACAAACCTCTGAGCGTACTGGAGCTAACGGATCCTCTCCAGCAAGCAACATATCAATGGTCTTCTTAAGATCACTATCGTTATTAACGAGATAGCATCCTTTCAGCATTGCGGACATTAAATTATTGTACTCTATTTTATCGTCATAAGTCAAATAAATAATCGGTTTTCTTGTGACATAGTATTCGATAATCATACTTGAGAAATCACAGATGAGTACGCTGGAATTCCAAAAAGTTGCCAAATATTCCTTTTCCGTATCGACTCTAATATTAGGGCGTTCATCGCAAGATTTCTTATAGGCGTTAACTTCGTCAATTGTCATCAAACCGGTGTTAATGAAGTTGTCAAACATTAAAGGATGAGGCCTAACCAATATATCAACAGTCGGTTGAGAATCTGCAATGCTTATAAAGAGCTGATGATACTTCAAAAAACTCGAACCGCCCCAAACAGGGTCCATCGTCCAACGCGGTGCATAGATTATACGAAAATGATTATGAGAAAACTGCCAGGCTTTCCCTTCGCTGTTCTCTGCTAGTATTGCATTCTCAACAGCAGGTATACCGCAGCAAATCCCATTGCTAAGGCCTAGCCTGCAAAGGACTCTATTCCATCGTATGAATTCGTTTTTCTTTGCTTCTGTTTCTGCAAAATAACAATAGGTGTTTGCAATGAAATGGTAGTCGAATAAATAATCAACCATTTTAAGTAGTGAGGTTCCGTACTCAATTAAACAAATCTTTGAATACGAAGAAACAACTTTCGATGTATACTCCAACGGCATTGGCCGATCGTAACGATTATAGATTACATAATCCGGGGAATAATTCTTAAGGTCAAACCATTTATTTTTCCCAACCAATGCATTAATGACGCCTGAGTATCCCATGCATGAGAAATGCTCATAAGTATCATTCGTAGTGTCATCAGGATCAATAAGGCAGTTAGAACTAATCCTGTTTGGCACACATAGTAGCATTGTCTCGAAGCGTTTGTCATTGGACAATGTATCATAAAGTGCTTTGTTTTTGCTCCAAGAAGGTATGTATTGACATATGAATACAGCCTTGATTATATCTTGCTTTGCTTTAATCCGTTTTCTTTGAATTCTTCTTCTTTTTAAATGTCTTGTAACTGTAGGCAGCTCGTTCCTGCGTCGCTTTAGATAGTGAATAAAGCGTGTCAAAATAGGTAGTTTTCGCTTTAGCAATTCTCTTCTTGCGCTCATTGGATTATTCCCTTAACATTCACAGTTCGATTTCCGAAAGCATATGTGCATAAACTGTAGGAACACCGTTTGTCTCCAAACGCTTTTCTCCAAACTTCCACGATAGTTTATACATAAATGTATCACCTTCGGTATAGCGTTTGAACCATTCCGGATCGTATGGATCAGAAAGGTGCATTATAAGTTCATTGCGAAGCATGTTATTTTGTGTCGGCAGCGAATCGATCATCTCGCGTACACAAGGAATGTTTTGATACGCCAGCTCGAAAACATAATCGAGGATGAGATAATCGACGGCTTTATCGCAGTTTTTCCAGTACTCGTGCAGGCAGTCCCTCGCGAAGCTAAATAGCGGGAAATCCTTTCTTCCCGCCAACACATATCCGACCCAGCGTGAACGCGACATATTGAGGCGGCTTTGCGATACTGCGCGGCATGTCCAGAAGGGAGAGCGCAGCAATTCTTCACTCGCATCCTGTGACCACCACACTGTTGCACCGGTAAAAAAACCGCCCTCAGCTGCCAGTATTGAAACGACCATTAAATCACAGACATGCTGCAACGCGATCTTTCCCTCGTCATGTTTTTTCAGGATGTATTCAGGGATTTCAAAAAACCTTTGATAATTATCCTTATCGAGGGTTATTATCTTTTGGTGAGTGTGCCTTCGGGCGCTGTCGATACACATGCGAAACAGTTTGTCTGCATTCTCCTCGCCCTGCCACCACATGCTCCAAACTTTAAGTTCGGGGTTCGGAACATGCATATCTATCGGAGACTCAATCTGTTTATACCTATTTATCGTATCGGAGCATTTTTCCTGCAAATAGCGCAGTATCCAATTATGCTTTTCGTCAGATACATTCTCCGCTTTCTCTGCTTTGCCTAAAAGCAAAGCTACATTAAGCTTATGATTGATCTTTGCAAGCTCTTTTGAGACTTTGCAGTCATCATGATATGCTGCCCGGTCCTTTTTCAGCCAGTTGAGGTATTTCGGAACATGCTTAATACTAAATCCCATTTTTACTCCTTCCAATAGACCGTATAATCGTGATTTCCTGGATACTGAGGCAAGTTATGGTAACACTCCGGTTTTGTTACATGGTCGCCATAGAATATCTCCAAATGTCGCCGATACCCGCAAGGCGCCGGCAGCATATGCCCTTCGAATTCAAGTGTTGCAGACGGCTCGAGCCATCCTTTATCAAATCGTTCTCTAATCGGATCGCCTTCGATCAGCAGCCCGACGCGGCTACACTCATCATAGGAATACTTCTTTGCTGTTTCAGTCAAACGGCATATAAGTTTCCACGGTGTGAAAGCTTTTGAATAAATGAACCCCTTTGTTTGAGTGACGATCGATGATGAATGCTTCATTACCGAGAAGTTGTCGATCGAATTATGAAACAGTGTGTTGAGGCGGCTCAGTTTTTTGAGGTGTTTTTCATATCCGGGACCGTCATCCGGATGACCGTCCATCGGCAGAATGTCAATATAAACACCTGACTGTTTTGTTCTGCTGCCAGCGTTCTCGATCATGACCGTGCGTGTATCAATAAGCTTGATGAAAGTATACTCACAATCTTTTTCGGTTGGTACACGCATCATTATATACTTCGGCAGCTCTTGGGCAAAGCCAATAAGCCTTTCGTAATCGGGCCGTGGCATTTTGATGTCTATATCATCATCCCACGGTATAAACCCCTCATAGCACATTGCGCCTAGCAAAGTGCCGCCGTCAATATAGTATCTCAGATCATGCTTCCTGCAGATTCTATCAAGCTCAATAAGCATTGCCAGCTCAATCTGCTGCATCTCTTTTAAACCGATTTCCCTCATAATCGTCCTCTTTATCGTCCGAGCATTCGTTTCACGACAGACCTGCACCTGCGTTTAAGCTTTTTTCTTGAAAACATAAACCTAATTGACCCGAACCTACCTTGTTCAATCATTGAAATCAGCCTTTGCTTATCAGAATCAAGGTTAACTCCGTCTTTCAAAAATATTTGAAAGCTCTCTTCGTGAATGTATTCCGGAAGTGCTTTGCGCATAACCTTTGTATCAACAGAATGATTAAGCAAATGCTGTTCGAGCATCATGCAATAAATACTTGCTGCAACGGCTGATGCGTTTTTACGATAACCGGTTTTTTCACCGAATTTGGCAAAAGCATGATTCATTGGAATAAGATCTGTTTTAATCTTGCTGAGATTTGCTACGCGCTGACTCAAGTGTGTCTTCCCTAATACATTTCTATAATGATACAGCCCTTCATTGATTATCTGTACATTTTCAAAGCAGGGAAGCAACCCGATAACGAACGTTAGGTCTTCATACAGGGACACATTTTCGGGGAACCAATGCGTATACTCGGAAAAAAGCTTTGCCGGGAACACTTTATTGCATGCGCTTGACAGTACGTTGTCGTTGAAATATTCAGAAAGATTTTCTGATATTTCTCCAGTCGAATGAGAGCCGGGGAACGCCATGCTGTATGTAACGGTTTGAACGATTCGTTCCTCATTCCAGTAATCAAAACACATACCGAAAACAACAAGGCATTTATCACCGTTGAGGAACGGTTCAATAGTTTCAATGCAGTTCTTTTCAATCGTATCGTCTCCGTCAATGAAAAAAATGTACTGTCCGTAAGCTTGCTTGATACCGAAATTCCGTGCGTTTGAAGCTCCTCCGTTCTGTTTGTGAAACACGCGTATCCTTTTGTCCGTTCCTGCCAGACGATTGCACAACTCTCCGCTGCCGTCAGAAGAGCCGTCATCAATCAACAATATCTCGAAATCAGATACTGTTTGTTTCAGAATGCTTTCGACGCATTCTTCAATATACTGCCGGCAGTTATAAACCGGAACAACAAAACTGAATTTCGGCACTTAACCTCCGTATAAAGCATGGGCGTTCAGCTGCCAGAAAAAGCGGAAGCTTGCGAGATAACCTGACGAACTGTTCAAATAGCCCATATAATAGTAGACTGCATATGCTGTTATTGCTACCACTGCAATAGTATAGACTTCTTTAGTTCTAAAATACCCCGGACTCTCAAGCTGGGCTTTTTCATTGGTCAAAACTCCGAATGGCCTTAGAACCATGGGAAGGAACAAAATGATAAACTGATAAAAATAGTCAGTAAGTCTGGTGAAAACATTATTGTATACAGAGAAAGTCTGAAACAGTGCAGCTAAAACCATTACGTTAAAAGTCTTAGAATATGTTTTGTCGCTGCTGTTTAACGGACGCAGATAGTATCCTCCGGCCAGTATTAACAACATAACAATAAAGCGTCCGCCAATAAGTTTGGATGCAGTACCGTACGCATCCGCATCATCCTGATAAAGCGTTGAAAGCATAGAGACAATACTGTTTCGGAATACAAACACAATTGCAAACGCGGTTATAAGGAACAGTATATATCCGCGATCGACTTTCTTGTTTGCAAAAGGATAAGCAAGCAAGAAAATCAATGCCGGCGCATGGAAGAAACCTCCTATCAAAGTCCAGAGCAGGAATCTCTTCGGTCTTTCTTCAAGAATCGAAATCATGGCAAAACAGATAAAGCCCATTGCGATCGTTTGCTTCAGGCCCGAAAAAGTAAAGATATAAAACCCCATACCTATATACATCAAATAACTGATAAAAGGCGATGTTGAATATCTGTAAATGATAATGCCGAGACTGATCGCTGCAAAAGCCGCAATCAGGAAAATGCAGGCTTCGTAACTGATTCCAAGGGTACCAGATAACTTAAATAATAAGCGGATACCCATATTAGACCATTTTTCCGTAAGTGTCGCTTTCCAATTCGGCCCGTTGCAGTTTCTATACAATGTGTAATACTTTATCAGATCGCCCATCCACCAGGTACGCAGTCCACTGAAAAGAGTCATAATAACAGTAATGGCTCGAACGACTCTTTTTTTACGATCGAGTGTTGGACGCAATGTATAAAGCAGCGCGACAAGCAAAACTGCAAAAAGCAGGAAAAGATGAATACTTGTATTCATATCGTCATTCTCCTTTTGCAAGCCTTACGGGCAAATCGTATCATAGCACTTTTGTTCGATGATGCTGTTTTCGCTGATAGATAACGGATCATTTGAGTCTTGCAGCCTCCTCCAGAAAACGTTCCGTTGTATCAACAAGTTTTGTTGTCGCGAACGCTTTTCCTCTCTCCAAGGCTTTCTGCGAATACTCTGACAGAATCGTACTGTCATTCAGGCACTTCTTCATGCCTTTATATAACCCATCAACACTGTTTTCCGTGATTAAGCCATACTCCGAATCGCCTAAAAGCTCATGCATACCCGTACAATCCGTAGTGACAATAGGTTTCCCCAGTATCAGACCTTCGGTAACAAAGGTGCTGAAGCCCTCAAAGCGAGACGAGCATACCAGCAAATCTGCTGCTTTGATGAACGGATAAGGGTTGTTTATGTAGCCGAAAAAACGCACAGAGTCCTGCAATCTGTTCTCTTTTACGAAAGTCTCCAGTTTTAGCCGATCTTCTCCATCTCCGAGTATCCAAAGGTCATATTCTAATCCCTGCGTCATCAACAGTTTATGAACCTGCAGCAGTCTGTCATAACCTTTTTGTCGTGTCAAGCGTCCTAATGTCACAACTGTAGTCCTGCGCTTACTTGCATCGTTCGGCAAAGGAAGCTTCGCGCGTTTGATAATATCATTATCATCGACTGTGTTATGGAGCACACAAGCCTGCGGCACTTGTCCGAACAGTGCTGTATAGCTTCGCAGAACATCCTCTGAAACACATACGATTCTATCAAATCTCTTATACATCGGAGCAGTTTTTTTAACAAAGCGCTCCAGAACCGCAGCCATGTGAATTTCCAGATCACAATGCACCCATGCGATCTTCACAGCTTTTTTATTTGTTGACGATGCGACAATCTTTGTGGATCCCATTTCGAGATACGCAATCTCGATGTCGTAATTATCTCTCATGTGCATGCGGTAAATCAGCCCAAGCGCACTCTCCAACCGCATCCGATACTGATTCCAGCGGCTATTTGAAGCGTAAACACTTCGATAATGAATCCATTCAGCCAGTTTCTTTCTGTAATCCGACGGCCAAAGCGTCTGCACGGTTATATCAAATTTAGATTGATCCATGTGATTGACAAGGTCGCAGAGTACTTTTTCCGCCCCGCCGCCGCCCAGTGTTTCTATAAAGAACAGTACCTTCAGCATGCTCTGCACCTCCCGGCTCTCAATCTTTTTTTGACTCTCCGAATGGCACGCTTCCATAGCGTTACTAAATCGCACACATGCAGTATACCGTACAGCAGTTTACAACGGAAGAACACCGTCCCTACGATTCCCTTGTCCAACGGTTTCCCTGCAAGCTTCCGTTTAGCTGTCGCAGCTTCGAAAAGATAGAATGCCTTCATCGTCCCGAAATTTCCAAAATGGATCAGTTTTATCTGCTTCCATGCATCATTGCAATACCATTCCGCGTTGGGTACAGCGATATCTGCACGTGTATAGCGTTTATACGTATACAAGCCCACATCACCGCAGTCAACCGGACGGCAATTCATGACCGCCATTCCGAGTGCAATAACCGGTTCGTCCGCAGGATCTCGGAATATTGCAAAAGGATACTCTCGATAGTGTGCTGCTGCATCCTTGGCGACCTCAAACACCCCCGAACAGGTCGTTGTGTTACGGAGGAAATAGACGCCTCCGCTGAAACTCGGGACAAATCGGATCGACTCGCGATACTTTCCCATTCCTTCGGCGCGAAACCAACCGCGATCTGTATCCAGATTTTCATATGCGCAGCCAAACACCGAAAAATCGTCTGCATTTTCGAAAAGCGCCCACCAGCAATCTATATCGCCGTACACAAGGCAATCTGCATCAATAAAAATCGTTTCATCAAAAGGGAGGCAATCGAAAAGCCTGAGTTTATCCATATAGCTGTGAGCAGGCTCTTCCATGATCACGGTCTTGTCAAAAGCGGCTGTGTATTTGTTGATCCGATCGCAAATGATCGCAAACGGATATCTGCCTGCATTAAGACGATACGAGTGCAGCAGATTGTACGCGATCCTATAATAATGCTCCTTACCGGTTGCTATTGTGACAAACCCGCGATTCATCAATTCCATGTTATACCCTTAATGCACGTCTTAGCGCACTCAAGTCCCATAGAGCGAATAAACCTTTTCCAGAAAATCCTGAGCGTCCATTCCGCATTGCCGAACTTTTATGCAGTAACTGCTGCTGTCTGCTCGCCGTGCATTGCATAGTTCATTTATCCAGGCGTCCTCGTTCTCTAACGGCAGCGGTGTCAGAAGATCCGTCACAAACACATCCTTTGGAACGCGGTCGGAAATGATGCAGGGCAGCCCGTTTGCCTGCACCTCTACTATTGAGAGCGGCAAGCCTTCGTAGAGAGACGGAAACGCGAATGCATCCATTGCGGATAAGTATTCGTTTACATTAAGTACATTGCCAAGCATCCTCACGTACTCCGAAAGCTCAAGGTTGTCAATCAGCTTTTCCAACTTTTCCCTCTCATCACCATCACCCAGCAGGATAAGAAAAACATTTGGTTTTTTCTCCAGCAATCTTGGCATAAGGCGGATTAAAAAGCTCTGGTTTTTAACTTCAGCCAAGTGTCCAACATGGCCTATAACAAAACGATCTTCCGCTCCGAGTTCCCTTCGCATACGATTTCGTGCTTCATCATCATACGCAAATTTAGATGTTTGGACCCCGTTAATGATTAATGTCCCACGAGTCTTAAATGCTTCCCCAAAAAGCCGCTCGCCGGCTTTCTTACTGCATGCAGCAAATACTGTTGCATTCTTTAAGATCATTTGCCGCATACAGGCTTCGTAGCATCGTTTATATACGGGCATATGTACATCAAGCGCTGAGTGAGAATGAGCAATGCAAATCGGAACACCGCAGCGTTTGGCAGCAAGCATTGCCCAGCCTGAATTGAACATAGTATGAGAATGGACAACGTCATAGCGTTCCTTGCGCATGAGGCGCACCAGGAATCTATAGTATGCCATGTATCCATCGGAAGGAGGCAATGCATGGATGATCTTGCATCCCGCATCTGTCAATTCGGCTTCATACTCGCCAATACGATCTCCGAAAACCAAGTAATGCACATCGTATCGGCCTTTCGCGAAAAGGCCAATATCACTGCAGATCTTTTCTGCCCCACCTATATACAGCGCTCCAGCGATTATCAGTATCTTTTTCATGGGCAGCCTCGTTTCGGAGAACAACGCATTACAAAGTCAACAAACGCCGCTTTTCTCTTGTTTACCGGAAATGCAATGCATCTGCATGAGAGTTCCTTCGCACGAAACTCGGTTTCTCGTGAAAACGCAGTTAAAATATCTTTCGCTTTTATTCTGCGTTCTTTCCCGGACAGATCGTATTTCTGCAGCTCTCCTACAGCAGTATAGGCACTTCGATAGAATGAATAATTGAGTGCATTCTGATAATACTTTTTACAATCGTTCGAAATATCTGAATTCTTCAGAATGTTGTCCATCAGCCTGTGCTCCAAAAGAATGCTCTCGCAAAGCGTGTCCCTCTTTTTGCGCGACAGTGAGGACGGATCATCCTCTGAAAGGCAATACAGCGGCGCCGTGATCGAATCTATCCGTTTGGAAAAGATTGCAAATGCAAATGCAAACACTTTATCTTCGCCGATATCCAATCGTTCGTCAAACCGCAGATGATGCTCTTCAATGAGTTCTCTGCGGAATGCTTTGGTTGTGATCAGATTAAGTGCCTGTCTTCGCATATACTTCGAAAGAAATCGACTGCTGTGCTGCGCATCTGAACAGCGCATAATGCTTCCGCAGTCGTCAACGCACTGAATTTTCCTATCTATCGGCTGCTTTTTGAAGAGCAGCATATCGGGCGAATCCCGAAGCGCTTCATCGAGTACCGAAAAGTAACCTGTGCAGACTGCGTCATCTGCATCTATAAAGAGGATATAGTCTCCAACCGCGTTTTCAAGCCCAATATTCCTGGCTGATGATACTCCGCCATTTGATTTTGAAAACAAGCGTATGTTCGGATACCTGCTCGCATATTCGTCGCAAAGCTTATCCGTCCCATCGTCGGAGCCGTCATTAATAAGCAACAGCTCCACATCTGCCGGAAGCTGGCAGACGATGCTGTCGAGACAACGTCGGAGTGTTTTCTCGGCGTTATATGCAGGAATTATTACCGAGTACTTCATACTGTTTTGCTTAGCGGTTGCTTTTGCTGCTCCTCCAGGTACTTGATAACCTTTGCTGGAACACCCGCAACAACACAATTATCAGGCACATCCTTTGTAACGACCGAGTTCGCTCCTACAACTACATTTCCCCCGATCGAAACATCACCTATTATTTTGGCTCCTACGCCGAAATCCACATTATCCCCCACAAATGCATTCCCTGTTCGAGATGTGAGTTTCTTACCGAACACTACTCCGGGACGAAGCGTACAATTCGAACCGATTGTCATATAACTTGTAACAATAATATAGCCATAGTGAGCAATTGTCAGACCAGGACCTATCTGTGCCCTAAAAGATATATCGAACGAGAACTTATAGCCGTAATGCTTCAGGATCATTCTGCAAAGCAGAAACATAAGCATTGCGCTTTTGCCTTTCAGGAAGAAGTATCTCGTCAAGCGGAGCCAAAAACAGTATTTGAAGCCCGGTTCGAACAGGAGTCTGCTAAAGAAAGCCCGATATGGATGACCGTTTACGTAGCGTAGATCTCTTCTAATATAATGCTTAAGTTCTCGCAAAGTTTTGGGGCCGGTTTCCATACATGTCTCCTATCTCAAGCGATTAAACACTGCAAGGGTATAAAGTGCGCCGCGTATTCCAGCACAAGCAGAAAGGATGCGCACAGCTTTGACTTTTCTTACGTGATCATACTTAAGCAGCCATTTGTATTTTCGAAACAGTGTAATTATCGAAGCATATCCCGGATCTTTGTGTAAACGGTATGCGAGACTGAAGAGCATGGCGTATTGGTATGCCCAGTACTCCCTATAAATCTCTTTTAAAGCATCAGTTTCTGCATTTTTATCGATAAACTGAATACCGTTATCTATAGCTTGAAACACATCGAGAATATTCTTTTTTTTGATCGACGAAGTGATCCCACCCTCTTTGCGGCGTATTCGCTTATAGAAACCATTGGAAAAAACATCAATTGAGTTGCAGCAAACCATAACACGAGCTGACCATTCGCCGTCTTCACCGCTTATAAGGCCCTTAACAAAGAACAGATCGTTATCAATAAAAAAGCCTCTGCGGAGCACCTTTACGTATGAAGCGCTGAAATACTGGTTGGAGTAAACCAATTGCCGCAAAACTGCTTCTTTTGACTTTTCCGATTCTTTCAAGCTCGCGGGGATCCTTGCTTTAACAAATGTCCCGTCATCGTCGAAAATCTTCACCCCAAAGCAAACGACATCCACTCCGGGGTTCTTTTCTATCACATCCGCTATTCCATGCAAAGCATCCGGGTCATCCCACATATCGTCGCTGTCAACAAAGATCAGATACTGTCCTTTTGCAATGCGAATACCGGTGTTCCTTGCTTCAGAAGAACCGCTGTTTTGCTGATGCACAACTACAATACGGGTGTCCGCTTCTGCGAGCACATCGCACAAGGCGCCGCTGTTGTCCTTTGAGCCGTCATCCACCAGTATCAACTCAAAATCACGATATGTTTGGCAGGTCACGCTGTTAACACATCGCTCCAGTTCCTTCTCGGTATTATATACCGGAACAATAATACTGAACATCGGTTCAGACATAGGATTCCCCCTTCGGTCAAAGGTGTTTTCTTTTCCAATATGCCGCAAGGACGCGTCCGGGCAAATAGGTCGTTACAGTCATAAAACGATACGGGTTATCCTTCATCATTTCTTTGAATCCGACTCCCGCAAACTTTGCATAACAGGAATACAGGATCCCCTTTTTCACCCTGGTTTTCAGAGGCAGGCGAGGGTGCATATAGGTCTTGGAATTGTACATTCCGCCTTTGGGGTTCATTACCCTCATTCCACGTCCGGCCTTTGTAAGGCCATCCTCACGATAGGAACAAAGGTAAATCACTTCATTATAGTAGACGCCTTTTGACTCGAGTTCCATCGGGAAGAAAGCCGCTCCTTCGCCAATGAATTTTTCTCCTTCGAACTCCGGGAATCTGTATTTTTTAAACAGCTCCGCACGGAATGTATCACAGCAATCCCGACCAATTGAACCTATCCTCGGCTCTTTTAGGGTGTCAAGGGGAATGCCTGGATGGGCAACCCAACAAACTGGCGAATCGGCAGAAGTGCCTTTGAGGAATATTATCCGCCCAACACTTTCATCGTTTTCAAAGCTTTTCCATGCATTTAGGATACTCTCTACCGCGTTGGGAGTAAACGCATCGTCACTGTCCAGAACAACAACGTAATCGCCTTTTATGTACGGATGCGCTGCATTTAAGGCCGTATGTTTTCCCCCGTTTTCCTTCTTAACATAGTCTATCGGGAACCGATCCGTACTCGCCTGCATTTCCCGCACGATCATATCTGTACCATCGGTACTGCCATCATCAACGATCAGCCATTGAAAGGAAAAAACCGTTTGAGCAAGAAGTGCCTTGCAGCATGACTGCAGGCAATCCGCCCTATTGTATGTTGGTGTAACAACGGTCAGCAGCGCCATAGTCTCTTATTGTCCCGAATCAGTGCATTATTTTGCCTTTTGTTCTTTTTAGCCGTCCTCGCAACCCGCCCGGCAAAATGCCGGCAATGTGCAAAGCAGTCCTTTTCATCCTGCGTTTTACGGAATCATGCCGACGATATGCACGCACCGCTTCCGGTATGGATGCTCCATGCCGCAGCAACTGCATGCTTTCATCATGCGGCTTTTGAACGGAGTATCCCTCCATATTCTGCGCACGCAGCATTTCATCCGGAGTTCCCGGATCCAATTCCGTAAGCCGCCCGTCCGCGAGCAGTCTATCGATAGCTGCTTTACCGCGAACAGTGCAGGCAAAAGCTGCTGAAACGCCGTCGTTTCGATTTTGGTAGCGTACTCCCCAATAATCACCGATCCTTAGATCTGCGAGTGAAATCTCCTTGCGCAAGCGGCAGGTCATGCAGGCGTCGCCCAATAGCACGTTCTCGAAATACACGTGCCAGAAAGGTTCTCTTTCACGAGAGCCGAAAAAGCTTTTCCCGTTGGCGTCCGCGCGTATGCAGTAGCTGTGCCATCCATCTTTTTTGCTGCGGAAAAGCACTTTCTCAAGTCTTTGAGCGCGCAGCTTTTTTCGCATCCGCTGCAGCTGGTATTGCCAAAGTCCATAAGGCGGCACCCCGTGACAGAATATCTCCGTGAGCAGAAACTGCTCCCGAATGTCGAGCAAATCGCCGGCTTTGGCTATACCCGCGATCTGGCAAGGTGTGCCGAATACGATGAAGCGTGCAGCTTTGTCCCGTACTGCCTCGTGTATCGCTTTTGAAAACGCTTCCTGCGTATCGCTTTGTAGGTATTTTGAACCGTCGAGTTCCGCAACGCCTGATTCGTCAACAACTATCCGGTGAAAGACACGATCGGTCGCTGTATCATATACGGCTCCGATCGCCTTGCTGCCGCCGCGTATTGCATCCAACGCAAGTTCATGTGCAAGGCCGCCGGATGAGCAACGCTTTAATGTTTCGCCGTCAGTGCTTTGAACCGCATATAGTTTTGCTTTACGAAGGTCAGCTCCGGCATCGTTGTTGAAAAACCTATAGCAGACCTTTACACATATTCCGCAGTTCACACATTTGGCAGCATCAACAGAAGCAATAAGGAATCCGGCGTCATCTTGCTCAAGAGTTATCGCTTTGCTTGAACACACTGCAGCGCATGCCCCGCAGCCAGAGCACGGATATTCAGTTTTCTTTGTTGCATTCTCCATTTTTTAAACGTTCCAAGGCATCCGTAAGGTAAGCGGCGCTTCGAGCGGCAAGTTCACGAATTCGTCTGTCTGTTTCAGTATAATCAATTGAATCAGACAAGACTCGTTCAAGCTCTTGTTCTGTAATTGCACTCAACCGCCGTTCGTTCATTCCTGTCACATCAAGCAATGACTCAAGCTTAAAAGCATTGATGCTCTTACGGATGAATACAGCGGTATTGCAGTGGTTTTTCATTGCGACAACGCTGCCGTGGAATGTGTCTGTCACCACACATTCCGCCTCTTTGAAATACCGATACCATTCCACGGGACCGCAAACGATGTTCCTGTCACACCAGGAATGGTAAGTCCCGGCCGAGACTGTAATCATGTGGTGTTTCTCGGCATAAGAGCGGATAGCTCGTATCTCGTCCTTATCGGTCATATTCGAATCATATGAATACACGAGCAAATAG
This sequence comes from Christensenella sp. UBA1214, assembly GCA_002309375.1. Taxonomy (GTDB): domain Bacteria; phylum Bacillota; class Clostridia; order Christensenellales; family CAG-138; genus PeH17. Next base: position 115,618 of record DBXK01000012.1, on the reverse strand, counting down.
GGCTTGCCTATCGGCTTGACCGTGCCTTCGAAAGCACTTCCATTATACAACAGTACAGGATCACATACAAGCGGCACATCTCGTCCTGCCATGTTTTTTATCATATCGCGGGTATGTGAATCCCGGGCTGATAGCATAAACATGCTTTTCAGTCCATCGCTGACAAGCTGCCAACAATCATGCTCTTTGAGAATGTCTTCAGTGGTCCTTCCGAATGCCGGAGCATACGCTATAGCCGGGACGCCGCCAAGGCCATAACCAAACATCATTTTGTTAAGACCAACGTCTATGCTGAACACTTCGTCGCTGCCGATTATGACAGCATCGCATCCGCTTTTGTCAAAAGGCGCAAAACTATGTGATGCTAATGAACGATTGATCGCCTTAACCTTGCGGTAGTTAAACAACGTAAGACCGGGGCCTTTTTCAAAAAGATAGTGCTTAATGTAGAACGGCAGCGCTTTCCATGATGCGCTGTTGCGATCCTTTTCGCCCTCTAAAAAGTCGAAATTCTTTTCATAAGTGAGTATTGAGACTTCATGCCCAAGCTCTTTTAGGTACGCTTCAAGAGACATCATCTGCAGCTGAGCGCCCATATTGTACACGTTATAGTGTGTCAGTATGCCAACCTTCATGGTTATAACCTTTTGAATTTTATAGCATCAAGCAAGACGCCCCAAAGCTCTTGCTTTACATATCCAACAGAATAATATCGGGCGCGCACAAATGCAGCTTCGCCCATGATCTTCATCCGTTTTTTATTCTCCGCAAGATTGGCTATATTCGAACATAAACCCTCGACATCAAGCGGATCGATCAACACTCCGGTTTCTTCCGTCACCAGTTCGTCATGCCCCCTGTTATGCGAAGCGACAACGGGCTTTTTGCAAAGCATCGCTTCGATAATATTCAGCGGCATACCTTCGCGGAAGCTGCAGGAAACGACGAGATCGACTGCAGGGGTGACGCGCTCGAGATCCGGACGATAGTCGAGAAACTTCACGACTTCCCCGAGGCCGAGAGAGGCTGTCAGATCGCGCAGCTCCTGCTCTTTCGGACCGTTGCCCGCGAGAAGGACCTTCAGCTTCGGGATCCTGTCCCGCACCATGGCCGCCGCGCGGATCAGCGTGCTCTGGTTCTTGTTTTCGTTCAGCTCGCCGGTGCAGAGGATCACAAAATCATCTTCGTCGAGGCCCTCAGCCTTACGCATTGCTCTTTGCTCCTCCGCCGTCGAGGGATGGAAGCGCTCTTCGTCGACGCCAACGCCGTGGATATGGGCGACTTTCGTACGCTTTCCGAAGCGCTCCTTTGCGAGAGCGTAATCCTCCTCATTGACGGTGATAAGCAGATCGCAAAGCTTCGCCATGTGCTTCTCGATCGGGTAGTAGATGAGCCAGCCCGATTTCGGCGCGCCCTTGAAGAAGTGGAATCCGTGGGCCATGTAAATGACCTTCGTCCCCTGTCTGCGCGTTTTCTTTGCGGCCCGGCGGGTGATAATGCCGCCCATAGGCGTATTGCAGAGGATCACGTCGTAATGCACTTCCTCAAGCAGCTTTTTGAGCTGTTTCTTCGCCCTAAGATTGCTTGGGCTCTTCGGCGAGCGGTCGAAAGGCATCTCGATGAACTTATCGCAGTATTTGAGTGCAAGTCCGTTCTTGACCGCAAGATTGTCGTGCGCGGCAACGTGGACCTCCCAGCCCTCTTCCTGCAGCGCTTTCATGTGCGGCAGGTGGAACTGGCAGATATGCGACAGAACGGTTGCGGTGTAAAGGATCTTCATTTTGAGTGTCCAGTCTCTCTCGTTATTAATTCAGTCTCGAACACAACGTTTAATTCTGAAGCTATATTTGCTTTTCATGTTCGAGACGTGTCACCATGGTAGGATGTTGTTAATCTGGAAATAAATCCGCTCAAACAATTCTCTTTGCTTGGTTTCATTTCCATTAACAACATGAATGCCAAGCTGTTCGATTCGTATGTCCATTACATGGATCAGGTCTTTATGCAGTTGATCATTCATCCGCTTTTCCAACGGAGTACGCAGCATAAGGTCCAATAAGGCACGGTTGTTATACGGAACGGTTATTTCATTCGTAAGCATGTGCTCACCTGTCAGAGCGAGCCCTCCCCAACCTCCAAAAACGATCTCCCAAACAAAGAATTCAGTCCAAGGATATCCTGTATCCTTTATTGCCTGCCTTAGTCCCGTATTGTTGAGGTAATCTCTGAATCGTTTATCAGTTCGGACTGCATTCCCTCGGTCTATTATAAAGACTTTATACATGGATGTCAGCATTCTTGCACGAATCTTTTTCGGGAATCTTTTTTTACCATATCTTCTATAGCGGCTTGCACGTGCTACTTCCGATACCCAGGATTTCACCTCTACATCGTATTCGAATTGTTCTTTTAGTACGATCCTTTTACAAATATCGTTTGAGTTTGCCTTGCCTAAAAACTCATAATGACGTTCAAGCAAAGCAGATACATCATCATAGTCCGGATACTTCTTAGGATTTGTGTCTATGCTGAAAATCCGGTGTTGAAGTTCCAATGCCTCGCAAATCTTACGAGCTGCAAGCGCATCGACTTCTTCACGTGGCAGCGAAATATAGCTGAAATACGCGAATTTGTCTTGAACATCTTTTGCGCATGCCAGTGTTGTTTTACTGTCGGTTCCTCCAGTAAGTGAGATCGAAGGGCGATCCCATTTTTGCGCAATCAGCCGCATGTTATTATTCATAATCCTGCTGATCGTTTTAACTTGAGTATTATAAGTTTCACTATCGACTTCAGAATATGCCTTACGCGGATAGAACCTACGGATTTGGACTTCATCCGTGATTCTAACCTCAGTATTGGGGACTATGCGTTTTACTTCGGCGTATGAGGTCGAGTCTGCCGGAAGATACCACCCATACCAGTGAAACAGCTTTGATTTTTTAAGCTTTGTTACGTACGGATCTTCTTTAAGGCTATATATTTCCGCAATCATCTGACTATATGCAGAAAAGCATGTTTTTCCGTTTATCAATGCATAATTAGCCCCAAGCATCCCAGCGCAATCACAAGTGGCATCAATAGCATTATTACGTATAATCGCGTAGAAAAAAACACCTGTCAATTGATCGAAGCTGTTCTGATACTCTTCCGACTCCGATTTCATAGAAGCAAGATGTTCAAGAATAATGCGCTCATCAGATATCATTGAAAAAGGATCATATGCATGTCCGACCAGCAAATAAACGCAATCTGATGCAGAGTGGATATGATACTTCTGTTCAGGATGTACAAACAGAGTATACTTGCAAATATGCTCCGTTTGCCAATCAAGCAGGATTGGAAGGCAACCCAAAGCCGTCTCCTCATCATCAGTGAGCAGATATCCAAAGGTATATAAACTCTGGCTCCAATCGGTCATACTCTTCCTTCCAGAATACCTGTAAACAGTTTTCTATGTCCCCTGTTATACAGCCTTTGTTCCATATAAAACTCTGCGTCCCAGTTTCCTTCAATCATTACAGGGCCTTCGTTTGTCAAAGCAATGTCCCATGAAGTATAACGCAATTGAGGGGTTACTCTTGAAGCGTCTATAGCAAGCTCTTTGATTTCGTTCCACTTCGGAATTGTCATACCCAAAATGGCTTTGTTGGTTATCGGATGATTCTTATACTCTGTAAAATGCTTATCCGTTGCCGGTGTTTCAATAAGTCCTGATCCAACATTGATGCCTGCAGCCATTCCTCCGGAATGTACATTGTCAACTATTGTGTTATTACCGAAGCGAATAATCGCGGTTACAACAACCGGTTGACTCTTTGTTTGCAGTACCGTTAGTTTAATAGTGTTCAGAGATTCAGGGTACACTTCTTTTAAGGCGTCATGATTCTTAATCACAGGTTCAACAACAACCTCGTCAGTGAGAGTCTCCCAAACATGTCTGGCATCATCAGCGCACTCAATTTTCTCAATTCTTGCGCCTTCGCCACCCCATCCAACTGCTTTTTTTATAAACAACTCTCGATAGCGTGATGAAAATTCAATGAACTTTTCATAGCCTTCATTCTTCACATACTGTTCCCTTTTCATGAAATCAGAATAATACTGTGCTGCCAGTGATTTGTCGCCAATTCTGTTTCTGAACTCCACAGGGTTGTATTTATCAAAAAAACGAAACATATGCCGTCTGGTCATATAGTTTCTTTTTTCTTTACGTTTTTTACCATAGAATCCGTAACCGGCAAACTCTGAAAAGCTGGTTCCGTAGACTACGAAACTGATAATTGCCTTAATTGTGAAAGCTTGAGCGCCGATATGCTTTTCCAGAAGCAAACCGTCTCCTGCTTTGATTAAATCATCATAATAACCTTTGATTTTTGTAATATCAGAAAGTTGCATTCTCTCGTTCTCCCGAAGTCACATCTAAATCATTTCTTTGGCTTATTCTCAAGGTATGAGATTAATTCATCTGTTAATTCGCCGAACAGAGGACCATGGCAGTACTGAGGGAAAATAATACCGGGCCAGAATACATTGTATTCAATCAGTATTGGCTCCTCATGTTGGTCAATCGTGAAATCGCAACCTACTAAGTCAAAATGTTGAAGGCCTTCGTGTACGGATGTCGCTATATCAATTATTTTCCCAAATCCGGGAATCCTTTCTTGTTCATAAACCCTCAAGTCCGATATTGAATGCTTTTTCCCATCTGTATCAAACCAAACCTTCGATACATCTCCTTGATTGCTTACTGCACAAACTCTTGCAATTTCTTTTTTGCCGATAAAACTTATATCAGTATTTGAACCTGGAATACCAAACCGAAGTGTCGAATGAAGGTAGTGGATAACACCATTCATTCTTAATGTCATTATTCGAATCGGATTAACAGAACTATTATTATAAACAGCTAATGATTTATGCTGCCTGATGACTTCCTGAACAACATAGTTCCTTCCATATGATAAGAGTTTTTCTTTTAAAGAAGAACAGTCATGTTCTTTAGTCTCAACGAGCTCTACTCCTCGTCCTTCCAATCCGTAAGATGGTTTTATAATAACCCTGTCGTAGCTGTCTATAAGCATCATAGATACAGAACTAACATCTACAGCAGAATACTTTTTATCATAAAAAGCACCGTCAATGACAAATGCAACAGTGGAAGGTTGCCTTATATAGGGAAAGAATCTTTGGTAATAAGCTTTATCATCCCATGCAGCCAATAGTTTCGTTGAATTCAGTCTCGGCAAAAGTTCTAAGCCGTAGACGTCATTCGGTACATATCGTGCGTCAAAACTGTTCACGGCTTTATAAAGGCGATGCCATTCATTTCTGTCTCTATAACCGATTTGCTTCCAAAGGCAACTAATGGCATCATTCTCTTCTTTTGTCAGACGGCATTGTTTCCCGTGTTCATTCAAGCTCGCTAAAGCCATTCTGCTATGAACATTTCGCAAATGATTCTCGCTTATCCTATTAATAGAACCTGATATGATTCCTTTAATGCCTATCATTGCAACAATCTCCCTCAACAACCGTTTTAATAATGCACATATTCAATCGATGTGCATTCCCTTCCCCGACAAAGCTGTTATGCGGGGTTGCGATCAGGTTGGGTGCATCCCACAGGGGCGAATCCGCCGGAAGCGGTTCGTTCCCGAAAACGTCGATTACCGCGCCGGCAAGTCGACCCTCCGTGAGGAGATCGGCGATCGCGGTTTCATCGGCGATCTTTCCGCGGGCGATATTGACGACGACAGCTCTTGCCGGCAGCAGCCCGAGCCGACGGCGGTCGATCAGGTTTTCGGTCTGCTGCGTGAGCGGGACGGTCAGAACCAGGATATCCGCAGAAGGCAGCAGCTCGTCGAGCTTTTCGAGCGGCAGGATGCGTTCATATGCCTCGTCAGCTCTTTGGATGATATCAATGCCGACGATCCTGCAGCCGAAAGCGCCGAAGCGCTTTGCGCACTCCGTTCCGACGCTTCCGCAGCCGACGATCACGACTGTTTTGCCGTGCAGTTCCATCAGTCCGCGATGCTTCTCCCATCTGTGCGTCTTCTGGTTATCATAAAAGAACCGCGCTTGTTTATAAAGCTGCAGCACGCCGGAAACTGCAAATTCCGCCATTGGGATGCTGTAAACGCCTCTTGCGTTTTTGATCTCTATGCTGTGGGCACGGACGTAATCCATGTCCACACGATCGTAACCGGCGCTGGTGAGCTGGATGAACCTAAGGTTCGGGAATACGGAGATCGGGTGATGCAGGAAAAGGCCGTTGCAGACAACGCCTTCGACCCATTTCGGATCACAGGGAAGCTCATCCTTCTCCATTTGCATGAAAACAACGGAGTGGCCGAGAGCTTCGATTTCCGGCAGATGCTCTTTCGCGCCCTGCCATGCGCCTGTGATCAGAAGGTTCATAATTATTCTCCCCTGCTGATCCGATCCACAAGGTAGATAAACTTCCTCTCGTTTTCAAAGAAGAAACGGCTGTGCTTTTCGCATTCACCCTCAAGCTCGCGGATCTCCGCAACGCCCTTGCGCAGAGCCCTCTTGATTATATCCTCGTCGGTTATCATGGCGGTATTGCAGAAGCTTCTCGAAAGGATCGCCGCGCGCGAACCGAGGCGGTAATGCTCCTTGATAATGTATTCGGCGGGAACGGCGCCGTTGCCGATCGAAGCAATGCCGCCGAAACCGTACGGGATGCCCTTTTTGCGGAATTTAAGGCAGAGCTTCTCAACGGTGCCGTCGGCAAGAAGCTCGAACATAAACTTTTTCCCGAGATCGATGCTCAAATCGTTGAGGCCGATATGGATCTCGTCGATGCCCTCGATTTCAAGGATCCTGTCCACGTTTTGCATCGCCGATTCAGTTTCGAGAAGGAGCATAGCTTTCGCTCTGCCATTCACGATCCCGATGAAGCGCCGGACTTCATCGATGGTTTTGAAATACGGCAGCATCACGATATCCGCGCCGGCTTCGATCGCGGCGTTTATCTCTTCCTCCGAAGACGTATAGTCGGAAGTCGCTTCATGGATCGGGTTCACCCGGACCAGCAGCTCAGCCTTTTTGACAGCCTTCCTTACAGCGGCAACGTCCTCGATCGTATGGTGAGACATCACCGTATTCAGGCCTTTCTGCCGCTCGTCCTTGCCGATGTACTCCATGTCAACAAAGATGCGGTCTACCCCCGCTGCTTCAGCGCTCATTGCAGTTTTCGGGTTATTTGTGATAAACATCAGTTTAAGCATAGGAATCTCTCCTGTATGTTTTCAGGCTTCGGCCTCGTCCTTTTCTTCTTCCGTGACAGTCGCGCCTTTATTCTCGTTGTCGGCATTGGTAAAAACCTTGCCGATCGTAATGAAAAATATTCGAAGATCCAGCATGAAGGAAACATGATCCACATACCAGATATTCAGCTTGATACGTTTATTCCATTCAACATCCTTCCGGCCATGTGTCTGCGCCCAGCCGGTGATGCCGGGACGGACTTCAAACATGCGGAGCTGCTCTTCGGAATACTCCGATACAGGCCAGGGATGATACGTCAGCGGCGGACGCGGCCCGATCAGCGACATATCGCCTTTCAGGATGTTCACAAGCTGAGGGAGCTCGTCGATGGAAGTCTTTCTCAGGAGTTTCCCGACCTTGGTCATGCGCGGATCGTTATCGTCGCTGTAAACGCCCGAACCGGTGTGTTCGCTGTTCACATACATCGTCCTGAATTTATAGATCGTGAACTCCCGTGCTCCTCTGCCGATGCGCTTCTGTTTGAATATCACCGGACCTTTTGAGGTCAGCTTCACAAGGATCGCCGCAATAAGGATGGTCGGGCTTAGAATGATAAGAGCGATCAGGGAGATCAGCAGATCGGCCGTCCGTTTGACTACACGGTTATAAAAGCCCATCGATGCGGGTCTTTTTTGTTTGTCCGTCTTTTTTTCGCTCATCAGTTACCCCCAAGGCTCTGACTGCAGCACTGAACCGCATAATCAGCCAATGCCGTTTTCTCGGCAGTGATCATTTGCCGGATGAATGCTTTCTCTTCGACCGGCTGCTTCTGTGCTCCGAAGAGGAATTCGACGCCGATTCATAACCGCCGTTGCTGCCGTAGCCATATCCGCCATAGTGACCGTAACCGTAGCCATACCGGCCGTAACCGTAACGGCCGTATCCATAGCGTCCGTATTTGCCGTAGTAGCCGCCGTATTTGCCGGAGTGGGTTCTTCCGCCGTTCAGTATGCAGCCGGCAATCGGGACGCCGCCTGCGGAAAGCTCTTCAACACCGTCGATTATACTGCGGCGGCGTGCGTAATCGCTCATGATGACATATGCGATCGCGTCAACATGCTTGACAAGCATCATTGCATCGACAAGCACTGCCGAAGGCGGTGTGTCAAGTATTATAACGTCTGCCTTCGTGCGCATGGCTTCGATAACACGGCCCATCTCGTCACTGCTCAGGATCTCGACAAAACGGGATTTTTTATCGGAACCCGGAAGCAGCGTTATGCCGTTCGTCAGCTTTTCGCTTTCGATCTTAACGAGCGCATCTTCAAGCCTTGTTTTTCCGTTGATCACCGAAGCAAGGCCGGGATACGTTTCATTCAGGTTGAATATCTTCCCGACTGTCGGATTTCTGAGGTCGCAGTCGACAAGGATCACGCGCTTGCCCTTGAGCGCCATGGATATCGCAAGGTTGGCGGCTACTGTCGATTTGCCTTCGCCGGCAACAGAGCTTGTGACCATCAGGACTTTTTTCCCTTGAAGCTGCCTTTCGAGCCTTGTGCGGATCAAGCGCATCGATTCGATATAGCTGCTTCGATTATTGTCAAAGAGAATATTGATCTCGCTGCGTTCATTCTTGCTTTTACTGCGGCTGCGGCATGCGGGCAGTGTGCCGAGGCAAGATAGATTGAGCACCGAATGGAGTTCGCTCTCGCTGCGGATCGTTCTGAATGCGACCGAACGGATAATAACGATCAGCATGCCGAGCGCAAATCCGATCAGTGCGCCGGTACGCAGCGATCCGCGTGTAACGCTCGTTTTGCCGATGACCGAAGCGGTTCCGTTGACATCGACATCGATTAGCTTTGTCTGGCCGACAACATATTGTGCAACATCCGGATAATTCTTGACAACGGAATCCATCACCTGAGCAGCTACGCCGGGCCCGTAAGCAGTGACGCTTATCGTCAGCAGATTCGTACCGCTGATACAGCTGACGCTCACTGTTCCGGGGACGCCGTTTGTTCCGAGCTCATCGGAAATGATATCGGAAAGCGCACCGCTTTTCGTAATGGACGGGAATATTTTACTCATCTGCTCGGCGGTGTTCCGGTTGGCATAAGAACCGCCGTTTACAAGCTCAACAGCGTATGTCCTCTCAAGCACATACTGCGGTACATAATTGACGCTTTTTCTGTAATACAGTATGAACGCAAAGAATGCTGTCAAAAGAACGACCAACCACCAAAGCCGCTTAAAGCTGAAGAGGAAATCTTTTGCAAGAGAGCTGAAGTTATCCCTTTGAGTATTATGATTCGTATTTGCCGCAGTTTCACTCATATGCGTTTATCACTCCTCCGGATTCTCCGCTTCCTCGGTCTGTTCTGCAGGCTGTTCAGCATAGTGACCGTAGTATCCGTAGGCTCCGTATCTGCCGTAATTGCCGTAACGCCCATAATTGCTGTATTTGCCGTATCTGCCGTAGCGCCCATACCGGCCGTAGTGACCGTATCTGCCGTAACCGCCCTGGCCCACAACGGTCCTCCGTTCTCCGGGCAGCGTGCGGACCTGGTTGAGGATGCAGCCCGCGAACTGCGCCCGGCAGTCCTTCAGCGAATCGATCGCATCGTTCAGGTCCTGAGCATATACCAAATCATAGCTGACGACCAGGATACTCATATCCGCAAGGCCGGCAAGGACTTCCGCATCCGCCATCAGCGACATAGGCGGAGTATCGATTATGATGTAATCGAAGGTGTTCCTTGCGGCGTCGATAAGCTGAGCTGTCGTATCCTTTGAAACGATATCGGTCGAATTGGGATAGTTCTTATAATTTAGCAGCAGGTAGACGCCGCGTTTCTCATCATACCGCATTGCCCTTTTCATGCTGGTCTCACCCATCAGGAGTTTTGCAAGGCTCGTCTCGTCGCTGCCTTCGTCCTTATCAAGGAACAGCGAATTCAAAGTCGGGCGGCGCATATCACCGTCTATAAGCAGCACATCGTTCGACTGCTGAGCGAGCGAGAGAGCAAGGTTTGCCGAAACGGTGGATTTGCCCTCGTGTTCCATAACGCTTGTAACGAGAATGACCTTTGCGCCGATATTCTTAGCCTGAGCCGCTATCAAAGCGGCGATCTTTTTGTTTCTTTCAACGAATTCAAAGCTTGCCGTGACTTCCGAAACAAGAAGCTTTTGTTTTTTCTTTTTCTTACCGAAATTGAAAAGCGACTTGAGCTTGTGTTTTCCGTCATAATAAAGAACTCCAAGTGAACGCGTTTCAAGCTTATCTGCAATATCGTTTTCGTTTTTAATTGTATTTTTCCGGTAAGAAAGATAAATAAAAGCAAGTGTAAGAGCAGCACAAGAAATCGCAATAGCAATTTTCGTTTGTCTGCGTGACGAATACATTCCGTCAGCTTTTAACGGTACGGCAGGCTGTTGGAGCACTTCCATTACCATATCGTTCGATACGTATCCGGTCAGCTCCTTAACATTTTCCATAACGGATCTAGTTATTTTATAGGTATTCCACGGCGAGTCGGAAGTGATCGTAAGCTGCATCAGGTTAGTGTCCTTAACGACCGATGTAGACATTTTCGCATTAAAGCTCGAAACGCCGAGATCTTCGCATACTTTTTTCTTCAGAAGATTGCTGTTGAGGATGTTTGAATAACTGCTCGCCATTGTCGAGGCAGCTGTCCGATTGCCGTTTGCATAGCTTCCGCCCGTACGCGAAGTGACAATGAATGTTGCCGTTGTCGAATAAGTACTCTCATACTTTTCTTTGCTCATCATATTGACGATCAGGCAAACGGCAATGACGCCGAGGAGTATTGCCCACAGGTTGCGGATAATGTCTCTGAATATGCTGTATAGATCCAGTCTGTCGAGTAATGAGTCTGTATTTTGCTTGTTTTCCATACTCATTCCTCCACTATAACGATCAGCGTCGTTGTGCCGAGCGCTTCGCCGAGCTCATTGGCAAGCGAATATTTAACATAGTAAACACCGGGTACGTTGATATTCAGTGCATGCTCGTCGGTATTGTAAGCGCCGCTGTTTTGAATATTGTAGACGGAAACATTTTGTTCGGTGAAATTTGTATCGCCGCTGCTGAATTCGGTAGTTTTCCCATTTGCCCAAACGCCGATGATCAGGGAACGAAAATCCGGCATCACTCCGGTCTTTGTATAAATGAGGTATTCCGATAAAGCCGGGCACAGACGGTTATATGTTGCAAAATCCTCCAGACTTGCTGTGAGCTGAAGGCTCGTTGAATCGCCGTAGCTGTTGGTAACGATGATATCGATCGTTTGTTCTGTAACCGTATCGCTTACTGCAACAGTATCGCCGTAACTGATCCTTATTTTTTTCGAGATATCACCGTCAAGGCAGTCATATGCCTTGATATTTGCTAGATAATCATGATTTGAGCTGCTCGATGCAAAGCGCAGCGGAGCTTTGAGACTGAATTGCGGGGAAACGTAATCGGTATATGTAACCTCGCGTGAATAGGTTTTAACGTTCCTGCTTTGATCAAAAGCAGCATAATTGACGCGCAATGTGCCTTTACGGATAAACTTGCTCTTGGACGTCACAACGAGCATGTCTGTAACGTCGCCGTCCACATTATCCGTTGCAGACATCCCGGCAAGCAGATCCGCTTCTGTCGCGTCGATCGTGACCTCGATGGCGTCGCTGTCGGCTTTTATGACAGGGGCGATCTTATCGGTGGTGAGTTTATCGATCAGATAGTAAGCGCCGTAAAATGCGGCTACCGCGAAGAAAAATATTAAGATCAATATGCGCAGTCTCTTCATGCAGTTTCCTTTCCTTATTGAGACTCAGTCTTCGAACGGGATGGGCTCATAGCCGAGCAGCCGTTCGCCTGCGATTATCTTTGCGGGGTTTTCGCGGAGCAGGAGCCTTGTAAGGCGGCTTCCCCAACGTCTGTTGATAAGCTCCGCCACTTCGTACATATCCGTAGTTCGGCTTTCAACGCCGTGAGCGTCGCTCGCAACACATGCGGCAAGGCGATGCTCGATCAGAAGCTCTGCCGTTTCCTGTACATCGGGACCGAACCGTCCGAGAAGGCTGCCCTTATTGAGCTGGAGCGCCGAGCCTGCCATACAGAGCTCGTAGGCGATCTGCGGATCCTCCTGAATGAAGAAGTATCGTTCCGGATGAGCTATGATCGGCCGAAAGCCGTAGTTTCTCGAACGCTCGATCGTTTCGAAACAGAAATCCGGATCTTCGTCGAACGCGAACTCCGTCAGGAAGTATTTTGTCCCGTTCATGGTCCAAACGATCCCGTCGCGGAGCAGTTCGGGCAGATCATCTGTCGCGAAAAGTTCCATTCCCCGGCAGATCTTCAGCGGGATGCCTTCGTCCGCAGCCGCCTGACGCAGCTCCATAAGGGCGAATCTCAGCCTGTCCGAAGAATAGTTTTCGAATTCTCCCGGACTGTTTGCATGAGGCGTTGCGAAAATGACTTTGACGCCGCTTTCCGCAGCCATCGAAAGCATTTCGAGCGAAGTCTCCATGCTGTCCGATCCGTCGTCAACGCCCGGCAGGATGTGGGAATGGATATCGATCATCGTTATTGTTTCCGTCAGAAGTCCATCGCCGCGGCGCTTGACTCTTCTTCGTTCAGTTCCGTGACCTTTCTGTTTTCAACGCGGTAAACACGTTTGCAGAGATTGATCACGGTCGGCCGGTGCGTCGTCACGATGCAGGTCTTGTTCGGCCTGTGGATCAGGATATTCCGAAGCACCTGCCGCTCCGTTGCAACGTCAAGAGCGGAGGTCGCTTCATCAAGCAGCAGTATCGGCGCATCGCGCAGCACGGCCCTCGCAATTGCAAGGCGCTGCGCCTGGCCTTCCGAAAAGCCCTTGCCTCGCTCGCCGACTTTGCTGTTGAAGCTGTCCGGAATCTTGGACACGAAGTCCCATGCGCTGGCGATCTTCAGCGCTTCGATGAGCTCTTCATCCGAAGCATCCTCCTTCACGAGGCGCATATTCTCCGCGATCGTTCCGGAAAGGATCGTGTTCCCCTGCGGAACGTATGAAAACATGCACCGGCTGTCGGCGTTCATCTCGACTTCGGTTCCGTCGCATGCGCGGATCAGGGCAGTACCGCTGTCCGGATGGATGAGGCCGAGCATCAGGCGGATCATCGTCGTCTTTCCTTCGCCCGAAGGACCGATCAGCGCCACGATCTCGCCGGGAGCCGCGCGGAACGACGAATCGGTGATGACCTGCTTATCCTCAATATAGGAGAAGCTTACGCCGTCCATGCGCACTTCAAGGCCTTTGTCCGCAAGCGCTTTGAGCTCCTCGCTTTGCTCGAGATGCTTCTCTCTCGGCAAATCGATCAGCTCGCGGATACGGTGTGCGGAGACCGAGCTCGTCAAAAACTGGGGCACGATGCCCACAACATTGTTGAATGCCGACGAAAGACGGACGCGCTGCTCGAGGAACAGCGTCATCGTGCCGTAGGTGATCTCCTTTCCCCAAAGCAGGTACAGGCAGTATCCGAACGCCGCATACTGAACGATCAGCCCGAGCACGGACATGAAGATGTTCGTCTTGATCGTGAAGAGATTATACTCAAGGCTGATATTCTTCAGCTTCTGCTGCCAGGAGCGGAGCTTGCGGCCGTAATTCTCCATCACGCCGAAGGACTTGATCGTGTCGAAATTATAGAAAGTCTCGACCTCGAAGCCCATCATCTTGCTGCCGGTCTCCTTGACCTTCCTCGCGTAGTCGCGCTGCTTCCGGATGAAGTACTTGCTCATCAGCAGCATGACCGGCGCGGCCGCGAATGCCAGCAGTGACATGACCTTGTTGTAATACCATATCAGGCCGAAGGTCACGATGAAGTTATACAATGCGATGATGATCGTCGGCAGCCAGCTGATCGCGTTTTTACTGACGGTCTGAACATCGCTGTTGAATCGGTTCAGAAGATCGCCGCTCGAGTATTCGCTGATCGCCTTCCAATCGACGTCGATGATCTTGTCGAAGATGTCGGCCTGGATATCATTATTAATATGTATGCCGATCTTCGCCGAGAGCCTGTTGATGAGGCTTGAAAACAGCAGGCTTGCCGCGGCGCTGCCGAGCATGATCGCGATCAGCACTCCGAGCTCGGAGGTCTTGTGCCCGGTGATGATATCGATGACGTACTTCCCCGCCACGCTTGCGGCAAGGGTGAGCGTCGTGCTGAGGATGCCGAGCACGGTATAGAACAGCACGGCGAATTTGTGGCGCTTCGTGTAAGTGAAGATCCAGCGCCAGTCGTCGATGATCTCCCTGAGGCCGCCGTCGCGCCGCTTTTCGCGGAGCGTATGCAGCGAACCGAAAAGAGCCCGGTTTTCTCCCATTGTCTTCATTATGTTTAATTATACAACATATAATTAGGAATTGCAATATCTTTCACGTTTGACGAGGACGAAGTATACTCCAAATCAGTTTATATTTGGTCTTTTCCATCCGCAATTCTTGTATATATGTTACCTTCCTCTTTTCATTTTTCCTTATCTTGTCTATGCTTCTCGATCTCTTCGGTAAAGCCGCCTCCTCTGCTGCACGAAAAATCGAAAAAAAACTTGTTAAATTGGCTTCTTAAATCTTGACAGAAACATTGACTTGTGCTATTATTATGAATATGTGGGTTAATATGCCTAGGTATGGACTTACCGCGGCCGACCCAATAAAAACGTTAATCTTTTCAATCTACTACCATAAGGAGGAACGTACATTGAAAACGCGCTTAGCAAAGATCCTTTCCATTGTGCTGGTGCTGTTCATGGCGCTTTCCGTTCTGCCGCAGGCGGCTCTTGCAAGAGTCGTTGACGACAACGGTACCACCGTGCTCAGCAGCTGGTTCGATCGCTGGTGGGATATCTTCTTCCCCCGTCCCGATCCGAAGCCCAGCTATCCGGCGCAGACCATGTCCTATGATTCCCATGGCGGAACATCGGTCTATGTCGACGCCCCCGAGGGCGCGCTGCCCGCGGATACCGCTCTCGATGTTGCACTGATCAACGATTTGAGCAATGTCCAGGCTGCATTCGACGCCGCTTCTTCGGAGCGCGGCCATGTTTACGCCGCTCTCGACATCAACTTCCTCGATCAGGGCAAGAACGAAGTCGAGCCGCGCAACCCCGTTACCGTCACACTTGAAAACGACGTGATCGCAGATCTCGAAGATCTCCAGCTCGTCCACTTCAAGGGCAGCGCGAGCGAGCTCGGTTCTGTCGAGATGGAAGTAATCGAAGATTTCTACCTCAGCGGAACGACCATCACCTTCGAAGCAAGCGACTTCTCGGTTTATGCAGTCATTGGCGATGGTGAAGAAGGTGAACGTGCCCGTCTGACCGTAAAGTTTTATAACGGCGAGACGGTTATCGACACTGCCTACATCACTCCTGCGAACGTCGATCTGGTCGGCAACATCATCCCCGACCCCACCGTTAATCAGTCTGAAGGCGATACCAAAGTTTTCTGCGGTTGGATCATCGGCAAGCCCGATTATGATTCCGACGACGTTCTCGGCGATCATACCATCAACTACGTCCGTGCTGCAGTTGTGGATCGTCTCACCGATACCGAGAACCCCGTCCAGGAAGGCGATGTAATGAAGGTCTATGCAATGTTCTTCAATTACTACATCGTTTCCTTCCTCAGCGAGAACGGCGACGTAACGCGCTTTGCCGAGGCTGTTTACACCAAGGAAAACTCCCTGGAGTACACGATCGACCAGAGCTACACTCCCGAGCTTGACGGTTACCGTTTCGTCGGCTGGCAGATGGTAGGTACCGATACGGTCTATCCCAACAAGACCACCATCACCATCATGGGCGACACCACCTTCCGTGCAAAGGTCCAGGCCGGTCGTTGGCTCATTTTCGAGGAAAACCCGTATAATGATGATGATCATAAAGGCGCGACCTACAATCCTCCCGTATTCTGCGAGGACGGCGTCGTCACTCCCGCTGTAAAGCCTGCCGATCCCACCCTTCCCGGTTACACCTTCGGCGGTTGGTACACCGATGCGAACTTCACCACCGAGTTCAACTTCAATCAGACTATCCGCGCGAACACCACGGCTTACGCGAAGTGGACCAAGAACGCCACCGCTGCGTATACCATTCTGATCTGGCAGCAGAACCTTGCCGGCGACGGTTACGATTTCGTTCAGTCGATCAAGCTCATCGGCAATTCCGACTCCGCGATCACTACGATCAATCCGCAGGGCAGCGGCAATTCCGCATACGTCAGGATCAACGGCACCAATTATTCGTATACCGGTTTCCACTATGATCACAATGACGCCTCCGGCAAGACGATCAACTGCAAGGGCACCACGGTCGTTAACGTGTACTTTGACCGTAATGAGTATACGCTGACGTTCCAGATACCTAATACTTATACTCAGAGTAGCAATTACGGTAACTGGTACAAGCCCAGCAATAGCAGTACTTATTACATGCTGTTCTACATGGGAAGCGATGGGAACTATTATGCTCTTGACGGCAGCACATCTGCAAGTACCGCATATTACTATAACGGTAGTAACTATGTATCTGTAAGCAATAACAGAAGATACGTTGTAAATACCTGGAAAACCGCTGATACTATCACTGCACTGTACGGCCAGGATATTTCCTCCGAATTCCCCATAGACGGCGCTCCCGAAGGCGTTCTCTGGAATCCGCAGAACAGTACGATCTTCGATTCGGAACATGACGTCCCCGCACTTGAGACCATGCCTGCCGAAAGCACAACTTTCCGTATGCTGTACTACGGTGTTGAAATCGATTACAATTTCTACTACTATATCGAAGCTCTTCCCGGCACGTCGAATACAGTCAGCTACGGCGGTAAGAATTATACTCTTCACCAGACGATTACCATCCAGGGCCAGCCGGGTGTTCAATCCACAAAGTCCGAGGATATGTATGACATCACGGGATTTACCCAGGGTGATGCTTATCCCGCATATGGCACCGACGGCACAGTCGAGTTGACTTCGACGTACGATTACTCGATCAAGCTGTACTATACCCGCAACTCCTACAAAATCCTCTATCAGGACGGTTCCTATTTCGACGGCAACCAGATCATGATTGCGGACGGTCCCGACCGCGGTTATCTCGGTGAATCGAATGATATCCTCTATGAGGATAATATCACCTCCTACAACAAGAACGGCGCGAACTATTTCAAGCCCGCTTATTCCGGTTATATGTTCGAGGGTTGGTACCTTGACAAGACCTGTACCGTTGCCGCGAACTTCAACAAGATGCCCGAGGGCGGCGTCACCGTTTATGCGAAGTGGCAGCGCATCCAGTACCGCGTATTCCTTCACGAGAACGACGGCACTCTTCCTCCGGGACAGGATCCCGATTTCCGTGTTGATCAGGGCAATATGATTTCCAACGGCGAAGACGTCCAGATCACCAGGGACGGTTACGAGTTCGTGGGCTGGTACACCGATGCCGAGATGAAGAACTCCTTCAACTTCAACACCAAGCTGTATGACAACACTGACGGTATGAAGGATTATCCCGATTCCGACAGGGTCAATTCCGATATACCCCGCTATTGGGTAACCGGTCAGCTCCATCTCTACGCCAAGTGGCGCTATTCTCTGCCCGGCGCAAGCGGAATCACGATCCTCTATAACGCTGTCTCATATATCCAGGCTCCCGGCAACAGCATTCCCGGTCACTATGAGGGCACCACTACGGAGTGGACTGATCCTCTGCCCTATACCGACGGCGCATACGCTATCGGCCGTACGGCGTCCGCACCCGACAGCCCCGACGACTACGTCTTCCTCTACTATGAGATCATGAATGCCGACGGCACCCCCTCCGGTAAGAGGGTCTACCCCGGCCAGAACTTCACGGTCGACTATAATGACGCGGTCGTTTCCGACGTGACCCCCACCGGTTCCAAGGGCGTTACCGGCGGAATGAGGGCCGGAGAGAAGTACAATGAAGTCTCCGCTCCCACTGCCGGCAAGAAGTACCTGCTTATATATATCGCGAATAGTACCGCCTATGTGGTCACCACCGATTACCATGATTCTGACTTCGGTGGACGCCAGCCGAAGATCAGCGCGATAACCGTGTCTTCCAACAGTGACGGTACCTATTCGTTCAGCAGTTCCAGCTACACGCTCACCGATCTTCTGTTTACCGCCGAAGCAAACGGGAACTATTGGCGTTTCAAATCCGTTAACGCTTCGAAGGGATACTTGGCCAACGCGGGCGGTTACGTGGTTTACAGTGGAGAAACAACTTCAAGCTACACAGCCGTCACCGACTGGACTGTTTCAAACGGTTATTTCACCAGCGCTACTACTGATAGCACTTACAAGTATCTGTACGCCAGCACGACTTATATGGACATCGACTGTGATAATTCCGACTCGCAAGCCAGCCATTTCATATTCGCAGAGCTTGTTGAAAACGCCGCCTCCTATACCGTAACCTTCAAGGATTGGGACGGAACGGTCCTCAGCTCCGAACAGGTCGCCGAAGGCGGCAGCGCGACTCCTCCCGCGAACCCCACCCGCGAGGGCTATACCTTCATCGGCTGGAGCGGCAACTACACCAACGTTCAGCAGAACGAGACCGTTACCGCTACCTATGAAAAGGATGCCACCTCCGGTACGGAAGTCTGGGTCCCGGTCACCACGATCGAGCCCGGTGAGGAATACCTGATCGGACGTATCAGCTCCAATGGCACTGTTTACTTGCTCATGAGTTATAACCCGGATGCAAGCGCTGCTTATTATAGCGGTACCTACTATTATAGCTACGCAATTGCTGCTGTTCGCGACAGCGAGGGCAGAGTGATCGGAGTTTCCAATGATAGTATCATCTCGGGTACAATGGAGCACGTAAAGTGGGTGTTTACAGAGGTCTCCGGCGGATATACGATCAAGGGTGTCTACAATAATTATCTGCTTAGGACATCGTCGAGCTCTTATCCGAACGATCTGTATCCGTCTTCTACCACAACCGTAAGTGTGTATAATACTTGGGCATGGTATAACGGAAGATTGAGGGCGTCTATTGACAGTCAGTATGACAGAGTCATCGGTACTCGAATCAATTCTGATAATCAGGCCGTGCTCTATTTCCAGGCATCTACGTCCAGTGGCGTTAATCTCCAGCTCTACAAGAAGGAGTTCATCGCCAACGTTGATACCTACACCGTAAAGTTCTACGGTTGGGAAGGCGCCGAGCTCGATTCTCAGACTGTTGAAGAAGGCAGCTGCGCCACCGCTCCCGCGGATCCCACGCACACCGGCTATATCTTCAATGGTTGGGCGAAGGACGGCGACTCTACTACGCTTTATACCAAGGCTCAGGTCGACGCGATGCCCATCACCGCGGATACCACCTTCACCGCGCATTACACTACCGAATCGGGCAACGAGGTTTACACCGTAACCTTCGTCAACTGGAACGGCCAGATCCTCAAGACCGAGTACGTTGAAGAAGGCAGCGGCGCTACCGCTCCCGCAGTCCCCGCCCGTGAGAACTACACCTTCACCGGTTGGGATACCTACGCTTGGGAAAACAACGTTACCGAGGACCTCATCGTAACCGCGAACTTCCAGAAGACCGTTACCAAGCAGTACACCGTTACTCTCCGCGCGGTCTACGGCCCGAAGGCAGTGCTTGAGAAGACTCATATCACCTGGCACGCCAACAACGGCACCGGCGACTACAAGCATTCTGTCGACGTTCTCATGAACGAGAATATCGAAATCGAGTATCCGGAAGCTGATCCCAATTCCACTGGCGCCAAGGTCGATGACCTCATCTGGGGCGAGGATGATAACCTCATCTGGACCGACCACGTATTCCTCGGTTGGGCAAAGATCGCAATCAGCGACAGCGCTACAGGCAGTCAGGTCAAACCCGAGTATGATCCTGAAGACGAAGCATACGTTAAAGAACGTTCCTTCAATGAGGATGATCTCTTCCTCAAGTATGTAGCGCCGAGCGATGATTCACTCCATGGCACGTTCTATGCGAAATTTGAAGGCGAATGGACACCTGTTGAGTACGTTGCTGCTGATGAGCTCATGCCTTATAACGGTATGTACGCAGTCTGGGCAGACGTGTTCTACGTCTACCACTCCGGCACCAACGAGGTTGAAAAGATCGTCCGCACCACTAAAGCCGGCGAAACCTTCGACCTCGCTAACATGACCTCGGAGGGTTACCTCTACGGCGGTTACTACCACGACTACCTCGGCAAGTCCGACGACTTCGATGCGAAGGCTCTCACCTATTCCGCATTCAGCGGCGCCGATGCTCTCAATAACGGTAAGTGGACCAATGAGCAGACCGATAACGGCACCGGAGCGAAGCAGTATGATGGTACCAATGTGACTTGGAGTATTGATGATGCTTACAAGACCACTGACGAGGATGCCGAGACCGGTATGGCGATCACCCCCGACGCAGGCACGACCTACTACATCAAGGAAGTCCCGGCCAGGCAGTATCTGCAGCCTTATCTGCACTATACTTACCATCTTGGCTACAACGATATCACCAATGCTTGGTTGATTTCCGATATTGATGATACCAACTATCTCAATACCGGTTTCATGATCGTTGACTCCAACAAGAAAGCTACTGTTTGTAACTCTCTAACTGTTCAGAACTCTAACGGCGGTAACAGTATCAGGCTGACTGCCAAGAAGGTCTTTAGGGCACAAGGCGTTACCGGTGGTTTGCTGACTTATCGTGAAGTCATCAATGTCAGCTCCGGACTCAATCTCCTTGCAAACGGCAATAGTGTCCTTCAGTTCTGGGTCACTCCCGACGGTCTGCTGGTCACTGGCAATACTTGCCGTATTTACAATGGTCTTCAGAGCTGTGACTCAATTGGTTACACACTCGATTCCAATAATGAGTCTCTCATGATGATCACCGATACGTTCACTCCTGCAGACTAATGAAATGAGGTGTATGAAATGAGCAAGAAAGCTTTTAAGCTCCCCTATATTCTTGGCACCGGCGTAACACCGACCGATGACGTTGTTATTGGCGGCGGTACCGGTCAGAGTGGTACCGATCCTGTTCCTTGCAGCTACAATGCTTGGTTAAACTCTGTTTGGTGCGGTGAGTATGACCTTCAGGAACCTTCCGGCACATTTGATGACTATGGTACATGGTGGGCTGAGAATGGTTTCAGTATGGAAGAATGGGTAGATTGCGGCAACAATGCTTCGGACTGGAAAACGGAGTGGGAACCGTAATTTACCCGCTTGAAAAGCTTCTTAAAGCTTTTTCAGTACTACAGTTTAACCTTACTGTGATATAAGGTCGCACACATAGATCATTTGAATTGGAACCTATGCCCGTTGGGTGTAGGTTCCTCCTCATATTATAATCTTGACATCGTATGCATATCCGGATAAAATAGTTGAGTAGTGAGTTATGTGAACCAATGACAAAGCGCGTGTTTGAAGTTGAATATGCGGGCCATCCCGTGCGGTACAGCTTCCTCTTTCCCGGAACGAGGTTCCATTTCCGCGATTACATACGCGCGGCGGGCGGAGAGGAATACGATATCCGGATATCGCCGGAGCTTGTCGAACTCGGGCGAAAGGAGCTGCCGGAGGATTCTTCGGACAGCTATGTCGAATACCGCATCATGATCTCCGAAACGGCGCGCGAACTGCTCCGCTACGGCTGCTGCATCTTCCACTCGGCTGCGTTCATCTTCCGCGGATATGCCTGGCTTTTGACTGCGCCGAGCGGCGTCGGCAAAACGACGCAGTTCCTGAACTGGCAGCGGCTGCATCCCGGCGAAGTCGAAATGATCACCGGCGATATGCCCGTGCTCGAGCCGCGGGATGACGGAAGCATCATGATCCATTCAACGAGCTGGTGCGGCAAGGAAAATTACGGCAAAAAGGGGCTCTGCGCTCCGCTTGCCGGCGTCGTCCTTCTCGAGCAGGGCGAAAAGAACGAGCTCTCTCCCCTGCCTGCGCGCGACGCGATCTTCCCTTTCTTCCGCCAATTCATGGTCCAGCCGGAAACCGAGGAGCAGTGCCGATCGCTTTCCGATCTGATGGATTGTCTGCTTTCGACTGTGCCGCTTTGTAAGCTTATAAATCTCGGCGATGATGAATCAACCGAAATGATCCGTGAAACGTTTAATAAACGTATCGTCGAGCTCGATGGAGGTGCCGATGGAACGCTATAAAACAAGGCCGGGCGTTGTGCTGACGGAGATCTGCGGCGAATATGTGCTCGTTTCCGCGAAGATGAATCTCAAGCTCTGCCCGTACGTGACAACGATCAACGAAACCTCCGCGTTCCTTTGGAACCGACTGATCGACGGGGCGGATCTTCCTGCGCTCATGCAGGCCGTTCGTGATGAATACGAAATCGACGATATCCCCGCTGCCGAGGAAGCGGTCCGCGCTTTTCTCGCAAAAATGCTTGAACTCAACTACATTATCCCGGAGGAACAAACACAAAATGAAAACTAAACGGATTGTTTCTTTCTTTGTCATCGCCGCATTTCTTTTCGCGGCGCTGACCTCGGTTCTGCTTGTTTCCGCCTGCGGCGGCAAAACCGAAAACAACGATGCTGCTGATACCGCCGAGCCGGCGGCCAACGATGCAACGGCCGATCCGAATAAAACAGATGACGTGACCGCAACCCCCGAGGTCGGCGACGATCCCGCTCTGCAAACCGACGTCCCCGAAGCAACGCCCGATCCTGACGCGACCGAAGATCCCGAGGCGACCCCCGACGGAAGCTCGGGCATCATCGAGAACGGCGGCGATATCGAGATCATCATCCCGACCGGCCAAGCTTCCGGAGGACTGTAAGCTTCTTTATGGAAAGAAAGTGCGAGCGGCTCCTTGAAGCCCTGCGCTGCGCCGTGCACGGCGAGCATGTGCAGTGGCGGGAGCCGCTTTCAAAACAGGATCAGCATCGATTATTCAGCCTTGCGGCGGAGCACAGCGTTGTTCCGATGCTCGCAGAGGCTGTTTATTGCTGTCCTGCGGCGCTTTCCGGAGGATACAATACTGGCGCTCTCAGCGCTTTTGCGCGCCGTCTGACGCTTGCTCAGGCTCAGCGCACTGCCGATCTGATCCTTATTTACCGCTATCTTACCAAGCTCGGCTTCAGGCCGATCGTGCTGAAGGGCGTCATCTGCCGCGCGCTGTACCCCAATCCTTGCCAGCGTCCTTCGATCGACGAGGATCTGCTGATCCCGAAAAGTGAGCTTGCACGCTGCCATCAGGCGATGCTCGATTACGGGCTCGTGCCATTTGGTGAGATCGGCGACCCTGCCGAGGCCGATGAGACGGCCTACAAGAGCGAGGACGGATCGATCTATATCGAGCTTCATTCCACCCCGCTGCCGAAGGATTCCGACGCCTACGGCGACTGCAACACCGTTTTCGATGGCGCCGGTGACCGCACTGTCACGGTCCGAATAAACGGCTGCGATTTTCGGACTCTTTCTCCGACCGATCATCTGCTCTATCTGATCCTCCATGCCTACAAGCATTTTCTGCACGGCGGATTCGGCATACGCATGGTTTGCGATATCGCGATCTTTTCCGAGAAATACTCCGAAGAGATCGATTACTCACGCGTCTTCCGCGAATGCAAAGCTCTTCGTATCGAACGCTATGCCGCCGCACTCTTTTCGATCGGCGAAAAGCATCTCGGCTTCGGTTTCCCCGAAGTATTCCGTTCGGTCGAATCCGATGAAATGCCGCTTCTCGAGGACATCCTTTCCGGAGGCCTCTATGGTGTTGAGGATATAAACCGTGCGCATTCGAGCACAATGACGCTCAACGCCGTTGCCGCAAGCAAAAAGGGTAAACGCTCCGGCGGCGCACTGCGCTCCGTTTTTCTGCCCGTAAAGTCGCTCGAAGGCAGATACCGCTATCTCAAAAAGCATCGCTTCCTATTGCCCGTCGCCTGGGTGCAGCGCGGCTGCTCCTACGCTTTTAAATCAAAGCGTTCAAAGAATGTCAAGGCTTCCGAGAGCGTGCGCATCGGCAGGGACAGGATCGCGCTCCTGAGGCGCTACGGCATCATCGACTGAAGCAGCAATTAAAATAACGAAAACAGCGGAGGAGGTAGCCATTCTCCGCTGTTTTTCTATGCGAACAAATCTATGGTACTTTAACTTTCAACGCTCAGCCGGATACTGCCGCTGATCGTGCTGACTTCGCAGGCGCCGCCCTCGGTCGGCGCAGGAACGTTCACGCTGCCGCTTCTCGAGGTGCAGTGGAACATCTTCCCGGTGCGCAGGCTGCCGCGCACGCTGCCGCTCAAAGTCCTGATGCTGATGCTGCCTGCATCGGAGCGTCCGAACCTGATGTCGCCGCTCGTGCTGACAAACCGAAGCGTATTTTGCGCGTTCAGGCCTTCCGCATTCAGATCGCCGCTGACCGTCTCTCCAGTGCAGTCGGCGCAGCGCAGAGCGTCAAGCTCAAGGTCGCCGCTGACGGTTTTGGCTGTGAACTCACCGCAGGCGGAATTGCGGACTCTTAGATCTCCGCTTATGGTTTTGAGGCTGAAGCTGCCGGGGGTGTTTATGCCCTCCGCCTCAACGTCGCCGCTGACGGAGCCGATCTCCGCGGATCCGGCGTCCGTGTCTTCAACGGTCACATCGCCGCTCGTGGATTTGACGCGCATGCTCCCGCTGACGGAAGCGCGGAATTCGATATCGCCGCTCGCGCTGTGAACATCTACCGTACCGAAGGAAAAATCCCCGGGGATCTTAACATCGCCGCTCGCTGTCGAAATGCCGAGCTCCGAGTATTCGCCGGCGGGAATTGTGATCAGCAGCCTTGCATCCTCGTTTTTGAAGCTCATCATAAATAAGCCGAGCTTCCTTTTTTCTTCGCGGCGGATGGTCAAAACGCCTTCGATCACTTCCGCGGTATGCGGCAGCTTCTCGGACCATTCGACCCGGGTCATCCCGTCCGCCGAAGGCAGCATGATCACATCGCATTCGCGCTCATTGACGCGGATCGAACGGAACGGCGATCCGTTGTATGAAGCGCCGTTGGCGCTCACTATCGTTTTTTCTTTCACTGTTTCAACGGCTCTTTCGGGGTTTGTTGAAAGCACGTTCGCGATCGCTTCCTGAACGGAGCCGATCTCCGCCGTCGCTTCCTCCTCCGTCATGCCGTCCTCCATGCAGTCATCGATGATCTCACTGTAATAATCGAGCACCCTTTCAAGATCCTCCTGCGGAAGAGATGTGAGATTCTCCCTGAGCGCAGTCAAAAATTCATTCTTCAGCATTGTTTTCTTCCTCCCTGTTGACAAAATTGTAGATCGCGATCATCTCGCTCCATTCGCGGTTGAAGGCCTCGATCCTTTCAAGACCGGCCTCGGTGATTCTGTAATACTTCCTGAGCCTGCCGTTATGCTCCGCCGAGCGCACCGTGACCTGACCCGCGGCCTCAAGCCGCTTCAGGATCGGATAAAGCGTCGATTCGGAGATCTCCACAAAGGGCTTTATATCCTTCACGATCCGATAACCGTAGGAATCACGCCCCTTTACCGCCGAAAGCACGCAGACGTCGAGCAGACCTCTTTTGAGTTGAATATCCATGGCTCTTGCCTCCCTTCGCATAATACTATACATCACATAGTATTATGTGTCAAGTGATATTTTGCGTTTTTAATAATATATTTTCATTCCGCTCTTCTGCATGAAAAAAGAAAAGCTCCCCCGCTTTTCGCGAAGGAGCCTTTTGCGCCGGAAGCTTTTACCAGGTCTGCTGCTGCAGGGAGGTCATATCCTGCTTCGCGGTCCGGATCTCCTGCTGCTGCGCAGGTTTCGTCTTATAAAGATTGCGCTGCTTCATCTGATCGAAGATCGCATACTGGTCCTCCGAGCATTCGCTCATGCAGTCGATGAGCAGGCTGCGGAGGTTCATGCACCCGGATTCGGTGCAGTTTTCGGCGTACTGCTTTATCGCCGCACGCTCGGAATGGAGCAGATCGGTAAGAAGCTCCTGTTCAGTCATGGATGAATTCTGCATATCGTTTCCTCCTCAGTTGCTTGCGTTCAGATAGCCGTGCAGGGAATCAAAATGCCTGCGGTGGTGCTCAGCCGCCCTGTTGGCGACGTCCTTGAGCGCCGGATCATTGAAATAACCCGAATAGACCGAGCATTTCTTATAGAGGAGTGCTTCGGTGTGCATCTCATCCTGAAGGATCGAAAGATCCTTCGTGTCCATTGTTCCGACGGATGACGCCGCTTCCGTATTCCAGTTCATGCTTCCTGTCGGATTCGAACGGAAAAACGGATCGTTCCCGCCGGTGCTGCCGTTGTAGTTCCTTGATTGCATAAAATGCCCTCCGTGATGAGTAGTCCGCAGTTTTCGCTGCGTTCTTATTATCCTGCATTCACGGAGGGCTTATTCGTTTTTTTGAAATTGATTCGATCAGGCGGGCGCGCCGACGCCGATATGCGTTTCGGGCATCGGGATCGTGCGCTGCGGCATGCGGACGAGCGAAGCGCGCAGCACTTCGTCAACGTCGCTCACATAGACGATCGTCAGCGCATCGGTGATATCCTTCGGCACTTCCGCAACGTCCTTCCTGTTCTTTTCGGGAACGAGCACGGTCGTGATCCCCGCGCGGACGGCCGCAAGCAGCTTTTCGCGGAGGCCGCCGATCGGCAGAACTCTGCCGCGAAGCGTGATCTCGCCCGTCATCGCAAGCGCCGCTTTGACCGGGATGCCGGTGAGCGCGCTCGTGACCGCCGTCAGAAGCGCGATGCCCGCGGAAGGCCCGTCCTTCGGCACTGCGCCTTCCGGGATATGGATATGCACGTCCGTTTTGCCGTAGAAATCGCTCGCAAGGCCGAGCCCGTTTGCACGCTCGCGTATGCAGGTGATCGCCGCCTTTGCGCTTTCCTGCATCACGTCGCCGAGCTGACCGGTGAGTTCGAGCTTTCCGCCGCCGGGCAGCGCCGCGGCTTCGATCTCCAGCGTTTCGCCGCCTACGCTTGTCCAGGCAAGGCCGTTGACGAGGCCGACTTCCGGCTCTTTCTCTGCGGGTTCGAAGCTGAACTTCGGCGCGCCGAGGTATTCAACGAGCTTCTTTTTCGTTACGACGATCCGCTTTTTGCCCTTCGCAATATCGCAGGCGGCCTTCCTGCAAAGCGCCGCGATCTGCCTTTCAAGGCTGCGCACGCCCGCTTCACGGGTGTAGCCGTTGATGGTCTCGCTGATCGTTTCGCGCGGGATGCTGATCATTTTCTTCGTCAGGCCGTGCTTTTCGAGCTGGCGCGGAATGAGATGCCCCGCGGCGATCTCGATCTTTTCATTCGAAAGATAGCTCGGAACTTCGATGATCTCCATTCGGTCGAGCAGCGGCCGCGGGATCCCGGCGGGATTATTCGCCGTGGTGATGAAAAGCACCTTTGAAAGATCGTACGGCACCTCGAGGAAATGGTCGCGGAAGGCGAAATTCTGGGCGCTGTCAAGCACCTCCAGCATCGCCGCCGAGGGGTCGCCGTGGTTATCCTGCGCAAGCTTGTCGATCTCGTCGAAGAGCAGCACAGGGTTCACCGTGCCGGCCTGCTTCATCGCATTAATGATGCGGCCCGGCATCGCGCCGATATAGGTCCGCCTGTGGCCGCGGATCTCCGCCTCGTCGCGGATGCCGCCAAGACTCATGCGCACGAACTTTCTGCCGAGCGCCCTTGCGATCGAAGCCGAGACAGAGGTCTTGCCGACGCCCGGAGGGCCGACGAAGCAGATGATCTGGCCGTTGATCTTCCCCGTCAGCTTGCCGACGGCGAGGTATTCGATGATGCGCTGTTTGACCTTCTCGAGGCCGTAATGATCCTCGTCGAGGATCTTCCTTGCGTTGTCGACGTCGAGATTATCCTCGCTCATCTCGTAATACGGAAGCTCCAGCATCGTTTCGATATAGGTGCGCATCGACGGGCTCTCGTGGGAACCCGCAGGCAACGACGCGAAGCGCGTGATCTCCTTCTCGAGCTTTGTGCGGATATCGTCGGGATATTTGCCGCTGTTGAGCTTCTCGCGGAATTCCTCCGCTTCCGACTGCTCGTCGGCGCCGAGCTCCTTCTGCGCCGCCTTGATCTGCTCCCGGAGGAAGTATTCCTTCTGGTTGCGGTCGATCGCTTCCTTGACGGCTTCCTCGAGCTTCTTCTTAAGCTCCAGCACTTCGAATTCGCGGGTCATGATGCGGATGAGCGTCAGGCAGCGGTCGGTATAGGTCGCAGCTTCAAGGATCGTCTGGCGATCCTCCGGCTTTTGCAGGAAGATATTCGCAGTACGGAAAACGTATTCATTCTCGCCGGAAGACCTTGCAACGAACGCGAGCGTCGTTTTGAGCTGCGCGTTGCCGATCTTTTCGGCGAATTGGGTGCATTTATCGTTGATCTCCTTGCGGAAAGGCGCTTCCCTTTCGGCGGGAGTCGGTTCCTCCTCCGTCAGAAGGTGCAGGTTCGCGGCAAGGTATTCGCCGAACTCAAGGCTCGTGAACGGGATGAATTCGTCGGCTTCGGCGCGGGAGACGCCCTCGACGAGCACGCGGAGCGTTCCGCCGTCGAGCTTTTCCCTGCCCTTGACCCTGCAGAGGCAGCCGATCCTGTGGATCTCTTCGGGATCCGCTTCCGTCTTTTTCGCATCGGTCTGCGCGCAAAGCATCACATAGCCGTCCTGCGCGGCGGCGGCGTTGATTGCGGCCATGCTCTTTTCGCGGCCGACGTCGAAGCTCATCGCCGAATACGGCAGCACAACAAGGCCCCGCAGCGGCACAACGGGGATCATTATGTATTCTTCGTTCTTTTTCAATTCTTCCATATCTTCGTTCCTTTCGGGCGGAGTGAGCTCGCTCTCCCCCGCCGTTCATCGTGATTATACATAATTATAACGTATTTCTCAACCTGCAGGTTTTAACAGATTTTTAAATTTCAACCGCCTTCGGCGCTTATCCTGCCGCGCCGAATGTTTGCATCTTTGTTACAATATCGACATTTATTTTATTACAGTAATAAATCATTCGCGATCGTTCCGCTTTTTTCAGCTTTTTTCCGGTCCGTTTTCCTTCAAATAGTCGGAAATTTGTGCAAGTTCCGCCTTATTTTGATCCGGGTTTTTGCCGATATAGTCGGTCATTGCCGCCGAAAGCGCTTCGCTTTCGAAACGGCAGCCCGCAAGCGCTTCTTCAACGCGGGAAACGAGCCCTGTATCGAGGCAGTCCGAATAGACCTTGATATTCCGCACCCTGCCCTCCTTCAGATTGAAGTGCAGCTGCATTTCGCCGAAGGGAAAGCGATGATCGAGCGTATAGTCGAATTCCGGGGTTTTGCCGAAGCGCCATTCCCAGCTTTGCTGGATCTTTCTGCGCGCTTTGATCTCCGCCCTTTTCGCATCCGTGAAGGCATAATTCTCCGCGCCGCCGTATTCGGCCTTAAATGCCTCCAGAACGGCTTTTCGCACGGCAGCGACCGAAATACCGGGAACATAGTCCGAAAGGTTACAGACGCGCGAGCGGACGCTCTCAACGCCCTTTGCGCGCATCTTCGCCTGCGATACGTTCAGATAATCGCCGATACGCGAAAGATCGGCGTTCACAAGCAGCGTCCCGTGGTGGGAGCGGTTGCCCTTCGCAAGGCCGTAGGCATTGCCGGAAAATTTTCTTCCGTCGATCAAAACATCGTTGCGGCCCGAAAGCTCGGTCTTCACGCCGAAGCTCTCCACAGCGGAGACGATGACGCGCATCTGCCGGTCGAGATCATAATCGCTCTCATGCATGATGAAGGAAAAGTTCAAATTTCCTTCGTCGTGGTAGACCGCTCCGCCGCCCGTATGCCGCCGCACGAGCTGAACGCCGTCCCTCTCGAGAGCGGGCAGACTGCATTCCTTCCAGGCGTTCTGATTCCGCCCGATGATCACCGCGCGCTTATTGACGAAAAAGTAAAGGATCACGTCGCCCTTTTTGACGTTATCGAGGAAAAAGCCGTCCCGTGCGAGGTTGAGAAAGCCGTCGCCCGATCTCGAGATGCAGATATAATTCGCCATGCGCGCCTCCTATCCATTCGGTCAAACCAATTATACACGAGGCGGCAAAAAAAGCAAGCGGGCTTTTTTCGGAAACTAAAACCGCCGTCCGCAGGAGCGAACGGCGGGAGCATTATTCGGGCTGTCAGTCGGCGGACCTTCCGCAGCACTTTTTGTATTTCTTGCCGCTTCCGCAGGGGCAGGGATCGTTCGGGCCGACCTTTGCTCCGGCGATGAACTGCTTGGAGATGCGCCAATTCTTGGTGATCTCGTGCCGCTTTTCTTCGGAAAGGACGCCGTCCCATTCCTTGAGGTTGAACAGCCACTCGGCCTTTGCATCGCGCATATTGAAATACAGCTTTTCGAAATCGATATCGAGCTCGATCTCGCTGTCCGCTTCGATGCTGTCGATGTCAAGGGGCGTTTTGAGGCTCGAATTGATGCCGTCGAGGAAGCCGGCGAAGATCGATTCCTCCATATCGAAGGAAGCCGCAAGCTCGCTCGCTTTGCCGGCGATCTTCTTTTCGGGTTCCGCAAGGATCTTCCTGTATGCTTCGGTCTCTTCGGCGAAATACCTGTTCCAGAAAGCATGGACAGCTGCTTCGTCCTTGCTTTCCGTATGGGCTCGCCACTGATCGTACAGACTCATTTGCTTTCTCCGTTCCGTTTGATCTTATGCGAGCAGCTGCTCCAGCCTCTCGCGGATCTTCTTGATGAAGCCGTCGGTGGTGCAGATGGTCTTGTTCTCCATATCCGCCAGCAGAGCGAGGTCCTTGGTCATGAAGCCGGCCTGGATGGTCTCGAGCGAAGCCTTCTCAAGCATATTCGCGAAGTTGATGAGCTCCGGCAGGTTGTCCAGCTCGCCCCTCTTGCGGAGCGCGCCGCTCCATGCGAAGATCGTCGCCATGGAGTTGGTGGAGGTGGATTCGCCGGCAAGGTGCTTGTAGTAGTGCTTGGTGACGGTGCCGTGCGCCGCTTCATACTCATAATTGCCGTCGGGCGAAACGAGAACGCTGGTCATCATCGCGAGGCTGCCGAAGGCGGTCGCGACCATGTCGCTCATAACGTCGCCGTCGTAGTTCTTCAGAGCCCAGATGAAGCCGCCGTTGGAGCGGATAACACGGGCAACTGCGTCGTCGATGAGGGTGTAGAAATAGGTCAGGCCGAGCTCTTCGAACTTCGCCTTATATTTCTCATCGTAGATCCTCTGGAAGATATCCTTGAAGGTATGGTCATACTTCTTGGAGATGGTGTCCTTCGTGGAGAACCAGAGATCCTGCTTGGTGCTGATCGCATACTGGAAGCAGGCGTTCGCGAAGCTCTCGATCGAATCATCCTTGTTGTAGGTCCCCATCAGAACGCCGGGGCACTTGAAATCGAAGACGGTCTCGTCATAAAGAACCTTGCCTTCCGCATCGGTGAACTTGATCTCCGCTTTGCCGGGGCCGGGAACGCGGAATTCGGAGCACTTGTAGATATCGCCGTAAGCATGACGGGCGATGGTGATGGGCTTGTTCCAGCTCCTGACGGAGGGCTTCAGGCAGTCCATCGTGATCGGTGCGCGGAAGACGGTGCCGTCGAGGATGGCGCGGATCGTGCCGTTCGGGCTCTTGTACATCCTCTTGAGGTTGTACTCGGTCATGCGCTGCGCGTTCGGGGTGATCGTTGCGCACTTGACGCCGACGCCGTATTTCTTGCAGGCTTCGGCCGCCTGAACGGTGATC
The DNA here is from genome assembly GCA_002309375.1 of Christensenella sp. UBA1214. Lineage (GTDB taxonomy): Bacteria > Bacillota > Clostridia > Christensenellales > CAG-138 > PeH17. Next base: position 83,584 of record DBXK01000012.1, on the reverse strand, counting down.
TGATCGTCGGTCTCGTCCCTCTTGACGAGGCCGAGGTCATAATACTCGGTCTTCAGATCAACAAAGGGAAGGATCAGCTCGTCCTTGAGCATCTTCCAGATGATCCTGGTCATTTCGTCGCCGTCCATCTCAACGAGGGGGGTCTTCATGAGAATCTTCTTCATTGTGTTGGTTCCTCCGATAGTTTTTTGAAATTTGCCTTTTACCGTGAATTTGGCGCACAGAAAACAGAACGCTTCCGGTGCGCCAAAACGTGTTCATTTGTTGCCCGGCTTTCCGGTTCGGAAAGCCTTCAGCTTCCGATCAAGCCGCAAAGCTTATTCTTCGGGAAGCTCGCTGGTGCAGTGCGGGCAGCGGGTCGCGTCGTCTGCGATCTCCTGCTTGCAGAAGGGGCAGAGCCTGGGCTTCTTGGCGGGTTCTTCTTCCTTCTTGCCGAGTTCCTTCATCTTGTTGATGCCTTTGACAACGAAGAAGAGGATGAGTGCGATGAGGATGAAGTTGATGATGACGCTGATCAGCTTGCCGTAGGTCAGAATGTTTGCGCCCGCTTCGGTGGCGTCGGCGGCGCTCTTTCCTGCGAGTGCAGCTGCATCGCCCTTGAGGATGATGTACTTCTCGCTCAGGCTGCCGGTGTTGAAGATCAGGCCGATGAGGGGCATGAAGATGTCGTTTACGAGGGAAGTTACGATCGCACCGAATGCAGTACCGATGATAACGCCGATGGCCATATCCATCACGTTGCCCTTGAGTGCGAACTTTTTAAACTCTTTCCACATGGGAATGCCTCCTGTTTTATTGGGATATAATCAATATACTGCATTTCGGCCGAAAATTCAATAGCCAAAAACAATATACCTCCGTTTTTTTCCTCTTTATGGCATACTTTTTCTCAAAACTCCGCCTTCTTCCGCCTTGCCAACCGCTGTGATTAAATGTATAATGTATTTGTGAAATTTTGCGCCGAGCTTCGGCTGCTGAAAAAGGATTGCGCCTTTGCGCGAAAAGCTATGACCGATTACCAGACTGCAAACGACCCGGACCGCCTCGAAAGGCTGAACGGGCTCATCGCGAAAACCGAAAAGCCGACCCGATACATGGGCGGCGAGCTCAATATGCGCGTCAAGGATCCCGTGAAGGACGGGCTCTTCCGTTTCGCGCTCTGTTTCCCCGATACCTATGAGATCGGCATGAGCCACCTCGGTTCGAGGATCATCTACAACGTGCTCAACAACCGCGCCGATACTTACTGCGAGCGCGCCTACGCCCCCTGGGTGGATATGGAGGCGCTGCTTCGCGAGAGCGGCGAAAAGCTTTTCTCGATCGAAACGAAGACGCCGCTCGATGAATTCGATATCCTCGGCTTCTCACTTCTTTACGAGATGTGCTATACGAACATCCTTTCGATGCTCTCCCTTTCCGGCATCCCGCTGCTTTCCTCTGAACGCGGCGAGGAGTCGCCGATCATCTGCGCCGGCGGCCCCTGCGTCTGCAATCCGGAGCCGATCGCGGACGTCATCGATCTTTTCTTCTTCGGCGACGGCGAGGAGATGGTCAACGAGTTCATGGACGTCTATGCGGACTGCAGAAAGCGCGGCGCATCAAAGCGCGAGATCCTGCTCGCCGCGAGCCGCATCGAAGGGATCTATGTTCCCGCTTTTTACCGCGCGGAATACGAAAACGGCCAGTTCAGCCGCCTTGTGAAGAAGGAGCCCTCCGCGCCGGACCGCATCGTCCGCCGCATCGTGCGCGACCTCGATAAAGCCGAATTCACCGGCGACCTCGTCGTGCCCTATATGAGCATCGTCCACGACCGCATCGCGCTCGAGCTCTTCCGCGGCTGCACGCGCGGCTGCNNCGCTTCTGCCAGGCGGGCTTCATCTATCGCCCGATCCGCGAGAGGAAGATGGACACGCTGATCTGCTATGCCGACGAACAGCTTCGCCGCACCGGTCACGACGAAGTTTCGCTCTTCTCGCTTTCGAGCGGCGATTATACCGAGATTCACGAGCTCGTGCCCGCCGTCCTCGGCCGCTATACGAAGGACCGCGTTTCGGTCTCCTTCCCCTCCCTGCGCATCGATTCCTTCCTCAAGGACGATCTTGAAAAGATGCAGGGCGTAAGGAAGACCGGCCTCACCTTCGCGCCGGANNACCCAGCGTCTGCGCGACGTCATCAACAAGGGCGTCAACGAAGAGGATCTGCTCCGCTCCGTCCGCGACGCTTTCGAGGCGGGCTGGCAGGGCGTGAAGCTCTATTTCATGATCGGCCTTCCGACCGAGACCGACGAGGATATCCTCGGCATCGCGGAGCTTGCGCGCAAGGTCAGCCGCGAATTCTATTCAATGCCCAAGGAAAAGCGCGGCAAGGGCCTCCGCTGCACGGTCTCCGCTTCGACCTTCGTGCCGAAGCCGTTCACGCCGTTCCAGTGGGAGCCGCAGATCACGGTCGAAGAAGTCCTCCGCCGCCAGGCGCTGCTGCGTTCCGCGCTGAAGGGCATCCGCGGGGTCGAATTCAACTGCCATTTCTCCGAAACGAGCCGCCTCGAAGCCTGCTATGCGCGCGGCGACCGCCGCCTTGCGCAGGTCATGATCGGGGCGTTCCGCCGCGGCGCAAGGTTCGATTCCTGGGATGAGCATTTCAATAAGGAGGCCTGGGACGCATCCTTCGCGGAGCAAGGCCTCACGATTGAGCAGTTCGCGAACCGCCGCATCGGCCTCGACGAGCCGCTCGCCTGGGAGCATATGGACGCGCTTGTGACGATGGATTACCTGAAGCGCGAGCATGCCCGCTCGAGAGAAGGCGCCGTCACTCCCGACTGCCGCGAAAAATGCAACGGCTGCTTCGGCGCAAAATGCGGGAGCTACTGCGAAATGCACGCTCCCGGCAGCAAATTCAATAAAAAGGAGGCGGATGAACAATGAGGATCATTGCTTCTTTTTCCAAGCTCGGCCCCGTCCGCTTCGTTTCCCATCTCGATATGCAGCGGCTCTTCCAGCGCGCATTCCGCCGCGCGGGGCTGCCCCTCGCCTATTCGCAGGGCTTCAATCCCCATCCCCTGCTTTCCTTCGCGACCGCGCTCTCCGTCGGCTATACCTCGGACGGCGAGTATTTCGACGTAACTTTGAGCGAGGATCTGCCCGTTGATGAATTCATGAGCCGCGTCAACGCCGTTTTGCCCGCCGGAGTGCTGATCACCGACGCCGTGGACGCGGGCGAATTCAAGGCTTCGCTGACCCCGCTGATGCGCAGCGCGGATTATGACGTTACGCTTTCTTTCGAAGCTCCGGTCGAGAAGGCCGCCGTCGAAAAGGCGGTCGGGGAGCTGCTCGGCGGGGAGATTATCGTCGACAAAAAAACCAAGGGCGGCATCAAGCCGGTCGATATCCGGCCGATGCTGATCTCCTTCCGCCTGCTTTCCCTTGAAGGCCGCAGAGCGAGGTTCGCCCTTTCCGGCAGGCTCACCGCCGAAGGAGGGCTCCCGCCCGAGCTTTTATTCAGGGCGCTTTACGAAAAACTCGGCGTCACGGCGGTTTCGTCCGTACACCGTAAAAAAATCGAAATGGACTGGTCGATGCTGAAATGAACGAAATTACGGAAAACAGAATCGAAAAGCACATCGTCATTGACGTGAACCCCTACCGAAGCCGCGTTGTCCTGCTTGAAAACGGGCGCGCCGCGGAAATCTATTCCGAGCAGCAAAACAGGGTCAGCCTCGTCGGGAATATCTTCCGCGGGCGGGTTCGGTCCATCCTGCCCGGCATGGCCGCCGCGTTCATCGATATCGGCGAGGAAAAGAACGCGTTTTTCAGCATCAGCGACCTGATACGCGATCAGGAAGCGAACGGCGAAGAGCCCGCAAAGAACGCTGCGCCGCTCACTGTCGGCCAGGAGCTGATGGTGCAGACGATCAAGGACGCCTACGGCACGAAGGGTGCGCGCGTCAGCACGCAGATCTCGATTTCCGGGCATCTGCTCGTGCTTTTCCCGACGGAGAAAATGATCGGCATCAGCCGCAATATTATCGATGAAGAGGAGCGCGAAAGGCTCCGCAGCATCATTGCGAACGGCCGAAGCGAGGAGCTCGGCGTGATCATCCGCACCGCAGCCGAGGGCCGCAGCGAGGAGGATATCCTTGCAGAATTCAACAGCCTCGCCGCGAAATGGCACGACATCAGCAAGGCTTACCGCGGCGCGGTCGCTCCGAAGCTGATCCACAGCGAATACAGCCTCGTCGAACGCGCGATGCGCGACCTTTTCCGCCCCGATGTTTCGAAGGTCACCGTCAACGACCGGGAGTGCTATGAGCTTCTCCGCACGATCGCCGACGAGATCGAGCCCGGTTCCGCGGGGCGCGTTGCGCTGATGGAAAACGAACCCGCGCTTTTCGAGGTTCTCGGCATCGAAAAGCAGATAGATGAAGCGCTTTCCCGCAAGGTCTGGCTCAAGAGCGGCGCTTATATCGTGATCGACCCGACCGAAGCGCTCGTCAGCATCGACGTCAACTCCGGCAAGAATATCGGCCGCTCGAATCTTCAGCAGACGGCGCTCGCAACGAACTGCGAAGCCGCGAAGGAGATCGCCCGCCAGCTCCGCCTGCGCGATATCGGCGGCATCATCATCATTGATTTCATCGATCTTGAGAGCAAGGAGGACCGCGCCGCCGTCGTGCGCACGCTTCGCGAAGCCATGAAATCCGACCGCACCACCGCCGTCGTTCACGGCATGACGTCGCTCGGCCTTGTTGAAGTCACTCGAAAGAAGCTTCGCGAGAACCTTCACGCTTCGCTGCAGATCGACTGCCCCTGCTGCAATTTCAGCGGAAGGGTGCTTTCCCCGGAATCCGCCGCGCTGAAGATCCGTTCGCAGGTATTCTCGCGCATACTCCACGACGGACGGATGCGCTTCGAGATCAACGCCTGCCCCGCCGTCATACACCTTTTGAAGCGACATCTGAAGGAAGAATGCGCGCGCTTCGGCACTTCTGCCGAGGATTTCCTTTTTAAAGAAAACGGCTCCGACGATCCCGAGAAATTCGAGATCCGCTGCCTTAACAACTGAATATGACCGCTGCGGAAAAGAAAAAGAATATCCTTACGCTCGTCTTCCGCATCCTGCTGATCGCCGTCGGCGGCGCGCTGACGATCGAATCGCTCCTTGCATACCGCTATGCGAATACCGTCCATCTCGGCATAATCATGCCGTTCGTGATCGGCCTGCCGCTTGTTGTCATCGGAGTATTCTTCGGCCCGATCTCCCGTTTCTGCCGGAAATACCGTTTCGGACGCATTCTCGCAGGCGCCGTGATCGCCGTATATGCGCTGTTTTTCCTGCTGTTCGCGTTCACGACCGCTCTGATCCTTGCGCATTCGGCGGAGCCGACGGACTTTTCGCCGAAAACGGTCATTGTGCTCGGCGCCGGGATCCGCGGCCGCAGTCCCACTGCGACGCTTCAATATCGGCTCGAAAAAGCGCTTGAATATTATGAAAAGGATCCGGACGTCATCCTGATCGTCAGCGGCGGCAGAGGCAACGATGAAGACTGCTCCGAAGCGGAGGTCATGGCGGCCTGGCTCACCGCGCACGGCGCCGAGGAAGAACGGATAATCGTTGAAGACCGCTCGAAGACCACCGAAGAGAATTTCCTGTTTTCCGCCGAGATCATCCGCTCGAGAGAGGATATCGACAGCTCTTCCGTCGCCTTCGTCACCTCGCGCTTCCATGTTTTCCGCGCCGAAAGGATCGCGAAAAAGCTCGGCGTCGAAGTTCGCGGCATCCCCGCTCGCGAATTCCGGCCGCTGATCCTCAACGATTTCATGCGCGAGTGCGCCGCGATCGTTCAATATTATTTCAGCGGGCGCATTTGAGCCGATTTTTCCTGTTGTTTTCAGCCATTCAATATGGTATAATATGATTTACCGACCGAAAAACGGTCAATACAGGAGGCAGCATTATGTTGATCAACCATACCACGGTCGCCGCCAAAGGCAATCGCCGCATCAAGCTGACGATCTATCCCGGTCATTTTGCAACGAGCCATGCGCACGTCGACAATTACATCAGCATGACCGAAGTGCGCACGAGCAGCATCATGGCTTCCGAAACGGCCGATGAGCTCTCCAAGGTCTTCAAGTATATGCAGATCGACACGATCATCTGCCTTGAATTCACCCAGAATATCGGCGCCCTGCTCGCAAAGCAGCTTTCCGACGGAAGGCGGGAGATCAACAGCGGCAAGGATATCCACGTCATCACCCCGTCCATCAACTCGAACAACCAGCTCACCTTCACGAGCGACACCCAGCCCTTCGTGACCGACCGGAACGTGCTGATCCTGCTTTCGACGATCTCCACCGGCCGCAGTCTTTCGAGGGCGCAGGAATGCGTCGGCTATTACGGCGGCAAGCTCGTCGGCATCGGCGCGATCTTCTCCGCAGTCGACGAATCGGACGGCGTGCCCGTTCATTGCCTCTTCACTCCCGAGGATCTCGGCAGCTACCACAGCTACAGGAGCGATGAATGCCCCTTCTGCAAATCGGGCAGGAAGCTCGACGGCTTCATCACAACGGGCGGTTATACCGAGCTTTGATCCTCTTTTCCGATCAAACAAAAACCGGTCGGCATATGCCGGCCGGCTTCTTTTTTGCTTCGGTTCAATAGACGTCGAATCTGAGCATGTACATATATGCGTAAGCGATATAAAGGACGGCGAGCACGGCGAAGAGCACCGCTGTCTTTCTTTTATTGCTGCAGCTCATTGCGATCGCGGCAGTCAGTGGGAAGCAGGCGCAGAGATAGCGCACTCCGGAGAGCAGCCAGCTGCAGCCGATCGCGGCGGCAAAATACGCGAGAAAATACGCCGTATAATGCGCGGGGAGCTTCCTTGCCCTTCGGATCATCAGAAGGAGCGAACCGAAAACCGCGATCAAGCCCGGCAGCCAGAGCGAATACGCGCCGTCCATGCCGGTCCTTGCAAACGACTGCATGTAGCTGAGCATATAGCGCGGCGTGTCGAAGAACGGCGTCGCAGTCTGATACCAGTTTGCCCGCTGGAATTCGAAGAATTTCAGGCAGTCGCCGTAGAGGGAATAATTGATATAAAGGTATCCGAGCGTTCCGAGCACCGAGATCGCAAGGCCGGCGAGGAGCAGTGCGAGCCGCTTACCCCATTTTTGCTTTGTCCGGATCAGGGATACGATGTATCCTGCGCCGTATACTGCGAGCGGAACGGCCAGCAGCACGCCGAGCGAGCGCGTGTAGCCCGCAAGCGCCGTGAAAATTCCCGCTGCAATAAAGCGTTTTTTGCCGATAAAATAGAACCCCGTGACTGTAAAGAGCATGAACAGCGGCTCGCTCATCGGCGAATTCATGAATATCGCTCCCGGAAGGAGCAGATAGATGAATGCCGCCGCTTTCGCCCTGCCTTCACCAAGCCCATTGCGGAGGGTCAGGTAGGTCATGCCCGCCGTCAGCGAGGAAGCGACTGTGTTTATGATCTGCGCGGAAATAAAGCTGCTGTGCGTGATAAGATTCAGCCAGCCGATCAGCGTCGGGAACAGAGGGAAGAAAACGAGCAGGAGCCTGTCGTTCCCCTCCGTTACATAACCGTTCTCGGCAATCGTCAGATAATGCCCCGCATCGGTGTTGCGCTTCATCCAGGCCGAGCGGATGAGCTCCGGCAGGCTGCCCGACGTATTCACCGGCGACTGCGACCAAAGCAGCACGCCGAGCAGGAATGTCAGGATATGCAGCAGAAGCGCAAAGAGACAGATCGCCGCAAAGGTTTTGAGAACACGCTTCCGATCGTACAGATCCCCTGCGCCGCCCTTCAGGAGGAAGGAACAGCCTTCCCCGCTTCCGCAGAAGGTATCGACAAACCGCGGCATCGCGGCGATCAGGACCGCCGTGAACGCGGCGAGCGAAACGAGCGGAAGGATCAGCTCCGCGACTCCGTATTCGCCGACGCTTTTTGCAAAATACACAGTGAAAACGGCAGCGGCGATCACCGCGGCAGCGATGCTTGCCGCGATGCGGGCTTTTTCCCTTTTCGAATATCTGCGGATCGGTTCTTCCATGAATAATCTCCGTTATCTGCCGTCCGGGAGTTCGCAGCGGATCACGCTGCAGTACCGGATCAGTTCCTGATCGGACGCATAGCCGTAGCAGAAGAGGCTGAAAACGCTCCCGTCCTCCGTAAAGAAAGCGTAAACGCCGTTGTTGTAGCCTTCGATCAATGCAATGTTATCCGCCAGCCGGCGCACGGTCGGCGGCTCCTGAAAATATGTTCTGCCGAGCTCCTCGCTGATCATGGTCTCGAGGTCCTCCGGCGTTTTTTCGCGGTGCCAGTTCAACAGCAGCCTATCGACGTCGTTCTTGTAATAATCGATCAGCACGACCGCTTTTTCGACCGAAATAACGCTGATCGGCTTATCCTCCGGCGGATCCGCAAGCAAATAGTATCGGTCAAGAGTACCGAGCTCGTCGTCCCGGTGAACGCCGGTCCTCAGTTCTTCGAGGAAGGCTTCCTCGCTTTCAAATACGAAGACCTGATCCGGCCTGAAAGACGGATAGGCGTTCGGGAGCAGGATGCAGTCGAGCTCCGTCAGCGCTTCGATTTGATCCGCTGTGTAATCCAGCGGCACGCGCAGGAGGAACAGCCCCTCTTCGCGCGTCCAGTAGGCGTTGCGCATGCCGTCTTCAAAGCCGCCGGCATTTGTTTCCGTAATGTAAACGCCGTTTCTTTCAATGAAACCGCGCCCGTCGGCATTCAGGTATTGTTCGATATCGAAATCGCTCCAACCCGCTTTGAAGAGCAGCACGAGCGCTTTCCCGCTCTCCCCGAGCGCATATTCAAGGGCCGTGCAGGAGCCGTTGAAAGTCAGCCAGCGTAATTCGGCTTCCTCCGGAAGATCGGCGGGCATGTATACGCGGTCGATATTCTCGATAAGGTACTCATCGCCGCCCTGGATCCGCTCGGCAAGCTCGTCGATGCTGGAAAAGCCATAAGGCGCATCGGTCGCGGAGGGCAGTTTGCTCTCCCATTCGGAGTATGAAGGCACAGGATTCGGCGGCAGATCCGGCGCATCGGTCGGAGGCGCGCTTTGCTCGCCCATCGCCGATTCCGTCGGGATCGGCGTTTCGGCCATCGCGTCCTGCTGCATGCCATTCGGTTTCAAAAGCTTCGCGGCGATCAGCCCGCCCGCGATCAAAAGCGCAAGAGCTGCTGCGGCCGCAAGCCACGGGAAGCGCCGCTTCGCCGTATCCTTCTCGATCTTCTCCATCGCATCCGAAATAAGATCGTCGTCGATATCCGTGAGCGCCTCCGCCTTCAGCGGCGCGGCTTCCGGAGTTTCGGCCGTCCTGCGGCCGTTTCTTTCGTCTTCAAAGCTCATCATAAGAGTTCCTCCTTTACAAGGAAATTGCGCAGTTCATTGCGCGTTCTGAAAAGGATGGATTTGACCTTGCTTTCGCTCATGCCGAAGTTTTCCGCGATCTCCGCGACCGGATCGAAGAACCAGTAGCGCCGCAGGAATACCCTGCGTTTCTCGCTGCCGAGCGTTTCGAGAAAGCGGTTCAGCGCGCGGATCAGCTCCCCCGCCTCCGCGCTTTCTTCGGCGCCTTGCGGCGCGGGAAGCACGGCTTCGAGTTCCTCGATGGGCAGCATCACGGCGGCGTTCGCCGCGCTCCTGTCCCTGCGGATGCGCATCAGCGCTTCATTTCGGGCGGCTTTTGCCGAATAGGCTTTAAGATTGCGTGGTTCAGCGGGCGGAATGCTCGACCAGAGCCGCATCATCACGCCGTTCACAGTTTCCTCGATATCCCTCGGATCCCGAAGCACATGCGCGGCGATGCTGCGGCACAGCCCTCCGTATTTTTCAAGGAGAGCCTCCGCCGCGTCCGGATCACGCCGCTTCAGCATTTCGATGATTTGAAGGTCATCCATTACAGTGTAAATTCCTTTCGTTTGTAAAGCTTTACACCCCTTATGATGCAGTTTTCCCGCCGCGGTTGCAGCGGGAGACCGTTTTTTTGCAAATTATTCGAGCTCGGAGCGTTTTTCGCGCTTCATGAGCTTCATGACGCTTTCGAGCGGATCGGCGCCGTGGAAAACGACGTCGTTCACGGCCTTCGCGATCGGCATATCGACGCCGTATATCTCCGCAAGCTTCATCGTTGCCGGAAGGGCGTTGATTCCCTCGACGACCATTCCGACCTCCTTCACGGCTTCCTTCGCGCTCAAGCCCCTGCCGATCAGCTGTCCGCAGCGGTTATTGCGGCTGTGCATGCTCGTTGCCGTAACGATGAGGTCGCCGATCCCCGCGAGGCCCGCAAAGGTTTCGGACGTGCAGCCCATCTTCCGCCCGAGGCGCGCGATCTCCGCCATGCCGCGGGTGATGAGCGCCGCCTTCGTGTTGTCGCCGAAGCCGAGGCCGGCGGAGATGCCGGCGGCAAGCGCCATAACGTTCTTGACGGCGCCGCAGAGCTCCACGCCGTGCACGTCGGAATGCGTATAAACGCGCATGCAGTCGTTCGTGAAGACCTGCTGGACGATTTCGGCGGCGGCCATATCGGTGCTTGCGGCAACGATCGCCGTCGGCAGATCGCGCGAGACCTCCTCCGCATGGGTCGGGCCGGAGAGCGCAACAAGGCGGATATTCGAATATTCGCCGTGCTTTTTGAGCTCGTCTTCGATAACGCCCGTCATCGTCAGCAGCGTGTCCGGTTCGATGCCCTTTGCAACGTCGACGATCAGCTGTCCGTCCGGGATGTACGGCGCGGCGTCCGCCGTCGTTTTGCGCACATAGACCGAAGGCACCGCGAAGAGCAGGATGGGCTTATCCGAGCAGACCTCCGCGATATTCTTAGTGAATACTATCTCATCCGGGATAACAACGCCCGGAAGGTTCTTATGGCGGCGCGTTGAAGAGAGCTCGTCGATCTCAGCGGGAAGCGCCGACCAAACGGTCACGTCATGCCCGTTGACAGAAAGCATCCGCGCGAGAGCCATGCCCCATGTGCCCGCGCCGAGTACGCCGATCTTCATAATTTACCTCCTGAAAAATCAGATCCTGTTCAACATGAACAGCAGCAGCACAGAATGCTGCCGCACACAAAAGACCTCCGGCGGATTCGGGCCGGAAGGTCCGCGCCCTTATAACCGAACTTCCGGGCGCGGGAAAGAAGTTTTTTCACGCACGAAAAGAGAGAAATGATGCGTTTGCATCCAATGCTTTTCCACCTTGAACCTTTGTCAATAAGCAATAACCGAAAGGAATAACGCTTGACTTTGACCTTGAACCTTGACAGATCGAAGTTTGAAAAAGAAAAAAGTTCTTTCGGCGTGACGGAAAGGGGATCAGAATTCGATCTCCATTGTTTCGGTCGTGTTCACAACGTCGAGCGCGGTCTGGACCTTCGCAAGAAGGTCGGAGGCCTGCTTCGCTTCGATGCCCGCCCTCGTGACGTCGTAATTGGCGTAGCGGTAATCGATGACGCTGCTCTGCGGCGCGACGCGCTCCCTGCTCTTCGGCAGAACGCCGGCAAGCTGAGCAAGGCGGTTCTTGCGGGCGGAGAGCTGCGGGATATAGACGAGCACTTCGTCGATCGTCATATCGAAGCCCGGGACCTTATGCGTTGCGTTGAAAAGGTTGATCGCGTGCTTGACGGCGCGGATCTTCCGCTCGGTTTCTTCGAGCTTTTTCTGCGTGGCTTCGTAATCATACTCCGGGCGGACGGATTCGATATCCTCCGAAAGCGCGGCGACGAAGCTCTTGCTCTGGTTCTCGCGGAGAAGGATTGTATCATGCTCCTCGTTCAGCGAACGGAGCAGCTTTGCGGCTTCTGCGGATGTGTATTTCATATGAACGTCCTTTCTGTCGGGATCATTTTCGGTTCAATCATCGATCGCGCCGATCTTTTTGAGCTCTGCGACCGCGCGGGAAACATCCGCCGCGATCTTTTCCTTCGGCCCGTCAAAGCGCTCGGAAAGCGTATCGACGATCTCCTCCTCGGTGCGCTCCTTTTCGAGCAGCTCGAGGATCGCGCCGAAGGTCGCATTGCCCTTCACAAGGCCGAAGAAGCCCGCGGCGCCGGTCGGAACGAGGATCGATTCCTTACCGGTATTGTGGTTGATGAATTCTTTATTGAGCTTCATAATAACGCTCCTTTCGCCTCTTTCGGGCAGTGTGGCGGGAGCGGAGGAAACTCCCCCGCTCCTCTTAATTGAATTGTACACTTTTATCCTGCCGGTGTCAATGCCGATATGGGCGGTATTGCACGCGGAGTGAAGCTCAGGCTCAATCAGAAAGCGCGTTCCCTTCGCTGTAAATGCCGCGGTTGCCGGCGGATCCGCAGGCTCTTGCGCCCGAAAGCTGCTGCATGTAATTCGTGCGGTTGGTCATGTTGACATAAGCAAGGCCGGCATAATCGCCGGAAAGCATGCTTCCGTATGCGATCCATTCATATGCATACGAGTTGGAAGTCGAAACGGCGAGGTACATTGTTGCCGCGCAGTAGCCCGTTGTTGCCGTGGCGCCGGTATTGGCGGGCAGCATATAATAATCGGGATCGTTGTTGGACCAATGCAGCTCCTTGATATAGCGCCAACCGTTCGAGGCCCTCGTGACCGTTCCGATCAAAGCTGCGTTTTCGCCGATGCTTCCGCTGCGGATATCTGCGGCGCGCCTGTTGACATAAACGGTGTTCGTGCCGTTCGAAACGCGGAATGTCGTGTCCGCGGCGATCTCCTGCACGCCGATCATCAGCTCGATGCCCTGAAGCTTGAAGGGTTCGATGCCGCTGAGATTATCATATGGGCTTCCGTCATTTCCGAGCACTGCGTCCGTCGCGCCGGTCGCCCACGGCTGGGAAACGACATAAGTCGAATCCGCAGTCACGCTGAAGGCAGTTTCCGCGTCGAGGTTGAGCGCCTTCAGGGCAGTGCCGCCGACTGTCACATCCTCAACGGAAAGCACCTTTACGGCATCGCAGACATCGCAGCTCGAGCTGTCGTTTCGCTGTGTGCCCGTGCCGAGGGAAACCGAGCATCCGACGGGGAATTTCGCTGCCTGCTGCGCCGTCAGAAGCACGCGCTTCACGCCGGTTTCGCTTGCGGCGGCTTTTTCTGCTTCGGAATAGCTGCAGCAGCCCTTCATTACGGCGGAATTGCCGAGAACTGCATACTTGATCTCCAGCATCAGCTGGCAGAATGCGGCGTCACAGATGCTCGAGCCGGCGTATTGGCTGCCCCATTCGCGCCAGGCTGTGACCTGGGCATCATGGCTCGTTGAGCCGTTGGCGGCGGAACCGGAGCGCGCGACGATCGGCTGAACGCCGGAGACGCTTGAAAATTTGCCTGCGGAATTATAACCGGCGGCATATTTCGCATGGATCACGAACGGTCGGACGCTGTTGCTGCCGGCGCGAACGGATTCCGGAAGAGGCTTGAAGTCGGAATCCTTCTTCACAGCCGCGTATTCAACGGTCTTCGTCGTCTCGGCTGATGTTCGCTTGACCCAGCCCGTCATCTGCAATACCCCTACAAGGCTGTTCGAGGGCGAATTGCTGAAATTGCCGTATACGCCCTTGACTGCGTGGATGACCGGCTCAAGGGTCTGTGCGTCGATCGTATAATTGCAGTCGAAGCAGGCGAAGAGCGGCAGGTCGCTGTAATCGTCGCGGCCGGCCGTGCTGTTCGTTGAGGGCTCGCAGACGAGCTGTGCGTTGGCGTCCTTTTTCACGCCCTGCGTACTGCTGCTCGAATTATAGCGGCTGAACTGCGAGGTGTATGTTCCGCCCGATGCGGCGGATGCGGCGCCGAAAAAGCGCAGGCAGGCGTTCGTCAGTCCGTCCAAAGGTGCGTTCGCCCCCGCAAAGAGGCGGAAGGCCTCGGAGGTGCCGTATTCGCTGATCAGATACGGCACATTGAAGACGTCGTTTGCGCAGGCATAAGCGTTCACGGCAGAGACAAAGCTTTCCATTGCCGCTGCGCGTTCGCTCTCCGCCTGCACGCGGGCAGCCTCCGCTGCGGCTCTTGCCGTTTCCGCCTCCGCTCTCGCGGTTTCGGCGGATGCCCTTGCCGTTTCAGCGGACCTGCGCGCTGTTTCCGCATCGGCGCGGCTGCTTTCGGCGCTGATCCTCGCATTTTCATTAGTAACGCGTGTGCTTTCCGCGGATGCCCTCAGCTCCTCCGCCGCGATGCGGTTCTGTTCATTCTGTATCCGCGTGCTCTCCTCGCTCCTGCGGAGCACCTCCGCTGCCGCCCGGAGCGTTTCCGCGCTCTGTCTCGCGGTTTCCGCAGACTGACGCGCATTCTCCGCGCTGATGCGGGCATTCTCGTTGGCGACGCGCGTTGCCTCGTTCGAAACGCGGGTGCTCTCTGCGGAAGCGCGTGCCGATTCCGCGGCGATCCTCGCATTTTCGGCATTTACGCGCTGCTGTTCGGCGGCGGCACGGCCGTTTTCCGCCGTCACTCTCGCCTGTTCTGCGGCTACCCTTTCTGCCTCTGCGCGGACGCGGGCAAGCTCCGCCGCATCCTCCGTGCTCGTCGGCTGCGCGCCGGTAAGGATCGAATCATAAACGGGGATCGTGACCGCGCTCGTTGTGGTGAGGTCGCCCGCGATCACGCCGAGCTTGATTTCGGTGATATCCGAGGGCAGCAGCGGCACGTCGACCGTATTTCCCGTGAACTGCTTTTCATACTGCCAGCCGCCCATGTCGAAATGAGCGATCTTGACGTAATGGGCTTCCCATTCCCGGTCGAAATCGAACCTGATCCGGTAGCCCGTGTTTTCGGAGACGAGGTATTCTCCAAATGAAACCGACGGCACTTTATTGCGTACCGTGACTGTTAAAATACTGTTTTCCATAATTAACTCCGATTTGAAGATTTGTTCCCTTTCGGACGGCTCCGGCGAAAAAGCGCTGCCTGCTTCCCGCTTCCCCGGTTGATTGGAATATTCGATTGATTCTCCGAAAAGTATGATGATATGAAAAAGCGGGCACGGCAAAAAAGACTCCGGCATCGATCTTAAGCTTTTGAGGTTTTTTCAAAGAAATGCTGTTTAAGGGCCGGCCTGTGCGCCCCGCTCTATTATTATTATACCATAAAACCGGCGAAAACGCAATAAAAAAGGAGCGGCATGCGCCGCTCCGATCGTTTAAGTTTATCAGTCTCTTCTGAAGATATCCCTTGTATAGACCTTGTCTGCAACATCGTCGAGCGCGCTTTCATAGCGGTTCGCGATGATCGCATCCGAGCCCTGCTTGAACCTTTCGATATCGTTCACGACGAGGCTGCCGAAGAAGGTCGTTCCGTCCGGAAGGGTGGGCTCATAGATGATCACGGTCGCGCCCTTCGCCTTGATGCGCTTCATGACGCCCTGGATGCTGCTCTGGCGGAAGTTATCGCTGTTCGCCTTCATTGTGAGGCGGAAGACGCCGACGGTCAGCGGGCGCTCCTTCGCGGCGTTCCACATCGAGCTCGCAGTATAGTAGCCGGCCTTCGCGAGCACTCGGTCGGCGATGAAATCCTTCCTGGTGCGGTTGCTCTCGACGATCGCGCCGATCAGGTTTTCCGGTACGTCCTGATAATTCGCGAGCAGCTGCTTCGTATCCTTCGGCAGGCAGTAGCCGCCGTAACCGAAGGAGGGGTTGTTGTAATGCGAACCGATGCGCGGATCGAGGCAGACGCCGTCGATGATATTGCGGGTGGAAAGCCCCTTCATTTCGGCGTAGGTATCGAGCTCGTTGAAGAAGCTCACGCGGAGGGCGAGATAGGTATTCGCAAAGAGCTTGACGGCCTCGGCTTCGGTGAAGCCCATGAAGAGGATCGGGACATCCTTCTTTTCGGCGCCTTCCTTCAAAAGCTCCGCGAACTCCTCCGCCTTTTCGCTCGTCGCCTCGTTGCAGGAAACGATTATGCGGGAGGGATAGAGATTATCGTAGAGCGCCTTCGATTCGCGCAGGAATTCCGGGCTGAAGATGATGTTTTCGCCGTATTTTTCGCGGACCTTTTCGGTATAGCCGACGGGAATCGTGGATTTGATGACCATTATCGCCGAGGGATTGACTGATCTTACGAGCTCGATCACTGATTCAACGGCGGAGCAGTCGAAGAAATTCTTCTGCGGGTCGTAATTCGTCGGCGCGGCGATGATGACGAACTCCGCGTCCCGATACGCCTTTTCGCCGTCCAGCGTCGCTTTGAGGTCGAGCTTCCTTTCCCCCGCCTTCGCCTCTTCAAGGAATTTTTCGATGTATTCATCCTGGATCGGCGAAACGAACGCATTGATCTTTTCGACTTTTTCGGGAACGATATCGACGGCGGTCACGGCGTTATGCTGGGCGAGCAGCACCGCGAGGGAAAGGCCGACATAACCGGTGCCGGCGACGGTGATCTTTTTATTCATGGATGGGAACCTCCCGTTCGTCATAAATCAGTTAATAATATCACAAAAAACCGCTGATAGCAAGGATTATTTGCCGGATGCGCCTTTCCGATATTTTTCTCTTGACCGGAGCAGCATAAAAATGGTAACATAAAGTTTGGAAATGCAAAACCGCAGCGGAGGGTAAAATGGGCAAAACGCAAATCGACCTCAACGGCAAAACGATCCTCGTCACCGGCTCGCCCGGCTTCATCGGCGCGAACCTCTCTCTTCGGCTGCTCCGCGAAATGAACGGCGGAACAGTCGTCAGCCTTGACAACATGAACGATTATTACGATCCGGGCCTGAAGGAATACCGCCTCGGTCTGATCGAAAAAGCGGCGGAATCTTCCCCCGTCCGCCATGTTTTCGTGCGCGGTTCGATCGCCGACAAGGCGCTCGTCGAAAGCGTTTTTGAAGAGTACCGCCCCGCCGTCGTCGTCAACCTTGCGGCGCAGGCCGGCGTGCGCTATTCGATCGACCATCCGGACGTCTATATCGAAAGCAATCTGATCGGCTTTTACAACATCCTCGAGGCCTGCCGCAATCATCCAGTCGAGCACCTTGTTTACGCTTCCTCGAGCAGCGTTTACGGCGGCAACAAGAAGGTCCCCTTCAGCGTCGAGGACAAGGTCGACAATCCCGTTTCCCTTTACGCCGCAACGAAAAAATCCAACGAGCTGCTGGCCCACAGCTATGCAAAGCTCTATTCGATCCCCTGCACAGGCCTTCGGTTCTTCACCGTCTACGGCCCCGCAGGGCGCCCGGATATGTTCTATTTCAGCGCCACGAAGAAGCTTGCCGCGGGCGAAACGATCAAGATCTTCAATTTCGGCAACTGCAAGCGCGATTTCACATACGTTGACGATATCGTCGAGGGCGTTTACCGCGTGATGCAAGGCGCGCCGGAGAAGCTGACCGGCGAGGACGGACTTCCCCTGCCGCCCTATGCCGTTTACAATATCGGCGGAGGCACGCCCGAAAATCTCCTCGATTATATTGCAGCGCTTCAGGAGGAGCTCGTCCGCGCAAAGATCCTGCCCGCCGATTACGATTTCGAGGCGCACCGCGAGCTCGTTCCGATGCAGCCCGGCGACGTGCCCGTCACCTATGCCGACGCCTCCGCGCTTGAACGCGATTACGGCTTCCGCCCGATGATCGGCATCCGCGAGGGCCTCCGGCGCTTTGCGGAATGGTACAAGGAATACTATAAAGCATAATAAAACAGCAAAGAAAAACCCGCTTCCCGATCGGAGCGGGTCTTTTTTTCAATTCGATCGATTTTCGCCGTCCGGCTGAAGATTTTTCTCCTGCCGCCGCTGTCTGCGCGAACGGTCCGGCGCTTCGTTTTCATTCCGTTTCCGGCGCGCCTGCGCTTTATCCTGCGGCTGCGGTCCGCTTCCGCCGAATTTCGCCGAGGCGACGGCGGCTGTGAGCGGGACGGCGGCGATAAGGCCGATCGAGCCCGCGAGGCCGCGGATGATCTCCATCATGAGCGCGTCGTTGTTGATCAGCTGAAGCGGTTTCATGTTCGAGGTGAACATGATTATCATCGTTGCGAGCGAAGTTCCCGCGAATGCGAGGATCAGCGTGTTCGTCATCGTGCCGATCATGTCGCGGCCGACATTCATGCCGGATCTGAACAGCTCGCGCGAGGTCATGCCCGGATTCACGGTTCGAAGCTCCTCGATCGCGGAGGCGATGCTCATCGCAACGTCCATCACCGCGCCGAGGGCGGAGATCACGATCCCGGCAACGAAGATCCCGCCGATATTGAGGGGCACGTCCTCGAGCTGGCGGCTTTCGGCGAGCAGCGAATCGGCCGCCATAAGGTCGCTGTAGCCGGAGATCCCCGCGATCCTGCCGCATACAGAGGCGAATGCGCAGGCAATGAGCAGGCAGAGCACCGTTCCGAGCATTGCCGAAACGGTTTTCCTCGAAATGCCGCCGAGCAGAGTGAAGCAGAGCACCGTTATGAAAACGCAGCTTATCAATGTCAATCCGATCGCCGAATAGCCCTTCAGCCACATCGGGATCAGGAAAAAAATTATCACCGCAAGGGATGCGCCGAGGCCGATCAGGCTCATCAGGCCTTTCCTTCTTCCGACGATCAGCACCGCGGCAATGAAGATCGCGATCATTGTTATCAGAAGCGGGAGTAGATTATAGTTGATGATGCTGATCTGATAGCCCGCATTGCCGAAGGAAGTTTCGATCTTGACCGTCAGCAGCCTTCCCTCGTTCACGATCTTCCGGTTCGTCGGGCCGAGCGGATTGAGGATCGTGCGCACATCGCCCTTATGCTCCCCCGTCAGCACCTTGACTTCGACATTCTGGCTCCCGCGCGGGTTGGCTTCGCTGTCTTCATCGACGGTATAATTGTCGGTGACCTTCGTTGCCCGTGCGAGCTCATAGTCGATGCGGTAATTCTTGTTTGTCTCCTTCGCCGGGCCGGCGTTGGCGATATAAAGGCCCGCCGTGAAAAGCACGGCCAGGACTGTGAGGACGACTGCCGCTGTGATCTTTTGTGTTTTTGTTTTCATTTCCGGTGTTTTTTAAAGGATCGGGGACCGCCGAAGCGGTCCCCCGTTTTCATTATCGGATCATTCAACGCCCATCACTTTGCGCAGATAGAGCAGCGCATCGGTGGTGTTGATCGTGCCGCTGCCGTTGATGTCCATCAGCGCGACGATCTCATCGGGATAGGTCTCGATGTTCATCGCGTAGCGAAGGATCATCAGCGCATCGGTCATGTTGGTCAGACCGTCGCCGTTGAGGTCGGGCAGGCCGGCGGGCGTGACTTCGATCTCCGCGCGGTTCCTGACGCGGATACGCGGAATGAAGCCGCCGTTGACTTCCTCGGTATCGACCGTGATCGACGCAAGGCCGATCGCGCTGACATGGTCGCCGACGTTGATCTCGATGATGTAGTCGCTCATGATATAGCCGTCGATGAACACGCGGGCGGTGCCGGTGCCGTCGTTGACCATGATCGTTTCGAGCGCGCCGTCGGAGGAGTAGCCGAGGCTCTCGACCGTGCCTTCGACCTTGATCAGCGTGCCGGTGTAGTCGGTGCTCATCGCCTGTTCGGCGGTCAGCTCGAGAGGCTCGATGATCTGCTCTTCAACGCCTTCTACAAGCTCGATCTTCGAAACGACGAGCTCGCGTTCGCCGTTATAGGAGCCGGTGACGCCGGTCACGCGGACATACTGGCCGATATGGAAGTCGCCCGCGACCGGGAAGAGGTTGATGCCCGCGGTCTCGTCCTGGATATAGATGCAGTCGAAGAACGCGGTATCCTGATCGTAGCCGGAGGCGTTGCTGGTGACGTAGCCTTCAACGGTGAACTTCAATCCCTCATCAGCGGCATTGACCTCCGCGATCGGAGTGATCTCGGGCTCGGGGATGAGGTGGTTGATGATGTTCATTACGATCTGATAGTTGCTGTTCTGCAGCGTGGTCGCATTCTCGATCTCGACCTTGACTTCGAAGGTGGAGAAGAAGGTCACGCCGGAGGTGATCAGCCAGCCGCCGCCGGGCAGATCCTCGAGGGTCATTTCAACGACCTCGCCCATCGGCACGACAACGGTATCGGTATCGTAATCCGGGACGTAGTTGGAGCCGGTGAAGTTGTCGGTGTAGCTCGCGCCCCAAGTCGTGGAATAGCCCTTGATGATCGGGATCGCGTT
The DNA here is from genome assembly GCA_002309375.1 of Christensenella sp. UBA1214. Lineage (GTDB taxonomy): Bacteria > Bacillota > Clostridia > Christensenellales > CAG-138 > PeH17. The sequence goes on along the minus strand of DBXK01000012.1, from coordinate 63,471 downwards.
CGCGCCGGCAAGCACGGGTGCGCTGTTGTAGCCGGAGAAGCTGTTGTTCGTCGTTTCGAGAACGTCGGTGAGCAGCCAGACCGGTTCGCCGTTCCAGGTGTAATTGTAGTTGTCCTCGGAGGTGAAGTAGATGCGGTAAGCCTCGTTCGCCTTCTCTTCGTTATCGACGACGATGCCGTTCGCGATCCTCGTATCGGTGCCGATCGCCTCGAGGATGCCGTTGGTGATGTTATACGCCTGCTCCGCTTCGTTCTCCGGGTTGCCGCGGTCGGACTTGCTGCAGACGATCAGGTTGCCGCCGTTCTCGGCGTACTGCTGAAGCGCCGCAAGCTCGGCTTCGGTGTAGAGGTTCGCTTCACCGACGTTCTGCCAGCCGATGTACGGAACGGTCAGCACGACGAGCGCATAATCCTTGATGTTCTCATAGGTGAGCTGACCGGCGTAGATGTAGTTCGAGCGGATCGCGTTCTGGGCGCAGAGCTCGATGAACGCCGCGTCGCTGCCGGCGTAGTTGCCGCTGACGTAGAAGTTCTGGTGTCCGCAGTCGATGCCGATATCGATCAGCTCGGTCGGGTCGAGGACTTCCATCTCGTAGGTGTAGGTGAACTGCATCATCGTTTCGCCGAGATAACCGACGACGGTGACGACGAACTTCTGGCTTCCGAGAGTGACGGGAGTGAAGTTATAGAGGAGCTCGAGCTCGGAGTTCGAAGCGATCGTGCCCGCATTCTCGATGACGTCGAGGATGATGGGCTCGTTCTGACCGACGACGCTCGCATAGGTAACGCTTTCGATCACGAAATCATCGGCTTCGTAATCGTAAAGGGTGGTCTTGAAGGTCATTTCCTCGTCCCTGACGGGGATAACGGTCTCCGTGGTGACGTCGGAGATGCCGACCTTGGAAACGTCGCCGACCCAGACGGGAGCGGTGACAGCGATATCGCCGTCCTGCTCGGTGACCCTGATGAAGTAGTAGGAATAATCGTTCGGGAGGGTGACGCTGACGATCGCGGTGGAGCCGGAGATCTCCTCGGAGTAAGCGACGATGCCGCCGTTGACGACGACTTCGACGCGGCCGATGCCCTCGCCGTCGGGATCGTTGACGGAAGCGTAGATATTGACGGACTCAAGCGGGTTCTCCTCGTCCTCGGGGATGATGGAGCCCATGATCATGTCGTTCAGGGCGTAGTAGACCTCGAGGTTCTTGTCCTCCGTTGCGTACATCGTCATATCGCGCATCGCCTGATAGATGCCTTCCTCGGTGAAATCATCGGTGATGATGACCGAACGGGCGGTGTTCGCATTGCCCCAGCGGCCCTTGTGGTTATCCTGGTTGTTCGTCGGAGCGACGTGCCAGCCCATATCGAGCGCGAGGGTGTACTGCTCATAGCTCGGCCAATAAGCGGAGCCGCCGACAGCGCCTTCGCCGTTGCCGACCTCGACCATCGTGATGACGCGGTCCGCGGCGACGTCGTAATAACCGAAGTTATCGAAGTTGCCGAAGGTCGTGCCGGGATGGTTGAAGGCATGGATCGTATCCGGATACTGCTTGATTAGGTCGTAGTAAGCGACAAGACCCGCGCCGCCCTGGACAACGTAAACGCTGTTCTGGCGGGATACGAAGCCGGTGGAGTTATAGGTATTCATGTGGCCGTACTGACCGGACCAGGTCATCTCGTAGCCGCCGATGAAGATGACGTCATTCTGGCGGGTGTTGAACTCGTCGATCAGCGTGGTGTAGTTATACCACTTCGAATGGCCGTTCGCGGCGATGATGCCGGACTCGACGTCCTCGAAATCGCCGAGGGTGGTCTTGTTGTCGAAGTAGTTGGAGTGGTCGGTGACGGCAACGAAATCGACGTTCTCGCTCTCCGGCAGGCCGGTGACGTAGCTGTAAACGTCCTCAAGGGTGCCCGCGCCGTCGGAATATTCGGCGGTATGGCTGTGGAGCTGGCCGAAATAGAAGCCGTACTGCGGTTCGCCGACGGTGAAGTTCCAGCTGTAGGAAACGCTCTCGCCGTCCGCGCGGGTGATCGTCACGTTCGCGCTGTACTTGCCGTCCTCGAGCTCGCCTTCGTAATCGAAGACCGCGGTGCTGCCTTCGACGGAGGTCGTGCCGGTGACGCCGCCGACGGTGATCTCGACGGTCGGGTCCTCGCCCGCGTTCGCGAATTCAACGCTGATGACGGGCGTCTTGTTCTCGTAGGTCGCGCTGTTCGGGGCGGGCTCGACGGAAACGACCTGCGGCTTGTCGACAATGGTGATCTCCGCAGTTTCGGTCGTCACAAGGCCGCTCGTGTCGGTCGCGGTGAAGACGAGGGTCATCGCCGCGTTCCCGGCGGTGATCGCGCTGCCGGGGATCGTGGCCTTGTACTTCGCGTTGACGGAGTTGTAGGTCATCTCGATGGTGCCGGTCTCCTCGCCGACCGTGTAGGTCACGGTAACGGTATCGACGCCGTAATCGTCGGAAACGGTGATCGCAACGTCGTAATCAACGCCGACTTCGGCGTCGAGGAAGGAACCGACGGTGATGATCGGGGCCTTGTTCTCGCCGAAGTATTCGCCGCCGCGGAACTGCCAGGTCGCGGTATACTTGCTCAGCGCCGCACAGAGGTCGACGACCTCGCCCGCGGAGACGTTATATCTTGTGTAGGAAGCCGCGCGGTAGACGGGCATCGTCGCGCCGGTGCTGTCGGTCATGATCGTGCTGCCGTTGTCATTGTAGGTGCCGAGCGTGACGTTCTTGACCATGACGAATTCGCTGAGGAGGCTTTCCTTGACGGCCAGCATTTCGGCGAAGGTGTTGAACGGCTGAGCGGGGATCGGATCTTCGTGACTGAGCTTTTCAACGCTGACAGCGCTCTGGATCTGCGGAACGCCGCCGTAGGTGGTCTTCGTCGCGGTGATCTTCAATACGTCGCCGAGCTCGTAATCGTCGAGGGAGTTATACATCTGCAGGCCGTAGATCTCGCCGTCGATGATATCCTCGAGGATCGCGGAGTTGACGGAATCGTAGTTGCCGAAGCGGTAGACGAGCTGCGCAATAACGGTGATCTCTGACGAATCCGCAGCAGCGAGGACCTCGGGGATCGTCATGACGCCTTCTTCGAAGAGCTCGTCGCCGATCGGGTCGTTGAATTCGATATGCTCGCTCACGTCCGCAATGTTCGCAACGCGGAGCTGCGGGTTATTGTAGATCGAAACGACGGCGGTGATATCCACACAGTCGCCCTCCGCGAACTCGATCGCGGGGATCCTGTAGATATTCATCGTTGCGTCGCCCTGGGTGATCGGGGTGTTGCCGCTCGTGTTGACCGCGCCGAGGGTCGCGCCCTCGATCTTCACGCGCTCGCAGAGATATGCGTCGATATCCGCAAGGATCGCTTCGAGGGTGACGGTCTCAACGGGCAGCGGATTGCCGCTCGTGATGATCCTGAACTGCTCCTCATTCGTCGCATCGATGCCGGAGAGCTCGGGAAGGCCCTTGTATGCGGCCCTCGTGCCCTTCGCTTCAACGAGATCGCCGAGAGCGACGTTTTCGCTTGCGGCGTTCAGATAAAGCACGATCGCGCCGGTATCATCCTGAACGTAGACGTTCCTTGCGTCGATGAAGGTGACGACGCCGCGGACGGTCGCTTCGTTCCCGTTCTCGAGAGCGAGCGCTTCCGCGATGGTGATATAGCTCGTCGTTTCAACAACGTAATCGGTCGAAGCGCCGTTGCGGAGCTGGAGGTTCGCGTTGTATTTAGAAGCGACGGCGTAGACGTCGGCAGTATCGCCCTCGACAACGCCCTCCGGATAAGCGGCGGCGCGGTAGATGGGCATCGTATTGCCGGCCTCGTCGGTGATGATCGTCGAGCCGTTCGAGTTGTATGCGCCGAGAACGGCGTTCTTGATGACGACGAACTCGCTGAGGTAATTGCCGATATTCGCATTCAGCTCGGCAACGGTGACTTCCTGCGCAGCCATGGGCTCGGTCTCGGTGTTGAGAACGGTCACTGCGGTGACGCTTGAAAGCTGGCGGACTCCGCCGTAATCGCCGACGGTGCCGGTGACGGCGACGATATCGCCCACGTTGTAGCTCGCGATGTTGGTGAAGTCATAGACCTGCAGGCCGATGATCTCGTTGTCCTCAACGTCGCCGAGAGCAACGCTGTTGAGATCGCCGTAGTTGCCGAACTTCATTGCGACCTGGCCGACGACGGTCACGGTGCTGCCGGTCTGCGCCATCGCGAGGACCTCGGCGATCGTGGTATAGTCGGGATAATCGGCGGGATCGATCGGGTCGAAGACCGGAGTTACGACTTCAACGTCCTCTGCCAGCGCAACGCGGAGCTGGACGCTGTTGAACATCGAAACGATCGCGGTCACGTTGACGGTATCGCCTTCGGCGGCTTCGACAGCGGGGATCTTGTAGATATTGATGCTCGCCTCGCCCTGGGTGATCGGGGTGTTGCCGCTCGTGTTGACCGCGCCGAGGGTCGCGCCCTTGATGACGATGCGCTCGCAGATATAGCTGTCGGTATCCGCAAGCAGCTCCGCGACGGTCACTTCCTCGAGAGGAAGCGCATTGCCGTTCGAGAGGATCTTGAACTGCTCCTCATTCGTCGGGTCGATGCCGGAGAGCTCCGGAAGGCCCTTATAAGCGGCGCGCTTGCCGACGGCCATGACGGAATCGCCGATCTGCACGTCCGCGCTCGCTGCGTTAAGGAACAGGTCGATGGCGGCGGTATCGTCCTGGATATAGACGTTCTTGCCGTCGACGAAGGTGACGGTGCCGATGACGCAGATGCCTTCGGTATTGATCTCGGCAGCCAGCGCTTCGGCGATGGTGATGTTGTCATACGGATTATCGTCGACGTATTCTTCAACATCCGAAGCAGCCGCAACGCGGAGCTGGACGCTGTTGAACATCGAAACGACGGCGGTCACGTTGACGACGGCGCCTTCTTCGAAGCTGATCGCGGGGATCTTGTAGATGTTGATGCTGGCTTCGCCCTGGGTGATCGGGGTGTTGCCGCTCGTGTTGACGGCGCCGAGGGTCGCCTGCTTGATGATGACGCGCTCGCAGAGATAGTCGCTCGTGTTCGCGTTCAGCTCGGCGATCGTGACTTCCTCGCAGGGCAGCTCATTGCCGCTCGAAAGGATCGTGAACTGCTCAGCATCGGTCTGGTCGATGCCGGTGAGCTCGGGAAGGCCTTTATAGGTCGCGCGCTTGCCGACAGCACGGACATTGTCGCCGATGCTGACGGTCGTTGCGGCGTTCAGATAAAGGTCGATGCCGCCGGTCGCGTCCTGGATATAGACGTTCCTGCCGTCGACGAAAATGACGGTACCTTCAACGCAGAGGTTTTCGGTATTGTCCGCGGCGGCGAGCGCTTCGGCGATGGTGATCACGTCCGCAGCGGGCGGATCGGTCGGGTCGGGGGTGGTTCCGCCGCCTTCGCCGGAAATGGTCACATCGTCGATGCGGAGAGTGCCCGTTCCGGCGACCGTGTTTCCGTTCGCGCTGGTCGTGTCGGTGACGGCAAAGCGGACGGTGAGTGCTTCCGCTCCGTCGCAGGCTTCGGGAAGAGTTCCGGTCAGAGCGCCCCAGTTCGTGCCCTCAAGAGCAACGCTCGCGCCTTCGACGGCGGTGAAGTTCGTGCCGTCAACGCTGTAATAAAGCGCGATGTTCTTCGGACCGGTGTTGGAAGCGCGGAACGAAGCGGATACGGAAAGGCCCGTATAGCCCGCCGCGTTGACCGTTGCGGTGTAGTACTTGGGGGATGCCTCGGAAGCGTCCGCCCAGCCCGTGGTGCTGAGCGCCTTGCCTCCGCCGTTGCCCGCCGAGTAGGTCAATGCCGCGTCGCTTGTTTCCCTCACGACCGCCGCGCCGGTGTTGGCTTCGTTGGCGGTCGATGCGGCGTTCGTGTCGGAATCGAAATTCCAGGCGACGAACGCCTCCCCGCGCAGGCCGAGATCGGCCTTTGCAAGGGCGGAAACGGGGATCAGCGAAAGCAGCATCAAAGCCGACAGCAGCAGGGCTGAGAATCGTCTGGCTTTTTTCATTTGCTTTCCTCCGTGTTTTTTCGCGTCCTAAAAAGAGCGCATATTAAACCATTGAATATAATACCACATTTCAGTTGGACGCGCCATACGCAAAAGCAAAAAATTTAATTTTTTGGCGAACGGAAATGCGGGCTGAACACGGTGTGCGCTGCGCGCCGAAGCCCGATAGAAAAAACGCCGCCCCGTTATTCCGGAGCGGCGCTGATTTTGTTATTGTCTGATCACAGATCCTTCACGGTCATGTCTTTGAATTCCGCAAGCGCGGATTCGCAGCCGACGACGCAGACGGCGCCGTTCCCGGCGCAGTTTTCGAGCGCCTTGCAGATGCCGAGCAGGTTCTCGCGGGTCGTGCCGAGCATTTCGGCGCGCTCCTTCTTCGCCGTTTCATAGGTGAAACCGTCCAGATACTGCAGATCGGCGGCGGCGCCTGCTTCCGCGGGCGAACGAAGCGGCTCGAGGTTGCCGATCGCGGAGATGACGTATTTCGTGATATCCTCGCTGCCTGCGCAGAATTCCTTCACGAAATCGGCTTCCTCATCGTAAACGCCGATGCTCTTCGCGGGGGAAGGATCGCGGTAGGAATAGTTCGTGATCATGCCGTGCGGATCGGCGATCAGGCCGGAGCCGTATGCGCCGCCCTGGACGCGGACGCGGTTCCAGAGGAAGTTCAGGCCGATGATGACCGAAGCAACGCGCATGCGTCCGTCGAAATCGGGAACGAGCACGCCCTTCTCTGCGAAGGAGACCTGCGCGGGGATGCGCACGCCGAACTTCTTCGGAAGGAGGCTGTCATAATGCACGGTCTCCGGCGCGGGAGTGCCGGCCGGGAATGCGCCGACGAGGCCCTTCGGGCAGGGCATTTCGAGCGCGGTGACGCCGAGGGTCAGGCGGGCTCTGACGAAGGAAGCCGCGATCAGCTTTTCGAGGATCGAGGTCAGCTTTGCGGGCTCCGAAGTGAAGCTCTTCGCAAGCTCCTTCACGTAGCTGCGGTAGGAATAGCCGGAGACGGCGTCCGTGACGACGGCGCTCGAGAGATAATGCGAATTGACGGCGGCGGCGCCGAAGGAATGGCCTGCCATGATCGCCCTCTGCTTGGTCTCCTCATCGAGCTGGAGCAGGATCTCCGCGATGCGCTTATCCTCATTGAACATTGTCTCGGTCAGGATCTCCGAAACGATCTCCGAAGCCTTTGCGAAATTCTCCTCAAGGCAGGAGAACGAAGCCATGAAATAGGGCGTGCAGCTTTCCGGAGTCTTCATCGAGGCTTTGACGGCGAAGCTCAGCTTGCCGATATAGGTCGTGATCAGCTTCTGAAGCTCGGAAACGGAATGCTTCTTCGTCGGGAGCTTCGAAAGCAGCTGCGCCGTCACGCCGGCCGCGGGCAGTTCGTTCGCCGCAAGATCGGTCAGCGCGAAATACATATTGACGTGGACGATGCCGTTCGTCGGCATGGCGTGGAACAGCACCTTGACGCCGTCTTTTTCGATGACATCGGTCTTCGTAAACAGCGGTTCGGGGCTGACTTCCTCAAGCGGCAGCACGGGGATCGTCTTCGTATCCTCCTCGCTGTCGGGCTCCTGCTGCCAGCGGTGCAGACGGTCGTTTGCTGCCTTGAGCTCCTCGATATCCTTTTCGGAAAGCGAAGCATAGACTTTTTCGGCGCGCTCGGCCTCTTCCCTGCGGAGCTGTTCGCCGTAGGTCTTGCTCGGAAGCACGGTCAGCACGGACATATTTCCGAAATCGAGCAGAAGCTCTTCGAGCAGCTCTTCAAAGCCGCCGTTTTCAACGCTCTCGCGCAGGGCTTTGATATCCTCGTCGAATTCGAGGAAGAGCATCGGATCTCCGCCGTAGAGCGAGGACTGATAGCTCATGATGCAGCGGATGAGGCCCGCGGGCTCGCGCATATCCTTCACGCGGAAGGCGTAGCGGTTGATGTGCGCGGTGAGCAGCTCCTTATCGAGGCCCTTTTCGAGCAGACCGCGGACGACCTCCTCGGTCTTTGCGCGGATCGCATCGCGGTTCTCGCTCTTCGTGTTGCGCACAACGAGGCGGAGCGTCGCCTGCTCCGTGCCGTCGGCAACATAGAGCTCGGCGTTTTCGCCGAGGCCGGCGTCGAGGATCGCGCGGACGAGGGGCGCTTCGTTCGTGTCGCCGAGATAATCGCAGAGGATCTCCGCCATCATCAGGCGGCGCTTCTCGCTGTAATTTGCGATGATCCTGCCGAAACCGACGGCGGCCTTGCCCTCTTCTTCCTCATCCTCGCCGATCGCGTAATAGAGCGTGAGCTCGGCGGGCTTGACCTGCTGCAGCGGGATCGGGTGAACGGCGGGCTGCTTCTCCGCGCCGCCGACGTATTCGTCGATCAGCGCAAGGGTCTTTTCGAGCGGCACGGCGCCGTCGAGGAAGATCCTCGCATTGGAGGGATGATAATATTTATGATACATCGCGCAGTACTGCTCATAGGTCAGATCCGGGATGTATACGGGATCGCCGCCGGAATTCCAGCCGTAGCAGTTATCGGGGAACAGGAGCGTATCCATGCCCTGATAGATCATGTCGTCAACGCCGGACATCGCGCCCTTCATCTCGTTATAAACAACGCCGTTGAAGAAGGGTTTGCCGTCCTCGCCGATCTCGAGATGCCAGCCCTCCTGACGGAAGGCGTTCGGATCCTTCACGCTGCGCGGCGCGAAAACGGCGTCCAGATAAACGGAAGTGAGATTCAGAAAATCCTGCTCGTTCCGGCTGGAAACGGGATAGATGGTCTTATCCGAGAAGGTCATCGCGTTGAGGAAGGTGTTCATCGAGCTCTTCGCGAGGTCGACGAACGGCTCCTTGACCGGATATTTATCCGAGCCGCAGAGGACCGAATGCTCGAGGATGTGGAAAACGCCGGTGGAATCCTCCGGCAGGGTCTTGAAGCCGACGCAGAAGAGCTTGTTGCTGTCGCCGTTGTCCATCCAGCAAAGCTCCGTGCCGGTTTTGACGTGGCGCATCTCGACGAAGCGGCCGTTGAGCTCCTTCGATTCGCGGATGCGCTCAACCTTGAAGTTGTTGATGACTGTTCCGATTTCGATTTTCATCGGATCTGCCTCCTTTGCAAAATATCACTCATACATAATATCCCCGGCGGGCGTCAATGTCAAGCAAATATCGGTTGACACGATCCCGCGCGGGCAATATAATGAAAGCGGCGGGATTTCCCGATCCGCAGGCATTCGGAGGTGTTTGATATGTATTGCAGCAACTGCGGCGCAAAAATCGAAGACAGTATTCGCCATTGCCCCAACTGCGGCGCGGTGATCGTTCCGAATGCCGTGAAGACTTCCTCCGCAAGCGGTAATCCTTCCCCGCTGCCGGATCCCGGAAATGTTCTTTTCTGGGGCATCCTCGGCTTTGCGCTGTCCTTCGTTTTCGGCCCGCTCGGGATCGTTTTCGGATGCATCGGCCTTTCAAAGGCCAACCAATATTTCACCCTTCCTTCCGCGGAGTTCAGCAAAAAAGTCTCGCTCGCCCGCTCGTTCAGCATTGCCGCGCTGTTCATCGGGCTTGCCGCAACGGTTTTGCTCGCATTATGGATCTACCTGTTGGTAAATATCTTCCGCTCCGCTCCCTCGTATATCTGAGCGCCCTTCGCTCCCCCGCTTCGGCTCCCATCGGATCACGGATAAAGGAAAAAGCCCCCCAAAGGGGCTTCTTCGATTTCGGAATTATTATTTCTTGCTGAATTCCATGGTATAATTTTCGGATTTAAGAACGAATCCGTTGTTCTTGTATTCGGTCTCATGGGATTTGTTGCCGTTACTGAAAACAATTTTTTCTCCTTCGATCTTCCAGGTCATGTTACCCGGGAAAGTGGAGCTCTGGCCCATCATCTCCATTGCTTTAATGAAGTAGCCGGAGAATTTGGTCGTTCCGTCCTTGTTGAGTTCAAAAATAACACCGTCGTTATAGAACTGCTCTTCAGTGCAGCCCAGCTGCGAGCATATCATTGCTATGCCCTGTTTGGCCAGATCATCGGACAAGCCCTGCTTTTTGTAAATATCAAGCATGAATTCCTTGAGCGTCTGTCCGTTGAACTTTTTGATCTGATAATTTCCGGCGACTTCGTCGACCGTGAGCTTCTTTGCACAAGCAGCAGCAGTGCACGCAAATGCAAGGAACAGTGCCGCCATTATGACGGCGAGGATACGTTTTTTCATTTTTGCCTCCTGAAAATACAATATCGTTTTCACGCCTTATGCGGAAAAACCGAATCAGACGGTCTGTGCGCGCCGCAGCAGTGATGCGTCCGGCCGGAGCGCAAACAGACACTGAAATTATTATAGCAGAATTAATTGTAAACAGCAATACCGAGACAGTTTTTATCTGCAGTCGGGTCTGTAAAAGAAAACGCCGCGTGCTTCTCGCGCAGCGGCGCTTTGGATATACCTTCTTAAATGGTTTATTTATCCGCCCGTCAATGCCGGCCGCCGCCTCCCGGGCCGTGCATCCCGCCGTTTCCGGCGCTGCCGACCGTTTCGGAGGACTGGGACCAGCTCACGAGCTCCGTTTCGCCGGATCTGAGCGAATAGCTGCCGTCCTTGACGAGCTTATCCGAAGCGATCCAGAAGGAGCTGTAATTCGAGGAAACCTCGAAGCTGATGATCACATTCCCGGAAGCGTCGGTCACGGTATAGCTGCCCGAGCCGAGGCTCGTTTCGCCGGAGATATAGGTGCAGACCGAGCCGCTTTCCGGCGTTTCGCAGACGCCTCCGAAGGCGACGACCGTGCCGCCCGTCACAGTGATCTTTCCGTCAACGTCGATCGAGCCGGCCATGCCGCCCATCGCCGCGCCGCAGCGGATCACCGCGAAGCCGCCGGTCATCTCGAAATTGCCGTTCGAGTCGACGCCGTCCGTGTCGCCCGAGGGCGTCGTGACGTCGACATAGCCGCCGTTGATGCTGATGAGCGGAGTGCTTGTGCCCTTGCCGGCGTTCATGGCGTCATCCTGCGCGTTGATATAGAGCACGCCCTCGTTGATCGTTATGACGTTGGCCTCGATGCCCTCATGGGATTCCTTGATATTGATGCTGCCGCCGGATATCGTCACGTTCGCGTCCGCATGGATGCCGTCGTCCGCGCATTCGATATAGAGGCTGCCGCCGGATATCGTGATATTGCCGGTCGATTCCGCTCCGCTGTCGAGATTTTCGCCCTCGTTCGCATGCAGAGCATCGTCCATGGATTTGACGGTGACGACGCCGCCGCTGATGATGATATCATTGCCGGCCTTGATTCCCTTCGAGGAATAGGTCGTTTTGTCCCCGTTTGACGAGGTCAGCTTCGCCCAGTCGCAGCTTATACCGTCGCCGGAAACCGAATTGATGACGTAGCAGTTCATCGCCGTGTTGATCGTTTCGCCTTCGGAAGCGGCCAGGTAATTGCTGCCGTCCGGCTCCGTGCCCTTTTCGACGATGTTCACGATCAAATTCGTATAGCCCGCCGGCACAGCTGCTTTGAGGCCGTAATGCGACGCGGAACGCCCGCTGTAGATCTTGGTCTCGTATTCCGCCTTGGCCCAGACGCCGTTTGAATCGTCATTATAGAAGAAGAAGTAATAATCGTATGCCTCGGAGTATATCTGGGCCGGGACCGCGAGATACAGCTCGCCGGAGGTCTCCTCCGCCCCGCCCTGCACCGCGTAATCGGCGGTATAGACGTTCACCGTGCATTTATCGGAATTGATCTCGACGTTATATGCGGCGCTTATGCCGTCCTTTGCGGCATAAACGTCGATCCTGCCGCCGCTTAGCAGCACAGTGCCCTTCTGGTTGCCCTTCTTCGAGACATCGGAATTGGCGGTCTTGACGCCGTCGCCGCCGTTCGAAACAAGGATCAGCTCGCCGGATTCGACGGTCACGGAATCGTTGCCCCTCAATGCTACACCTTCGCAGGTGATCTTCGCGGTCACATTCTTAACGGAAAGATCGTCCTTCGTCTTCACTCCGCCTGCGCTTGCCGAGGTCACGATCAGCGTGCCCTTGCCGACGAGATCGAGATCGCAGTCGGACCATATCGCCGCGTTGTATTCCTCGTCGTCTTCGATCGAAACGCGCTCGTCATGCACGGCGTTATAGGTGCCCTCCTCCGCCTTGATCTTGACTTCCCCTGCGGAAACGACAAGGATCGGCGCGGCGGTCGAGCAGGAGATCGAAACATTCTCGAAGATCAGCTTGACTTCATCATCGCTGCCGGCCCTGATCACGATCTGTCCGTCATCGAGCCTTCCCTTAACGCTGTACTCGCCCGCCGCAGTGATCGTATAAACGCTGCCGCTCTTGCTGACGGAGCCGCCTGCGTTGATGATCGCGAATTCGGCGGTGGTCTCCCTTTCTTCGTTCGTCGGGTCGACGACCGTATCCGAATCGCCTTCATTGGCCGGTGCGGGCGTTGCTGTGTCCTCCCTGCCGTCCTTTTCTTCGCTGTTGTTCGAGCATGCGCCAAGCGCTGCAAGCATCAGGACTGCAAGAAGCAGCGCTGCGATCTTCTTCAAAGCTTTCATACTTTCTCCTTTCGCCCGGGTATCCGGGCTTCTTACTGCGCAAACAATACTATAATAACCTTAAATCGGTCTTAAAGCAACAAAACTTTTTGAACGCCGGCTCCGATCGGCATCCGCCGGGCCGAAAAGATCAAGTCTCCGCTGTTTTTTTCGTTCCCCGGCAATTCGCTCTTGTGAAGCCGGAGGTTTCGTTATATAATATTATAAACGGTATGTAACCACTTATTATAACGAAAGGCGTCATTTCGGCGAAGTAACAGTATGTCTTATTCCGGCAGAATGCAGAACAACCATTTTTACAGCGTATTTTTCGCGCCGCGCGGACGCGACCGAATGTACGACCTCGGCATCCAGATCGCGCAGATGTATCTGAGCCCCTATGATAAGCTGATCGGCATCATCGGCGAAGCGGGCTCCGGCAAGAGCATGCTCATCAAGGGCATGTTCCCCGGCCTTGAGCTCACGAACGACGACAACGGCGTCAACATGCGCCCGCTGCCGCTGCTCGATGCGAGCGAATACGGCTTTTTCAATGCTCATACCTACCATCTCGATATCCGCTTCGAGGCGGCTTTCACCCAGCTCGGCACCCTCGCGGAGGCGATCATTCGCGCCGTGCAGAACGGCAAGCGCGTGATCGTGGAGCATTTCGACCTCATCTATCCGATGCTGAACGTCAATGCGAACCTTCTGATCGGCATGGGCGAGGAAGTCATCATCACCCGCCCGACGATCTTCGGCCCCCTGCCGAGCGAGCTGCACGAGCGCGTTGCAAAATCCGTCATCTACCGCCGCATGACCCACACTGCGGAGGATCTTTGCGAGATCTTCCTTCCGGAGCATGAATTCCGCCGCTGCAATCACCGCGATATCAAGCACGGCTTCCTGCTGACCTTCAATGACGAACCGCCGAAGATCGACCTTCTCGAGCTTGAAAACAAGGTCAATGAAGCGATCAAAAAGGATCTTTCGATCTCCTACGTCGACGAAGAGCACGTCCGCATCGGCGATTGGGTGCATCCCTGCACCGGCCCGCGCACCCATGTTGCGAGCACGGGCGCCGTCGAGGGCTTCCGCCTGCTCCACAGGATCGTATTTGACCCGATCGAGCGCTGCTATCTGATCGCCGGAAGGGTCGGCCCCGGCGCCGGCGGCGACAGCATCGACGACGTCAACGACATCGCGGACGACTGACATGCAGGCAAAAAGGCGAATTCCATACAGGTTTTGACAACTGTACATAATCTTGTCAAATTTATATCTTGAATTCGCATGCTTTTCATTATATAATCTATGTAATAACAATTTCCGTCGGCAGTCAAAGGCCGATGCGATAATCCAACGGAGGTGTAATATGAACAACGGTACTTCGTCCCTGTTCCGCAATTTCAATGCGAATCTCTATGCTGCCATCATTTTCCTTGTCGGCGCGATCTTCGGTTTCATCAGCGGTTTCGCCGGCTGGATCGGCACGATCCTGCTTGTGATCTCGATCGTTCTGTTCGCGCTTGAAAAGAATTCGTTCGTCCGCAGAGCTTACGTTATCGTTTTCTTTTCCATGGTGATCCTTTTCTTGAGCTGGCTGCTGTTCGTGGTCATCCTCAATTATCCCTTCTTCCATGTCATCAACTGGATCATCGATATCGTCGTCCTGCTCTTCCTCGTCTTCTGCGCGCTCTGCGCCTTCAACGGCAAGGAAGCTCCGATCCCCTTCCTCGGGAAATTCCTCGATAAGATCTGCTGAGATCTGCTGCCCCGCAGCGAAAACATATTCATAAAACAGGAGGCCCGCAAATGCCGAATTTCAAGAACCTGATGGATTATGCCGTTAAGGCGGCGGATCCAGCGATGCTCACCTACCTCATTTCCGAAGAAAACCGCCGTCTGCCCGAGCTTTACAGCCGTCTCGGCGAGCTGGTCTTCGACCGCTGCAGCAGCGGCGAAAGCCTCGACCTCGGTGCGGAGCCGATCGTTGAGATGATCGACGAAGCAAGGGGCAATATCTGCCGAATGGAGGAAGCGCTCAGCGCAGTCCTCGAGGGCCGCTGCCCCGTTTGCGAACCCGAGCCGGAACCCGAGCCGGAACCCGAGCCGG
>DBXK01000012.1:44093-48709 GCA_002309375.1 Christensenella sp. UBA1214 | reverse complement strand
AGCCGGAACCTGAACCGGAACCCATGACGGAACCCGAACCGGAGCCCGAACCCGAGCCCATGCCCGAGCCGGCGCCCGCTCCCGCACCCGAGCCCCCGCGTGAAGCTCCGAATCCCGCCAAGGCCTACTGCACCGGCTGCGGCGCGCCCCTGCTTGCAGGCGCGGCATTCTGTCTCAACTGCGGCAAGAGAGTTGTGAGGCCGGTCACGCCGACCCCCGTCGCTCCTCCGCAGAAGCCCGTGCCTCCCAAGCCCGTGCAGCCCGTTCAGCAGCCTGTTCAGCAGCCCGTTCAGCAGCCCGTTCCGCCCAAGCCGCAGATAAGGTTCTGCACGAAATGCGGCCGTCAGCTCGCTCGCGACAGCGCATTCTGCCCCGGCTGCGGAGCAAAGCTCAAATAAAATAAAGTCGTTTCGGACCGTTCCGAAGATCGGATCGGTCCTTTTCCTTATTTTCCCGCATTTTCGCGGTGCAACTGACCTCTCGGAGGCCTTTTTGCGAACGATATCGGCGCTTCTGATTTATATTTGAGTTTAAAGCGAAGTTTTTTCACAAACAATATAGTTGAAAAAGCCGTCGAATTATGATATAGTTATAATGTTGTATGCAAAAACAGGGAGGAAGCCTTCTTGGTTAACAGGGAAAGCAAAAAGAAAAGACGGATCGGGCTTATTATAACGCTGATAATAAACCTTTTGATCGTCGGTTATATTGCTATTAACGAATTCGGGCCGAACTCCCAGAAGGAAGTCGAAGAGGTTTCCTTTTCCGATATCAAATTACTCTATATCTTATTGGGCATTTGCTGTTTCGTCGTTGCTCTTTTCAGCGATTATCTCAAATACCGCCGCAGTCTGATGTTCGCGGAAGGCCGCCTCGACCGCCGCGGCGCCGTCGAATGCGCGATCATCGGCAAATATTACGATAATGTGACCCCCTTCGGCGCGGGCGGTCAGCCCTTCCAGATCCACTACCTCAAAAAGCGCGGCTATTCGACCGGCACGAGCGCGGCCGTCCCCGCCATCGGCGTGCTGACGCAGCTCATGGCGTTCGTCATCATCGGTCTCGTCGTTTTCATCGCAAATCATTCCGTTCTCGAGCAGCTTTCCGTTTTGAATATTACTGCGTACATCGGCCTTTTCATGTATGCGCTTTTCCCGATCACGCTGCTCGTATTTTCCGTTTTCCCGCGTCCGTTCATGGCGATCCTCCGCTGGATCGCAAAGCTCGGCGGAAAGCTTCACCTGATCAAAGATGTTGACGCCACGATCGAAAAATGGCTCTCCTCCGTCGATGAATACAAGCGCTGCCTGCTCATGTTCTGCAAGCATCCCTTCGTTTTCGCGAAGCTGATGCTGTTTTCCTGCATGTATCAGATGGCGATCCTCTCCGTCCCGTTCTTCATGATCCGCGCTTTCGGCGGCACCGGCGATTGGTGGACGATCTTCTCCATCGTCGTCTTCATCTATGCGACCATAACGATCGTCCCGACCCCCGGCAATGCGGGCGCGGCGGAAGGCACGTTTTATGCGGTCTTCTCCTCCCTCGAGGGCGGCATGCTCTTCTGGGCAATGATCGGCTGGCGTATTCTCGTTTACTATTCATGGCTGATCTGCGGCCTGATCGTCATCGCCCGCAGCACCGTACGCCAGAAATCAAGGCTCAAAAAGCCTCCTGTCGAAGGGCCCTTGCGCGTTGCGCAGTTCAATGATATCTTCTATCCTTCCGTGGACGGCGTCGTCCGCACAGTCGATGCTTACGCACGCAACATCAACAAAAACGGCAGCACCGCTTTCGTCGTTTATCCGAAGCAAAAAGAAGAATCCAAGGACAAGTTCCCGTACGAAGTCTTCCCTCTGCGTTCGTTCCGCCTGCCGGGCATCGATTTCGACCTTGCCTTCAGCATTCCCCCGAAGGAGCTCAAGGCGGAGTTCAAGAACAACACGCCGGATATCATCCACGCCCATTCCCCGTTCTTTGCCGGAAGGATGGCGCTGCGCCTCGGGCGGAAGTATCATCTTCCCGTCGTTGCGACCTTCCACAGCAAGTATTATGACGACGCGCTGAACGTTACCCACAGCAAATTCCTCGCAAGGATCTTCGTTGCGATCGTTGTCGATTTCTATATCCGCGCCGATTATGTTTGGGCCTGCAGCCGTTCAACTGCCGAAACGCTCCGCAGCTACGGTTATAACGGCCGGATCTACATCATGGAAAACGGCATAGACACCGAAAATGTGCCGAAGGATATCAAAGCGCTCGAGCCGAAGGCAGCCGAAGCCTTCCCCGCCATTCCGAGCGGCCGCAAGACCTTGCTCTTCGTCGGGCAGATGATCTGGCAGAAGGGCCTCCGCGTGATCCTCGACACGCTCAAACAGCTTGTCGAAACGGACAAGAGCTATTTCCTCATCCTTGTCGGAACGGGCTATAACGAAAAGGATATCCGCAGCTACGCAAAGAAGATCGGCGTTCTCGATTATATGTATTTCACCGGGAAAGTCATGGACCGCGAGCTGCTGTTCGGAATCTACAGCCGCAGCGACCTGTTCTTCTTCCCCTCGCTCTATGACAACGCGCCGCTCGTTCTGAGAGAGGCCGCGATGGCTTCGACTCCGGCCCTGCTTTCGAAGGGCTCCAACTCCGCCGAAATCGTCGAGGACGGCGTGAACGGCTTTGTTGAGGAGCCCGACGCGAAGAAGATGGCGGAAAAGATCCGCAGCATCTTCTCCGGCGGAAGGCTCGCCGAAGTCGGCAAAAAAGCGAGCGAGACCATCCCCGTCGGCTGGAGCGAGATCGTCGAGCGCGCAATGCTCGCCTACCGCACCGGCTCCGAGGAAGGCCACGAGTATATGCTCGGAACGCTCTTCGGCGAATGATCGTCAAGCAGAAACCGCGCCCGCCCGAAAAGGCGGGCGTTTTGCTTTCACCGGAAGGGCAGAAAAAAAGTGCTTGACAAAAAAAGCTTTTTCGAATAGAATATCAAAAGTTTAATACAGCGTTGACGAAGAGGAGTAACCCGTTTCCGGCAACAGAGAGACCGCCCCACCGGCTGCAAGGGCGATCGGCAAATGGCACGGGCGAACGTCGCTTCCGAGCTCCCGGGGGCAGCAACCCGGGCGTACTTGCCTCGTTACGGCAATTGAGCGGGATGGGCAGCTTCTGTCCGTCCAACAAAGGTGGTACCGCGAGCGCACCTCTCGTCCTTTGAGATGAGAGGTGCGATATTTCATTTTGGAGGTACTTTAACCATGTGCGAGCACTGCGAAAAGCAGCACGGCGTCAACGAGATGCCGAAAACCTACGATCCTTCCACCGTTGAGGACCGTATCTACAGGGAATGGGAAGAGAACGGCTATTTTCATTCCGAACCGAATCCCGATAAGGAACCCTACTGCATCGTCATTCCCCCGCCGAACGTCACCGCGCAGCTCCATATCGGCCACGCGCTCGACAACACGCTGCAGGATATCCTCATCCGCTACAAGCGCATGAGCGGCTATGAAACGCTCTGGCTGCCCGGCACCGACCACGCCTCGATCGCAACGGAGGTCAAGGTCGTTCAGAAGCTTGCCGAGCAGGGCCTCACGAAGAAGGATATCGGCCATGACAAGTTCATGGAGTATGCCTGGGCCTGGAAAAACGAATACGGCGGAAAGATCGTTTCCCAGCTCCGTAAGCTCGGCTCCAGCTGCGACTGGGAGCGCGAGCGCTTCACGATGGACGAGGGCTGCAGCCGCGCCGTCATCAAGGTCTTCGTCGACCTTTATAAAAAGGGCCTCATCTACCGCGGCGACCGCATCGTCAACTGGTGCCCCTGCTGCAAGACCGCACTTTCGAACGCGGAAGTGGAATTCGAGGAGCAGCCCAGCAATCTCTGGCACGTCCGCTATGACGCACCGGACAAGAGCTATTCGATAATCTGCGCAACGACCCGTCCGGAGACGATCTTGGGCGATACCGGTATCGCCGTCAATCCGAACGACCCGCGCTATAAGGATATCGTCGGCAAGACCGTCGTCGTGCCGATCGTCGGCCGCGAGATCCCGATCGTCGCCGACGAATACGTCGAGATGGATTTCGGCACCGGCGCCGTGAAGATCACGCCGAGCCACGACCCGAACGACTTCGAGGTCGGTCTTAGATGCAATCTGCCGCAGATGTGCGTCTTCACCGAGGACGGGCATATCAACGAGCTCGGCGGCAAATATCAAGGCCTCACCACGACGGAATGCCGCAAGGTCTTCGTTGAGGATCTCAAAGCCTGCGGCGCGCTCGTGAAGATCGAGCCCTATGCCCATAATGTCGGCACCTGCTACCGCTGCCATACGACGATCGAGCCGATCGTTTCCAAACAGTGGTTCGTGAGCATGAAGCCGCTGGCCAAGCCGGCGATCGAAGCCGTGCGCAGCGGGGACATCCGCTTTGTCCCGGCGCGCTTTGACAAAACCTATTTCAACTGGATGGAAAACATCCGNNCCGATGGTCAGCAAGCAGTGGTTCGTTGCGATCAAGAGCCTCGCCGAGCCCGCGCTCAAGGCCGTTGAGGACGGAAGGATCAAATTCGTTCCGGAGCGCTACGTTCAGACCTATTATAACTGGATGCGCAATATCCGCGACTG
>DBXK01000012.1:43817-43976 GCA_002309375.1 Christensenella sp. UBA1214 | reverse complement strand
CGTGCTCGACACCTGGTTCTCGAGCGGCATGTGGCCCTTCTCCACTCTCGGCTGGCCCGAAAAGACCGAAGAGCTCAAGTATTATTACCCGACGAACACGCTTTCGACCGGCTATGACCTGATCTTCTTCTGGATCGCCCGCATGATCATGTTCGGCCT
>DBXK01000012.1:25322-43747 GCA_002309375.1 Christensenella sp. UBA1214 | reverse complement strand
ACGGCATCGACCCGCTCGAGGTCATCAAGGAATACGGCGCCGACTCGCTGCGCTTCAGCCTCACGAGCGGCACCTCCGCCGGCACCGACCTGCGCTACATCCCGAAAAAGGTCGAAGCCGCAAGGAATTTCTGCAACAAGGTCTATAACGCCTCCCGCTTCGTGATGATGAACCTCGGCGATGAGGAGCTCCGTCCGATCGACGACAGCATGCTCGATATCGCCGATAAATGGATCCTGCAGCGCCTCAACGACGTGATCCGCGACGTGACGGCGAACCTCGATTCCTACGACCTCAACCTTGCCGTGGACCGCGTTTACAGCTTCATCTGGACCGAGTTCTGCGATTGGTACGTCGAAATGTCCAAGCCCCGCCTCTACGGCGACGACGAAAAGGCGAAGGCGCATGTCCGCTCCGTGCTCGTGCACGTGCTCAGCCGCAGCCTGAAGCTGCTGCACCCGTTCATGCCGTTCATCACGGAGGATATCTACACCCGCCTGCCCGGAAGCGACAAAACGATCATGCTCTCCGCCTGGCCGAAGGTCGACGAGAAGTATAACTTCCCGGAGGAGGCCGACGCGATGGATTCGCTGATGGACATGGTGCGCCAGATCCGCAATATCCGCGCGGAGATGAACGTTCCCCCGTCCCGCCGCGCACACACCTTCGTTGTGACAACGCCGGAGAACGAGGCCGTCTGCCGCGAGGCCGCGCCTTACCTCAACAAGCTCGCCGGCGCGAGCACGGTCGACGTCTGCTTCAGCCGCGAGGGCATCGACAGGAACGCAGTATCCGTCGTTTCGAAGATCGGCGAAGCCTGCATCCCGATGAACGAGCTGATCGACGTTGCGAAGGAGCTCGAGCGCCTCGAAAAGGAGCGCAAGCGCTGGGAGGGCGAGGTCGCCCGCGCGAACGGGAAGCTCAATAACCAGGGCTTCATGGCGAAGGCGCCCGAAAAGGTCGTTGAGGAGGAGCGCGCGAAGCTCGCCAACGCCCGCGAGATGCTCGAAAAGCTCGATGCGAGGATCCGGGACATGAAGGCGTAAGCTCCATTCAAACCCAAATAACCGTAAATGCGGCGCAAAGCGGTCGATCCGTTTTGCGCCGTTCTTTTTCAAACAAATATATTGAAAATCGCGCTGAATTTCCCGATTCCGGTATTGCCTTTCGGCCGGATTTATGTTAAAATGATGGGTAGTGTGCGCGAGTTTGCGCGCATGGAATTGATATTATTTTATTACCACGAGAGGGGATAAACCGAAATATGAAGATTTACACCGCAGACAGCATCCGCAACGTTGCCATCCTCGGCCACGGCGGCGAAGGCAAGACCACTTTAACAGAGGCTATGCTCTTTAACGCAGGGCTTCTCGACCGCATGGGCAAGGTCGACGACGGCTCCACCGTTTCCGAC
The DNA here is from genome assembly GCA_002309375.1 of Christensenella sp. UBA1214. Classification (GTDB taxonomy): domain Bacteria; phylum Bacillota; class Clostridia; order Christensenellales; family CAG-138; genus PeH17. The sequence continues at coordinate 42,333 of DBXK01000012.1, read as the reverse complement.
TACGACCCCGAGGAGACCAAGCGCCACATCTCCATCAGCACCGCTGTCGCTCCCTTCGAGTGGAACGGGACCAAGGTCAACCTGATCGACGCTCCCGGCTTCTTCGATTTTTACGGCGAAGTCTATGAGGCGATGGCGCTTGCCGATTCCGCACTGATCCTCTGCAGCGCGGTCTCCGGCCCCGTCGTCGGCACCGAGAAGGCGATGACCATGTGCAAGAAGGCGAAGATGCCCCACATGATCGTCATCAACAATATGGACCGCGAGAACGCGAACTTCGACAAGACCGTTGCGGCCCTCCACGATAAATTCGGCACCAACTGCGTCCCGATCCAGCTTCCCATCATGGATAAAGGCGCTTACATCGGCTATGTCGACCTCACCACCATGACCGCGAAGAAATTCGACGGCAAGGGCGAGAAGGATATCGACGTTCCCGCCAATCTCGCCGACCGCGCTCAGGAGCTTCGCGAAGCTCTGATGGAAGCCGCCGCTTCCGACGACGAGGAGCTCATGATGACCTACCTCGACACGATGGAGCTCAGCCAGGAAGAGATCATCCGCGGCCTCGGCATCGGCATCGCCGACGGCAGCGTGACCCCCGTCCTCTGCGTTTCCGCGCTTCCGAACGTCGGCGTCTTCACCCTCATGAACGAGATCGTGAAGTACCTGCCCGCTGCCGATAAGGCCAAGGCACGTCCCGCCGTCAACGCCCGCACCGGCGAGCCCGTTGAAGTCAAGGCAGACGGCAAATTCGCCGCTCAGGTCATGAAGACCGTTGCAGACCCCTTCGTCGGAAAGATCTCCATCATGAAGGTCTTCGCAGGCTCCATCGACGCTTCCGTCGCGGCTTATAACCCGAACGCTGAGAAGACCGAAAAATCCGGCACCGTTTACATGATGCGCGGCAAGAACCTCATCACCGTCGATAAGCTCGCCGCAGGCGACATCGGCGCGATGGCGAAGCTCCAGTTCACCGGCACCGGCGACACCCTCTGCGACGCCGCCGAGCCCGTCAAGTTCGCTCCCATCGATTTCCCGCAGCCCTGCATCAGCCGCGCCGTCAGCGCAAAGAAGCAGGGTGAAGAGGATAAGGTCATCCAGGGCATCACCCGCCTCACCGAAGAAGATCCGACCATGCAGATCGAGAAGAACGCCGAAACCGGCGACGTCCTCATCAAGGGTCTCGGCGAGATGCATATCGACGTCATCTGCGCGAAGCTGAAGAACAAGTTCAAGGTCGAAGCCCAGCTTGCGGATCCCCGCATCCCCTACCGTGAGACCATCCGCGCCATGGCAGAGGCCGAAGGTAAGCATAAGAAGCAGAGCGGCGGCGCAGGTCAGTTCGGCGTTGTCCAGATGCGCTTCGAGCCCTCCCCCACCGGCGAGTTCGAGTTCGTCAATGCGATCGTCGGCGGCGTTGTTCCGAAGGAATTCATCCCCGCTGTTGAAAAGGGTCTGCGCGAGGCAATGCTCAAGGGCGTTCTCGCCGGCTACCCGATGGTCGGCATCAAGGCGACGCTTTACGATGGCAAGTACCATCCCGTCGACTCCAAGGAAGTTGCGTTCAAGAGCGCTGCAAGGCTTTCCTACAAGGCAGCCTGCGTCAAGGCTTCCCCCGTTCTGATCGAGCCCATCTATCAGTACAAGATCACCGTTCCCAACGAGTACATGGGCGCCGTTATGGGCGACATGAGCGGCCGCCGCGGACGCACCCTCGGCAGCGAGCAGACCGACGAAGGCACCATGATCGTTGCGGAGGCTCCGCTTTCCGAAATGTTCCGCTATGCGACCGATCTGCGCTCCATGACGCAGGGCCGCGGCTCCTTCACGAGCGAGTTCGTCCGCTATGAGGACGTTCCCGCGAACATCGCGAAGAAGATCATCGAGAACGCCAAGAAGGACGAGGAAGAGGACGAATAATCCCTCACCGAACGATAATCAAAAGGACCGCTCCGAAAGGAACGGTCCTTTGTTGTTGCTTTTGATCAGAAACGGTTCGTCAATCCCTGCTCTTCGATCTTGCGATGATCGCCAAAAGACGCACGAAGAGATTCGCGATGTCGAGATAGATATCGAGCGCGCTGTCGATCGCATTGTCGACCGTTTTCGGGAATTGCTGCGAGCGGTAGATATCGTAGCCGATATAAAGGCTGAAGATGCCGGCGACGATCACATCAAGGATGAAATCGTCCACTCCGAGCAGCATCAGCACAGCCCCGAGGACCAGCGAGGCGATGAGCGCGATCAAAAGCGCCGTGCCCATCTTCGCAAAGATCTTCGGGAAAGCGACTGCCGCGCCGCCCATCACGAGAACGATCAGCAAGGTATAAAGGAAAGCATCGGTGACGATCCTTGTATCGACCTCAAGATAGCCCGCAACGAGCGTCGAGATCACAAGGCCGAGCGGCACGACAAGCATATTGTAGCCGAGGAAGCTGATCGCCGGCTTCTGCGATTTGCCCGCGATGATAACGCCCGCAAAGCTCATCACAAGATAGATGCCGAGAAACAGGAGCGGGTCTATATAATCGTGAATATCACCGACAAAATTGCAGATCAGTGCGTTGACGACAAGCCCGTACAGCACGACGGCGGCGATGATCAGGTTGTAGGTCCGCGTTTCAAGGATCTTCGCATCGCTGTAATCGGCTTTAAGGCGTGCGGCGCGCGCCGCAGCGCCGAGCATCAGGCCGCCGTTGGACGCAACAGTGCGCTGACTGCCTGTGAATCCGCGCTGAACGCCGCCCTGCGGAACGGACACTTCGTCGTTGAACTGCATGCCGCATTTCGGGCAGACTTTGTCTTTTGCGGTGACCAAGGCCTTACAATTCGGACAAATCATTTTTTTCTTCGGGCTTTTGGCCCTTCCTTTCTTCGGGATTATTTCGAGCCCTTCGGGGCTTTTTTCGTTTTCGCTGCGGTCAGAGCGAAGCTCATATCGAGCGCGGCGAGAAGGTTTTCATCCTCCGCCGCGATTGTTTCCGCGCCGCAGTCACCGAGCAGGGCCGTGATCCAGTGCTGCTTGTTCATATGGTAGGCCGGCAGGAAGCCGCGCTCCGAAAGCAGCGAGCCGATCATGAGCGGCGGGCATTTCAGGTTCACGCAGCAGGCTTCGCCCTCGCCGGGAAGGCCGAGGCTCTTCCGCCGGACGCGCATGATCAGCGCGAACCATTTTTTATTGCCGCTGTGGCGAAAAACCGCGGAATCGCCGTCCCCCGGAAAAGGATGATCCGGCGCCGCGCCGTACTGCTCCGTTATATGGCTTTCAAGCTCGCTCCGCTTCATTTTTCATTTATCCCGGCAAGATCCTTGATCACTTCGCCCGCCATGATGAAGCCCATCACAGGCGGCACGAATGCGACGGAGCCCGGGATCGAGCGCTTGCCTTCGGGCAGCGCCTCCCCCGCCTCTTCCTTCGCTTCGGCGGGCTCCTCCTCGGAATAAACGACCTTCAGCTTCTTTATGCCGCGCTTTTTGAGCTCATGCCGCATCACGCGGGCGAGCGGGCAGACGGAGGTCTTGTAGATATCGGCAACGCGGAACGCCGTCGGGTCGAGCTTATTGCCGGCGCCCATCGCCGAAATGATCGGCACGCCCGCTTCGTTCGCGGCGAGCACGAGCCGGAGCTTCCCACTCACCGTGTCGATCGCGTCGATCACATAATCATACTGTGAAAAATCGAAACTATCCGCGGTCTCCGGAAGATAGAAGAGCTTATGCTTCGTGACTCTGCAGTCCGGATTGATCGATTTGATCCGCGCTTCCGCCGCGTCGACCTTCGGTATGCCGAGCGTATCATGCGCTGCGATCAGCTGGCGGTTGATATTCGTTTCGGCGACGACGTCGCTGTCCACAAGGTCGATCGCACCGACGCCGCTCCTTGCGAGCGCTTCGACAGCGCCGCAGCCGACGCCGCCCACGCCGAAGACGATCACTCGGGATTTTCTCAGTTTTTCCATCGCCGGCCTGCCGAGAAGCAGCTCGGTCCTTGCGAACTCGTTCATTTCAATCCCTTTCCGCGAATTCGGAAAATCTCGCGGTTTTTCTTTGATCCGCAACAGTTTTTGCCGTATCAGAGCGGCAGGAGCCGCATATCATAACAAAGAGCGGCTTGATCCAATGAAGCCCCAAACCGATTGCGGAGGAGATCCAGTTGAATATCTATATCGAATCCCGCGTGCTGGACATTGCGGATTACATCATCGAGACCGGCGCGACGGTCCGCGCCGCCGCCGGAGTTTTCGGCGTTTCGAAATCGACCGTGCATAAGGACGTCACGGAGCGGCTGAAGCAGATCAACAAAGCCCTTGCGGAGCAGGTCGCAGCTGTGCTCGAGATCAACCGCGAGGAGCGGCATATCCGCGGCGGACGCGCGACCTATCTCAAATATCACGGCGGGGACGCGCTCAAGGGCGCCTGATCACCCGCGCTCCTTCATCCGCTCCGCCTGCGACGGGCGAAGATACATCGGCGCCGCGGGCTTTTTCGCGCAAAGCGAGGGATCGGTCTCGAGGATGAATCGGGCTTCGGCGATCACGAGCTCCGCATCCGGCTGATCGTGCCCTCCGAGGCAATCGCCGACGAGCCTTGCGCCTTCGGGCAGGCTGTCGAGGATCTCCTTCTGGATGCAGGCGCAGGGCGGCAGGGCGCATTCGTCGCCGTTGAATACGGCGGCATAGCCGTTGCCGTTGCGGGCGTCGAGCATGCAGCAGACGGTCTCATCCTCTTCGGAGGCGATATGGCGGAGCGCGCAGAGCGAGCTGACCGGGATTATCGGCTTATCGAGGGCGAATGCCATCGCGTTCACGGCGGAAACGCCGATCCGCACGCCGGTGAACGAGCCGGGGCCGACATCCGCGGCGAAGCAGTCGATATCCGCAAGCGAAAGCCCCGCTTCGCCGAGAAGTTCATCGACGAGCGGCATCAGGGAAACCGAATGCGGTTTATTCGAAAGATCCCTGCGGAGCATGACCGTTCCGTCCGCGAGCAGCAGCGCCGCGGAGGGGATCTTTGCGGAAGTTGAAACGGCGAGGATGATCATGATTCGATTTTCTCCGTGATCGCTTCGTATTTTTCGCCGAAGGGGACGATCTTCACACTGCGCGCGTCTCTGCCGCTGCCTTCGATATGCACCTCGAGCCTTTCGGCGGGCAGCGCCTCCGAAACGTTTTCGCTCCATTCCATCAGCTTCACCGTTTCGGAATCGAGATAATCATCGAAACCGATCGCGAAAAGCTCATCGGAATCGGCAAGGCGGTAGCAGTCGAAATGATCGATCGAGAGCGTTTCGCCTTCGTAATGCCGAACGATCGTGAAAGTCGGGCTGGCCGCTGTGTCGGCGCCGAGCTTTTCGGCGAAATAGCGGACAAGCGTGGTCTTTCCCGCGCCGAGGCCGCCGAAGAGCGCGATGAACTCGCCCGCGAAGGCCGATTTCGCAAGCTCCTGCGCGATCAAACGCATTTCATCTTCGGTTTTTGCGGTAAGATACTTGATCATCAATTAAAAGTTCCGCGAAGGAGCAGTTCATTGCGGTATTCCGTGAGCCTGTCCTCCTCGATCGCCTTGCGAACGCCCTCCATAAGGCGATAGGTGAAGCGAAGGTTATGCATCGTGATCAGCTGCGCCGCAAGGATCTCGCCCGCCTTGATGAGGTGGCGGATATAGCCCCTGGTGAAATTGCGGCAGGCGTAGCAGTCGCAGTCCTCCTCGATCGGGCCGTGATCGTGGGCGTATTCGGCGTTGCGAAGCATATGCTTCCCGTTGAAGGTGAAGGCGAGGCCGTTCCTTGCGGAGCGGGTCTGCAGCACGCAGTCGAACATATCGATCCCGCGCATCGAGCCCTCGACAAGGCAGTCCGGGCTGCCGACGCCCATCAGATAATGCGGCTTATCGACCGGCATGTGGGGCATCAGCTCCTCGAGCATTTCATACATGACGGGCTTCGGCTCGCCNNCGCCCACGGAAAGGCCGCCGATGCCGTAGCCGGGGAAATCCATGTCGGAAAGCGCCTTTGCGCTCTCGATGCGGAGATCCCTGAACACGCCGCCCTGGACGATGCCGAAGAGCGCCTGATCCGCGCGGGTATGGCTCGCCTTGCAGCGCTCCGCCCAGCGGTGGGTGCGGTTCATTGCGGCGATCGTGTAGCTCCTTCCGCAGTCCGCCGGCGCGCATTCATCGAAAGCCATCGCGATATCCGCGCCGAGCGCCTGCTCGATCTCCATCACGTATTCCGGGGTGAAGAACATCTTATGGCCATCGATATGGGAGCTGAACTCAACGCCCTCGTCGGTGATCTTGTTCATCGCGGCAAGGCTGAAGACCTGGAAGCCGCCGCTGTCGGTCAGCATCGGGCCGTGCCACTGGGAGAATTCATGCAGGCCGCCGAATTCCCGAACGGTCTCATGGCCGGGGCGCAGATGCAGATGATAGGTATTCGCGAGCACGATCCCCGCGCCGATCTCCTTAAGGTCGCGCGGAGTGATAGCCTTCACGGTCGCCTGCGTGCCGACGCACATGAAGGTCGGCGTTTCGATCACGCCGTGGGGGGTATGCAGTCTCCCCCGCCGTGCGCCGGTCTTGGCGTCCGTTTTGATCAGTTCATACCATACGGGTCTTTCGTTCATTTCAAAAAATCCTTTGTTCGATCAGATAAAGAATGATGCGTCGCCGAAGGAAAAGAAGCGGTAGCGCTCCTCGACGGCGTGCTTGTAGATGCGCATGACCTCTTCCCTTGAGGAGAAGGCGCTGATGAGCATCAGAAGCGTCGATTCCGGAAGATGGAAATTCGTGATCAGCGCGTCGACGGCCTTGAAGCGGTAGCCCGGAGTGATGAAGATCTCCGTATTGCCGCTGCCCGCGTGCACGACGCCCTCGTCATCGGTGATGCTTTCGAGCGTGCGGCAGCTGGTCGTGCCGACGGCGATGATCCTTCCCCCGGCCTTTCTTGCGGCATTGATGCGCGCGGCAGCTTCTTCCGTGCAGCAATAATACTCGGAGTGCATGTGATGCTCCTCAATATTTTCGACCGAAACGGGGCGGAAGGTGCCGAGGCCGACGTGCAGCAGCACGTCCACGATATCGATGCCCTTTTCCGCGATCCTCCCGAGCAGCTCGTCCGTGAAGTGCAGTCCCGCCGTCGGCGCGGCGGCGGAGCCGTTTTCATGGGCGTAAACGGTCTGGTAGCGGGATTTGTCCTCGAGCTTTTCGGTGATGTACGGCGGCAGCGGCACTTCGCCCGCGCGGTCGAGGATCTCCTCGAAAATGCCGTCGTAATTGAGGCAGATGATGCGGTTGCCGTCCGGCAGGCATTCCGTGACGGTCGCGCTGAGCTCTTCGTTGATATCGAAGGTCCTGCCCGGCAGCGCCTTGCGCCCGGGCTTGACAAGGCACTCCCAGTGCCTTTCATCGAGCCGCTTCAAAAGCAGGAATTCCATCTGCCCGCCTGTGCCCTCGCGCTTTCCGTAAAGGCGGGCGGGAATAACGCGCGTCGTGTTGCGCACGAGCACGTCGCCGGGGTTCAGGTAATCGATGATATCCGAAAAAATGCGGTCTTCGATCTGCTTCGTTTTTCTGTTATAGACCAGCAGGCGGGAGCCTGAGCGCACCGCGGCCGGGGACTGAGCGATCAGTTCCTTCGGCAGGTCATAGTAAAAATCGCTTGTTTTCAATAAAATTTCCTCATTCGACGACGTCGTAGATCAGCGGCAGCGGTTCCGGCGCTTCGTCCGTGAAGGTGACGGCGGCGGCGAGATACCTTTCCGCATCCTCAAGATGCGTTTCGTCGTTTATGTAAATATAAGCATACGGCTCGTTCTCGCTGACGTGGTCGCCGTAGCGTTTTTTCATCAGAATACCGACGGCGGGATCGATCCTGTCCGTGACCTTCGCCCTTCCCGCGCCGATCATCAGCGCGGCGGTGCCGATCGATTTCGCGTCGATCCTGCCGATATAGCCGGCCTTTTCGGGATAAACCGGCACGATCCTCGAAACGCGGACGAGCAGGTTCGGGTCATCCGCAAAGCGGACGTCGCCGCCCATCTCTTCGAGCATCGCGCGGAGCCTTCTGAAGCCTTCCCCGCTCTCGATCGCCCTTTCGAGCATCGGGACAGCGCTCTCCGCGTCCGGCGCAATTCCGCTCAGGGCGAGCATATGGCCCGCAAGGCGGAAGCTGACCTGCATCAGCGGGTCGGTGTACGGCACCTTACCCGTCAGCGCCTCGATCGCTTCGCGCATTTCGAGGCCGTTGCCGATCGCCATGCCGAGCGGTCGGTTCATGTCCGTGATCACGGCGACGGTGTTTCGGCCGACATTCCTGCCGATCGTGACCATCTCCCGCGCAAGCGCCCGAGCGGCGTCGACGGTCTCCATAAAGGCGCCGTTGCCTGTCTTGACGTCCAGCACGATCGCGTCCGCGCCGGCGGCGATCTTCTTGCTCATGATGCTCGAGGCGATCAGCGGAATGCTCTTCACAGTGCCGCTGACGTCACGCAGGGCGTACATTTTTTTATCGGCGGGATCGAGGTTTTTGGATTGCCCGATCACGCAGACGCCGGTTTTGCGGACGATGCGCTTGAAATCCTCATAGCTCTGCTCGATGCTCACTCCCGGCACGGATTCGAGCTTGTCGAGCGTGCCGCCGGTGTGCGCAAGGCCTCGGCCGGACATCTTCGCAACGGTTCCGCCGCAGGCCGCGACGAGGGGCGCGACGATCAGCGTGGTCGTGTCGCCGATGCCGCCGGTGGAGTGCTTGTCGACCTTCACGCCGGGAAGATCGGAAAGATCCATCACTTCGCCGGAATCGACCATCGCGAGAGTCAGATCGGCGATCTCCCTTTCGCTCATGCCGCGGCAGCAGACCGCCATCATCCAGGCGGTCATCTGATAATCGGCAACGCTGCCGTCCACGAGGCCGTTCACGATGAACCCGATCTCCCCGCGGGTGTGTTCAAAGCCGTCGCGTTTTTTCTCGATCAGTTCGGTTATCAGCATTTTCGGCACCTCCATGCGGCGCGGATCATTATTCAACGGTTACGGATTTTGCAAGGTTGCGGGGCTTATCGATATCGCAGCCCTTGAGCGACGCGATATAGTAAGCAAGCAGCTGCAGCGGAACGATCGTCAGCGATGCGACGGCGATATCCTTGCATTCGGGGATGCGGATCACGTGGTCCGCAACGGCCTCGGTCTGGGTGTCGTCGTGGTTGATAACGGCGATGACCTTCGCTCCGCGCGCCTTGACCTCCTTGATATTGGAGACCATCTTTTCAAGCAGCGGGCGGTAGGTGCAGAGCGCGATCACGAGCGTCCCGTCCTCTATCAGGGAGATCGAGCCGTGCTTGAGCTCGCCCGCGGCATACGCTTCGGAATGGATGTAGGAGATCTCCTTGAGCTTCAGCGAGGCTTCGAGGGAGAGCGCGTAGTCGATGTTCCTGCCGATGAAAAAGACGTCCTGGCAGTTGAAATAGAGGCTAGCGATGTACTGCACGGATTTGACGTTGTCGAGGAGCGACTGCACGCCCGCAGGGATCGCCTGCATCGCGCGGATCTCGCCGTCGATCTCCGCCTTGGTCATGCTGCCGCGGATGCCTGCCATATAGAGGCAGAGCAGCTCTATCAGCGCAAGCTGGGTGCTGTACGCCTTCGTCGTTGCGACGGCGATCTCCGGGCCTGCCCAGGTATAGAGCACCTCCTCGCTCTCGTTCGCGATGGAGCTTGCGACGACGTTGACGATCGAAACGACCCTTGCGCCGCGCTTTTTCGCTTCGCGCAGGGCGTAGAGCGTGTCGAGCGTTTCGCCGGACTGGCTGACGATTATGACGAGGGTATGCTCATCGATGATCGGGTCGTCATAGCGGAATTCGGAAGCGAGCTCCGCTTCAACGGGAATATTCAGCGTTTTCTTGAGGAAATGCTTCGCAACGACGCCGACGTGGTATGCGGAGCCGCAGGCCGTGATCTTGATCGAGTTGATATTGCGGATATCCTCATCCGTGATCGACTTGAAGCCGAGGCGGATGTTCAGTTCATCGTCGATGCGCGGTGCGATGGTCTTCGCGATCGCATCGGGCTGCTCGAAGATCTCCTTGATCATGAAATGCGAGTAGCCGCCCTTTTCGGCCGCTGTCGCATCCCAGGCGATATGCTCGGTCTCGTGCCGCACCTGATTGCCGAGGTGATCGAAAACGGTCACACGGCGGCGGGTCAGGATCGCGAGCTCCCTTTCGCCGAGGCGGAAGACCTCGCGCGTGTGCTTGAGGATCGCGGGGATATCGGAGGCGATGAAGTTCTCGCCCTCGCCGATGCCGACGATCAGCGGACTGTCCTTCCTGAGGGCAATGATCTGCTCCGGGAATTCCGCGAAGAGGATGCCGAGGGCGTAGGAGCCCTTGAGCTGCTGCTCCGCCTTGCGGACGGCGGCGACGGGATCGCCGTTATACCAATAGTCGATGAGCTCCGAAACGACTTCGGAATCCGTTTCGGTGGAGAAGCTGTAGCCGCGCGCGCGCAGATACTCGCGCAGCTCTATATAGTTTTCGATAATGCCGTTATGCACGACGGCGACGCGCCCGCTCTTTGAAAGATGCGGATGGGAATTGACGTCGCTCGGCTCGCCGTGCGTCGCCCAGCGGGTGTGGCCGATGCCGACCGTGCAGTCGTCCGCAGGCACGGAAGCGACGATTTTTCTCAGATCTGCGATCCTTCCCCGCGTTTTGCGGATCATGATCCCGCTGTCGGAAATGAGCGCGACTCCGGCTGAATCGTAGCCGCGGTATTCAAGCTTTTCAAGTGAATCGAGGAGTATAGGCATTGCGGGCTTCACGCCCACGTAACCGACGATACCGCACATAAAAGCGACCTCCGTTGTTCGGATTGCGTGCATACATATACACATTATAATTATACTACCTTTTCATTGAAAATGGAACAGGGAATTTGCCGTTTTTGCCGATGTTTTCGTTTCTTATCCCCAACTCCCGCTTGACGCTCGGGCGGATTTTATTTATAATATCCATGATGTATTATGCCGCTTTATCCATGCGGCGGCTTTCCGATCAAAGGAGGAAAACAGAATGTACATACCCGATGAAGGCAAGATCTGGCTCGCAACGTCGAACGAGCGCGTTTATCTCGAACCCGCGATGTGCAACCGCCACGGTCTGATCGCCGGCGCGACCGGCACCGGTAAGACCGTCACGCTGAAGGTCATTGCGGAATCGTTCAGCGATCTCGGCATCCCCGTATTCCTTGCGGATATCAAGGGCGACGTTTCCGGCATGTGCAAGCAAGGCGTCGAGACGAAGCATATCCTTCGCTCGATTACCAATATGAACATCGAGAACTTCACCTATACCTCCTACCCCGTCCGCTTCTTCGACGTTTACGGCAAGCTCGGTCATCCCGTCCGCACGACGATCAGCGACATGGGCCCGGAGCTGCTCGCACGCCTCCTCGGCCTCAACGATACCCAGTCGGGCGTTCTGCGCATCATCTTCCGCATAGCCGATGATGAACAGCTACTGCTGCTCGACCTCAAGGATCTCCGCATGATGATCCAGTATGTCGGCGACAATGCGGCGAATTACAAGCTCAAATACGGCAACGTTTCCCCGCAGTCCGCGGGCGCGATCCAGAGGGCGCTTCTGAGCCTTGAGGACGCCGGCGGCAATATCTTCTTCGGCGAGCCCGCGCTCGATATCCGCGATTGGTTCGATTGGGACGATCAGGGCCGCGGCTATATGAACATCCTCGAATGCCAGGAGCTCTTCCAGCATCCGCTGCTTTACAGCACGTTCCTGCTCTGGATGCTCTCCGAGCTCTACGAGATCATGCCCGAATGCGGCGACCTCGATAAGCCGAAGATCGCGTTCTTCTTCGATGAAGCGCATCTTCTGTTCAACGGCGCGCCGAAAGCGCTGCTCGAGAAGATCGAGCAGGTCGTCCGCCTCATCCGTTCGAAGGGCGTTTCCGTCTGGTTCATCACCCAGAACCCCGCCGACGTTCCGGAAAGCGTGCTTGCACAGCTCGGCAACCGCGTGCAGCACGCCCTCCGCGCCTATACTCCGAACGAGCAGAAAGCCCTCCGCTATGCGGCGCGTTCGTTCCGCGTGAATCCCGAATTCGATACCGAGCGCACCCTTCAGGAGCTTGCGACCGGTGAAGCGCTCGTTTCCGTGCTCGACCCGAAGGGCGTTCCCGGCATCGTCCAGCGCGCCGGCATCCTTCCGCCGAGGAGCTCGATGAACGCGGCCGAGCCTGAGATCATCGAAGAGATCATCGCGAAGAGCTCGCTGAAGGATAAATACGGCGAGACCGTCGACCGCGAATCCGCTTACGAGCTGCTGACCGGCCAGTATGAGCAGGCCGAGCAGGAAAAGGCCGAAGCCGAGGCCGAAAAGAAGGCCGAGGAAGAGCGCAAGGCCGCCGAAAAGCAGGCCGAAGCCGAGCGCAAGCAGCGCGAGAAGGAAGAGCGCGAGAGGGAGCGCGAGGAAAAGGCCAAGGAAAAGGAAAAGAAGGCCAAATCCTCGAAGCGCAAGCAGTCCACCCTCGGCAAAGCCGTCAATTCAACGGCCAACACCTTCGGCCGAAAGCTCGGGGAAGCACTGTTCCGCGGCATCTTCGGAACGCGCAGAAAGTAAGTCAGAATACTGCAAGCGCCGGATCGGTCGATCCGGCGCTTTCTTTTTAATTTGATATTTGCGGCGTTATTATTCCGTTATCGAGCCGTTTTCGGGCCTGCCCGCGGATTTCCTTCTGAATTTCCCGAGGATGAGCTTCGCGAACGGCTTTTCGATAAGATAGGTCGTTATGATCGCTGCGGCAAATGCGGCGACGGTGATCACGAGAGCATATTTATCCATCCAGACGCGGTCCCCGAGCTGATTCGGCGGAGTCGTTCCCTCCCAATACGGGAAGCGGACGATTCGCTTCAGATACACCGCAAGCCACTGATGCCAGATATAGAGGTTATACGAGATCACCGCAAGGAAATGCATCAGCCTGTTCGAGAAAAGGAAGCGATACCATTTTGCGGCAAGCGCCGTTGAAAGGATGAACACCATGAACGCCGCCGTCAGCCGGAAGCGCTCCGTGACCTGCCAAAGCTGCTGCTCCGCGCCGGAAAGCCACGCGCATTCATTGACCATGCGGCCGATATAAGCGAGCGAGAGCACCGAAAGCAGCGTGGCTGCGGCGGCAAGGCCCTTCGTGCGCTCGCAGTGCTTCGCGATCCAAACGAAGACCATCGCGCCGAGCATGCCGTTCGCATAGGCGCCCATGAACGCAGGAAGCTGATTGATCTTCGCGGCAATGAGCACTCCGGGCTTCATGACCTGCGCTTTTTCATACCAGAACGAAATAAGGTTGAACGCAAGGAAGAGGATCAGGATCGTGACGACCGATACGATCTTCGGATTCTTCCCGCTGCTCCCCTGCCGCCGTTTGATCATCTCCGCGAACAGCGGGAAGAGGAAATAGAACCAGACCTCGACGGCGACCGTCCAGAGCGCCGTCGGAAGGGGCGTATAGAAATAGGTCTCGGGCGAGAAGATATGCGTGAAGGTCAGGTGGGTGAAAAGATCCCGCCAGGGATCGAGCGGCACGCCGATGGAATTATACTGCCCGTTCGGCAGTGCAACCGCGAAAAAGATGACCAGCACGGCGAAATAATAGCTCGGCAGGATCCTCGCAAGGCGCTTTTTCGTATAGGTCTTCCAGCTCTCCATATCCTCGCCGAGGAAGATCTGCCGCATGACCGGCAGGAAGAGCAGGAAGCCGCTCAGCATGACGAGCATATCGACGAACAGGAAGCCGACCCTTGCAAGGTTCGAAAGATCGATCTTGTCGAGGCCGATCGGGGCAAGGAACGGCGTTTCGATTATCGGGAAAATCCATGTCTGCTGCCAGAAATGGAAGATCAAAACAAGGATCACGCTCAAAGCGCGTATCCCGTCGAGCACGCCTATGAATTTCGGATCGATCAGATTGTTTTCAGTCTTCCTCATCGGGCGCCTTCCCTTCCCTTTTCCTCTCGTTATCATACCATCTTTTCGAAAGAAATTCAACAGAAAAACGCCCGCTCCCATTCGGGATCGGGCGCTTTTGTTGATCGGTTACTTCAGTTCGGAGAAGTACTTGATGGTGCGGACCANNNTTGTCGTACCAGGAAACGACCTGGACCTGGGTGTCGCCGTTCGGAAGCGGCAGGACCATGGTCTGGGTGGCGTCAAACAGGGAACCGTAGCGCATGCCGATAACATCGGTGGAAACGATCTCATCGGTGTTGTAGCCGAAGGACTCGTTGGCCTCCGCCTTCATCTGGGCGTTGACCTGATCGACGGTGACGGCGCCCTTGACGACCGCGTTCAGCATGGTGGTGGAGCCGGTCGGGGTGGGAACGCGCTGGGCTGCGCCGATGAGCTTGCCTGCGAGCTCGGGGATTACGAGGCCGATGGCCTTCGCTGCGCCGGTGGAGTTCGGAACGATGTTGACAGCGCAAGCACGGCTGCGGCGGAGATCGCCCTTCCTCTGGGGACCGTCAAGAGGCATCTGGTCGCCGGTATAGGCATGGATGGTGCACATGATGCCCGCCTGGATGGGAGCGAGGTCGTTGAGGGCCTTCGCCATCGGAGCAAGGCAGTTGGTGGTGCAGCTCGCGGCGGAGATGATGTTGTCCTCGGGCTTCAGGGTCTCGTGGTTGACATTATAAACGATGGTGGGAAGATCGTTGCCCGCGGGAGCGGAGATGACGACCTTGCGGGCGCCGGCGTCGATATGAGCCTGTGCCTTCGCCTTGCTGGTGTAGAAACCGGTGCACTCGAGAACGACGTCGACACCGAGCTTGCCCCAGGGCAGATCAGCCGCGTTGGGCATCTTGTAGATGACGATCTTCTTGCCGTCGACAACGATGTAGTTGTCTTCACCCTCGCCCTCGTGGAAGTCGACGGTGTGGCCCTGGGCGACCCAGTTGCCCTGAGTGGAGTCATACTTCAGAAGATGAGCGAGCATTTTCGCGGAAGTGAGGTCGTTGATCGCGATTACGTCATAACCTTCTGCGAGGAACATCTGGCGGAAAGCCAGACGGCCGATGCGGCCAAAACCGTTGATTGCAACTTTTACCATGTAAGTTCCCTCCGTTGTTGATTTTCTTTGATTTTCTCCGGGCAGCCGCCCTTGAAAAGCCTTTCGCCGCGGTCTGTCCCTAATACCATATTATAACGCCTATTTCCGAAAAAACAAGCGCTAATTCGGAATATTTTTAAATCTATCAATCGAGATTGATATCCTCCGCAACTATATACAGCGGACGATCCTTCAGTTCATCGTACATCCTGTTCATATAGGCGCCCTGGATGCCGAGGAACAGGAAGCCGAGGCCGAACAGCGTCGTCACGCCGAGGAAGGCCCAAAGCCAGGGAGCGACGCCCACGCCGCAGATGCAGAGGATGATGAGGGTCAGCAGCGCAAGTCCGCTGAGGCCGCAGACGCCCGCGCCGAAATAGCCCGGAAGCGTCAGCGGACGGTCGCTGAAGCCGATGATGCCGTCCATGGCGAGCTTGAGCATTTTCTTGAGCGTATACTTGGTTTTTCCCGCATAGCGCTCGTTGCGCACGAATTCGATCGGCACGGATTCGAAGCCCATCCAGGCGCTCATACCGCGCAGGAAGCGGTTATGCTCGCGCATTTTGAGGAACACGTCCGCGACCTTGCGGTCGATGAGGCGGAAATCGCCTGTGTCGAGCGGGATCTCGTTCGCGCTCATTGCCTTCAGCAGACGATAATAGCATTTTGCGGTGAATTTTTTCATGAAGGTCTCGCCCTGGCGCTTCACGCGCTTGCCGTAGGCGATATCCGCGCCGTCCTCCCATGCACGGACCATGTCCTCGATGACCTCCGGCGGATCCTGAAGGTCGACGTCGATGATGATCAGCGCGTCGCCGACGGCGGCGTCCATGCCGCAGGTCACGGCGGTCTGGTGGCCGAAATTGCGGCTGAAGGAGCGGACCTTGACCTGGGGATTCTCGGCGGCGATCCTGCGGAGGATCCTCATCGAGCCGTCGCGGCTGCCGTCGTTGACATAGATTATTTCATAAGGGTATCCGATATTGCGCATTACCTCGTCCATGCGGTTGAAGGATACCTCGAGCACCTCTTCCTCGTTATAGACGGGAACGATAAGCGAAAGCATGCTTTCCATTGTTGCCTCCTTTGTTTGGCGGCTTTATATGAGAGTCGTATACCGCCAATCAGCATTATAGCCTATGCACGGTGTTTTTTCAAGCGAAAAACAGGAAAAGCGCTTTTTCGCAACAAAATATAAGAAATAATCGGTATTGTTATGGTTGATTTAAGCGTCGTCATGGTATATAATGAAAATTACGAAAGAACGGCCTTTCGGTTCGGACAGAATACGCACACCGCGCCGTTTACCGTTTTTCAGCAATAACCATTTTTGAGGAGGAACAACAATGCCACTCGTAACCAGCACCGAAATGTTTAAGAAGGCCTATGACGGCGGCTACGCCATCGGCGCTTTCAACGTCAACAACATGGANNATGGAGATCATCCAGGGCATCACCGAAGCTGCCAAGGAACTGAACGCTCCGCTGATCCTGCAGGTTTCCAAGGGCGCGCGCGAATACGCGAACCACACCTATCTCGTTAAGCTCGTTGAGGCGGCCGTCATCGAGACCGGTCTGCCGATCGTTCTCCACCTTGACCACGGCGGAGATTTCGACATCTGCAAGAAGTGCGTGGACGGCGGCTTCACCTCCGTTATGATCGACGCTTCCGGCAAGCCCTTCAAGGAGAACATCGAGATCACCCGCAAGGTCGTTGAGTACGCTCACGATCACGGCGTCGTTGTAGAGGCCGAGCTCGGCACCCTCGCAGGCGTTGAGGATGAAGTCAAGGTCAAGGCCGAGGATTCGTCCTACACCCGCCCCGAAGAGGTCGAGGAATTCGTTCAGAAGACCGGCTGCGACTCCCTCGCGATCGCGATCGGCACCAGCC
>DBXK01000012.1:0-25277 GCA_002309375.1 Christensenella sp. UBA1214 | reverse complement strand
CCGAGCAGTGCACCCGCAACGAGAAGGGCATCCTCGTTCCCCCGCCCCTCCGTTTCGACGTCCTCGAAGAGGTCCAGAAGAGGCTGCCCGGCTTCCCGATCGTTCTGCACGGCTCTTCCTCCGTCCCGCAGGAATTCGTGAAGATGATCAACGAAAACGGCGGCAACATGCCCGACGCCGTCGGTATCCCCGAGGAGCAGCTCCGCAAGGCCGCCGCGATGAGCGTCTGCAAGATCAACATCGACTCCGACCTGCGCCTTGCCATGACCGCGAACATCCGCAAGTACTTTGCGGAGCATCCTGATCATTTCGACCCGCGCCAGTACCTCAAGCCCGCCCGCGCCGCGATCAAGGAGCTTGTCAAGCACAAGATCGTCGACGTTCTCGGCTGCGACGGCAAAGCCTGATTACGATCCGTACCGGCGGGGTCTCCATCAAAGGGATCCCGCCGCGTCCGATACAGGAGCAAACCTTGGAACAGAACGATTACACGAAATCCCTGATCCTCATCGACGAGGACGACAACGAGATCGAATTCGACCTCATGGACAAATTCGAATTCAAAGGCGAAAGCTATCTCGTCCTGCTCCCCGTTGACGACGACAGCGACGAAGTCGAATATGTCATCCTGCGCGACGCGGGCGACGGCTCGCTTGCCGGCATCGATGACGAAGAAACGCTCGACCGCGTTTTCGAAGAATACAAAAAG
Source organism: Christensenella sp. UBA1214 (assembly GCA_002309375.1). Classification (GTDB taxonomy): domain Bacteria; phylum Bacillota; class Clostridia; order Christensenellales; family CAG-138; genus PeH17. The sequence continues at coordinate 24,568 of DBXK01000012.1, read as the reverse complement.
CGCAACGAGATCGGGGACTGAGCCCCTCCCGCTGCGCTCATTTTAAACCGCAATGAAGCATTTTCCGCGGCTGACCGCCGTTTTGATTTTATTTGCGCTTTTTGCGCTCCTTGCCCCCGCCTGCAAAAACGTTGAGCCGAAGCTCGATCCCGGCGTCACGCCCCCTCCGGCGGCGGATACCGACGCGCCTTCGGAAACGCCGCAGCCGAGCGAAGCGCCCACCGAAGCGCCCGGAGGCGATGCGACCTCTCAGCCCGCGCAGAGCAGCGTCGATGCGCTCGGCAACCCGATCCTCACAGCGGATCATTTCGAGCGTTATATCAGCTTCACAAATATCAGCGTTTTCGAAGAGGGCGGCGAGACCCTTGTCGACTGCACCGTTTTGAACGAATATCCGGAGCTTCTGCTCTGCGCCGTGACGATCACCTTCTATAACGAAGGCGGCGACATCATTGCCACAGGCAGTCTCCAGATGCCGGACGGTTCGTTCCTGCTCGCCCTCGAAAACGGCGAGACGCCGCTTTATGCGAGGATCCTCACCGACACGGTGCTGACCGATAAAACCTTCCGGCTCAGCTTCGATCCGGAAACCGGCGTCAATCCCGGCTGATCCCGAAAAAAACGGCTTGTTTTGGGCGTATCCGCATAAGGATAAACAGCCTCAAAAGGAATCTTTTTGCGCCGCGGTTTTCAGCCGGCAAGAATATCAAGAAACCGAGGATGGATCACCATCCCCGGTTTTATTACTGCCGTATTCGGGTTCCCGGCCGAAAACCTTATTCTCCTTATGCGGATGCGCCCTTGCGGCAGGCCGTTTTTTTGTTGCGTTTTATTGCAGATGTTTGGAATTTTTGAGCCGTATCGGCTGTTCGAGGACATATTCCGCATAATCGAAAAGCAGCTTGTCGAGCGCCGATCGGACCTCCTCAGGCAGTCGAACGCGGTCCATCTGCGCCGGGGTGAGGCGGATCATCCTCCGGATCGCCTCGAGCACGATCGCCGGATAGCGCGTTTCGCCCGGATCGCAGTCATCGCAGAGCGCGCCGCCCTGCTGGTTCGAGAAAGCGACGGTCTTCTGCCCCGTCACGCTCTTGCGGCAGGCGACGCAGCTCGTAAGCATCGGCTCGTACCCCGCAAGGCAGAGGCATTTCGCCGTATAGCAGAGCAGGATATCCGCCGGATCGGCGCTGCCGTAGGCAATGAAGCTGAAGGCGTGATAAAGGAGCGAAAACAGCTCGCCGCCCGCATGGTTCGAAGCGAGCTTTTCGGCGATATGCGCCGCCTGCGCCGCGGCGACGAGGCGGGAATAATCCTCCCTCATCGGGTAAAACGCTTCGATGATCGACGAAGAGGAAACGTATTCGATGCCGCTGCGCTCGTAAACGACGAATTCGCCGTAGCAGTACGCATCCCGCACAAGGCCGGAAGCGGTGCTGCTCTTCGAGCGGACGCCGCGCGCGGTCACGGTCACAAGACCCTTCTCCCGCTCGAGCACGGTCAGGATCCTGTCGTTGTCGCGGTAATCGACATATCTGAGCACTATTCCGTTCAGCGTTTCAAAAGCCATACAAACAAGAGCTTTTCTTTTCCCGGCGTTTCCGCAAATTACCGCCCTCGCCTGTTTTTTCAACGTTTTGACGGCCGGGCGGAGCATATACTACGGAAAAAGCCGGAGGTAATTATGGAGAAAAAAGCGAGCTGCGAAAAGAAGGAAGACGAGGAGCTGAAGCTTGAAAAAGCAAGGCTGTTTCTGCTTTTTTCGGAAACAGGCAGCATCCTCGATTATCTTGAATACAGCCGCCTCGGTCGCGAAGCCCCGGAAAAGGCGGACTGATATCCCGCCCGCTCAGAAATTCGGATCGAAGCCGAATTCACGAAGCGCCGAGGCGCTGTTGCGCCAGTCCGGGCGGACCTTGACATAGAGCTGGAGGTTGACCTGCGTTCCGAAGAGCCATTCGATATCGTGCCGCGCGGTCATGCCGATCTTTTTCAGCATCCGTCCGCCCTTGCCTATCACGATGCCCTTATGCGATTCGCGCTCGACGTACATCGTTGCGAAAACGTCGTGGATGCCGTCCGCGCGCAGTTCGATCTTGTCGATGCCTACGCCGATGCCGTGCGGGATCTCGTCGCGGATAAGCTTCAGCGCGGTCTCGCGGATCATCTCGGAGCAGATCGCCCACATCGGCTGATCGGTGACCATGTCGTCCGGGTAATACTGCGGGCCCTCGGTGAGGTATTTGCAGAGGACGGCCTCGAGCTTGTCGACGTTCCGCCCCGTTTCGGCGCTGATCGCAACGACGTCGCCGATCCATTCCTCCCTTTCGAGGCGCTCGCGGAGCTCGTCGATCGCGCCGAGGCTCACGAGATCGGTCTTGTTGACCGCGGCGACGACGGGCGTTTTTCCGACGCGAAGCCGAAGCTGTTCAAGCAGCTTTTCGTCCTTTTCGCGGATGCCGACGGATGCGTCGATCATCAAAAGCACCGCCTCGACCTCGCTGAGAGCGTCGTATGCGACTTTCAGCATGTATTCGCCGAGGCGGCTCTTCGGCGCCGTCACACCGGGCGTGTCGAGGAAGATGATCTGGTAATCAGGCCGCGTGACAACGCCCGTGATGCGGTTGCGCGTCGTCTGCGCACGGTCGGAAACGATGCTGATCTTCTGGCCGACCATGCGGTTCAGAAGGGTCGATTTGCCGACGTTCGGCGAACCAATGATCGTAATAAAGCCGGACTTATACGCCATTATTCCATATCCTTTTTCGTGAAAGCGAAGGGGATCAGCTCACCGAGGGTAGTGAGGCGGTATTCCCCGCTCTTATTTGCGAGGATCAGCGGCATATCGCTTTCGCAGAATTCCGCAAGGACCTGCCTGCAGACGCCGCAGGGCGAGGAATAGGTCTCGCTGTCGGCAATTATCGCGAGCGCTTCGAATTCCCTCACGCCGTCGAAAACGGCCTTGAATACGGCCGTGCGCTCGGCGCAGACCGTCGGCGAATAGCTCGCATTCTCGATGTTGCAGCCGAGGTAATAATCCCCGTTCGCCGCCTTGAGGCAGGCGCCCACGCGGAAATTCGAATAGGGGCAATAGGCCCTTTCCCTTGCTTCGGCCGCAAGAGAGATCATGTATCCGATTTCGTTTTTTTCGATTTCTCTCATTGTTTTTTCCCGTTTTTTTATTCGATTTTCGAGAGCTCCGGCTGCGCCATCACAGCGCGCTGGCGGGCGAGCATCAATTCTTCGTCCTCCGGCTTCATGTGGTCGTAGCCGAGAAGATGCAGCATGCCGTGAACGGTCAGGAACGCAAGCTCCCTTTCCGTCGAATGCCCGAGCTCGCTCCCCTGCTGCGCCGCACGCGGCACGGAGATCATGATATCCCCGAGGAATCCGTCCGGCGGGGCTTCGAGGGGATCGCCCTCATCCGCCGGGAAGCTCAGCACGTCCGTCGGCCGGTCGACGCCGCGGTAATCCCTGTTGCAGCAATGGATCGTTTCATCGTCCGTCAGAACGATCGAAGCATATCTTTCGGAAGCGTTTTCGAAGCGAAGCACCGCCCCCGCCGCAGCCTTCACGGCGCGGAGCTGTTCCTTCGTCGGCTCGAAGGCTTCGGCCGAAACGATGTTTTTCCCGCCAAAGCTCATTTCAATTACCTCAAATCGTTCCTGCGGTCGTTCGCATTGATCTGCGCGGGGGAAGCATAGCTCGAGGGACGCTGCTGCAGGCTTGAAATATTCTGCGGAGTGTCGGAGGGATACTCGATCCGCTCATGGTACTGTGCGAGCAGGTTCTTGATGAAGATATTCTCGATGCGGCTCACGTCCATCGCCGTGAGCGGGCTTTCGGTGAGCTGGCCGTCCTTCGTGCGCCAGAGGCTGTTGACGATCGCATGGACGCGCTCCTCGATCAGCTCGTTCGTCGGGTGCTTGATCGCGCGCACGGCGGCTTCACAGCAGTCGGCAAGCATCAGGATCGCATCTTCCTTGGTATGCGGCTTCGGGGATTTATAGCGGTAAGCGTTGATATCCACGGAATCCGGATTGACCGCGTTCGTCCTTGCTTTATTGTAAAAATACGCAACGACCGAATCGCCGTGGTGCTGCCTTGCCATGCGGACGATCTCGGAAGGGAATTTGTTCTTCTCGAGCAGCGCCGCGCTGTCCAGCGGATGGGCGATGATCCGCCTTGCGCTCTCCTCCGGGGGAAGATCGTCATGGATGTTGTATTCGCCCTGGTTCTCCTTAAAATACTTCGGAGCGGCGAGCTTGCCGACGTCGTGATAATATGCCGCCGTTTTGCAGAGGAGCGCATTCGCGCCGATCAGCTCCGCCGCGGATTCGGCCATCACGGCAACGATCAGCGAATGGTGGTAAGTGCCGGGGGCTTCGAGCATCAGCCGCTTCAGAAGCGGATTGTTCGTGTTCATGAGCTCATTGAGCCTTGTTTCCGTTGCGAAATCGAAGAGCCTCTCGAAGACCGGCATCAGTCCCGTTGCGAGCACGCCGCAGAGGAAGCAGCCGGCAACGGTCCAAATCGCCGAAAGAAGGATATCCGGGAAGAAGGTCGCCTTGCAGAACGCCATTATGAGCGACACCGTCAGTGCGCCGGCGATCCCGCCGATCAGCGAGGAAACGATCGGCTGAAGGCGCCCGCTCGAAAGATTGAGCGCGAGCGTTGCGGCAACGCCGCCGATCAGCGTTGCGATGCCGATCGCGGCAGGCATGTCCATTGCTCCGGCGCCGGTCGAGCGCAGGCTGATCAGCATGCACATCCCCGCCATCAGCAGGGTCATCATATAGCCCGAGCGTCGGGAGATCAGCAATGCGCAGAGGATGATCGCGATGAACGAGGCGTTGAACGCGGCATTGACAAAAGTCATCAGCGCAGTTGCGACCGTTGCAACGGATATCAGCGTTGCGACCGCGATCAGCTGGCGCGTCTTAGTCAGGATCGCCCTGTCCTCGAAATAGAGATACGCAAGCAGGATGATCGTGCTTCCGACGATCGAAACAGCGCAGCCGATCACAAGCCAGAAATAGCTTCCATCGGTCCAGTTCGCCGCCGCGCGCAGATAGGTCGCAATGAATACGATCACCGCAACGATCGCAAGGATTATGATCCCGACCCGCGGGAGCACTCTCGGGATGCTCAAAAGGTTTTTCTTTTCATCCGATCTTTTATTCGCAGAGGATGACTGCGGTTCCTGCCCTTCGGCAAAGCCTATCAGTTTTTTCTTTCTCATCTGTGCCTCCATCGATCATTCGTAGTGTTTCGGCGGTCATCCGATCATATGCCGAGGCGGAAAGCGCGCGTCACTGGCGGCGTTCCGGCCTTGATTCCTGCTGTTTTTCCCGCTGCCTTTCGGCCGCCTTCGCGGCGGCCTTTTCATAGGCGAGCACGATCCGCTGGACCATCTCGTGGCGAACGACGTCCCGAGCCGTGAGGTGCACCGTTTCGATGCCCTCGACGTCCGCAAGCACCCTGAGCGCGTGGATCAGGCCGCTCTGCTTCTCCTGCGGAAGGTCGATCTGCGTGATGTCGCCCGTGACGACGACGCGCGAGCCTTCGCCGAAGCGGGTCAGGAACATCTTCATCTGCTCGATCGTGCAGTTCTGCGCCTCATCGAGGATGATATAAGCGTCGTTCAGCGTGCGGCCGCGCATATATGCGAGCGGAGCAACTTCGATGATGCCCCTTTCGGAGAGCGTTCGGAAGCCCTCCGCGCCGAGAAATTCATAAAGCGCGTCGTAGAGCGGACGCAGATAGGGATCGACCTTGTTCTGCAGGTCGCCCGGGAGGAAGCCGAGCTTCTCGCCCGCTTCGACGGCGGGCCTGGTAAGGATGATTCGGCTGACTTCCTTGTTTTTGAATGCGAGCACCGCCATCGCGACGGCGAGATAGGTCTTGCCCGTGCCGGCGGGGCCGACGCCGAATACGACGGTATTGTGCTTGAGCGCGTTGATGTATTTCTTCTGGCCGAGGGTCTTGCACTTGATCTGCTTGCCGCGGCTCGTGAAGGCGACGACGTCGTCCGCAAGCTCGAGGATCAGATCCGCGTTGCCCTCCCTTGCGAGATCGACGGCATAGCGGATCCTGCCCCTGTCGATATTCTCGCCCCTGCGGATCAGCGCAAGGAGCTTTTCGATCACGCCGAGCGCAGCGGAGGTCTGCTCATCCGTTCCGCAGATTCGGATATTGTCCGCGTTCGCGCTGATCTTCGTGCCGGTCTCCTGTTCGATGATGCGGAGGTTCTCGTCGAATACGCCGAAAAGGCGGATGACCTCCTCCATCGAATCGATCGGCAGGTTCACTGTGACCTGTTCTTCCTCGGCGGCCGCTGCCGCCTGCTCTTCTGTATTGATCTCATTGTGCAGTTCGTTGTCCTGCCCGTTCATAAGTACCTCTTATACCCTATTCTTTCGATCGTCCGCACGGATACGGTCAGCATCAGGCCGCCTTCGTCCGTCCGGAACTGTTCTGTTGTTTTTGAAATGATCTTCGCCGAAGCCGGAATGCTCCTCTTCAGCCTTTGCTCCGCAAGGCGCAGCGCTTCCGCAAGCATTTCTTCGCTTCTTAGCTCGGTCTCCGCAAGGATGAGCTCATACGCCGTGCCGCGGAAGACCCGGATCGGCAGAGCGCCTGCATCGAGGAAAGCGGCGCTTTCGAACTCGGCTTCATACTCCCCGAACGAGGGCCGCGAATCGACGGAGCCTCCGAAAAGCCCGATGCGGACGATGCTTTCCTTTCTCCCGCTCCGGACCGGCGCAAGGGCCGTCGGCCCGACCTCCACGGTGAATCTGTATGCGGCTTCGCCGATGATCTCCGCCTCCGAATGGGTCAGAAGGATATCCGCCGAGCCGTCGGGAGTGATATCGCCGGAAACGAGGAGCTGGCCCTTCTTAACGGCTTCTCCGGCGGAAACGAGCTCCCGCCCGTCGCGCACGGCAATGCTTCTGATCACGCAGTCCTTGTCGGCATAGATGCTGCAGGCCCGTCCGTCGCCGGCTGTTTCCGTTTCCTCCGCCGCATAAAGCTCCGCGCGGAGGATCACGCCCTCGGTCCGGACCGATGCGTATGCGATCTTCGGCGACGAGAGCGCAAGCTTTTCCGCGAGCGCCGGGCCGTCGATCCCGCTGATCGGGGTCCATCTTCCCACGCCTTCAGCCTCCAGCAAAGCTTCGGCGAAAGCGCAGGCCTCGTCATCGCCGCTTATGCGGACGGCAAGCACCCTCCGCGAAAGGAGGATCAGCGCGATCACTGCCGCGATCATGAAAACAGGGAGCAGCGGCCGCGATCTCAGGCAGGCTGTATAGACCGAGCTCCCGCCGCGCCTGAGGATCCTTACGGAAGCGCCGTCTTCCTCCGAAAGCGCCCGCACGGCGTCCAGATCGCGGGTGCGGAGCGTTACGATGAAATCGTTCCTTCCGCGCTTTTCGATATTATGCGCGGAAATGCCGGAAAGCAGAAGTTTATTCAAAAACTTCTCCACTCTATCGCATACTATGTTTATTATAACATATCCGTGCGAATATTTCCATAGAAACATATACTTCTCCGCTGTTTTTGGCGTCAATTTACATTATTTTCGAATAAAATCGAGCAGATCCGGCCTTCCGCAAGCAGTTTATCGCCGTCGGCGTTGCGGATCATGAGGCATTTGCCGGTTATCCTGAGTATCCCGAGGCCCGTATAAAGCCGGATCACGGAATCCGTCAGCTCCAGCACTCCCCTGTAATTCTCGATCTCCAGCACTTCGTCGCCGGCAAGGCGCAGACAGGGGACGGAGGCCGCCGAGGTTTCCGGAAGATCGGCAATGCGCATCAGTTCCCCCCGCCGCCTTGCAGCGCGGATCTGCTTTTCTCCGCATATCCTGTTCTTTCCGTTCGCACGGTCCTGCCCGTTTTTTACCATATTCAATTATATGTGCGTTTTTCAAATAAAGAAGCTTTTCCTTTATAGCCCGCAACCGCATTGTCCGCTCATCCGTTATATGGATATAGACGCGGCAAAGCTTGCTTCCGCCGCGGCCGAATCGATGAAAGGATCCCGGGCTTCCGGGCAAACTTATGAAAAAAACGATCCCGATCATTCTTGCCGTTTTGCTTCTTTCCGTCACCTTGCTCTGCGGCTGCTCCGCCCGCAGCTTCGGCGTCGGGCAGTCCGATTCCTCCGCAAAGGAAGCGGAAGCATACTATCCCGGCAGCGCGGCCTTCGATGCGAAAGATCCCGCCGAATCCGCGCCTTCGGACGTCACGGCCGTCCTTTCGGGCCGCAAGATCATCCGCAATGCAGAGCTCTCCGTCGAAGCGCTCGATTTCGATTCCTTCATCCGCAGCATGAACGAAAGAGTCCGCGCTTACGGCGGCTATATCCAGTCCAATTACGTTGATTCGAGCGATTATTCGAGCGGCAGGCTCCGCACCGCCGAAACCGTCGTGCGCATCCCCGCCGAGAAGCTCGACGATTTCCTTTCGGACGTCAACGGCGCCGGCAACGTCACCCGCCAGCAGGAGGATGTTGCGGACGTCACCGATAATTACATCGACACCGAGGCGCGGCTCTCCTCCCTCCGCACCGAATACAACACCCTTCTCGGGCTTCTCGAAAGGGCGGAGAATCTCGATGAGATCATCCAGCTTCAGGATCGCCTCACGAATGTTCGCGGCCAGATCGAATCATATGAAGCAAAGCTCCGCAGCTACGATAATTCGATCGATTTCAGCACTGTGACGATGCATATCCGCGAGGTCGAGCAGGAGACCGTTGTGACCGAAGAAAGCTTCGGCGAGGAGACCTCCCGCCGCTTCAACGAAAGCCTGAACGAAGTCGGCGACGGCTTCAAGAGCTTTGCAAAATGGTTCATCGGCAATCTGCCGCATATCGTGGTTGCGCTGCTCTTTATCGCGCTGACCCTGTTCATCGTCTTCTTCAGCATCAAAAAGACGAAGAAGCACAACGCACGCATTGCGGCCGAACGCGGCGCGAAGGTTCAGCAGACGGTTGTTCAGACAGCCCCTGCGCCCCGGCAAGATTCCGTCAGCGAACCCGAAAGCAAATAACCGATCCGATAAAAAAGGCACTCCCCTGTTCAGCTTTACAAAAGATGAATAGAGGATAAAACGAGCGGCATCTATGGGCTTGCTTCTGCAGAGCGCTGAAGCAAGCCTTTATGCACTGCTTTTATACTGTTTTTAGTTCGAACTTGCTTTTATCCTGAGCTTACTTTATAATGTGTTTGAAAGGAGCGATCCGTCTTAGTCTGATCGATGTTATTATGTATAAACGAATACTGATTCTTTTCTTATTGTTATCATTAATCATCCCGTTTGGAGCCGGCTGCGAGCAGACGTCTCCTGCTAAGAATATGCAAGCTTCTGCTGCTCCGGATTCCTTAATTTGCACCGATGCACCCGAAACAAAAGACAACTTCAAGCCAAGGTGGAACAGCAGTCTTTTCAAGCAAAACTCATATCATTTCGATCCCGATCTTGCATTAATGTGCGCATATCTCAGCAACGGAATGTATAAATACGAAGATCTGACCAAGGATATCAGAGACTTCGGTTTTGACGGCCAACAGTCGTATAATTATTATAGAGGTGATTCGCTCGGTACTTTTGTGGGCGACAGCTGTTTTATTATTGCTCATGATACTTTGACGATAAGCGGTCAGGAAACAACCGTTTTATGTATTATCTGCAGAGGATCCCATGCTCCGGGCGAGTATTTTGCTGATTGGGTTAAAGGAAGGCCTTTCGACAAAACTCAGGATTTTTATGGTGTTGACGTCTACACGAATGTGTATGACTACTACGATGAAGTAATGCTCGGTTTATATGATTATGTTGACAAGTTTCCGGAGATACTTTCCGCCGATAATCTGAAGATCGTTGTGACCGGCCATAGCCTCGGCGGATCTGCAGCAAATCTTGCAGGTGCTGATATAACATTTTCAATCGGATGGGATGATTGGTGGTCGGATATGCTCACAGAAGCAGATGTTTATGTCTACACATTCGGAGCAATAAAAGTTTTGACTGAGGATCAGAACTATCCGGAAATGTTTGAGAATATTCATAACATTTATAACTACTATGATTCGTTTGGTCCTCACGGAAATATGAGCGATTTATGTGCGAGCTCGCCTTATGCAAAATTCGGGCATACAGATATGTATAAAGACAGCCGCTTCCATTATAGTGAAGGTTTTGGAATTTCAAGCAGAAACCATGATTTGGATAATTACATCGACGCTTTGCTGTATGAACGAGATCATAAAGACCTGTTTGATTTAAAGTGCGATCCAAATCATCATGTGGATCCCATAGCGACTCAGTCGCCGTCACAGACACCGGTCAATGATTCACCAAGCGTTCCTGACGGGACCTATGTCGCCTACGCATATGGAATTATTACCAATTCGTTCACTTTCTATGGCGATCATCGTGTCAGTATGTGTGCGCTTGGCGTTGTCAGCGACGGAACCTATGTTATTTCAAACGGGGAAATCACGATTACATATACCACTAATATCTCGAGTTCTCCATGTGTCTGGCGCACCTCCTTCAGCATGGAAGGAAACAGTATTTTTGTCGGCGGCGACGAGATGGTAAAACAAGGTGGGAATAATTAACCGCTAATCGGGTTATCCTTTGTCTTCGAAGTTTTTAGCATCATCAATTAAAAAGGCACTCCCCTTCTTGGGGAGTGCCTTTATCATGCTTTTTCTTTATCCGATCACAGCGAATCGCCGAAATCCTCGCGGAATTTCGCGGCCAGCTTCTCCGGCCAGTCGGAATTCGATTCAAGAGCATCGTAGAACTGATGCGGGCCCTTCTTTTCGAAGTGGAGGCCGCCGATCAGATCCTTGTTGTCGCGCAGCCAGCAGAGGCGGTCGACGAGGTAGTTGATCTGGCTGATCGTATAGACCCTCCTCGGCACAGCGAGGCGGACGAGCTCCATCGCGCCGTAGGGCTCGACGTCGTCATCCTCCCAGGGCTCGTCGATCGCGCCGCGCTCCATGCCGCGGGCGCCGGAAGCGATATAGATCGCGGAAGCGAGGCTGCCGGCGGGATATTCGCCGTGCTTGAGATGCGGAACGAACTTCATCGCGTCGATATGGCAGCCGAGACCGCCCGGAGGGGTGACGACCGGGATGCCGGCGGCTTCGAGCTCGTTGGCGAGGTATTCGATGAACTGCGGTCCCTGGGAGATGATGTCCTCATCGAGGGTATCGTCGAGGCCGACGCGGATCGCTTCCATTTCCTTCACGCTCATGCCGCCGAAGGTCGGGAAGCCTTCGAAGGACGCGACGAAGGTCTTGATGTATTCATACTGCTTCTCATCGTTGAGGATGATCGCGCCGCCGCGGCCGAAGCCGAGCTTGCGCGCGGAGAAGTAGATGATATCCATCGCGTCGGAAAGGGTGCGGACGATCTCGCGGATCGAGCAGTCCTTATATTTATTCTCGCGGGTCTTGATGAAATGCAGGTTATCCTGCAGCAAACTTGCGTCGAGAACAGAGAGAACGCCGTACTTCTTGCAGAGCTCGGAAACGGCGAGCATATTGTCGAGCGAGATCGGCTGGGCGCNNCGGCTGGCCGCCGATGAGGTTCGTGCCGGATTCGATGCGGACGAAAGCGATGTTGTCCCCCTGCTCGCGGAGGACGCGCTCGAGCTTTTCAAGATCGAAGTCGCCCTTGAAAAGGTCGGTGCTCTGCTTGTTGAAGCCCTCTTCCTTGAGGCAGATCACGTAGTCGCCGCCGCAGTATTTGATTTTGCCGACGGAGGTACCGAACTGGAAGTTCATCGGAACGATGCTGCCGGGCTTCGGCTGAACGTACGCGAGCGCAAGCATATGCTCGCATGCCCTGCCCTGGTGGATCGGGAGGAAATAATCCTTGTTGAAGATCTCCTTGATCTTTTCGGCAAGGCGGAAATAGGTCTTGCTGCCGGCATAGCAGTCGTCGCCGAGCATCATCGCGCCGAGCTGCTCGTTGGTCATCGCGTTGACGCCGCTGTCGGTGAGCATATCGAGATAGATATCCTTCGATTCCATCCTGTACGTATTAAACCCCGCCTTGCGGATCGCCTTGACGCGCTCCTCAACGGGGATGATCTCTGTTTTCTGAACGATGCAGATCTTATGCATTTCGAGGGGGAGAGGCTTTCTTGCGTAATAACCTACCTTGGACATTTCAAAAAGCTCCTTTCAAGGAAAAAGTGATTGCGTCTTCGGGCTTTTTTCGGCATTTTCCGCCTGTTTTCCCGATGGTTTCATTATACGAATCCATGCCCGTACGGTCAAAGTTCAAACATACTTACTGAAAATTTGTTAACAAATTTGCCACAATTCATTTAGAAATGATAAAAAATCGGCGCAGCACTGGACTGCGCCGATCGGGTTCGGGTCAATACGTCATTCGCTGATATACGCCTTGATCAGCTCGAGGGTGTTCTTCACGCCGTCCACGTGGGAGCGCTCATAGCCGTGGGAAGCATAGACGCCCGCGCCGATCAGGCCGTGGCGGAGATCGTAGCCCGCGTCAAGCGCCGCGTCCGCATCCGAGCCGTAGAAGGGATATACGTCCAGCGCGAAATCGAGCTCATGCTTCTTCGCAAGGGAAACGAGGCGGTCGGTCAGCTCGTAATTGTACGGGCCGTGGGAATCCTTCACGCAGATGGAGACCTGGTGCTCCTTGCACTCGAGGCCCATGCCGACGCAGCCCATATCGACGCTGATGATCTCCTCCGCGTCCGCGGGGATGCCGCTCGAGCAGCCGTGGCCGACCTCTTCGTAAACGGTGAGATAGATGTAAACCTTCCTCTTCAGCTCGATCTCCCCCGCCTTGATGCGTCGCGCGAGGTCGAGAAGGATCGCGGCGGAGAGCTTGTCGTCCAGGAAGCGGCTCTTGATATAGCCGGAAGCGGTGACGGTCGTTCTCGGATCGAAGCAGACGTAATCGCCGGTCATGATGCCGAGCTTCTTCGTGTCGTCCGCAGAGAAGACCTTTTCATCGAGCACGAGCTCCATGTTGTCCCAATCGCGCTTCTGGGTGCTGTAATCGCCGTTGACGTGAACGGAGGGATCGTTCATCTGGAAGCAGCCGTCATAGACCCTGCCATCCCTTGTATAGACCTTCGCATTCTCGGTCTCGGCATTGTTCGCGTTCATGCCGCCGATCCTCGTCAGCTTCAGCCTGCCGTTGGATTTGACGGAGGCGACCATGCCGCCGAGGGTGTCGATATGCGCGGAGAAGACGGTCGGGGTGCCTTCGCCGCCGAGGCAGCAGAGCACGCAGCCCTTCTTCGTCATTTCGGGCTCATAGCCGAGCGCCTTGAGCTCGTCCATGATATAGTGCGCCGCCCTTGCGGTGAAGCCGCTCGGGCTGTCGATCGCCATGAGCTTTTTGAGCTGTTCGATAGTGTAATCCATAATTTCCTCCCGGATTTTTTATTTGATCAGATAGAAACTGTTCTGTGCGTCGTGGAGCTTTTTGTATTCGCCGCCGAGCGCGATGAGCTCGTCGTGGCTGCCCATCTCGACGATGCCGTGCTCGTCGATGACGGCGATCTTGTCGGCGTTGCGGACGGTGGAAAGGCGGTGCGCGATCACGAGCGTCGTCCTGCCCTTGCTGAGGCGCTCGAAGGCGGCGGTGATGCGCGCCTCGGTCGCGGAATCGAGGGCGCTCGTCGCTTCGTCGAGGATCAGGATCGGCGGGTTCTTGAGGAAGATGCGGGCGATGGAAACGCGCTGCTTCTGGCCGCCGGAAAGGGTGATGCCCCTTTCGCCGACGATCGTATCATAGCCGTCGGGCATGTTCATGATGTCGTCGTGGATCTCCGCCGCCATCGCCGCGCGGACGATCTCCTCATCCGTGGCGTCGATCTTGCCGTAGCGGATATTGTCCTTCACGCTCGCGGCGAAGAGGAAGACGTCCTGCTGAACGATGCCGATATTGCGGCGCAGCGAAGCGAGCGTCACGTCGCGGATATCATGGCCGTCGACGGTGATGCTGCCCTCCCGGATCTCATAAAAGCGCGGCAGCAGGTGGCAGATCGTGGTCTTTCCGCCGCCGGAGGGGCCGACGAGCGCGACGGTCTCCCCCGCCTTGATGTGCAGGCTGAGGTCATGCAGAACGTTTTCGCCGTTCGAATGATGCCCGTTCGCGGCCTCGTAAGCAAAGCTGATATGGTCGAAATCGATGTTCCCCTTCACGTCCCGGAGCTCGATCGCGCCTTCCTTATCCGTTATATCGGGCTCGGTATCGAGAAGCTCCGTGAAGCGTTTGAAGCCCGCCATGCCCATCGCGTACTGCTCGGAGAAGGCGGCAAGCTTGCGGATCGGGGTCGTGAACGAGGAAACGTAGAGCAGGAAAACGATCAGCGTCGTCGAATCCATCTTCCCGCTCATCATGAGGATGCCGCTCGCCGTCAGCACGATCACGTTCATGATCGAGGTGAAAAACTCCATGCCGGCATGGAATTTTCCCATGGTTTTATAATAGAGCTTCTTCGAGCGGATGAAGATGCCGTTGCCCTTTTCGAATTTTTCGATCTCGTAGCCCTCATTCGTGAAGGCCTTCGCGACCCTTGCGCCGCTGATCGAGGATTCGATATCGGCGTTGATGATCGCCATGCCCTCCTTGACCTTTCGCGAGGTGCGGCTCATATGGGTGCGCAGCTTCATCACGAACAGCAGCATCAGCGGCACGGTGAGGATCAGCACGACCGCTAGGCGCCATTCGATGAACAGCATCGCGATGAACGCGCCGAGGAAGGTGACCATCGAGATGAAAACGTCCTCCGGGCCATGGTGCGCAAGCTCCGTGACGTCGAAAAGGTCGTTCGTGCAGCGGGAAAGCAGCTTGCCGGTGCGGGATCGGTCATAGAAGCTGAAGCCGAGCTTTTGAAGGTGCGTGAAAGCGTCCCGGCGCATATCGGCCTCGATGCTGACGCCGAGGCTGTGGCCGAGATAGGTCACGATGAACGTTGCGGCCGTGCGCAGGACGTACATCAGCAGGCACAGCCCCATTATGATGAAAAAGGGCGTGTAGCTCGGGTTTTCAACCGTCAGATAATTGTTGAGAACGTGGCGCGAGATCAGCGGATATGCGATATCGACGGCGGAGATGAACAGCGCGCAGGCCATATCCGTCAGGAACAGGCCGAGATGCGGCTTATAATAGCCCGCAAAGCGTGCGAGGCCGGAGCCTTTCTTTTTTGCGTCCATTATTTGCCTTCCTCTCCGCTCTTTTCGCCGTCGACGCGCTTCCATTCGGATTTTTCGGGCGTTTTCTCCCCTTCCTCCTCCGGAAGGTCGGAAGGCATCTGCTTAATAACAAAGAAAAGGATGATCCCGGCGGCGAACAGGCCGATGGGGATAATTGAAGGCAGCTTCAGCGGGATCGCAAGGCAAAGCGAAATGAACGCGGCGGCAAGCGCGGCGATGGCGACCCAGCTCAAAATTCTTCGAAGGTTCATATTCGGCTCCAATCGGTTATTCTGATTTGATTTTAACATATATCGACCGTATTTTCAATCAGAAGAAGCTTTTCTTTCGGTATATTGCGCTTCTTTCGCCCGCCGGAGCAAAAGAAGACGGCCCGAAGGCCGCCTTCAATTATTGTTTATGATTCGGTTGGTCCCGATCAGTCTCCGGGATAGAGGGGATACTTCGCGGTCAGCTTCGCGACCTCGGCCTTGACGTACTCGATGGCAGCTTCGCCCTCGAAGACGATCTTCGCGATCAGGCCGGCGATGACGACCATGTCGTCCTCCTTGAAGCCGCGGCTGGTCAGAGCGGGGGTGCCGATACGGATACCGCTGGTGACGAAGGGGCTGCGGGTCTCCTTCGGGATGGTGTTCTTGTTGACGGTGATATTCGCCGCGTCGAGGAGGTTCTCGACTTCCTTGCCGGACTTGCCGCTCGCGGTGAGGTCAACGAGCATGAGGTGGTTGTCGGTGCCGCCGGAAACGATGCGGAGACCGGCCTTCTTGAGCTCCTCGGCGAGAACGGCCGCGTTCTTCACGACCTGCTTCTGATATTCGACGAACTCGGGCTTCAGCGCCTCGCCGAAGCAGGCGGCCTTAGCCGCGATGGTGTGCATCAGAGGACCGCCCTGGGTGCCCGGGAAAATGCCCTTGTCGATGGCCTTGGCAAGCTCTTCTTTGCAGAGGATGATGCCGCCGCGGGGGCCGCGGAGGGTCTTATGGGTTGTGCTGGTGACGACGTCCGCATAGGGAACGGGGTTCATGTGCAGACCGGCGGCAACGAGGCCGGCGATATGCGCCATGTCGACCATGAAATAGGTCTTCTCGCCGCGGAGAGCGGAAACTTCGTCAACGATCTCGCGGATGCGGTCGAAGCGGATCGCGCGGGGATATGCGCTCGCACCGGCAACGATCATCTTCGGCTTGCACTCGAGCGCGATCCTGCGCATCTCGTCGTAGTCGATCTGCTCGTCCTCTTCACTTACGCCGTAAGGAACGACGTTGAAGTACTTGCCGCTCATGTTGACGGGGCTGCCGTGGGTGAGGTGGCCGCCATGAGAAAGGTTCATGCCCATGATGGTATCGCCGGGGTTCAGAAGAGCAAAGTAGACGGAAAGGTTCGCCTGGGCGCCGGAATGGGGCTGAACGTTCGCATGCTCCGCTCCGAAGAGCTTCTTCACGCGCTCGCGGGCAAGCTCCTCGACCTTGTCGACGCACTCGCAGCCGCCGTAGTAACGCTTTCCGGGATAACCCTCGGCGTACTTATTGGTGAGATGGCTGCCCATAGCCGCCATTACGGTTTCGCTGACAAAGTTTTCGGAAGCGATGAGCTCGAGGTGGCTGCGCTGGCGGGCCAGCTCCTCCTCCATATAGCCGCAAAGCTCGGGATCGGTGGACCTGATCAAATCAAACTGGATCATTTGGGATGCCTCCATTGGTTTTTTATTGATTCCACCGCTCATTATAATGCAAAAAAAGCCCGATGGCAATATCGGGCGGGCAAAAAAACAGGCAAAAATAAAATATAAATTATTGTGCGGCGGCCTTTTGAAAATTATCCGTTTTCAGCAGATCGCGTTGATATAGATCAAAAGCTCGATGGGATCCGAAAACACGATCCAGGAAGTCTCGATGCTCTTCGGGCAGCAGACGGAAAGGAAGACGCGCCTGCCGTCCTGCAGGGCCTCCGCCGGGACGATCTCATAACCGTGCGGCAGGTTCCCGCCGGAGATAAGCCGCCTTTCGCGTTCGTACCGGAGCTCCGCGATCGGTCCGCCGATGCCCTCCCCCGTCAGCTTCAGGCAGCTTTCCTTCGCCGTCCAGCTTCGGAGGAAGAAGGCCGGCTTATCCTGCGCCCGCTCGTATTCCCCGTATTCCTCCGCGCCGAGCGCGCGCCGGATCAGCTTATCGCTGCAGCTTCTTTCCCGCTCCGCGTCGATCCCGACCGGCGCAAAGGAGAAAACCGCCGCCGAGAGCCCCGGCGTATGGGTGATGCTGACGAAGCCCTCCTGAAGGATCGGCTTCCCGCTTTCCATTTTAATATAATCCCTGCGCGTCCATTCGTTCGGGTCTTCGATGAACGGGCTTCCGCCCGCGTTCGCCGAAGCCTCCTTCCAGGCGGCCATCCGCGCCGCCCTGTACGCAAGCTCCGCCGCGGCGGATTGGCGCAGGCGGTCGGTCAGCTCGCCTTCAAGAAGCATCCCGCGCGTTTTTTCCGAGAATACCGAAGGGAACCGCAGCGCGTCCCAATCGCGCGGATAGGCAAAAACGCAGATATAAGCTTTTCCGTTCCTGATCATGCTTTCAATCTATCACGCCCCGCTTCCGCAGTCAAGAAAATTTTTTTGCAAAGGGTATTGACAAGGCTGTCGGGGCGTGTTATATTGTGTATGTTCAATATGCACAATATGGTCGTGCAAACCAAGGAGGCAACTATGACCGCAATGATGAACGTTCGGGGCCTTGTGAAGAAATACCCCGGATTCGAGCTGAAGGGCGTCGGCTTCTCCGTCGAGCCCGGTTATATCGTCGGCTTCATCGGCCGCAACGGCGCCGGAAAAACGACGACGATCAAATCCATTCTCGGCCTCACCTCTCCCGACGCCGGCTCCGTTGAGCTCTTCGGGCTCGATATCCGCGAGCATGAGATCGAGTGTAAGCAGCAGCTCGGGATCGTTTTCGGCGAGTTCTGTTATTATCAGGACAAGCGCCTCAGGACGATCACCGCCGTTTACAAGCGCTTCTACAGGGAATGGGATAAGAAAAAATACTGTCAGTATATCGAAAAATTCGGTCTTGATGAATCCAAGCGCGTAAAGGAGCTCTCCTCCGGCATGAAGGTCAAATATTCCCTCGCCCTTGCGCTTTCCCATAATGCGAAGCTTCTGATCCTCGACGAGCCGACAAGCGGCCTCGATCCGGTCTCCCGCGACGAGCTGACGGATATCTTCCGCGACATCGTTTCGGACGGCGAGCACAGCATCCTCTTCTCCACCCACGTGACCTCCGACCTCGACAAATGCGCCGACTACATCATCTATATCAGGAACGGCAGCATCATCATGCAGGGCGACCGTGAGGAGATCATCAACGGCTACCGTCTCGTTCAGGGCAGGCTCGATGAGCTAACCCCGCGGCTCGAAGAAGCGCTGATCGGCGTCAAGGAAACGCCGTTCGGCTTCACCGGACTCATCCGTGCGGACGAAGCGTATCTCGCCGAAGGGCTGCAGTCCGCCAAGGCCGACATCGAATCGATCATGGTCTATACCGAAAAATACGAGAATCACGAAGGGAGTGAAAAGTAATGAAGACGCATACCATCCGCAGCCTGATCTATAAGGATTTCCGCATCTCGCTCCATCCTTCCGTTTTTATGTTCTTCGTGCTCGCCCCGGCGATGCTTTTCATCCCGGATTATCCGCGTCCCGTCGGGTTTTTCTACCTGCTGATCGGCATTATGAACATGTTCGCGCTCGATCTTCAGTATAAGGACCGCGAATTCTGCGCACTGCTCCCCGCCCGCAAGCGCGACTGTGTGAAGGCGAGAGTGCTCAGCATTTCGATCATCGAGCTCGGCGCGATCCTCATCACGATACCGTTCGTCTTCATCGCGAGCCGCGTCGTCAACGAAGCTGCTTCCGGCGGTAATGCGGGCATGCGCCTCAACGCGACGCTCTATGCGATCGTGCTGATCGGCTACGGCATCTATAACCTTATCCTGATCCCCGGCGGCTACCGCAAGCATTTCCGCGTCATGGCCCGCGGCTTCATCGGCATGGCCGTGTTCATGCTGCTCACGATCGGCCTGGAGAATCTCGTCTGCCGCATCGGCGGCGGCAAATTCTTCCTCAACGGGACCTCTGCCGGCGAGATCCTGCTCCAGCTTCCCCTGGTCGCCGGAGCTGCAGTCTTCTACGTTGTGATGAATCTCATCGCATACCGCATCTCGATCCATGAATTCGAAAAGGCGGATATCTGATGGAAGTGCAGCTTTCGGTCCTCAATACCTCCGACACGCCGATCTACAAGCAGCTCTATGACCAGATCGCGTTCCAGGTGATCCGCGGTGAGCTTTCGGGCGGGTACTGTCTGCCCCCGATCCGCACGCTCGCCGGTCAGCTCGGCGTGAGCGTGATCTCGATCAAGCGCGCCTGGGAGGAGCTTGAGCGCGACGGCTATATCAACACGATGGTCGGCCGGGGCTGCTTCGTTGCGTATCTTTCGTATGATGAGCGGATGCAAAAGCGCGAAGCCCTCGCCCTCGAGAAGTTTTCGGAATGCGCCGCCGTCTTCCGTGCGCTCGGCATGAGCCGGGAGGACGCGCTTGCGCTCGTGCTGAAGAATTATTGATCAGTCCGGCTTGACAACCGAGCCCGACAGCAGTAAAATTATTCCGTGCGGAGGGGCCCTCTTCCCCTTCCGTACGGAACTTTTTTTCAAGTGCGCGGCATGGGGATCGAAAAACCGTCGTGTCCGCATGAAGGCCCTCTTCCCCGCCTTCCGGCACTTCGGGCGGAGGATTCATCAAAGTCCGCGAAAGAGGATCATTGACGCTGATCTCCGAAAAATACAGCAAAAAAGGAAAAAAGATGGAACAGAAAAAGATCATGAATGCCGAAGAGAGCGAACGCATCTATCAGAATGCGCTTCTGCTTTTCGAGGGGCAGCTTTATTCGGAAGCCGCCTCCGATTTCGCGCGCATCCCCGGCTATAAGGACGCCGATGAGAAAAAACTCGAATGCGAAAATAAAGCGGTCACTTCGCGTCTGGACGATATCTATGCGGAAGCCGACAAGGCCGCCGCAAACTCCAATGTTCGCAGCCAGGAAAAGGCGATCCAGATCTTTCAGACGATCCACGGCTATAAGGACGCCGATGAGCGGATCGAGCAGGCAAAGCAGCGGATCCGGGAGATCACCGAGAAGGAACGGACGGACCGTGAGGAAGCCATCTGCGCCGCAGAGGAGCAGAAGCAGAAAAAAGCGGTGCGCAGGAAGCGCATCATCCGATCTCTGATCGCCGTCGTGTTGGCCGCCGCATTCTGCGTCGTCGGCGTGATCCTGTTCCGCAAGTACGCCGTCCCCGCGATCCGTTACGACCGTGCGGTCAGGCAGTTCGAAGAAGGAGAGCTCGACGAGGCCTACCGCACCCTGCACGGCATGAATTACCGTGACAGCGACGAGATCGTCTATCAGATCGCCAAACAGCAGCTGCAGGACGCGGAGGTCGGCTCCACCGTTCTGTTCGGCTTCTTCATGCAGGGAAGGATCTCTTCCGAGGAGAAGGATCCCATCGAATGGATCGTGCTCGAAAAGGACGGCAGCAAGATGCTGCTGATCAGCAAATATGCGCTGGACTCCCTTCCGTTCATGCGTTACGATTACGACCCGTCTGTTACGCCCATGTCATGGAAGACCAGCCTGCTGCGCGATTGGCTGAACCATGATTTTCTGGACACCGCCTTCGACAGCGGCGAGCTCCGCATAATTAAGCCCACGGTGATACTGGACATACTGCAGAACGGTGAGCGCGGCTCGGAGGTCACGGATAAGGTGTTTGTGCTGAGTGTAAAAGAGGCAAAAAGGTATTTCCGCTCCGATGAATCCCGCAAATGCACCGCAACGCAGTATGCCATGGGATATGGCGCATACCACAGCAGCAGCGGCGGCACCTGTATGTGGTGGCTGCGCACACCGGTCGCTGCCGCCATAATCATGGAGACCGCGGACGATTTAGGCTTTGACGGTGATCGCACAGCCTGCGTCAGCACGTCCGGTGAGATCATCTCGGTCGGTCACGACAGCCGTATCCGCGGCTATGCCGTGCGCCCCGCGATCTGGGTCGATCTGGAAGCGACCGGAGACTGACGCTTTCGGGATCAAAACCGAAGCGGCGCCAGCAGAGTCGGCTTCCGGGAGCTTCAAAAGAGTTATTGATGCTTGAAATAGAAGCCGCGAAGTAGTATAATCGTTCCGTATGGATAAAGGCATGATCCCTTCCCATACGGAACTTTTTTTCGGAGGCGTGATATGGAAACTGAAAATACCGGCGCGCTTACGCTGGCACAAATCGAAAAAGAAGCAAATGCTGTGCTCGACGAGCTTTTCGCGAACTGCAGCGAAGGTTATTATAAGCTGAACTCCGGCGACATCGTCGTCATCGGCTGCAGCACNNCACCAGCCGCGTCATGGGCTACCACATGGGTCAGCACTCCACCGAGGACGTTGCGAAGACCCTTATGAATACGATCCTCCCCCGCGTCCGCGAAAAGGGGCTCTTCCTCGCCTGCCAGTGCTGCGAGCACCTCAACCGCGCGCTGGTCGTCGAAAGGGAGTGCATGGAGAAATACGACTTCACGCAGGTTTCCGTAAAACCCGCGCTGCATGCCGGCGGCGCCTGGAGCGTTCAGGCGATGGCGCAGTTTGACGATCCCGTCGTTGTTGAAGATATCAAAATGCGCGCTCGAGCCGGGATCGACATCGGCGGCGTATTCATCGGGATGCACATGAAGCCCGTCTGCGTGCCGATCCATAACGAGAATACGAAGATCGGCTGCGCGAACATCACCATGGCCCGCCAGAGGCCGAAGCTGATCGGCGGAGAACGCGCACAGTATTAAAATGGCAAATATTCAGCAAGCGAAGATCAGGGAAGCGAAGAGGCATCAAAAGCCGAGGATGAGCCAGACTCAGGTTATTTCCCTCGGCTTTTTTCTGATCATAACCGTCGGGACGCTGCTGCTGATGCTCCCGATCTCCGCCAAGAGCGGGCAGCCGACGCCCTTCCTCGATTCGCTTTTCACTGCGACGAGCGCAAGCTGCGTCACGGGCCTTGTGACGGTCGATACCTTCACCCACTGGTCGCTCTTCGGCCAATGCGTGATCCTTGTTATGATCCAGCTCGGCGGTCTCGGCTTCATGACGATCGCGACCTTCTTCGTTCTGCTCGTCAACCGAAGGCTCGGCCTTCGCGGGCGCGAGATCCTTTCCGAAAGCATCAGCTCCTTCCAGCTCGGCGGCATTTTCGGCCTTGCGAAAAAGATCGTGCTCATCACCGCCGTTCTTGAGCTCACCGGAACGGCGCTCTTGATGATCCGCTTCTGCCCGCAGTTCGGGTTCTGGCGCGGGCTGTATGTCAGCCTTTTCCACTCGGTCTCCGCTTTCTGCAACGCGGGCTTCGACCTTCTCGGCCGTTTCGGCCAGTACGGTTCCTTTGTTCCGTATTATAGCGACGTGCTCGTCAACGCCGTTCTCATCGCCCTGATCGTCATCGGCGGCCTCGGCTTCCTCGTTTGGGACGATGTGCTGAACCACGGCTTCCGCCTCAAAAAATACCGTCTGCACAGCAAGGTCGTGCTCACCGCAACGGCGATACTGCTTTTCGGCGGCGCGCTCATCCTCTTCTTCACCGAAGCGAACGACGCCTGCGCCGGCATGAGCTTCGGCGAAAGGGTCCTGACGGCGCTGTTCGGCTCCACGACGGCAAGGACGGCGGGCTTCAACACGATCGACATCGCGAAGATGAGCGACGGAGGCAAGCTCACGACGATCATCCTGATGTTCATCGGCGGCTCCCCAGGCTCCACCGCGGGCGGTATCAAAACGACGACCGTCTTCACTCTTCTGATCTATACCTTCTCCTATATCCGCGGGAACCGCACCTTCGGCGTCTACGGCCGCAGGCTCGAAAACGACGCGCTGCATAAGGCGGCGACGGTCTTCTTCACGAACCTCACGCTGATGCTCATCGCAACGCTCGTGATCGTCAGCGTCGACCGCCTGCCCCTCGTCGACACCCTCTTTGAAACGAGCTCCGCCGTTGCGACGGTCGGCATGAGCACGGGCATCACGCGCGATCTTTCCACCGTTTCGCGCATCGCGATCATCCTGCTGATGTTCTGCGGCCGCGTCGGGAGCCTCAGCTTCGCCGGCGCTCTCGCCGCGAAAAAGGAGCCGCCGCGCGTTGAGGACCCCGTTGAAAAAATCATTATCGGATAAGAAAAAATCGAAAGGATAAAGCCATGAAATCCATCCTTGTTATCGGCGCCGGAAAATTCGGCCACTATTTCTGCCATTTCCTTCAGAAGCAGGACTGCGAAGTCATGATCGTCGACGGAGAAGAGGACAAGCTTTCCGATATGCTCGGCTATGTTGCGAGCGCGAAGATCGGCGACTGCACGCGGAGGGACGTTGTCGAAAGCCTCGGCGTTGAGGATTTCGAGGACTGCGTCGTCTGCATCCCCGGCGATTTCCAGAACAGTCTGCAGGTCGTGGATCTTCTCCGTGAATGCGGCGCAAAGCGCATTACAGCCGTCGCTTCAACGGAGATCCAGGCGAAATTCCTTGAAAAGAACGGCGCCGATTCGGTCATTTTCCCCGACCGCGACCGAGCCGAACGCGCCGCAGTCAGCATCGCCGACGATACGGTTTTCGATTACAGGAAGCTTTCCGACGGCTACGGCATCTATGAGATCATCCCGCCGAAGCGCTGGCTCGACCAGACCGTCGTCAGCGTGGACGTCCGCCGCAAATACAATATCAACATCATCTCGATCAAAACGCCGTCCGGGCATATGGTCATCCCGACGCCCGACTACGTTTTCAACAACGAAGACCACCTGATGGTCTTCTGCAAGGACGCGGTGATCGAAAAGCTGCAGTAAGCTTCGTTCTTCCCCGCCCCCCGGCGCTGCGGCTTCGGAAATAGTATATCGGCAAAAAACAAATCCGCTCTTGCAAAATGCTTCCGCCCGATGTATAATAGCAAAGCTGCGATACGGAGCGGTATCGAAGTGGTCATAACGGTCCTGACTCGAAATCAGGTGTAGGGCAACCTACCGTGGGTTCGAATCCCACCCGCTCCGCCAAGAAAATAGGAAGTGCCTTTAGGTGCTTCCTATTTGCTTGTTTTGGAATGTTGTGGGATTCGAAGGGCGGATCAGGGAACCATCCGGTGGATGGTTCCCCCGCCCCGGCTTTTTCGTCGCAGGGCGAGAAGGCGGCGGTATGAGCCGACTTCGAGACCCGATGCGCGAAAAAGGAATCCCACCCGCTCCGCCAAGAAAAGCCAGTAAATCATT
>DBXK01000038.1:10123-10257 GCA_002309375.1 Christensenella sp. UBA1214 | reverse complement strand
ATCCAGCTCGCCTATGCGATCGGCGTTGCGAAGCCCGTTTCACTGCGCGTGGATACCTTCGGCACGGGCGTTATGCCCGACAGCGAGCTTGAGGCGATGCTCGCGCGGAGCTTCGATTTCCGCCCCGCCGCGAT
>DBXK01000038.1:0-10083 GCA_002309375.1 Christensenella sp. UBA1214 | reverse complement strand
CCTACGGCCACTTCGGCCGCACGGACTGTGATTTCCCCTGGGAGCGCGTCGATCTCGAATTCATCAAATAATAAAAAAAGCGTGCGGATCGGCCCGGCCTTTCCGCACTTTTTCTTTTATTGATAATAAAAATGGCAGCGAACGCAAAAGCGCATATCGTCCATCCGTTCCCGCCGCTTTATGACGAAAGCTCGCGGATACTGATCCTCGGAAGCTTCCCCTCCGTCAAATCTCGGGAGCAGCGCTTCTTCTACGGCCATCCGCAGAACCGCTTCTGGCGGGTGGCGGCGGCGGTCTTCGGTGCGCCCGTGCCGAAGACGATCGAAGAAAAGTGCCGCTTCCTCCTCGAAAACCGCGTCGCGCTCTGGGACGTCATCGCCTCCTGCGAGATCGTCGGCTCCTCCGATTCGAGCATCCGGGACGCAAAGCCGAACGATATCCGCCCGATCCTCGAGGGGGCGCCGATCGAAAGGATCTTCGTCAACGGCGGCACGGCGGCGAAGCTCTATCAAAAATACATCGAGCCCGAAACGGGCAGAAAAGCGATCCAGCTCCCCTCAACGAGCCCCGCGAACGCCGCCTGGAGCCTTGAGAGGCTGATCGAAGAATGGGGGATCATTCGGGATCGAACGGATCCATAATCAACGGAAAACGAAAAGGAACGGAATGCACCGTTCCTTTTTTAGTTAAAAAACTGCCGTTCGATCGAAACGGCAGCAGTGCGGCAAAGTTTATTTTATACCCGCCGCTTTGGCACAATCGTCGCAATACCAGATCTCCTGGCCAAGCAGAGAGAACTTGTGGGATGCGCCGCTCTTGCCGCAGATGTCACACTTATGGGAGGCGCAGCCGACCATTGAAATTACGAAGCAGAACATCATCAGGACAGCAAGAAGAATAGCAAGAAATTTTTTCATGATATGGTTCCTCCTTTCTTGTGGAATACAAACAGTATAACCTATTTCGGCGCATCCGTCAACAGAAAAGTATTGATTAATGCCGTTTTTTGAATTCGGGTCGCCGAAACGGCGGATCCAGTCCGATATGCTGAAATCAGACAATTCAAAATCGAATAATACCGATTGAAAAAAAGCGAAAAGCATGATAGAATATACGAAAAGGATCTGCGGGGGGAAATTACCGCCCGGAAAAGGTCCCGATCAAGCGGAAGGAGCGCTGTTCGCCGGAAAGGCGAACCGGGTTTGCCGTGAATATTTATCTTGCAGCTTCATTATTTGCACTTTTGATCCTTGTCTACTGGGTCATTTCGGAATTGTTCACAATGCTCTTCCGTTTTATGGGCCTGCCGGAAGAAAAAGCACGTTTCCAGGTCACCTCGCTTCTGACCGGCGCGGGCTTCACGACAAGGGAAAGCGAAATGATCCTCTCGACCG
Source organism: Christensenella sp. UBA1214 (assembly GCA_002309375.1). Lineage (GTDB taxonomy): Bacteria > Bacillota > Clostridia > Christensenellales > CAG-138 > PeH17. The sequence continues at coordinate 8,689 of DBXK01000038.1, read as the reverse complement.
CGGGAAGAAGAAGGCTTGCGAGGATCACGATGCTCTTCGGCTATGTTTTCAACATCACCGTCGTTTCCGCTTTTATCAACGTTTTCTTTTCAATGAAGCTGACGCAGGTCGGCTCATATCTCCTCGGCCTTCTGATCCCGATCGGCGTCGTCGCGCTGCTGATCATCCTCGTCCGGATCAAGGCGGTGCGCGCACTGATCGACCGGGTCTTCAGCAAGATCGCCGGGCAGATCGTCCACAGTGATTCGATCAATTCCGTCATGCTGATCGACCATATCGGCAAGGGCTCGATCGCGCAGGTCATGCTGCGCAAGGTGCCGGAAAACCTCGTCGGGAAGCCGCTCAGCGAGACCGGCCTCAAGGAAGAAAAGAACATACTCATCCTGCTCATCGAACGGGGGATGGATCCCAAGCCCCAGCCTCCGACGGCGCATACCGTTTTTCAGGATAATGACAAGCTGACTGTTTTCGGAAATTACAAAACGATCTGCGAGACCTTCGGCGCAAAGGAAAGCTTTGTTTAAAAAAGCTCCGGCAGTGCGGCCGGAACTATCGGCATATATGTTCAAAAAGATTCAACGGGAGGGCAAATATGGATAAGAGTGATTTGCGTTCGCTGACGAAGTTTATCCCCGCGCTTTCTTGGGGAGAGCTTTGCGAATGGACCGCAGAACCCGTAACGGAAGAGGACATCGCTTCCGCGCAGGCGCCAACGGTCGAATATTGGGATGTTGTTCATCGCTTTGCGGACGCGGTGCTGGCTCTTGCGGATCAGGCGGAAGAAAAAGGCCGCTGCGAAGATTCGGAAGAAGAGCCTTCGTTTGAAGAATGCGCGATCCGTTCCCTTGCTTCAATCATCAAATCGGAGGAGGACTGCCCCGGCGTGCTCCTCGGCTATCTCAAAAACGGGACCGTTCTGCGCCTCCTTAAAAGGCTCGACGCAATGTCGAAGTGATCGTTTTATAAAAACAGGTGAAAAATGAAGGATTTCGAGAATAAAGAGTTTAAGATTTTTGAACTGTTTAATAAGGATTGGGCGCTCGTGACGGCGGGCGGCGCCGATTCCTTCAATTGCTGCACGATCAGCTGGGGCAGCCTCGGCTCGATCTGGCACGGCGAAAACGGCGCGATGCCGATCGCAACGGTCTATATCAATCCCGCGCGCTATACCTGGGAATTCATGAAGAGGGCGGAGTATTTCACCGTCAGCTTTTTCCCGCCGGAGTATAAAAAAGCGCTCGGCTATCTCGGTTCGCATTCCGGAAGGGACGGGGACAAGGTCGCCGCCGCCGGCCTGACGCCGATCAGCGCGGGGGAGGGCGTGACTTACCGCGAAGCGAAGCTTACCTTCATCTGCCGCAAGATCTATCAGGCGCCGTTCGAGCGGGAAGGCATGGCCGACGATATCAATAACGGCGTCTACAAGGATTGGCAGCCGCACTGGATGTTCGTCGGGGAGATCGTCAGCACGATCGAATAAAGCCGCATCCGCTCCGCGGGAGATCAATCATTCGGAAGGAAAACGAAATGGGAGCTTCATTGATCGAGCTTAAAAATATCGAAAAAAGCTATGCCTCCTCGCGCGTGCTCGGGCCGCTGAGCTTTGCGGTCGCGCCGGGCGAGATCGTCGGCGTCGTCGGCGAAAACGGCGCCGGAAAGAGCACGCTTCTGCGCATCATCGCCGGCGTTGAGGCGCCGGACGCGGGGGAGAGGATCGCCGAAGGCTTCAAGCCGGGCGAGATCGGCTATGTTCCGCAGGAGCTCGCGCTCTATACAGGGCTCACCGGAAAGCAGAATATGTATTATTGGGCGACGGCGGTCGGCCTTCGGGGCAGGGCGAAGAAGGAGCGCTGCCGGGAGCTGCTTGCCGGCGTCAACCTCACCGAAAAGGCGGATAAATCCGTTTCTTCCTATTCGGGCGGCATGAAGCGGAGGCTGAACCTTGCCTGCGCCCTCGTTGGGAATGTCCGGCTGCTGCTGCTCGATGAGCCGACTGTCGGCGCGGATGCGCATTCGACGGATCTGATCCTCGAAACGCTGAAGGCGCTGAAAAAGAAAAACTGCGCCGTGATCCTCGTTTCGCATCATATGGACGAGATCGCCGCGGTCTGCGACCGGAAGATCCGTATCGAATCCGGTAAAATGATCGAATGAAGAGCTTCTTTGCAAGTCTTTATAAGGATATCTGCCTGTTTCTCTCCGTTTCGGGCCTGCTGAGCCTGCTGCTTCCTGCGCTCGCCGCGGGGGCGTTTTTCTTCGGCCTCAGCGATTCTTCGAAGGCGGATATGACCGTCAAGCCCTTCGCCGTCGCGCTCGCGGATCTCGATGAAACCGAGATGTCCGAAACGCTGATCAGCCAGTTCCGTGAGGTCGAGCTGCTTTCCGAGGTCCGCGTTTATAACCGCGCGGAGCTTGCCGAAGCGAACGCCGGAGGCAAAACGAAGGTCCTCCTCGGCGCGGATGATAAGCTCGTTCCCTCGGACGGGATGTTCTCGGATGAGCTTTTCGCGGACTGCGCTGCGGTGATCACCGTTCCAAGGGATTTCTTCTATGATGCTTATACCGGGGATGAAGGCCCCGTGCATATCATACTGAACGGCAAAATGCCCCTCGAAAGCGCGCTGACGGAGAATATCGTCGGCTCCGTAATGGGCATTCTGAAGAGCGAGCGCGCTGCCTGGTACGCCGCGTATTCGCTCAAGGCGGGAGGGGAGTTCGACCCCGCCGATTTCGACGCTTTCTGCGCCGATTCCTCCGTTTCCATCATTGCAAGCGCTCTCGGACGCAAATCGGTGCTCGATGACCGCGGCACGGCCGAGCAGATGAAGAGCAATACGAAAAACACCTTCTTCACCTGCGCCTGCTCGATGCTGATGCTCTTCGTTTCCGCCGGCGTTCTCAAGACCCTTCCGGATGAAAGGCGTCTCGGCCTTGTGGACCGCTTCGTTTCGATCGGCGGGAGACCGTTCTCGCTGATCCTCTCGAAGCTGCTTGCCGCCGCCGTGTTCTGCGCCGTCGGCGTCGTGCCGGTGATGCTGATCCTGCGGCCCGATGCTTCGCCGCTCGTCTATGCCGCGATCGTCTGCTGCTTCTTCGCAAGCTTCGCCGTCATGCTCGCCCTGACGCGCCTCACGCGCAGCACGGAGCAGTACATGCTCTTCGGCGGGCTGATCACCGTCGCTTCGCTGCTCTTCGGCGGGACGATCTATCCTTCGCCCCTCCTTCCGAAATTCGCAAGGGCGATCGGCGGGCTGACCGCGCCGCGTTACCTTTTGAACAGCTTCACCGAAAGCAGCGTGCTCAAAAAAAGCATACTGCCGCTTATAATTATCGCGCTCATCGGGTTTATAGTGTATATCGGCGCCCAGCTTGTTGAAGCCGCGTGGTCAAGGCGCATGAACGCGCTGAAAGGGGGCGAAGGCAAATGAAGCTCCTGACCCTTGCAGTGACCAAACTCCGCGCGATGGCCGGCGGCGCAGCCGGCGTCGTGATAACCTTCGCGCTTTCGCTGCTGATGCTCCTCACCGCCGCATACGCGCTGAACGCCAAGGGCCCCGATTCGCTCGTCATCGCCGTTGCGGATGAGAACGGGACGGAGCTTTCGGTGGAATTCAGAGAGATCCTGCTCGCAGACGAAACGGCTTCGATCCGGCTCGTCGACGCCGAAAGCCTTGAAAAGGCCAATGCGATCGTGCGCGACGGCGGCGCGGAAGGCGTGCTTTTGATCGAAGAAGATTTTTCCGAAGTGCTCGAAAAGGGCGGCACCGGCCTCGTTTTCTATCCCGCGCAGGGCTCGTCCTCAGCAGAAGCGGCGGAGGAGATCATAATCGGCAACGCGATCAGCCTTCGCAGCAGGCTCCGAGCAAGGACCTATTCGGAGCAGCTCCTCGGCAGGGAGCTGACGGAGGAGGAGCTTGCGGAGCTGGACGTGCTTTCAGAAAAAGCGATAAATAAGGAGGGCAAAGCCGTTGAAGCCGTCGCCGTCGGTAAGGGCGCGATCGCGGGTTCCTCCGTTTTCGGCGCGTTCTATGCGCGTTTTGCGGGCTTCACGGCCTTCCTGATCATGCTCTGCCTGCTGATGCTCGGCGCGTTCACGGGTTCTTCGGACGCCCGCGCTTCCGCGCAGCGCATGCTTTCCCTCGGGAAGAACGTCTATCCGGAGACCGGCGCGAACCTCTGTGCGCTCGGCATTTTCGGCGTCGTGCTGCTCGGTTTCTCCTATATCGCCGGCGGCGCTCCGAAGCCGGCCGAAGCCGCTGCGGGCCTTGCATACGTCTTCTGCACCGCGGCCCTCGCGATATTGCTCGGCAGCTTCGCGGGCTCCGAGCGGGCGGAGATCGCTTCGCCCTTCATCGCGCTGATAACGAGCCTTGCGGGCGGCTGCTTTATCAACCCGGAGGCGCTCGGCGGCGCACTGAAAAAGGTCTCGTATTTCACTCCGCAGGGGCTCTTCCTCTCCGCCGTGAACGGGAATTTCATCGGCACGGTGATCCTTGTCATCGCCGGCGCGGTCATGCTGCTGATCGGCATGATGCGCATGGGCCTTATGCCGCCGAAAAAGAAAAAAGCCCGATAATGAATAAAAAAAAGAGGCTGTTACCCCGGACGGGCAGCAGCCTTTTTGTTTACGTCACCGATTTGCCCTTGAAAAGCTTATTTATAAGCCTCGCAGGCAAGGAGATGCAGCGATCGCGGCCTCCCGAAGCGGGACGGCAGCTGGAAAAACCGGCTTGCGGCGGTCGTCAGATGAGCCGCATCGCAAAACGCAGGATCAGCACGGCGTCCGCGATATCCGTGCCGCCGTTGCCGTTGACGTCCGCCATGGGCTCATTCGAAGCTTCCGCAAGGCCCATTGCGACACGCAGCGCGACGACAGCGTCGGAAACGGTGATATCGCCGTCGCCGTCCATATCGCCGCCGAAGCATGCGCGGAGACTGCAGCCCTCGGTAAGCTCCATCGTCGTTTCCGCAGAAACGAGGCCGTTTTCACCAAACCAGCCGATGAATTCTCCGTTTTCCGGATAGGCGGAGATCACAGCCGTACCGCTCTGCTCCGTATACACTGCGCCGACAGCGCCGCCGCCGAAGGTAAGCAGGCTGACGGGCTGCTCAAAGCTCTTCGGGCTGAAGGCAAGCTCGCTGCATGGGCAGCCTGTAACGTCGAAACAGCGGAGAAGCGGGCATTCGAGCGCACGGACCGAGGTACAGAGGGGCTGATCACAGAACTGTACGGTCTCGAGGCGGCTGCCGCCGCTTACGTCTATGCTTTCGATATGGGTCTGATCGGGCCGAGCCGCTTGTGAACCGACCGCGATCAGCTCCGCGCTGTCCGTAAGCACAAGCGCACCGTAAAGATCGGGGTACAGCTGCTCTAATATCTCGAAGTATTCGCCGTCATAGTAACCGTTTATCGGGAATTCCGCGCGGAAATCGAAGCAGTATCCGTCGGCGATATTTTGGTTGATGAGGAGCGTGTTCCAGCTCCCGTCGTAGGCGGGCGGCTCGAAGCCCTCGATGTTCGGCCAATCATGGTCGTAGACGGCTTCGCCGTTGGTAAGACCACTGTAAGCCTCCTGCTGCCAGAAGGCGCAGAGCTTTTCGCGGTCACCCTCACAGGTTGCGATCGACGCTGCTCCTGCGAGTGCACAAGGTATGCATAGCGCGGTCGCCAGCGCAGCGCAAAGCGCAAGGCAGAGCAATTTGTTAATACGGTTCCTTTTCATTGATAAAACCTCCCTTTGATTTTTCATAGGATTAGTAATCTCTCTTATATACTATATGCAATCCAATTTGTCAACACTTTTTTTTAAAGGATAAATGCTAAGTCTTTTATAAAAGTATCAAAGGGAACGGGATAGTCTGCTGTAGGCGAGTTTTGGCTATAACAAGCGCCTCAAAACACATAACAAGAGACCAGTACTCGTGCCAACTAATATGCTACATCTCCATTATTGCTTTCTCAGCAGCTCAATGCGGAGTACTGTTGTTCCCGTATTATAGCTTTCGACCGCGCATATAAAGCAAAAAGCTGCTGTGAGTAATTATATTTGCTCACAGCAGCTTTTTGCTTTATGGAATTTTATGCGTTCGCGTTGTTCGCAACCTTCACGAGCTCGTTGAAAGCGTTCATGTCGGTGATCGCGAGATCCGCGAGGACCTTGCGGTTGACGTCTACGCCCGCGAGCTTCAGGCCGTGGATGAGGTTAGAATAGTTGGTGCCGCAGATCCTTGCACCCGCGTTGATACGGGCGATCCAAAGGCGGCGATATTCCCTCTTCTTGAGCTTGCGGCCGACGTACGCATAGGCCATGGACTTCATGACCTGCTGGCTTGCAGCACGGTAGAGCTTGCTCTTTGCTCCGTAGTAGCCCTTTGCGAGCTTGAAAACTTTACGACGCTTCTTGACTGCGTTGACTGCTCTCTTGATCCTTGCCATTGTTCTTCGTCCTCCTTATCTCTTGTAGGGGATCAGCTTGCTGATCTTGGACTGTTCTTCTTCAGCGATGTAAGCCGTCTTGCGAAGGTTACGGGTACGCTTGGTGGTCTTCTTGGTAAGGATGTGGCTCTTGTAAGCCCTGCCCCTCTTGATCTTGCCGCTCTTGGTGAAGCTGAAACGCTTTGCGGCGCCCCTGTGGGTCTTAAGTTTCGGCATGGGAATTCCTCCTGTTAATTATTTCTTTGCTTCGGGTTTCGGTGCGAGGACCATGGTCATGTTGCGGCCTTCCTGCTTCGCAGTGCGCTCCTTGACCGCATAATCCTGCACCATTTCGTAGAACGCGTTCATAACATCAAGGCCAACGTCGCCGTGGCTGATCTGCCTGCCGCGGAAACGGATGGAAGCTTTGACCTTGTTGCCGGCCTTAAGGAATTTGATGCAGGCCTTGGCTTTGACTTCCATATCGTGCGTGTCGATCGTAGAGGAAAGGCGGATCTCCTTGACCTCGATCGTTGCCTGATTCTTGCGCTGTTCCTTTTCACGTTTGAGCTGCTCGAACCTTGCCTTGCCGTAGTCCATGATCTTGCATACGGGCGGGTTGGCGTTCGGAGCGATCCTAACGAGGTCGAGATCCTGTTCTTCTGCGATTCGAAGCGCGTGATCGATCTTGACAATGCCAAGCTGTTCACCGTCGCTTCCAATGAGCCGGATTTCCTTATCCGGAATCTCCTCATTGATCAACAATTCCTGGGCTGCTATGGGTTCCACCACCTTGATGTTTATTTATTCAAAAAGAAAAATGCGCTGCATTCCGCACCGCACACAAAGAGAGCTTGAAAGCTGAACTTTTTGCCATCGACTGCGCCTGCATAAATACCTGCGGCGAGTGAGAAGCGGGCGGCTTCTTCTTGAACATGACTATTATAATGACCCTTTTGAGGTTTGTCAACAGTTTTTTTGAAAAATCTCAATATATTTGCTTCGGCATCGCTGCGCTTTTCAGTGCTTCAAAACAGCGCGCAGAGCCTCCCTGACCGCGGCCGAAACGACCTGATAGCCCGCGTCGGTGAAATGCACGCCCTCGACCGTGTATTCCTCATAGATCTCGCCGGTCTGCGCATTGCAAAGAGGAGAGAAAATATCGACGAAAGCGCAGCCGTATTTTTCCGCGAGCTGCCGGATCCTTTCGTTACAGCGGATGACCGTTTCGTTATGCTTTGCCCAATCGTTTCCCAAAGGGGAGAGCGAGCACCAAACGATCTCGGTATCGGGCAGGTGCTGCCTGATGCCCGTTATGATCGTTTCATAATTTTCAAATATGCTTTCAAGGCTCCTTCCGCCGAGGATATCGTTTCCGCCGATCAGCAGCACGATCACCTGCGGATCCGCGTCGTAAGCCGAGACTTGCAGCCTGGAGATCAGGCCGGATGTGGTGTCACCGCTGATGCCGCGATTGGAGGCGCGGTATTCGCCGTAATATTTCCCGATGTCGCAGCCATCCGTGAGGCTGTCGCCGAGGAAGATGATCTCGAAATCGCCGCCGGCGGCGTTCTCTTCCGCGTAGATCGCCTTTTTTGTTTCGATGTATTCCCGCACGAGCCGCTCCCTTTCCTCGGCTTCCTTTCTGCTCTTCACGCAGCTTGATATGCCGATAATAAGGCCGGCGGCAGCGNNCCCGCCAATACGATGCAAATTGCCGCGATGGTCTTTTTGTTCATTTCCGAAATATTTATCCTGCTTTTTCTCCTGCCACCGTCAGCACTTCGTCCGAATCCGGAAGCTGGATGAACGCGAGCTCGATCTCTTCATCGACGAGGAAAACCGTCAGCACGCCGCTGTCCAGCTCCGCGAGCAGGCAGTAGACCTCGCCCCTGCGGTCGATGTCGGAGGGGAAGCCCGCCTTTTCGGAGGCTTCGACGGCGGGGGAGAGCTCCTTCCCGTCCATCATTTCGCGGATGGTCGTATCCTTCTTATACCCATGCTGATAGATCTCCCCGGCGCGGACGCCGCAGCCCTTCGAGGAAAGCTCGCGCGCAACGCGGGAGGCGATGCTCCCTTTATTGAGGAAAAAGCTCCAGATCATCGCGCCGACGAGCAGCACACCCGCCGCGATCATCAGCACGAGGGTATGTTTCCTGTTCAGCAAAGCCTTGTTTTCATTCGGTAACGGCATGATCCCAACCCATCAGAACAGCGGAGGAATTAGCTTCTGGCTCACAACGATCGCCGCGATCAGCGCCGCCATCACGAGCA
>DBXK01000025.1 GCA_002309375.1 Christensenella sp. UBA1214 | reverse complement strand
GCCGGTGCCGTAGCCCATCAGGACGTAATCGGAGATCCAGACGGGGATCGGCTTGCCCGTTGCGGGGTTGATCGCGGTCACGCCCTCAAGCGGGACGCCGGTCTTGTCCTTCGCAAGCTCACTGCGCTCGAAATCGCTCTTCCTTGCGGCTTTGGCGCGGTATTCGCGGACCGCGTCGATATTGGTGATCTTATCGGCCAGCGCTTCAACGAGCGGATGCTCGGGCGCGATGACCATATAGGTGGCGCCGAAGAGCGTATCGGGGCGGGTGGTGTAGATGCGGAGACCCTCGGGGTAGCCCTCGATCTTAAAGGTGACCTCCGCGCCGGTGCTGCGGCCGATCCAGTTCTTCTGGGAAGTCTTTACGCGGTCGATAAAATCGACGGTATCGAGATCGTCGATCAGGCGGTCGGCATAGGCGGTGATCTTCAGCATCCACTGACTGCGCACCATGCGGATGACGGGCGCGCCGCAGCGCTCGCAGCAGCCGTCAACGACCTCCTCGTTCGCAAGGCCGACCTTGCAGCTCGTGCAGAAATTGATCGGCAGCTCGGCCTTATAGGCAAGGCCCTTTTCGAAGAGCTTCAGGAAGATCCACTGCGTCCAGCGGTAATATTCGGGATCGGAGGTATAAAGCTCCCTTGAATAATCGAAGGAAAAACCGAGCATTTTGAGCTGGTTATGGAAAACGCGCATATTGCGCTCCGTGACCTTCGCGGGGTGCTCGCCGGTCTTGATCGCGTAATTCTCGGTCGGGAGGCCGAAGCTGTCGTACCCGATCGGGAAAAGGACGTTATAGCCGGCCATGCGCTTCATCCTTGCGATGATGTCGAGCGCGGTATAGGGGCGCGGATGGCCGACATGCAGGCCGGCGCCGCTCGGGAACGGGAACTCGATCAGCGCATAATACTTCGGCTTGGAAAAATCATCCTCTGCCTCGAAGCAGTGCGCGTCGTCCCAGACTTTCTGCCATTTGTGTTCGATCGGCAGATGTTCATAGCGTTCGCTCATTATGATAAACTCCTTTCGGTTATCTGCAAAAATAAAAAAGCTCCGGAAACACTCCGTTTCCGAAGACGCAGGAAGAAATCGATACCTGCGCGGTACCACTCCGGTTGCCGGCCTGAGCCGACCCCTCGAAGCCCTTAACGCGGGCGAACGTCCGGAACTACTCTGCACAGGAAATCATTTCGCGCCGGAGGCTCCGCGGCGAGCGCCGATCATTCCCCGTCCGCCTTGCACCGCCCGGCGGCTCTCTTTGCGGGGATAATGCGACCGGATTATCCGCTTCACAGCCTTTACAAAGCAAGATTCTAACACCGCTCACCGCGTTTGTCAAGACGGAGATCCGACTTCCGGCAAGAAAAAAACATCCCCCCGGCCATGCCGAGGGGTCAATGTTTTTCCCGCTGAATGCGGCGGGTACGGCCGACTTGGCCGCGATCCGGAGAAAAATGCCGTTTCCCATCCTTGCAACTTCAAGAAACGGACTAAACAGGAGGACCTCCGGGATAATACCAATCGGCGGTAAACAACCTCTGCAGGGAGAGGAACAATCGCTTTTAGTTAACGAAGACCTGCTTTTAGGCCGTTCCGTCCACCGACAAATAGATTTTAACAGCTCTTTTTTGATTTGTAAACAGGTTATATACAAAATTAACAAAAAAGTTACAATTTCCGTATGTAATACATTTTTCAGCTGTATCATATGATTTGTTATGAATGCAGTTTCTTCCTTTTTTGCCGTGCTGACCCTTCTTTCAGGCGCGGTTTTGACGCTTCGAACAGGCTTTTTCCAATTCACGCATCTGCACCGATCGCTTGCTGTCGTTTTCGGGAAAGGCCGCTCCGAAAAGCGAAATAAAGAGGCCCGTAAAGGTCCGGCGCTTTCGCCGTTCCAGGCGATGGCGTCGGCGCTCGGTGGCTCGGTCGGCACGGCGAATATCGCGGGAACGGCCGGCGCGATCGCCCTCGGCGGGCCCGGAGCCGTTTTCTGGATGTGGATCGCGGGGCTCCTCGGGATGGGCGTCAAGTTCACGGAGATCGTGCTCGCGCTCCTCTACCGCGAAAAGCGGAACGGCGAATACGTCGGCGGGCCGATGCTTTATATTGAAAAAGGGCTCGGAAAGCGCAGAGGCTTTGCCCTCTTCGCCCGTCCGGTGGCCCGTCTTTTCGCGCTCTTCGGCCTGCTCGCCGGCAGCCTCAGCACGCCGCTCGTGCAGTCGAACACGGTCGGAGAGAGTGCGGAGCTGATGCTCGCCTCCCTCTTCCCCGAGGCCGAGCCTTCGTTTTTTCGGCCTGCCGCCGCGCTTTTCTGCGCGGTCCTTGTCGGCGCCGCAGTGCTCGGAGGCGTAAAACGCATCGGAAGGATCAGCGGATACACGGTCCCGTTCATGGCACTTGCCTATGCCGCGGCATGCTGCGCGGTGCTGTTCGTTTTCCGAAGGAACCTCGGCATGGCGCTCGGTTCGATCGTCCGCGGCGCATTCGGTCTGCGGCCGGCGGCGGGCGGGCTTTTCGGCTACGGGATGCTCCGTACTATGCGCGTCGGGATCGCGCGGGGCGTTTATTCGAACGAAGCAGGCGTTGGGTCGGCGCCGATCGCCCACGCCGCGGCCGAAACGACGGACCCTGTGAAGCAGGGCATGTACGGCATTTTCGAGGTCTTTGCCGATACGCTCGTCATCTGCACGCTGACTGCGGTTTCGGTGCTCGCGAGCGGCGCTTTCACGGCGAAGGGCGGCGGCACGGCGATCGCGCTTGCGGCTTTTTCCCCTGTCTTCGGCAAAAAAGCTTCCGCCGTCTTCCTCGCCTTCTCGCTGCTGCTGTTCGCGTACACCTCGATAATCGGCTGGTCGGTCTATGCGCTGCGCTGCGGTGAGCACCTTTTCGGCAAAAAAGCGAAGCTCCCCTGCTGCGCCGTGATCACGCTTTGCTCCGCGCTCGGCGCCTTCATTCCGGCGGCGCGCGTCTGGCAGTTCGGGGAGATCCTCAATTACCTGATGGCCGCGCCGAACCTTATTGCGCTGCTCCTGCTTTCGGGCGAGGCCGCGCGGGAGGTGCGGGCATTCAGATGTACGGAAGCAAAAAAGCCTCGCTTGCGCAAGGCTTTTTCAAAGCTTAATTTTTAATTTTCAGATCCTGCCGTAGGTCTCGGTGTACTCGCGGATCTTCGCTGCGAGCTCCGCATTCGCCTCGCCCTCAAGCATTCGCCACTGCCAGTTGCCCTCGTTCGTGCCGGGGGAATTGATGCGGCTGTCCTCGCCGAGCTCCAGAAAATCCTGCATCTGGGTGATAAAGGTGTTCGCGTTCGATTCCATGCCGCCGCGGATCATCATGAACGCAAGGCCTTCCTCCTCGGTATAATGGAGGTATTTCTTCGCGAATTCGATATCCGCCGCATTGAATTCATCCTTCCAGTGCATGACCGGGCTGTTGTCATGCGTTCCGATATAGCAGACGCAGCGCTTTTCATGCCTGAACGGAACATAATTGCTCTCGGCGCCGGGCGCGAAAGCGAATTCGAGCACCTTCATGCCGGGGCAGCGGGAATCCCGCAGCAAAGCGGCGACCTCCGGGGTGATATAGCCGAGATCCTCCGCGATCATCGCGAGGCCGGGCAGCGCTTTGCGCACGGCGCGGATGAAGCCTGTCCCGGGGCCGGGGAGCCAGCTGCCGTTGCGGGCGGTATCGTCCCCCGCCGGGACCGCCCAATAGCTTTCGAGCCCGCGGAAATGGTCGATGCGGATAACGTCATAGAGGCGCTTCGCGGCGCGGAAGCGGCGGATCCACCAGCCATAGCCGTCCTTTTTCATGTAGTCCCAGTCATAGAGCGGGTTGCCCCAGAGCTGACCGTCCTCGGTGAAAGCATCCGGCGGAACGCCCGCAACGAGCTTCGGGCGGCGATCCTTCCCGAGCTGGAATTGCTTCGGGTTAGCCCAGGCGTCGGCCGAATCGAGCGCGCAGTAGATCGGGATATCGCCGACGATGCTGATGCCGAGGCGATTGCAGTATTTCTTCAGCGCTTTCCACTGCTTCAGGAAAAGGAACTGGGTGTATTTATAAAACTCGATCTCGCCCGCGAGGAGCTTTTCATACTTCCGGAGCGTCTGCGTGCGGTGGAGAAGGGCGCCCTCATCCTCCCACTCGAGCCAGCTCTTCCCGCCGAAATGCGCCTTGATGGCGGTGAAGAGCGCGAAATCCGGCAGCCAATCGGCATTTTCCTCAAGGAAAGCGGCGTAATCGGCGCGGGTTTTGTAATCGTCCCTCGCCATCGCGAGGCGGAGAAGGCCGAGCCTGAAGGCATAGAGCCTGCCGTAATCGACGCGGCGTGGATCGGAGCCGAAATCGCAGGAAGCGATCTCCTCCTCCGTCAAAAGGCCCTCCTCACGTAGCAGGTCAAGATCTATGAAATATGGGTTCCCCGCGAAAACGGACGAGCTCGCGTAGGGCGAATCGCCGTATCCGGTCGGGTTCAGCGGCAGCACCTGCCAGATCTTCTGGCCTGCGGCATGGAGGAAATCCGCGAAATCGAACGCCGCTTTGCCCATCGTGCCGACGCCGTGGAGGCTCGGGAGGGAGAAGATCGGCAGCAGTATGCCGCTCGCGCGTTCGTTCAGAACGGAGGTCTTGCGTTTTAGTACAGGCTTTTTTTCCATTGTCAATCCACCTTTACCTTGTCTTCGAAAGTATCGATCTTGTTGAAATCCGCGTGTTCGGTGATGTATTCCTTGCGCGGTGCGACCTTATCGCCCATGAGGAGCGTCACAAGGTGCTCGACATAGGCGGCGTCCTCGATCGTGACCTGCACGAGCGAACGGTTCTCCGGGTTCAGCGTCGTTTCCCAGAGCTGCTCCGGGTTCATCTCGCCGAGACCCTTGTAGCGCTGGAGCGTATAGCCCTTGCCGAC
>DBXK01000004.1 GCA_002309375.1 Christensenella sp. UBA1214 | reverse complement strand
CCCGACTTCACAGGAGGGCTCGAACGCCGCTTTTTTATTTCCTGATCCCGCGAAAAAACTTATGCTGTCAGAAAGTTCTCATGTTTCGTGTTCTTGACTTGCTACGCAGAATTACCATATAATTATGTTGCAATGATCGTTTTCGGCTGCCATGTGATTTCTTGTGGAAGGGGGGTTGTAAAGCGCTGTGTCGATCGCGCTCACACAGGTACCGGAGGCTGCACTGCAAATACAAAAACACACTCAATTATTCAGTAGGGAGGATAACAAAATGAGCAATGAAAGCACTGACATTCATCCGGTGGACAGGCCGGGGATCAAAGAAACACAAACTATTTCTGCCGACATTAATGATGATTACACAGAAACACGGGATGATTCAGTACCATCCGGGAACGATTACAGAGACTATCGCGAATCCACTCATTCGGTCACATCAAAGATAGCATACCTTATCGGAGTCAAAAAGGGAATATTTGAAAAAGAGCATTCTTCATTCGATTTAGACATATTCAATAAGCTCGACACCGACAAGAACGCCCGAATTATACGGCACCTCTGCACGGTAAGAACATCAATATTCATAAACTTCAACAAGATCAATAATGCTTTTAAGCTTGAACACAGAGGTATCCGCACGGTCGGGGAATTCATCCCGGACGAAAGCGTACGGCAGTTATCGGAAGACGGAATCGATTTTGTTAAAAAGACAAGCAGATATTTAAGCAATCACGTTGTCGAGATCAACCGCCTCATCAATGACAGGATCAATAACTGCCGTGGTCTGTTTCCTATGTGGCTGAACTGGGAGTACGTTAAGGATCTGTTCATAATGAAGGACGGTCTCACAGACAACGGCGTAATGGCTGCGCTAATGGTTTACCGCAACAGCTATAACTTTTTGCCTTTCCATGCCTATCTGAATTGGAATGCCCGGGACGAAGGGCTAATTATTGCCTCAGACTACAGGTTTTGCACATGGCTTTATCAGCTCCATAACGATGAGTTCACGGCCCGCAACATGGTCACGAACGTCGGCAGCTACGTCACGGGAAACATCTATGACTTCATTTCATCGAGCGGGAGCACCGTGCTTGTGGTGGATTGCGAGAACTCCGATCCTTTTAATCTCAGCGCGGCGTTTCGGAACCTTGAAAGGAAGTACACGGAAAAGATCTCCCGCATCATACTTTTTGACGACATACACTCATCCACCGCGTGGAAGCTGCTTGAGGACAGCACCGGAAACATCCCCGTGGAGCATCTGACAGTCGAACGCCTGATGGGGAATAAATCTCTTGTGGATCAAGCGCTGTATGCGCGTGTATTCCGCGAGTTCTATGAAAATAGAACCGATTCCTTCGTGCTCGTTTCGAGCGATTCGGACTATTGGCCTCTCGTTTCCAACCTGCCGCAGGCGAAGTTTCTTGTCATGATAGAACATGCCAAGTGCAGCCCGAACCTGAAGCAGGCGCTTGAGGATCAGCATATCTTCTATTGCTATCTCGATGATTTTTACGGCGGCAGTAGTGAAGACGTCAAGCACAAGGCCGTCCTTGCGGAAATGCGCGCTTATATCGAAAGCACGGTTCGGCTGAACGTCAACGATATGTTTGAAGAGGCTCTGCGGAGCACCCGAGCTCCCTTCACGGAGGATGAACGCAAACGCTTTTATCGCAAATTTATAAAGCCGATGAGCCTCGTGATAGACGATAACGGCGACGTGCAGATCGAATTCGGACGATGATATCAGAGCACATTGGGAGGTGTTTACTATGAAAGTTGAGCAATTCGTGATGGCGTACCGCGTGGAGCAGGATCGCATTCGTGCGATGCTTTCACCAGGCTTCATTTCGTTGAGGCCGGTGCTTCGCATCAACGCAGAGATTATTGATGACAGCTCTGTTTATGTTGAGCTCAATACGCCCGTTATGTACACCGACGTATGCGGATGGGTGAATATCGCAAATTGGAGCAGTGAAAAGGACGGGCTGTCCTTCACCCGTGAGGGAAAAACCGTTCACATTACCGCGCCGTTCCTTTCTATAACATACACGGGCGTCGGCGTAGAGGGAGGCTGTCCTGCGGAAGAGACCCACAGAGGATGCTTCTACCCCTCCGAAGATGGGTACTTTTTGACATCTGAAAAAATCACTGCAAAGAAAGAGTTTTGCGACTGCGAATTCGCATGGCACTTTCATGACGGCGACGCGCATGGAGTGAGCATAGGGAAAACATTACCCGCAGTCTCCGAGCCTGAAACTACATCTTATGCGCAACAGGAACTGACAGCTGAGAATACTGCCTCGATTCCATGCCAACAGGTACTTGGAAGCTACATAGTAAGGTTTGAAAGGGAAAAACCCGGAAAGAGGTTCGAAACTAACACAGATAAAAGGATCTTGCCGAAGGTCTACGGAAGCCCCCTCTGCCCGGACTGCAGGGAATGCAGAGCAAATCTCGATGCAAACGGAGTCAAATACAAGTACATTGATATCACCGCATCCATGAAGGCGCTCAAGGAGTTCCTCGCTTTAAGGGACCAGCTTACCGAGTTCACCACTGCAAAGGAATCCGGCGCGGTAGGAATTCCTGCGATACTTACGGAGGATGGAGCTGTCACCCTGGATTGGGAAGGCTGGCTTGCCGAGTGCGGTCTGCCGGTCGTCTACAAGGAAAAAGGACCTGTCTGCAGCATCAATGGTAAAGGCTGCTGAAGAATTAGATTAGCGTCATGGAAAGAAGGGGAAACCGGTTACGCATATTCGTCCGGTCTCCCTTTTCATAACATATAAACGATCTCAACGAATCACAAAAAAGCTATATGCAATATGCAAAATTCGACTTTGGTTCACTTTTTACGTTCAAATACGGGCGGTTTTGACGATAATGGAACAAAGCGTGCGTCCAAAAAACAGAGTACTGCATTAGCTTTTTGCTGACAATGCTGACGACATTGGAAAACATGGCATTCCGTTCACCAAGGGGAGATTACTACAAATTTACTACACTATTTTTTGGAAAATTTTGATATGAACTTAATGTTTTCTCCTTCGATTGGAAACCGGCTTCTGAAAAAGCTATACGTTTTTTAGGTTTTTTGAGACGATATCATCTAATTGATATCGCATTGGAACACATTTTTCAGTGCTCCTAAGCGGAAGGTCCCGGGTTCGAATCCCGGCAAGTGTGCCAAAAAGGAAGAGGGCTTTATGCCCTCTTCCTTTTTGGTTTATTATTCAGAAGGGATTCGAAGCCGCGAATAGCAAACGCGCCAGTGACGCGTTTGCCGCGGCCGGCTTTTTCGTCGCAGAGCGAGAAGCCGCCGGATTGAGGCGGCTTCGAGACTCGATGCGCGAAAAAGGAATCCCGGCAAGTGTGCCAGAAAAGTCCTTGTAAATCAAGGACTTTTCTCTTTTGCGCTCTTTTGTTTCCGGCCAAATTCGGCACCTTGAAGCGAGTATCCCCTGGTGCCAAATCCCTTCGTTGATGGTTCCTGCAAGATCTAATAACGCATTGTTTCCTTCCGCTGTTATCTGTGGTATAATTGCTGCAGGAAGTTATATTTGTGTATTCGGAGCGCGCATGAGATTCACTCACACAAAACGAAAGGGCTTCTGGCTCGGTTTTATCGATTTCTTTACCGCAGGGCTGTTCTTCCTGTTCTATATGCCGTTCGGCGGTCTGCAGAGCGAGCTTGAGGAAGTCCTCGGCCATAAGGTGCGTCCATATTGGCAGGCGTATCTTTTGGGCGTCCCGACGCTGTTCATCTACACGCTCGTATGGATGGCGCGGATCGCGGAGGAACTGAAAGCCAAGGCCGTCCAAATGGGCGTCGAAGGCCCGCACACCTCGTGGCGGCATATGTTTTGGTGGAATATGCTCGGCTGCCTGTGCTTCGGACCGATGATAGCGACAGAGCGGTTTTTCAATACCCTCAACAGGATCGAAACCAAACTTTACGATATGGAGTAATAATATGGAACAGTCTTTCAGACCCATGCGCCGCTTCAGGCAGGCGCTTTCCGAAGAGGAATGCATCAGCCTTCTCAAAAACGAAAAACGGGGCACGCTTGCCGTCATAGGCGACGGCGGCTATCCCTACGCCCTGCCCATCAATTTCCTTTATGACGAAGCTGAAAACAGGATCTATTTCCATTGCTCGCGTGAGGGGCACAAGGCCGACGCGATGAGCAATTGCGACAAGGTCTGCTTTACCGCGCACGACACGGGCGAGCAGCGCGGCGACTGGTCGTATTACGTAAAGAGCGTGATCGTGTTCGGCCGCGCCAAGCAGGTCGAGGACTACGCCGTCAAATACGAAAAGGCCAGAGCGTTCGGCATGAAGTATTACCCGAGCATGGATGAACTCGACGCAGAGCTCGCGCGCGATCTCGATCGTGTCCGTATTATGGAGATCACTATCGAGCACATGAGCGGCAAGCTCGTGCATGAGAAGTGAGTTTTATTCTTAATAGGCGAGGCGCCGGCGCCCGTCGGCCGTACGGCTCATCGTGCGGTTTTTTCTGCCGCCTGCAAAGGGGCTCGTCAAAAAAGATGACAGATCAAGCGTTTTCTGCTATAATGGAATCATAAACACCGGAAGGAGATCATTACCATGGAAATGAAGTTTTACCGCTGCGCGCACTGCGGCCAGATAATCGCGATCGTCAAAAAGACCGGCGTTCCCGTGATCTGCTGCGGCGAGCCGATGCAGGAGATCGTCCCCTCGTCTACCGACGCCTCCTTAGAGAAGCACGTGCCCGTTGTTGAAGCGGACGGAACGACCGTCAGGGTCACCGTCGGTTCGGCTCCGCACCCTATGCTCCCGGAGCACTATATCGAATGGGTCTCCCTCAAGACCAAGGCGGGCAATCAGCGCAAGGCTTTGAACCCCGGCGACGAGCCGAAGGTCTGCTTCAGCATCTGCGAGGGCGACGAGGTCGAAGCCGTCTACGCCTACTGCAATCTGCACAGCCTCTGGAAGGCGTAAGCCGAAAGGAATACCGAAAAGATAACGACAAGCCCGCCGGGGTCTCTCCGCGCGGGCTTATATGTTCTGCCGAGGGACAGGTACTCTTCCCTTTGGGGCGTCCCTGTCCCTCTGATCGAGTCTCTTTTATATCATTTTTTCTTTTTTACTTTTTTGAGAAGCTCCTTCACACAATACCCTATCCACGCGAACAGTACGATCATCGAAAGGTATTCTGCGAAGGTTAGTATCAGCGGCTTGTCGAAATCGAAGAAGACGAACCGCGTTTTGAGGAACATGTACTCATAGATGCGGTTTGCGATGAACGCATACGCGCCGTACGCTGCGATAAGCGTGACGACAGCGGCGAGAATGACGAACGCCGCCTTATACTTTTTCAGCCTGCCAAGCCATACGTCCGCGTGAAAACCGAGGTGAACGCTCATCAGCGCGAAGCCCCAGTAGGACAGTACGAGATGCGCCGTGCGCGCGATCGCAGAGAGGCCTGCGGTCGGCAGGAACGTGTAGAGATGCTTCGACATCACGATCCCGCTGACCGGGAGAAGTATCATCACGGCGAAAAGGATAACGTTGAGCGCCGTATTGACGATCCTGACCGCGGACTGCTTTCCTCTGAACATCGCCGCAGTTGATCTGCGGTTCAGGATATGGTGCAGTATGAACAGCACGAGCATTGCCGTGCCGACGATCTCATGCAGGGTCTCCCCTGCGAGCGAATACGCCATCAGCACAGGCAGCGCCGCAATCATCAGGATATCGAGGATCGTTTTTACGGTTTTCTTTTTCATGCCCTATTCCCGGATAAAACTCTTCTCGTCCGGCTGTTCGCCGTTTGAAGAAACATAGCGTTCGACCGTCATGTGAAGATCGTACTTTTCACGCAAAGCGACAATGGTCTGCATCATAAGCGAGGCATGATGAGCATCCAGAGCCGCCTGATCCTCCCATGCGTCGATCAGAAGGACCGTTTCGCAGTCGTTCCTGGGATAGAAGTACTCGTAGCGGATATTGCCCTCTTCCGCACGGATCGCTTCGGCTGTCCCGCTGTTCTCCATTTCTTCGGCAAACCGGCGCGCGCTGCCGTTTTTGCCTTTGTAGTAGATGTTGATCGTGATCATTTCAGCTTGCCGTACTCCTCGTCCGTTACGGGCTCGCACCATTCGGCGGACGTCTCCTCGCCCGGGATCTCGAAAGCAAGATGTGAGAACCAGCTGTCCGCCGCAGCGCCGTGCCAGTGCTTTATGTTGGCGGGAATGTTGATAACGGTCCCCGGCGTCATTTCTACGGCTTCCTTTCCTTCCTCGCAGTACCAGCCCCTGCCGCCGACGCAGATGAGCATCTGTCCGCCGTTCGATTTGGCGTGGTGGATATGCCAGTTGTTGCGGCACCCGGGCTCAAAGGTCACGTTGAACGTGGGGACCTGTGAAAAAGTGAGCGGCGCGAGATAGCTCTGTCCCTTAAAATATTGTGCGTACGCGTCGTTCGGATCGCCTATCGGGAAGAAGATCTCATTCTGATACCTTTCCTTTTCTGTCAGCGCAGGCGTCTCTTCGTTCCAGGTCTCCTTTGCCATGCGGAACACCGCCCAACCCTTCGGCCAGCCGACGTACATAGCAGCATGGGTGATTATCGCGGCGATCTCCTCTTTGGTAACGCCGTTGTTCTTGGCGTTTTGCAGGTGATAGCCGAGCGACGAATCGGTAATTCCCGAAGCCATCAGCGAGACCACCGTGACGATACATTTTGTTTTTACGTCTATCGCGGTCTCGTTCCAGACCTCGCCGAAAAGCACGTCGTCGTTGAGGTGAGCGAACATAGGCGCGAATTCGCCAAGCTGATCACGCCCTGCGGTCTGTACTATCTTTTTGCTCATTTTGTTTCCCTTTCTATCAGTATCCGAGTCCGTTAAGCCAATCGCTCACAGAGCTCTCGACCTTTGATTTATTGTTCTGGCAGTCGCCGCCGCGAAAAGCCATTCCCGTAAGCACCTCAGCTCCGGGGACTGCAGAGGCGAGCTTTTTATCAAAGCCCGAAAGTCCGCTGCCCTCATGCGTGGAGAACGGCACGAGTTTTTTGCCGGAGAGATCAACGCTTTCAAAGAAAGTGTACATTATCATCGGCCAGTCGCCCCACCACACCGGAGCGCCGATAAAGATAGTGTCATACTGCGAGAGATCGGGAAGCTCGCCGCGGATCGCGGGACGCGCGTTCTCGCTCTGTTCCTTCTTTGCGATATCGGTCAGCTCATTATAGGTATAGGGATAATAGTCGGTCTCCGGCAGGATCTCGAATATATCCGCGCCGGTCTTCTCCGCGATCATCCCGGCGACGACAGCGGTATTCCCCTTGTCGATTACGCCTACCCCGTACTGCTCACCCGTCCTTGAAAAATACACGACGAGAACTCCTGACCCGTTTTCGGTCTGTTCGGTTGCGGAAGGCTCCGTAACGTCGGGGCCATCGGTCTGTTCCGCAGCGGAGGGCTCTGCGGCATCGGGAGTGTTAATCGTTTGCTCGGGAGCGTCAGTATTCAGCGGCTCGATAGTGCCGCTGCTCGTTCCTACGCATGCGCACAGGCCGAGAAGGAGCAGGCCGGAAAGTATAAATGCAATCGATCTCTTCATTCAGTTGCTCCTATTAATGCCCTGGCCCAGTCGGCGACGGTTTTCTCAGAGCCCTTTGCGTTCGAGCCGAGCACGGCGAGGCCCTTGCCAACGGTCGCGCCTTTACAATATTTCTTAAGAGCCGCGGGTGCTCCCGCAAGGCCGCTGCCTTCATGGGTCATCAGCGGGAATACCTTTTTCCCGGTGAAATCCAGCGCCTCAAGCTGCGTGAACACCGCGCAGGGATAGGTGCCCCACCAGCACGGACCGCAGACGAAGATGTTGTCATACTGCGAGATGTCCGTCAGCATCTTTTTGAGCTCGGGCCTCGCGTTCGCACGCAGCTCCGCCTTCGCCTCCTCGGTGCAGGTCATGTAGTCCTCGGAATAGGGCTTCACCGTATCGACCTCAAACAGATCGCCGCCGACCGCCTTCTGAATGTATTCCGCGCATATCTCGGTATTGCCCTTCTCGATCGATTGGATCGCACCGCCAAAGTAGTTCTGGCCTTTTCTGGAATAATAGATGATGAGGTTCATTTTCACAATCTCCTTTTCGGATCGGTTTTTCGTGCGGTCAGACGCCTTTGCCCATCTCATAGGCTTCCTTATACGCGGGCGTGTTTACGATCTCGCCGGGTGCGTAAACGCCGACGCCATAGATGATTCCCATTTCCTTTGCGCCTTCAACGCAGTCGGCGTAGCCGCGGAAGCACTCGATAGCGCGCTCCTGCGAAGCTTTTTCCGTATCGGCGCAGGTCACGATGTAATAGAACTCCTTGTCCTTTACCTCCGTCCATCTTGCGACGGTGCGGTCGATGACGGCCTTGAGCTGCGCGTCGATGGAGTAGAAATAAACGGGGCTTGCGAAGACGATAACGTCCGCGTCGATCATCTTTTGAAGGACCTCCGCCATATCGTCCTTTTTGGCGCAGACGCCGCCGGACTGCACGCAGTAATAACAGCCGCTGCAGTAGCCGATCTTCTTTTCCGCGACGCGGATCTTCTCGACCTCGTTGCCGGCCTCAACAGCGCCCTGCATGAAGCGATCGCACAGCGCGTCCGAATTGCCGCCCTTACGCGGGCTGCCCGATAAGATCAAAACCTTTTTGCTCATACTGTTTCTCCTTTAAATTATTGAATTTTTAATTACCCAGCGGATCCCTGTCCCAAGTCAGCACTCCGGTCTCCACTGCCTCGCGATAACGCGAGATCTTATAATCCAGAAGCTCGACGGCGTTCGTAAGCTCCTCGAGCTGTTTGCCGAGGCTTTCCCGCTCATTTGAAAGCAGCTCAAGACGGGCTTCGATCGTTTCGTCGCCCATGTTGAAGAGCCGTACATATTCGGCGATCGCCTCGACCGAGACTCCCGCCTTGCGCAGGCAGACAGCGTTCCGTACCCACGAGAGCGCCTCATCGTCATACTCACGTATGCCGCCCTGCGACCTTCCGACCTTGGGTATCGCCCCGACCTTTTCATAGTAGCGGAGCGTGTCTGCGGTAATGCCGAACTTCTCGCAAACGTCCTTTATCGTCAAGTCTTATCACCTCCGGACGAACTTCTTGAAGCCATTGTACTATATGGAGTTAGCTCCAAGTCAAGAGTGTTCGCGGCCATCATTAAAATATATTTCCCTGCCGGCGACGGAAGCCTCTGAGAAAATGTCGGTTATTTAACCTCATTACAGCCCTTGACATAACACATCGCGTGCGATATAATACAAACAACATATCGCGTGCGATATGTTGTTGAGGTGAAATAATGGATGATAAATATGCCGCACTGAGGCTGAAAAACCAGTTGTGTTTCCCGTTGTACGCCGTTTCAAACATCATCACCAGGAAATACAAGCCCCTACTCGACAGGCTCGATCTGACCTATACCCAGTACGTCGCCATGATGGTCCTGTGGGAGAAAAAGCAGGTCAACGAGAAGTTCCTGTGCGAGGCCCTTTTCCTGAAGTCGAATACGATGACGCCTCTTTTACAAAAGCTGGAGGCCAAGGGTTATATTGAGAAGGCAAAGGATGAAAGCGATGAACGCAACCTTGTAATTACTCTGACGGAAGCCGGAGAGAAACTGCAGGACGACGCACTGTGCGTTCCGGAAACTATTGCGCAGGAGTTTCATCTGACGCCGGAGGAAGCGACGGGGCTTTATCAGGTCCTGTATAAGATGCTGGATGAAGAGAGGGCAAAAGGCTCAAATAATCAGTAACCGCAATTGATGAAGAAGCGGGCAGACAGTTCCGTAAGGAGGACATGACATGAATATTCTCGATTCAATTCGCAAAAGGCGGAGCGTTCGCACTTTTGACGGAACCGGGCTTCGGCCGGAGAACGCGCAGAAGATCCTGGATTTTGCCGGGAAGGCAGAAAACCCATATGATATCCCTATTATATGGAAGCTCCTTGACGCGAAAAAACATGGGCTTAACAGCCCCGTGATCGTCGGCACGGATCTCTATATCGCAGGGAAAATGCATCATGTCCCGCATGCCGAGGAAGCCTTTGGTTATTCATTTGAAAAGATCGTCCTGTTTGCGGAAACACTCGGCATTGGAACAACATGGATCGCCGGAACAATGAACCGCGACGCTTTTGAACGGGCAATGAAGGTTTCCGGCGGCGAAGTCATGCCCTGCGTCAGCCCGTTGGGATACCCTGCGAAAAAGATGTCCCTGCGTGAAACTATGATGAGAAAAGGGATCAGGGCGGACAGCCGCCTCAAGTTTGAAGAGCTTTTCTTTGAAGGTTCGTTTGAAAAGCCCTTGTCTGAAAGCAGCGCCGGCAGGCTTTTTGAAGCTCTTGAAGCTGTGCGGCTTGCTCCTTCCGCAGTAAATAAACAGCCCTGGCGCTGCGTCTTTTGCGAAGGAAAGGTGCATTTCTATGAAAAGCGCAGCAAGGGATATGTTGCGGAAAACGGATGGGATCTGCAGAAGATCGATATTGGCATTGCGCTGTGCCATTTCGAACTTACCGCTATAGACTGCGGGCTCGATGTTTCTTTCGAGATATCAGACCCGGCAATCCCGGTCCCGGAGAACATGCAGTACATTGCAACTTATATGTTGAAATAAAAAAGAAATAAAGGAGAAACGCAAAATGAAGACAGTCTACGATTTCACAGTAAGAGACCGGCAGGGACACGACGTCAGCCTGTCGGAGTATCAGGGCAAAGTGCTCCTGATAGTAAACACGGCAACGGGATGCGGTTTCACTCCGCATTATGAACCGCTGGAGGCGATGTATAAGGATCTTCGCGGCAAGGGTTTTGAGATACTTGATTTCCCCTCCAATCAGTTCGCCAACCAGGCGCCCGGAAGCGACGATGAGATCCACGAGTTCTGCACACTGAAGTTCGGCACGGAATTCCCGCAGTTCGCAAAGATCGACGTGAACGGAGAGAGCGCAGACCCGTTGTTCGCTTTCCTTGCTTCGGAAAAGCCTTTTTCCGGCTTCGGAAAAGGCGTCAAGAACGCCATACTGAACAAGTATGCCAAAATGAACAACAAGAAGTTCGGCGACAAGACGTATATCGGATGGAACTTTACAAAGTTCCTCGTTGACCGCGAAGGTAGAGTCATTTCGAGATTTGAGCCTACGGAAGATATGAAAGACGTCCGTGCTGCCGTCGAAGCGGAACTGAACAAATAAGGAAGATGAATGAATGAAATACGGAGAAAGCGCGTTTGATATTATCTATCTGCTCTTTGCAATAGCGGCGGGGATCTGCATTCTTTCCAGAAGGCGCGATAAAATCGGAAAGCTCATGGGCTTTGCGACGCTGATCCTCGGCTGCGGTGACGCTTTTCACCTTGTTCCGCGAGTGCTGAATTACTTTGTCGACGCTGATTTTACTGTATGGCTCGGCGTCGGCAAGCTCGTAACGTCGATCACCATGACTGTGTTCTACGTGCTGATGTACCGGTTGTGGATCGCCGCTTACGGCAAGCGCGAGAACAAAGGACTCAGCGCGGTCGTGTACGCTCTTGCGGCGATCCGCACGGTTCTTTGTCTGCTGCCGCAGAACAATTGGCTTGAGAACAGCAGCTCTGTGCTGTGGGGTGTGATACGCAATATTCCGTTCATCGTGCTTGGGATCATCATAGTGTGCCTTTTCTTTAAAACGCGCAAGGAGATCCGCTCGCTCCGTTCGGTATGGCTGCTTGTTGCGCTTTCGTTTTTATTCTACATTCCGGTCGCGGTCGCGGCGCCGCTTCTGCCGATGCTTGGAATGCTGATGCTTCCGAAAACCGTATGCTATATGATCCTGATCGGAGTGTTTATAAAGTATTCATCCGATATAAATGCAAATAAATAACCGAGAGGAGAAATTGATATGAAGAAGACATTGATCGCGTACTTCAGCGCAGGCGGCGTTACAAAAAGGGTCGCTGAGAACATGGCCAAGGCGACCGGCGCGGACCTGTTTGAGATCGAGCCCGCCGTCAAATACACCCGCGCGGACCTCAACTGGATGGACAGGAAGAGCCGCAGCACCGTCGAGATGCAGGATCGCTCCTGCCGTCCCGTGATGGCGAAGACTGCGGACGTATCCGCATATGAAGTGGTGCTCGTCGGCTTCCCCGTATGGTGGTACCGTGAGCCCTCCATTATCGATACGTTCATGGAGAGCGCCGATTTTGCCGGCAAGACCGTTGTGCCCTTCTGCACATCTGGCGGTTCAGGCCTCGGTGATTCCGCCGCAAACATGCAGGCTCTTGCTCCTGGCGCGAAGGTCGTTAACGGCAAAAGGTTCTCGGCCAACGCATCCGCCGATGAGCTTAAAAACTGGGCGGAGCAGTTTTGATGCAGTGAAACATATGCTCAGATGGCAGATATCCGGAATGGTGTTTTGCGCGGTCGTTCTGCTTTACACCTGCCTTTTCAGGCGGGAGGGAAATCGGTTCGCGCATTGATAATGTCCCTCAGCAGGCAGGGAGTGCTGTTCGTAGCGGTATTTCTTATCGCAGCGGTTCTAGCCGGATACAAGGGATTCATTGCAGTTCACCTTTTCGCGGACTTTCTCAGAGCGCTGATCGCTTTGATACTGTTCAGAACGATGAACCTCGGCCGCAAAACGGCGGAATAGCTGTGCGTTTCGCGTTCCGCCGTTTTCAAACCTCCCTGTTCAGGATCCTGTAGATAAGATCCATATCAAGCCCTTCACGGACGGCCGCGGCCAGCTTATCGTACTGGGCTTCCTTATAGGCCTTGGGGTCGAACGATTCGAGCGACGAGAAATCGGCGCTCTTTTTTTCGCAGAGGGCTCGCAAAATGGTTTCGGCTATGCCCGGCGCGTCGAAGATGCCGTGAACGTAGCTGCCGTAAACGCTGCCGTTTGAAATGACGGCGGGAAGCTTGCCGCTCCTGCCCATGTGTATCTCATAGCCTTCGTAGGCAAGTCCGCTTAAAGGAGCGAAAAGTCCTGTGATCTCCGGAAAAACGCCGCTTGTCTGCCGCTGCACTTTTTCGCCTTCGAACACGGTCGAAACGGTCAGAAGTCCCATGCCGGCGATCTCCTTGATGCCGGAAGCTTCCACGCCCGCGGGGTCCGCAACGCTCGTGCCGAGCATCTGATACCCTCCGCAGATGCCGAAGATCGGAGTTCCGCGGGAAGCCGCCTGCTTGATTCTCGCCTCAAGCCCGCTCTCACGAAGCCAGACGAGGTCGGAGATCGTGCTCTTCGTTCCGGGGATGACGATAAGGTCCGGTTCGCCCAGCTCGGATGGTTTTGCAATATAGCGCACGGAAACGTTCTCATACCGCTCGAACGGCGCAAGGTCAGTGAAGTTGGATATGCGCGGCAGGCGGACAACGGCGATATCGATGAGCTTTGCCGCCGTGTCGCGGGAGAATCTTTCGGAGAGGCTGTCCTCGTCGTCGATGTCGACGTGCAGATACGGCACGACGCCAGCGACGGGCACGCCGCAGAGTTTTTCGAGCATCTCAAGACCCGGTTCGAGTATTCTCTTGTCCCCGCGGAACTTATTGATGACGGTGCCCTTGATGCGCGCCCGCTCGTCTTCTTCAAGCAGAGCGACGGTGCCGTAAAGCTGCGCGAAAACGCCGCCGCGGTCGATATCGCCGACGAGCAGCACCGGCGCGTCGACGAGCTTCGCAAGGCCCATGTTGACGATATCCTCGCTTTTCAGATTGATCTCGGCGGGGCTGCCCGCGCCTTCGATGACGATGATATCGTTCTCCGCGGCGAGGGAATTATACGCCTCCATGATCGCGGGGATGAACTCGTGCTTGCGGCGAAAATACTCCATCGCGCGCATATTGCCGATTGGCTTGCCGTTCACGATGATCTGGCTGCCGACGTCCGTGGTGGGCTTCAGAAGGATCGGATTCATACGGACGTCCGGCTCCTTCCCCGCCGCCTCGGCCTGCACGACCTGGGCTCGCCCCATCTCGAAGCCGTCCTTCGTTATGAAGGAGTTGAGCGCCATATTCTGGCTTTTGAACGGCGCGACGCGATAGCCGTCCTGCCGGAAGATGCGGCAGAGACCGGCGCAAATGAGGCTCTTGCCCGCGTTGGACATAGTGCCCTGGATCATTATGTTTTTTGCCATAACACACCTCTGATTGCTTCGATGAGACGGTCGTTTTGCTCCGGAAGTTTCACCGCCGTGCGGAAAAAACCCGGCCCGAGACCGACGTAATTTGAGCAGTCACGCAGCGCGATCCCGTGTTTTCGGAGTTCGCCGCTGAGCGATGGATCGCCTTTGAACAGCAGGAA
This sequence comes from Christensenella sp. UBA1214, assembly GCA_002309375.1. Lineage (GTDB taxonomy): Bacteria > Bacillota > Clostridia > Christensenellales > CAG-138 > PeH17. Next base: position 20,762 of record DBXK01000004.1, on the reverse strand, counting down.
ATTCGCGTCGGATGGGAAAACTGTCAGCCCGAGCGCCGAAAGCTCCACTGCAAGCCGCTGGCGTTCTTTTTCGATAAGCCGCTTTGTTTTTTCAATGTAACCGGTCTCCCGGAGAGCGGCGGTACCGGCCTCTTGGGCGATGGTGGATACGTTCCACGGCTGCACCGTGCGGGACATCTTTTTAAGCAGTTCCGCGTCCGACGAGATCACGTAGCCGAGCCGGATCCCCGCCATGCCGTAAATCTTTGTGAACGCTTTAAGTACGGTCAGATTCGGGTATGACGAAGCCTTGCCGACATAGCTTTTGCCGCCCGTGAAGCCGAGAAAGCATTCGTCGGCAAAGAGCCGGATGCCAAGCCGTGCGCAGGTCTCGAGAAGCTCTGCTTTCAGCAAAGGATCCGTCAGCCTTCCGGTCGGATTGTTCGGATCGCAGAGGAAGACCGCGTCCGGACGGAGTTTTTCGATATCCGAAAGGAGCCTATCCGTCACGGCAAAGCCTTCGTCCTCCCGAAGCAGATGCCGACGGACTTCGCAGCCCGCGCGTTCAAGCGCAAGCGAGTATTCGGAGAACGTCGGCGCAAGCTCCAGCGCGGTCTTCGGCTGCACCGCTTCACAGTACGAATAGATCAGCTCCGCTGCGCCGTTGCCGCAAAGGATGAACTCCTTCGGGACGCCCTCGTGCGCCGCGATCGCGGAAATGAGCTTGCGGCAGTACGGGTCGGGATAGCGGTCGAGCACTTCAAGGCAGGCGGAAATTGCCGTCTGTACCCCCTCCGGGAGCCCGAAAGGATTGGTGTTGGCGGAAAAATCGAGGTCGATATCGCCCGCATATACATCCCCGCCATGGGGGTTTTTCGTGTTATAAAGCATGGATCAGATACAGCACGAGGAGCCGAAGCCCCGAGAAGATAACAAGAGAAAGAAACGCTGTCACGAACATAATGACGTTCGCCCGTTTTATGTCCTCGGTCTCGATTTCCCGAAGAGGGTCGCCGATAAACTCCTTTTTATGGAGCGCGCCGTGGTAATAAGCGTCGCCCGCGAGCCGGAGATTCAAAAGCCCGGCCATCACGGATTCGGTCTGCGCGGAGTTGGGGCTCGCATGCTTATAGCGGTCGCGCTTGAAAATGCGCCAACCGTTTTTGAGGCTGAAGCCCGAAATACCGCCCGCAAGCAGCATGATGAGCGCGGAGAGCCTTGCCGGAATGAAATTGAAAACGTCGTCCATTTTCGCGGGAACCATCCCGAAATTTTTATACGGCGGTTCGATGTAGCCGAGCATCGAATCCATCGTGTTAACTGCCTTATAGAGCATCCCGAGCGGCCCGCCGCCGATCGCGAGAAACAGCAGCGGCGCGATCACGCCGTCGGAGGTATTCTCCGCGACGGTCTCCACCGCAGCGCGCGCAACGCCTTTTTCATCCAAAGCATCGGTGTCACGCCCTACGATCATCGAAACGGCGCGGCGGGAAGCGGAGATATCGCCCGAATCAAGGGCTTTTTTTACCTTCATGCTCTCACGGCAGAGGCTTCTTGCGGCAAGGCACTGCCAGCTCATGACGCTTTCAATGCCAAAACCGAGCCACGGCGAAACATGATAGCAGAGCATCAGCAGCGCCGCGGAAACGAGGAACGCAAGCGCGGCAACAATAGCCCACAGCACGCCTCCGGCGACGTTTTCGCCGCGTTTCCTCTTCGGAAAGATGCGGCGCAGCAGCTTTTCAAGCAGCGAAATGAACTTCCCCATCAGCACCACCGGGTGCGGCAGGAAGTGCGGATCGCCGATCAGAAGATCTATGAAAGCGCCCGCGAGGAGCGCGAAGAGTGACCAAATGCCGAACATTACCTTTGCATTGTGAACACGTAAACGGGATTCTGCGCTGTCATCATGCTGTAGCTCCCGACGGCGCGCGCTTTGGAGGCGCTGATGCAGACGGTTTCGGTCTCGGTAAAGCCGAACTCCTTCATGCATGCAGTCAGCTCCGATACGGTCTCGAGTGCGATCGCGGAGGCGACGATGCGCACAGCCGGATTCTTTTCAAGGACCAGCGCGACGATCTCCCGCATATTGCCGGAGCTTCCGCCGATGAAGGCGTGCGTCGGCGCGGGAAGATCACGGCAGGCTTCGGGCGCCGTTCCTTCGACGATCCCGACGTTTTTGAGGCCGTGCTTTAAGACGTTTTCCTTCAAAAGTTCAACTGCTTCGGGCTTTTTTTCGATCGCATAGACCTTGCCGCGCAAGGCCATGAGCGCCGCTTCGACCGAGACGGAGCCGGTACCCGCGCCGATATCCCAGCAGACGGAATCGTCAAGCAGGCGGAGCTTGCTCATCACGACCGCGCGAACCTCGGACTTTGTCATCGGAACCACGGGTTTTTCGTCCGCATTGCGGATAAACTCTGCGTCGGGAAGACCGCAGGCGGCGCTTTCGGGCGAGCGGTTCTCAAAAAGTAGCGCGGAGAGCGGATCGAAGACCTTTCCCGCAAGTTGAGAAACGGCGCCGGTCGTAATGCGCTCGTCATCATAACCAAGCCTTTCGCCAACGGTGACGATCACGCTGTTGATTCCCGCTTCATTCAGCTCATCGATGACCCTGCCCGCGCCGTTTTCACCGCCGACGAGCGCGAAAACGAGGCGGCTGCGCCTTACCGCGGGAACGATCCCCACGTCCCTGCCGTGGAGGCTGACCGTCACCGCGTTCTCGTATGAACGGCCTGCTTTAGCGCACAGGTATGAAAGCGAGCTCACGCCGGGGATCACCGTGACGTCGCAGAAATCGAGCTTCGGCAGGAGTTTTTTCGCACCGCTGAAGAAACCGACGTCGCCGCTCATCAAAACGGCGAAGCGCGAAAATTCGTTATGATTCCTTATAAAATCGGTTATCGCGTCGGGAGAGACCGCCTCAAAAACAGTCTGATCCGGGCGTGCGGACTCCACCATGCGCGCCGCGCCGATCAGGCACTCGGCTTTGGATATGGCTTCGCTTGCCTCGATCGTCATGCCCGAACGCGGTCCGGGACCGATGCCGATGACGGATACCTTCGCCTTTGCCGTGAAGCCGAAGCGTTTTTCGAGGAGTTCGATCGTTTCACCGAAGGAAAGGCCGATCGCGCCGGATTCCGGACGGCCGATGACAACGAGCTTTGCGCCGGCTTTCATCGCGGCAAGTGCCTTTTCCTCAAAGCCGCCCGCCTTGCCGGATTCCTTCGTTACGACGTAGGCGGCGTTGACCGATTTTATCATCGCAGAGTTCATCCCGACCGAGAACGGGCCCTGCATCGCGAGGATATGAGCGGGTTTCAGCCCCGCTTCGCGGCAGGCGGTTATCGAGCTTTCGACCGGAAGCACCCGCGCGAAAGTCCGCTCGGCAAAGTCGGTAATGCCTGAAAACGCCCCGAGCTCCTTTGAGCCGGTCGTGAGCAGGATATTGCCTATCGTGCCGTTCAAATACTCCACGGCGGCGGGAACGTCCGGGAAACAGACGGCGCTCTCGGGTGCGTCTTCGCCTCCGCGCTCGAGCCGCAGATACTCCGTTTCGGTGTTCAGACAGGCCGTCATCAGGTTTTCCGTAACGGCGGAAGCGTATGGATGCGTGGCGTCGATGACGAGATCGAACCGCTCATTTTTGAAAAACTCTTCCATTTCGGGTTCATCCATGCGGCCGGAGCGGACGGTCAGCTTTTCCGCGGGCTCGATGAGCTCCCCGCCGTATTCGGTGGCGACGCAGGCGGTAATAAGCGCATCCTGCTGCCTGAGAAAATCTACTATCCTGCGGCCTTCGCTCGTTCCGGCAAAAACACAGAGCTTACACATTCCGATACCCCCTTGGCGTGACCATATTTCCGTTTATCATTTTTGTTGTTGAATTGCCGATAAACACCGTGCAGAACATATCCGCCGGGAATTCGGCAAGTTCTTTTAGGTTCATAAAGAAGCGTTCCTCGCCCTCGCGGCCGATGTTTCGGGCGACGGCGCATGGGCGGTCTTTGGGAAGCGTTTTCATCAGTATTTCACAGGCTCTTTTGAGGTGATCCGGCCTGCCGTGGCTCGCGGGATTGTAGAGCACGATCGAAAGATCCGCCTCCGACGCCTTGGTCAGGCGCTTTTCGATGAGCTCCCATTCGGTCAGCCTGTCGGAAAGCGATATCACGGCGAAATCGTGCGTCAGCGGTGCGCCGAGGATGGCCGCGCCGGAAATGCAGGCGGAAAGGCCGGGGATCACCTCGACCTCGGGTTCAGCATCCTCGCCGCGAAGCTCAAGCACGAGTCCCGCCATGCCGTAAACGCCGCTGTCGCCGGAGCAGACGAGGGCGACCTGTTTGCCCTTTTTCGCCTCATCCAAAGCCATGCGGCAGCGTTCGGTCTCCCGCGTCATGGGAGTGGTGAGGTATTCCTTTTCGGGCCAGCGCTCGCGCACCAGCTCCACATAGACGTGGTAGCCGATTATCGTATCGCTCAGTGAAAGCGCTCTGTCCGCCCGAACAGTCATGTTTTCGTAATTTCCGGGGCCGATGCCCACGATGAAAAGCTTACCCAAAGTTTACCTCCGTTTTTACAAGCGCTGCGGCGACGGTAACGCCCTCAAGCGCAGTTTTTTTGATTATCAGTTTATCCGCGCCGAACAGCGCCGCGCGTTCGCAGACGCAGTCGACGCCGGTGATCTCCTTCACAAAATCCGACGCGGTGAATTCGCCGGGAACGGTCTTCAGCTCCTCCGCGGTGTGGAATGAAAGCGGCAAGCCCTTCTCACGGCAGTATTCGATAAGGCCCGCTTCATCCTTTTTGAGGTCGATCGAGGCGGCGCACTTGACCGCACGCGGGTCGATGCCGTTCTCCGCGAGAGCCCGGCGCACGGCCTCCGCGATAGCTTCCTTCGGCGTACCCCTTCGGCAGCCTAGGCCGAGGACGACGCATTTCGGGATCAGACGCAGAGTGGTTTTGAAGGGCTCGTCCGCCTTATAAGTGATGTAAACGCCCGTCTCGCCCTCGCCGCGAATAAGCCCGCCGGGCAGCTTGCCGATTATCGGAAAGTCGCTATTTATGGGGATATCCCCCTCGAGTATCGCGGCGGAAACGGCTTTTGCCGCGTTCATATCCGAAATAGCGAAACCGTGCGTTTTTGCCCATGAATCAACGGAAAATCGGCCGTTTGCGTCCGTAGCGGTGGTGATCACCGGCACCGCGCCGAGCGCGTCCGCGATCCTTTTCGCGAGCGCGTTCGCTCCGCCGATATGCCCGGAGAGCAGGGCGATTACGAACCGGCCCGTTTCATCGATGACGACGACGGCGGGATCGGTCGTTTTGCTCTTTATAAACGGCGCGATGCTCCTTACCGCGATGCCGCAGGATGAGACGAAGATCAAAGCATCGCTTGACGCAAACCTTTCACCGTAGAACTCAAAAGAAGGCTTCGGTATGGGCTTCGCTTCGTCACCGGCGAGCCGCTCCACGGTGAAAAGCTCCGCTTCGCCGTCGATGCAGGCTGCGGCTTTTTTTGCCGTTTCCAGGCCTTTTTTGCTGTATGCGAATAAGGCCAATCTCATTCCTTTGCCTTTCTGAATTCCGTCGTGAAGCCGGGGTGATAAAGGAGCGACCGCAGGTACTCGTCCCCCATGCATCCGCCGACGATGATGAGGCTCGTTTTCGTAAGCCCCGCTTCCTTCACGGTTTTATCGAGCGTGCCGACCGTGCAGCGGAGTATCCTCTCATCCGGCCAGGTGGCCTTGTAAACGACGGCGACGGGCGTTTCCTCCGCATAGCCGCCGGCAAGCAGCTCGCGCTGGAGCTTTTCGGTGAGGGAAGTGGACAAAAACAGCACCATCGTCGCCCCATGTGCTGCGAGGGACGCAATGCTTTCCTTTTCCGGCACGGGCGTTCTGCCCGCGGCGCGCGTGATGATGACCGTCTGGCTGACGCCGGGCAGCGTGTATTCGGCCTTCAGGGACGCAGCCGCGCCGCAGAAGGAGGACACGCCCGGCGTGACGTCGTACTCGATGCCGAGAGTTTCAAGCTCGTCGAACTGTTCGCGCACCGCGCCGAATATCGAACTGTCGCCCGTGTGCAGGCGAACCGTGGTTTTGCCCGCGGCTTCGGCGTTTTTGATGATCTCCACGACCTCTTCGAGGGTCAGCTTCGCGCTGTCGAATATCTCGCAATCTTTTTTGCAATATGAAAGCAGCTCCGGGTTCACGAGCGAGCCCGCCCAGATCACGACGTCGGCCTCGGAAAGAAGCCTTGCGCCGCGCACTGTGATGAGATCGGCCGCTCCCGATCCAGCTCCGACAAAATGCACCATAGTTAAAACTCCTTTAAGAATTCACGGGCGTTTTTCGTTTCGCCCAGTATGCCGTATTCCTTTGAGAACATTATCATTTCGATCTTCATTTCCTCGCCTGCGCGGTGAATGAGGTTTTCATGCGCCTTTTTTGTCACGCTTTCGAGCGCGTGTTTTTCAAGCGCAGGATCGGCTTCGCGCATCAGCCGCACTGCCTCGTCGCAGGCGACGCAGCCGAGGATCTTTCCGATGAGCTTCGCCGGTGCGTCTTCTTTTCCGGCGTGCGCGGCAAGTATCTCCATGCGGCAGTCGCCGTACTTCGAATGCGTGTTCAGCATATTGCCCGCGAGCTTGACAAGCTTGCCGATATGCCCGATGAGCAGGGCTTTTTTGAAGCCGAGTTCGCGGCAGATATCGAGTGAATCGCCGATGAAATTGGAGGTCTGCACGGCTGTCTCGGGATCTATGCCGAGGCTCGATCTTATAAACTCCGCGCCGTAATTGCCGGGCGTGAGCAGGACGTTTTCGTGCCCGAGCGCGCGTTTCTGCGTCAGCTCCGTGCGGATCGTTTCAACGAGCGCTTTTTCGCTCATGGGTTCGACGATCCCGGTCGTACCGAGTACGGAGATGCCCCCGACGATGCCGAGGCGCGGATTGAAGGTCTTTTTCGCAAGCTCCTCTCCTGCTGGACAGGAGATGGTGACGGCAAGCCCGCGCGCGCAGTCAAAAAGCCTTGCGACTTCCTCAACGTTTTCCGTTATCATCATTCGCGGAACGGAGTTTATCGCGGCGTTGCCGACCGGCTGATCGAGCCCGGGCTTTGTCACGAGCCCGATTCCGAAGCCGCCGTCGATGGTAACGCCGGACACGTCCGAATAACGCACCTCCGCATAGATGAGCGCGCCGTCCGTGATATCCGGATCGTCGCCCGCGTCCTTTTTAATGGCGCATGATACGGCGTTTTCGCCCATCTTTATATCGAGCACGTCGAGCGTAAGCGTGATGCCCTTCGGCGTTTCGATGGTTATGCTTTCCTTGCGTCTACTTGACAAAAGCATATAGGCCGCCGCCTTGGAGGCAGCCGCCGCGCAGGAGCCGGTGGTGTAGCCGAGCCTTAATTTTTTACCGTTTTGTATGATAAATTCGTTCATCTTGTCAGTTTATACATCAGCGCGTTGACGATCGCCGCCGCGACGTTTGAGCCGCCCTTTCTGCCGCGTGCTACGATATGCGGCACACCGGAAGCGATGATAAGCTCCTTTGATTCCACGACGTTAACGAAGCCGACGGGCACGCCGATAATGAGCTTCGGCGCGAGTTTTCCCGCCTTGATGAGTTCGTCCAATGCGATTAACGCGGTCGGGGCGTTGCCGATGGCGAAAATAATGGGTTTTTCGAGCCTAGCCGCCTTCTCCATTGAGACTATGGCGCGTGTCACGCCTCGTTCCTTAGCCTCAAGCGCAACGTCCTCGTCGGACATAAAGCAGAACGCCTCGCCGCCGAGCTTTGCAAGCGCCGTTTTGTTAATGCCGGACTTCGCCATCTGCGTGTCGGTAACGATACAGCAGCCCGAGCGGAGGGCGTCAAGGCCGATTTGCACCGCGTTTTCGGAAAAAACGAGGTTTTCGACGTATTCAAAATCCGCGGTCGTGTGAATGACGCGCTTGATTATCGGCGCCTTTTCTTCATCGAGCGTGATGCCGCGCTCCGAGAGTATCGAGCCGATTATCTCGAAGCTGCGCTTTTCGATATCCATTGGTTTAACTATTTCGATCACGATGTTTCTCCTTTATGCATGCAGAGATGAAGCCCTCCGCGAAGCGCGGCTCGGCAAGAAAATGGAAATGCGGGAAGCCCGCGTAAAGCGTGTCCGTCGCGAAAACGCAGTCCCAGCGTCGCCCGTCCGCCTTTTCGGCGATGAAGCAATCGCCTGTTTGTTCGCAGTCCCACCTGTGGAACTCGTGCGCCGGGATGGAACCGCCCGCGCGGCAGAGCATATTATCCTTTTTCGCAGTCAGATTTACATAGCCGAAGCGCGAAAGCCTGCCGGTGTCGAACGCGTTTCCTTCAATAAAACCGACGGCGGGTTGGCCCGCGACCGATCCCGTGAGGTACATGAATCCGCCACACTCCGCGATGCAGGGAAGGCCGTTTTCAAGCGCCGTCCTTATGCTCGCACGCATGCTCTCATTATCGGCAAGCTCCTTTGCGTAAAGCTCCGGATAGCCGCCGCCGAGGTACAGCCCGTGTACGTTTTCCGGTAATTTTTTATCGGAAAGCGGGCTGAACGGAACGAGCTCCGCGCCTATTGCGGTAAGCACGGCAAGGCTGTCCTCATAATAGAAGCAGAACGCCCGATCGCGCGCGACGGCGATGCGCACCGGCTCGCGTTTTTCGATGAGCGGCGGCTCAAACGAAAGCTCCGGCGCGGAAGCGGCAAGCGCGATCATCCCGTCGAGATCCAGACTTTTCTCGGCCTGCTCCGCAAGCAGCGAAAGCTTTGATTTAAGATCGCCTATCTCGTCCGCGGTAACGAGGCCGAGATGGCGGCTCCCGATCTCGCAATCACCGATATGGGGCATGAAGCCGAGTGGCCTTATGCCGAGGCGAGATTCGATCTCCGGCGCGAGCTGTGAATAGATCTTTTCGGTGCAGTTGTTGAGTATCACGCCAGCGACATTGTTATCGGGCAGAAAGTCGAGAAAGCCCTTTATCTGTGCCAGGACAGAGAGCGAAGCGCCTTTTGCGTTCACCGTCAAAACCACCGGCGACGCGGTCTTTTTCGCAAGCTCGTATGTTGAGGCGCGGGAGGTCACGCCGAGGCCGTCGTAATAGCCCATCACGCCCTCGATAACGGTGAGTTCCTTTCCCGCGCCGTGCGAAGCCAGCAGAAAGCGGAGCGTATTTTCATCGAAAAAGAAGGGATCGAGGTTGGTGCTCGGCACGCCCAAAGCGCTCCGATGGAACATCGGGTCGATGTAATCCGGCCCGCATTTGGCGGAGGCGACCGAAACTCCGCGCATTTTCAGCGCCGTAAGCACGGCAAGCGTAACGGTCGTCTTTCCGCAGCCGGAATTCGTTCCCGCGATCAGCACCCGGTTCACTTTTTCGGTATTTTTACTCATTCTTTAACAGTCCTTTTTCCCGTGCAAGCGCAAGAAGCCGTCCGTTCGCTTCGTTAAATGTGCCGACGGGCGTGCCCGCGTCTATAACTTTTTCACATGCGAACATCAGAGTTTTCGCTTTTTCAAAGAGCTCTTCGCTTATCGGTTCGAACGCGGGAGCGATCACGCAAGAGGAAGCGAGCTTTTTCGCGACCCGCGCATCCACGTCGTTTTCAAAGAGTATGCCTGCGGCAAAAGGCACGCGCTCCCTTTGAAGCGACCGCATAGCGGGTATGCCATGTCCCGCTCCGGCAATAACGAAAACCCGAGGTTTTCCTTCGGTTTTTTCAAGCTCCACGCTGCCGAAATCGGGGTCGTACGAGCCCTTTTCAAGCTCGTAAAGCTCCTCCACCGGAAGCGAACGCAGGACCTCATCGGGCGTGCCGAAGGCGGCGACCGTTTCGCCCTTTACGCAAAGCAGCAGGTCGGAAGCCTTAGCCGCGAGGTCGATCTCATGCAGGCTCATAATGACGGTCATGCCGCGCTCCCTCGCGAGAAAACGGAGCAGGGAGAGAAGCTCCGTCTTGTGCTTGATATCGAGGTATGCCGTGGGCTCGTCGAGCACGAGCAGCTCCGGCTGCTGAGCAAGCGCGCGGGCTAATATGACCCGCTGCTTCTGTCCGTCGGAAAGCGTCATAAAATCGCGCTCTGCAAGGTCCTTTATGTGGACGAGCGCGAGGCATTCGTCGACGATGCGCCTGTCATCATCGGTGAGGCGGCCGACAATGTTGGTATAAGGATAGCGGCCGAGGCCGACGAGGTCGCGCACCGTGTAAAGCTCCGGGCGGATGCGCTCCGTCAGCACCACCGCCTGCTTTTTCGCGACCTCTTTGGCGCTCATTCTGAAGAGCTCTGAACCCTCGACTGTCACGGAACCGCGGATCGCCGCAAGCTGGCGTGCGACGGTCTTGAGTATCGTTGATTTGCCGGAACCGTTCGGCCCGATAAGCGTGAGGATCCCGCCTTTATTGAGGGCGATATCTATATCGCGGATCAGCGTTTTGCCGTTATAGCCGACGGCAAGGCCGTTTGTTTCGAAAAATGCCGTCATTGCCCTGCCCTCCTTCTGCGGTCCACCATCATGAGGATGACGACCGGCGCGCCGAAAATGCTCGTGACAGTGCCGATATTGAGCTCAGTCGGCGAGAAGACCGTCCTCGCGATCAGGTCGCAGAACAGGCAGAACACCGCCCCCGCGAGGAACGCGGCGGGAATGACGAGCGCGGGCTTGGAGCTTTTCAGCAGTGTCCTTGTGATATGCGGCACGGCGATCCCGACGAACGAGATCGGACCCGCGAGCGCCGTCACGCACGCGGAGAGCAGGCTCGAAAGAAGTATCAGCGCAAGGCGGAAGGGCTTTACCGCAACTCCCATGCTTTTTGCGTAGCCTTCGCCGAGGGCGTATGCGCCCATCGGTTTTGAAAGGAGCCACGAGGCAATGAGCGCGGGAGTGCAGATCAGCGCCGCGGTGACGACCGAATCCCAGCCCTTGCCGGAAAAGGTGCCCATCGACCAGTATTTGAGATTGACGATGTCCTGCTCGCTTGCGAACGTTACCGCCATATCGGTGACGGCGGAGCAGATATAGCCGACCATGATGCCGACGACGAGCAGGAGCTCCATATTTCTCACCTTCTGCGAGAAGAGCAGCACGACGGCGGTTATGAGCAGCGAGCCTATAAATGCCGCGATAACGAGCACGGCGGGGCTCAAACTGATGCTGCCCGCAAGAAAGATCATCGTGATTCCGACTATCATCTTGGCTCCGGAGGAAATGCCCAGCACAAACGGTCCGGCGATCGGATTTCTGAAAAAACTCTGGAGCAGGAAGCCCGAGACCGCGAGCGCGCCGCCGAGTATCGCGGCAAGGCACATTCGCGGCATGCGGATATTGAAAACGATCAGGCTTTCGGTGGATGCGTTCCGACCGTTTTTGAGAAGATCCAGTATCTCATTCGGGCTCAGGCGAACCGAGCCGACGGCGAGATTGAGGGCGAGGGCGATAATGAGAAGCGCAAAAAGAAGGCAGATCACGAGCGAAAACCTGCCCATCCCCCGACGCGCCGCTTTGTCCTTTTCCATTCCTGCCTCCGATAAATAAGAAAGGCCGCACAGGCAAAAATGCCTGCGCGGCCGTGTTTCCGCAGCAATTAAAATCAACTCTGCCTTCATACCTTCGGCAAAGCTCTTTCTTCAAGCAGGTCTTCCGGCTTGCGCATCATCGGCAGCGGGCGCGCCTTCTCGGAAAGGATCTTCCAATGGCCGACTTTCGTCCTGCGCCCTGCCTCCGCGCTCACGGCGGCGGTTCCGCCCGGGAGTTTCACCCGGTTGTCTATTCTCCCCGCATGGCAGCGAAGCCTTGCGGAGCACTTGAAGCAGTTCTTTATTAACAATGCTATTGTATTATCGCAAAGCGCATTTGTCAAGCGCGAGCAGTCGGGTCTGGAAATAAAATATACCGAAAAGCAATAAAAACTGTGTTGACAAAATGCGCGCTCTGCGTTATTCTTTTAGCGAACTGAATAAGCGTTTGAGTGCTCGTCAAGGCCCCCGGGCTTTGATGGGAGAATAGGGAATCCGGTGTGAATCCGGAACGGTACCGCCACTGTATGCGCGTAGAAGCCCGCCTTTAGACGAAAGTCGGTCATTGAGGGAAACCTTGAGAAGGCTGTGCGTGCTTTGCTTGATGCGTGAGTCAGGAGACCTGCTTGGATGTGTGCTATTGATGCGCTCCCCCGGCTTGGGGACGCCAAGTTGCTGTGTTTGCGCACGTATCCGGCAGGGGCTGATATAGCTTCTGCCTTTTGATTTCTCCCGAATGCTTATTTCTCCGCCTGTTCCAAAGCCCTTTCGAAAAGGACCGGAAATAAATATTTTTTGGAGGAACTAAAATGAAAACCATCGTTAAGATCATCAGCATGGTCCTCGCCGTCCTCATGGTCGCCGGCATCGCCGCCTGCGCCAATAAGTCCGACAAGACCGACAAAGAGCTTGCGGACGAAGTCGCGGCTCTGATCGACGCAATCTACGTCCAGACCCGTACCGACAAGACCGACGAGCAGTGCGCCGCCGCGAAGGCCGCCTGGGACAAGCTCACCGACGAGCAGAAAGCTCTTGTCGAGGGCGAAGAAGCCGATCCCGATTACTTCGGCAGGGACACCGGCGACGCCTCGAAGGACGATCCCCGCAATGCCGACAGCATCGGCGAGAAGGAGCTGCTCGTGGTTTCCTTCGGCACCTCGTTCAATGACAGCCGCGCGCTCGATATCAAGGGCATCGAGGATGCTCTCGCAAAAGCGTTCCCCGATTGGTCCGTCCGCCGCGCCTTCACCGCGCAGATCATCATCAATCATGTCCAGGCCCGTGACGGCGAAAAGATCGACAATATGGATCAAGCGCTTGAGCGCGCTGTCGCAAACGGCGTAAAGGTCCTCGTTATCCAGCCCACCCACCTCATGCACGGCGCCGAGTATGACGAGCTGATGGAAGCCGTTGCCAAGTATCAGGATAAGATCGAAAAGATCGTCGTCGCCGAGCCCCTCCTCGGTGAAGTCGGCGCGGATGCTTCCGTTATCAATGCCGATAAGGAAGCCGTAGCGAAGGCCGTCGTCGCCGCCGCCGTCGCGGACGCTGGTTTCGGTTCCGTCGAAGAAGCGGACGCCGCGGGCGTTGCGTTCGTGCTCATGGGCCACGGCACCTCCCACACCGCGAAGGTAACCTATTCCCAGATGCAGGCGCAGATGCAGACCCTCGGCTACAAGAACGTTTTCATCGGCACCGTTGAAGGCGAGCCCGAGGAGACCGCATGTGAGAACGTTATCGAAGCGGTTGCCGCAGCGGGTTACAAGAACGTTGTTCTCCGTCCCCTGATGGTCGTTGCGGGCGATCACGCCAACAACGATATGGCGGATCCCGAGGATGCAGAATCCTGGTTCTCCATGTTCACCGCATCGAAGAAGTTTGAGAAGATCGACTGCCAGATCGCCGGTCTCGGCCGCCTTGCAGCAGTTCAGGCGCTCTATGTCGCTCATACCCAGGCTGTTATCGACACCGTGAAATAATATTTTACAATGATCAGAATAAAATCCTTCATACTGGTTGTTGCGATCGCCGTCCTCTGTCTTCTGTCCTCCTCCTGCGGGCAGAAGCAGGGCGGCGATGCCGCAGCTGAAAAAGCGCCGATTGCCGACGGAGTCTACACTGCCGATTTCAAGACCGACGGCAGCATGTTCCACGTCAACGAGGCGCATCACGGCAAGGGCGTTTTGACCGTTAAGGACGGCAAAATGACCATCCATATCACGATGCCTTCGAAGAACACGGTCAACCTGTTCCGCGGCACAGCCGAGGAAGCGCAGAAGGACGGCGCGAAGCTTATCGAGCCCACGGTCGACACCGTTACTTATGAAGACGGCACGACAGAGGAAGTCTACGGCTTCGATATCCCGGTTCCTTATCTTGATAAGGAATTCGACTGCGCGCTCGTCGGCACAAAGGGCAAGTGGTACGACCACAAGGTCTCCGTTTCGAACCCCGTTCTCAAGGTCGAGGATGGCGAATACACCTGCGCCGTCACCCTTACCGGCGGCAGCGGCAAGGCGAGCATCGAAAGCCCCGCGAAGATCACCGTCAAGGACGGCGTAATGACCGCTACAGTCGTTTGGTCGAGCAAGCATTACGAAAATATGACCGTGAACGGCGTTGAGTATAAGCCCGTGAACACCGAGGGAAACTCGACCTTCGAGATCCCGGTGACGCTCGACGCGGATATGAATATTTCCGCATTGACCACCGCCATGAGCGAGCCGCATACCATCGAATACATACTGCATTTCGACGGTTCGACGCTTCAAAAAGCCAACTGACTTTTGAATTTATAAACCTCCGTGCGGCTTCTGCGCGTGTCATCGTTTGGCATGCGCAGAAGTTTTATCGGAATTCTTTAAGGAGCCCGTATGAAACGAATAGTCCTGATCATCCTCTGCCTGCTTCTGTCGCTTTCCGTGTTCGGATGCGGGCAAAAGCAATCTCCTGAAAGCCTCGGCAACGGATGGGAGCCCGTATCGAAAACGGAGCTTTCATTCGCACACGAGTTTTCGATCGAGGAATACGACGGCGGGCTCAAGCTGATCTCAATAAACGAAGGCGGCCGTTTCCTCGTCGTCCCGGAAGGCGCCTCCGCTCCGAAAGGAATTGCAAAAGATATCGTTGTGCTGCAGCAGCCGGTAAAAAACATCTACCTTGCCGCGACCGCCGTGATGTGCCTGTTCGACGGGCTTGACAGGCTCGACGCGATACGCCTTTCCGGCACCAAGGCAGACGGCTGGTACGTAGAGAACGCCCGGCTCGCCATGGAGCGCGGCGATATCCTTTACGCGGGCAAATACTCCCAGCCCGATTACGAGCTGATCCTCAGGGAAAAATGCCCGCTCGCGATCGAATCGGGCATGATCGGCCACGCCTCGGACGTTAAGGCGCAGCTCGAAAACCTCGGCGTGCCCGTACTTATCGACCGTTCGAGCTATGAAACGCACCCCTTGGGCCGCACCGAATGGATTAAGCTTTACGGCGTGCTGCTTGGCTGTGAGGAAAGGGCGGACGCGCTCTTTTCAGAGCAGGTCGAGCTTATGAACTCCGCAAGCGACACGGACACCGGAAAGACCGTTGCGTTCTTCCGCATCAGCGGCACGGGTTATGCCGTCGCCCGCAAATCAGGCGATTACGTCAGCCGCATGATAGAGCTTGCGGGAGGGCATTACGCTTTCTCCGATCTCGGCGACTCCAGCGCTATGGCGACGGTCAACGTCGAGATGGAGACCTTCTTTGCGACCGCACGCAGCGCCGACGTCGTGATCTACAACTCGACGATAGGCGGCGAGGTGGAGTCGATGGAAGAATTCCTTGCTCTGAATCCGCTGATGAAGGACCTTGACGCGGTAGGAAACGGCGCCGTGTGGTGCACGCGCGAGAGCATGTATCAGCAGACGCTGAACATCGGCCAGATGATCGCGGAACTCAACATAATTTTGAACGCCGCCCCGGAGGACGATCCAGAGCTTCAATACTTTTTCCGTCTGAAATAAACAAAAGTCTTGGAGGCAAAATGCTTACACTCAATTGGCTGAAAAACGAAGATCACGTGGTTTACGGTACCGACGATGAGCTTATACCCCTTCTTGCAAAGGAACTTCAGATACCCGATATAGGCAGAAAGATCGCCGAGTTCCGCGAAACCCCCGTCAAGGAGGGCGTGACGATAAAGGGCGGACGCCGCTCTAGCGCGCTCCTTTTCATACCCGATATGTATTTCGACGCCGATATCCCTATGGGCGCGAACGTATGGCTCTACCTCGGCGATATGATGCCCGCGTACTGCGTGTACGTGCCGTGGGCAAGCGAATCAGAAGGTTGACCGGATCATAATATGAGAACAGCCCCGCCCACCGGAGCTGTTCTTATTTTTCATAATTGGTTTTTATGGGATCCGGGACTAAGAAAGCACAAGTCCGCGCATTCCTGTTTCTCGGCTATCGCCCGGCAGGAGTTTATCGCTTGTATCCAAACAAGCTGATCTCGGGCTTGTATATCAAGGTTTTTTCTTTAACAATATTTCTGCAAGTCCCTGAAAATGGCACTCCAAAAGATGTTTTGGCACCCGTTTGGGCACCCAATTCGGCACCCGGCAAGTGTGCCAGAAAACCCCGAAAAGCATTGTGTTTTTCGGGGTTCGTTTTGTCTGTTTTGAATGATTATATATCGCGCATTCTTGCTTAAAAATACGCGACATCCTCATAAAAATAGTTCTATTTTAACGAGCGGGCTTCTTCGGGCATTCAGCGGCGCGGGCCGATAATGCAGGTTGATCCGCATTGACCTGATCGCTCAAAACAGATATACTTATAAAGAAAGACATCATGAAGCCATGATAAAAATCGGGAGGATTTCAGAACAATGAACAAGAAGATCATCAGCCTGGTCCTTGCGGCGATCATTTTTGCCGCGGTTATGCTGATTTGCGGCTGCGGCGGCAAAACGCCCGACGGCAAAGATGCGGCAGCGCAGACAGCCGAACCGGCCCCGGCAGAAGATACGGCCGAGCCGAGCGCGGAGCCGACGGCCGAACCGAGTGCGGAGCCCACGGCCGAACCGACTCCCGCCGCCACACCCACGGCGACGCCGGAGCCCGAACCCGAATATGAATTCGATCCCCATCTTTATCTGCCGATCCTCGATTCCGAGATCCCGCAGGAAAATTGGGATGCGTTCCATAACCTTTGCGATGCGCTGCGGGCGGGAGAAACGACGTTCGAATGCGCAAGCCGGGAGGCCTATAATTGGGCAACGGATTCCGTGACCCTCGCGCAGCTCTTCCCCGCCGCATGCCTGAAGATAAAGGCTCAGAGCGACGACGGTTCGGCTGCTTTCGAAAACGGCGTAGGCAAGATCACCTACCAGATACCCGCGGAGGAATACGTTGAGCGGCAGGCCATGTTCGAAGAGCTGATCACCGGCATCCTCAACGAATATCTCGAAGCCGACGATAATGATTTCGAGAAATGCCTGAAGCTCTACGACTATATGGAATCCAATTTTACATACAACTATGATTCTGACGGAACTTTGTCCGACGGATACGTCTATCATACGATCATGACGCACACGGGGAAATGTATCGACCTCGCCGGCGTTTATAATTACCTTCTTCTGCAGGCCGGTGTGGAAGCCCTTTCGGTCGGCGGCCATTCTCCCGATATGGATCATGAATGGAGCTACCTCATTATCGACGGGAAAGGTTACTATTCGGATCCGACCTGGGCGCTCAAGTCGCCGGATGAGCCGCTCGGTCTTTATTACTTCCTGATGACCGCCGAACGCAGGGCCGGGTCCGGCTTTGATATGGAGGAGCTGACGGCCTCGCTGCTTCCCCGGTACTGGATGAAATACTCTTCCGTCGAATTCACCGCCGATGACGACGAATACTGCTTCCCCTCCGGCTCCTTCCTTATTTCGCTCGATGAGGAGAACAAGATCGTTCATTACGAGCTCTGGGGCAATGAGCTCGAGCGCAGTTATGCCCATGATTGAGCGGCGGGTCTAACTGCGCCGCCGCAGCATTTTTCAAAAGCGAAAACGACCTTTGCCGCAGCGGGCAAGGGCCGTTTTTTTGCGCCGTTCTTCGCCGAAATATCAAAAGCCCGCGGGATTCACGGGCTTTTTGACCGAACGGCCTGAAACCGTCCGCGCGTATATTCAATTCCGCAGAGCCGATCTGCAAGCAGCATGTAATGTCAGCTTTGCACGTCCCGGCCCTTAACCGCGCTTGCTTCCCGAGCCGCCTGCATTTTTCTTTTTGCGGTATGCGGTCATGCCGATCGCCGCGCCGGCTGCGGCAAGCACTGCCCCGCCTCCGATGATCAGCGCAAGAACGCCGCCGTTCGTTTTATTTTCCGGCAAAGCGGCTCCGTCCGGCGCATCGGTGACGTCGGGCGCATCTGCATCGTCGGGTCCGGCCGATCCGTCCGCGCCGGGAGTGTCCGTTGCCGGCGGCTCATCGGATCCCGCCGGGGCGTCGGGGCTGTCCGTGACTTCCGGCGTTTCGGAGGCGCCGGGAGCTTCCGTTGCATCGGGGGCGCCTGTATCGGCCGGCTCATCGGTTGCAGAAGGAGTGGCGGGCGCCGCAGTGTTTTCGGCAGTCGGTTCGGACGTGCTGCCGCTCTCCGTCGGCGCCGGAGTATCGCTCGGAGCCGGAGTCGGCGCCGCCGTCGGAGCTGAAGTCGGCGCCGCCGTCGGAGCGGGCGTTCCGGGAACTCCGGGGTTATTGCCGGCGTCATGCGACGCCGTCGCCGATGCGGTCTCCGAGCCGTTGATCCAAAGCTTTACCGTCATGCCGTCCGTCAGAGAGGGCGAGCTGAAAATGATATAGCCGGCATTCCGCGGAGCTGTGGCCGTAAAGAGCACGCCGCCCGATGCGTCGGTCAGCTTGACTGTGCTGTTTTTCGGGATGCTCAGCTCGCTGCTGCCGCCCGTCATGCGCCCGAAGGTGACATAGACCTGCTGCGCAGCTGCCGGGTTTTCGGCCATGCCGGCCGTCCCCATTCCGAAGAGAGTCCCGCCGGCGAGCGTGATGCCGGTGACGCTTTCGATGGGCGAATCCTCGTCGTTTTCGGAGGAGAAAACGGTCACGCTGCCGCCCGAGAACGAAAGCGTGCCGCTCGAATCGATGCCATCGCCTTCGGTGGAATTGACGGAGAGCGTGCCGCCGGTGATATTGCAGGCGAAGGGATAATCGCCGAGCCCGCTGCTCGCGCATCTGACGCCGTCGCCCGAGGAATTAACGTTGATATTGCCTCCGGCGATGTTCACGACAGCGCCGCTCAATCCTACGGCGGACGAAGTGACGGTTATGGTCGGGCCGCTTCCGGATTGGCCGATATTCAGCGTTCGGTCGCATCTGATCGCGTTATCCGCGGCAGCGACCGTGATCCTTCCGGATTGGATGCTCAAAAGCTGCTCGCTCTTGACCGCGTCGTTGACATTTGCCGTGACGTTCAGAGTGAGCTGCTTGATCGTAATGCTCGCATTGGCGGCCGGCGTGTCCCCGTCTGCGGCAAGATCCGTGCCGCCCTTGATGCCGTTTTTGCCGTTGGCTGTCAAGTTGAGCGTGCCGCTGCCGGAGAGCGTCAGCCGGCAGCCGTCCTTGGCCTTGATGACCGCGTTCTCGGCTTCCGTGTTCTCGGGGTGCGTATCGTCGTTGTTGAACGAAGTATCGCTGAGGCGGTTCACCGTGCCGGAAGCGGCGGAAATGGTGACTTCGCTGCCCTTATTGCAAAGGATCGGCGCGGTATCCTCGCTCCGGAGGTCGAAATTGCTCATTACGAGGGTAACGCCCGTCGTTCCCTTCTTGACCGTGACGCTGCCGTTCGTGCAGCTTCCTGTCAGAACATAAGTGCCGCTCGCCTTGATCTTCAGCGCCGTGCCGTCGATCGAGTAGCTTTCCTCATCCTCGTTGGAGGCGGTTATGCCGCTGTTTGTGAAGGTAAAGGTCGTCGTCGAACCCGATGCGCCGACGGCGTCATGGCCTTCGGCTTTCGCCCTTACGGCGGCATTCAGCGGCAAAAACGCAAGCGCCGAAACGAGCAGCGCGGCGGCTATTATCCTGATGATCCTCATTTTTCGATCCTTTCCGGCTGGGAATAAGCGCTGCGTTTTCCGCGCAGACTCCCCTTTTTAACTATTTTATTATACGGATAATTCTTAAAAAGATTTGAAAGCGGATCGTTTTTCTTGAATTGTGTTAACAGGAAACAAGTACACCAACCTTCCGCACGATAAACCGGAATATGCAGATCGCCGTTATATCAGGCCGGCACGGACGAATGCGCTCTGACACCAGCAAAATAAACGATTGAAAGCCGTATTGAAATCATAATCATCCGGATATTCTGCCATTTCAAGTATGGCGCGGTCTTCATCAGACACCTGTTCTTTGAGTTCCCTCTTTGTCACCGCGAACGATCCGCTCTCCAGAAAATGCAGATTCTGAATCAGGAAGAAAGCTCTTTTGCACGTGCCGCGAAATGCCGCAATGTTCTTCTCCCTGTCGGCATGGATATAGCGATGGCAGAGTTCATGATACAGATCCCCCAGGCTCAGTTTGACATAGTTGATCTCGTCCTCCCGCGTTGCAGCCGGAAGAAAATCTTTCAGTTCACCGAACACATCTTTTGTCGTGTGGAGCAGTTGGCAAACCTCAAGGGGATTCCACCGCATCATTTCTTCCCTGCCGCAAATAAACCCGCATGACTTCTCATAATGTCCGATCTTCTTCAAAAGATTCCGGTAGATGTCCATATCCGCAACCGAAAAGTCTTCAAGGATGATCATGACGTCAATATCGCTTTTCTCGGTCGCTTCATCGCGCATATAGCTGCCCTGAAGCCCAACATACAGCAATCGTTCACGGTATGTGTTTTTACACTCCCCGATCAGCTTTTGCAAATAGTCGCCAACATCAAACATTGTACTCCGCTTCTCCTCCGCAAATACCCGATTCATTGAGTTCATTATACCACACCCCCTCCGCCGTTTCAAACGCATAAAAGCTGCGGCAGAAGGTTCTTTCCCGCCGCCGCAGCCCGTTTCCTACTTCACTAATTCCTGATGTATGCTTGCTGCCGCAAAAATCTGAACTTTCGTCCGGCAGGCAAAAGTTCTGTTAACTATGTGAAGAATGAAGCAAAAGTACACCTTTTCGAGGTGGAATGTATTAAAAGTACACCAACCGGCTGTTCGATAAACGGGAATTTGGCTATTTATTCAGAACG
>DBXK01000023.1:44525-44699 GCA_002309375.1 Christensenella sp. UBA1214 | reverse complement strand
TTTTCCTGGCAGAGCTCCATGATCGTTCCGACATATTCGGGCGGGGTCATGATGTGAGCGGTGCACATCGGCTCCTCCATGTGCTCGATCTCCGTCGGCGGGGGAAGGTTCGCCGGGTTATCGATCATGATCACACGGCCGTCGGTCATGACGACCTTGTAGATGACGCTCGGC
>DBXK01000023.1:44331-44455 GCA_002309375.1 Christensenella sp. UBA1214 | reverse complement strand
GGAAGCCGTAGCCGAGGGCCTGGCTGGTCTCGGGCTCATAGCTGATCGAAGCATCGTTGAGGATCAGTTTTTCGAGCGCGTCGCGGAGGTTTTCGTATTCCGCGCCGTCGGCGGGATAGATGCC
>DBXK01000023.1:11547-44270 GCA_002309375.1 Christensenella sp. UBA1214 | reverse complement strand
GGTGATCGTGTCGCCGACCTTCGTTTCCGCAACGGATTTGATCGAGGCGGAGATATAGCCGACCTCGCCCGCGGAAAGCTCCGAAACGGGCTTCGGGCTCGGGGAGAAGATACCGACCTCGGTAACGTCGAATTCGTTGCCGGTGTGCATGAAGCGGATGCGGTCGCCCGGGCGGACGACGCCGTCCATGATGCGGACGTAGCTCAATGCGCCCTTGTAATTATCATAGAAGCTGTCGAAGATCAGCGCTCTGAGCGGCGCGTCGATCTCTCCCTTCGGCGCGGGGAAATCCGTCACGATGCGTTCGAGCACGTCCCGAACGTTGGCGCCGGTCTTTGCCGAAACGCGCGGCGCGTCCTCGGCGGGGAGGCCGATGATATCCTCGATCTCGCGGATCGCGTTCTCCGGGTCCGCGGAGGGCAGGTCGATCTTGTTGATGACGGGAAGGATCTCGAGCCCGTTGTCGACGGCGAGATAGACGTTCGCAAGGGTCTGCGCTTCGATGCCCTGCGTCGCGTCGACGATCAGCACGGCGCCGTCGCAGGCGGCGAGAGCGCGGCTGACCTCGTAGGTGAAGTCGACGTGGCCGGGAGTGTCGATCAGGTTGAGCATATAGCGCTTGCCGTTCGAATGGTTATAAAACATCTGCACCGCGGTGGACTTGATCGTGATGCCGCGCTCGCGTTCGATATCCATCGAATCCAGGAGCTGGTCCTCCATGTCCCGGCTCGAAACGGTTTCGGTGATCTCCATCAGCCTGTCGGCAAGGGTCGATTTTCCGTGGTCGATATGCGCAATGATGCAGAAATTGCGGATCAGTTCTTTGGGGTATGCCATGTATCCTCCGAAAGCGGGGCGAAAAGATATCGCGCCGCATATTATCCTACGCTAATTATACATTAACATGAGCTCTTTTGCAATAATTCGGACAGGAAAAATGCCCCGAA
The DNA here is from genome assembly GCA_002309375.1 of Christensenella sp. UBA1214. Lineage (GTDB taxonomy): Bacteria > Bacillota > Clostridia > Christensenellales > CAG-138 > PeH17. Next base: position 43,323 of record DBXK01000023.1, on the reverse strand, counting down.
GGATCGGGGCATTTGCAATATGATTCCTGTATCCTGATTCCGATCAGCCGCCTTTAACAGCCCAGTCTCCGAACCCGTTTTCGGAGCGCCATGCGGCAAAATCATTATCGTTGATGCATGAGTTGTAAACATACATTGACTTCGTCAAAGGATCCAGCCTGATAACGCCGACACCGGCTCCAAAGGGATAATAGTCGCCCGAGTCAGGATCTTCACGCTTTTGCGGTCCCATGAAAAGAAGATATATACCGTCCTTTTCGACGCCGTTATCATCGGGCATCTGATACAGCCGGATGGTGTCGGGGACATTTCCGCGGTATACCTGTATAACGGTCATAGTGGCCGCTTGGCCGACAATCACTTCGGTATCGGTGACCTGAGCAGATACTATGTATCCTGCAAGAGCATCAAGGTCGGAAAAGCTATGCACGCTATTTCTATAGCACGCCGAGACGTCACTGTTGGAGTTTTGCTGATTTGAACCCGAATAACTGCTTTGCGGCGCAGCCGTCACATTATTCGAAGCCGTTGGACCGGAGCATGCGGCAAAAACTGTAAAAGCCAGTATAACTGCAAGTACTAAAGACAATCGTTTCATAAGAAGAACCTCCTTTATACATTACTCATATGATGCAGATCCCGTGTTTGGGGACTGCTGAGATGCCATGAATCCCAGAAGATCAAGAACAATAGCGAATCGATAGAATAACCGTCAGGATTGCCATAATGATTGAAAATCCATGTAAATTATATAATACATAATCCTTGATGTCAACAGTTGCTATTAAGCATTTCGACGGAAGGATAAAACAGAAATAAGGGCTGCCTTGCGGCAGCCCGGGAAAGGGGGGAGAGAAAACATCCGTGCACGGATGTTTATATGTTAAGCCGTGGGAAGATCGTTGACAACGGAAGCGAACATGATCGCTCCGGTGTTGCCGTCGACGATCGCCATGGCGTAGGGACGGTCGCAGATGAAGCTGATGATATCGCCGTCGATGATCGGCCCCGCGTTCTTCGTTCCGGTAACGCCGGATGCTGCGGCGGCTTCGGTGCCGTATTCGGTGACGTTCAGCACGGCGGCGTGCATGAACTGGGTGAGGAAGACGCTGCTGTTTTCAACGATGCCGGAGAACTGGAGGCTTCCGTCGGCAAGGCCGGAGAGGCCGAGGCGGCCGACGACCGAATCAAGCGCGTCGAACTTCGTCGAAAGCTTGACGGGGGGCATCGAAAGCTCTACGTTCGCTTCGGTGCAGCGGTCATACATATCGAAGGAAAGCGCCAGCGCTTCGTTCGCGCTCACACCCTCGGCGGGAAGGACGACGGCCATATAGAAGCTGCTGTTCGCGTAAGGAACGAGCACGACCCGGTTGCCGTCGAATTCGCAGTAGCGATAACGTCCCGCAGCGCGCATCATCGAAGTCATGGTCTCGGAATGCAGGCCGGTGAAGGACTTGCTGCCGCGCATCATCACGAACGGGGTCTGCCAGTCGGCCTGGAAATACAGCGCGTTGACAAGCGCCATTACGGTGTCGGCGGGGATCTCGTCAAAGAGGTTCGGGATCAGGCCGTTGGTGTTTTCGCTGACCCAGCCGTTGATCGCCTCGAGCGATTTTGCCGTATCACTGAAATCGAGGTTGCCGACGGAAGCGTTGAAGTAATCCGCTGCGTTGCCTTCGAAAACGGTGCTGAATTTATCGCCGCTGCCGACGATGATCGCGGTCATGAGGGAAAGCTTGCCGCCGCCGGTTTCTTTGCTGACCTGACTTGCGTCCTTCTTCGTGACGTCCTTGAAGGCCTTGTTGAGCGCCGTGATCAGCCTTGCTGCGTTCTCATCGGTGGGTTTGATGCCCATATTGAGCATCAGCGCGTTCAGTATCTCGCCCTGCTCCTCGGCTCCTGCGCCGTTCGCGAGAAGTTCCAGCATCATCGCGAAGGAAACGGGGGAGACGACACCGGTCCAATCCTCGTCCATGCTGCGCACAAGGGCGGCGGAGAAGGCGTTCATCGATTCGATGTATGCAAGCTCAATATCACCGGCGGTCATGGTTCCGGTACCGACCGCGGGACGGATGCCGAGCGTCTTATTGCTGTCGTTATTGCCGGGATTCGTTCCGCTTTCGCTGCCGGAATTATTGCCGGTCTGGTTGGGCTTTTCGGTATTGCCGCTGCAGCCGGTCATAAAGACCGCCGCCATGAGCAGCGCAAGCACCAATGCAAGTATCCTGATATTCTTTTTCATAATCGTTCTCCTTTTGCCGGACAATTCCGGATGGAAGCTGTCCGTTTTCATTTATTATAACGCATAATCGCCTAAAATGGTTCACTTTTTCAGAAAAAAAGTTTATAATAATATCATGAACCAGCGGATCGAGGAAAAACTGAAGCTTTTGCCGGATAAACCGGGCGTTTATAAGATGTACAACGCCTCGGGCGAGCTCATTTACGTCGGCAAAGCGGTGAACCTCAAAAACAGGGTGCGCCGGTATTTCCGCTCGCCGCGGAACCATACCGAGAAAGTCCGCGCAATGGTTTCGAACATCGCCGATTTCGATTTCGTGATCGTGACCAACGAGACCGAAGCGCTGAACCTCGAATGCAACCTCATAAAACAGAACAGGCCCTATTACAACATCCTTTTGAAGGATGACAAGCATTTCCCGTATATCCGCATCGATCTTCGAAAGGATTTCCCGCGCGTGGAGATCGTCCGGCGCTATAAAAAGGACGGAGCAAAGTATTTCGGTCCGTTCCTGAGCGCCGTCGCCCTTCGGGAAGCCATCACCGCCGTTCGGGATAATTTTCCCGTTCGCCAATGCAAAAACGATATCGAGAAGATGATCGCCCGCGGCGAGAGGCCCTGCCTGATGTACCATATCGGCAAATGCTGCGGCCCCTGCACGGGCAAGGTGACGAAGGAAGAATACCGCGAACTCATCGACCAGATCTCCGCGCTTTTCACCGGGGCGAGCGCGCCGTATATCCGCGAACTTACGGCGAAGATGCAGGAGGAATCCGCAAAGCTGAATTTCGAAAAGGCGGCGATGCTCCGAGACCGCATCAACGCAATAAAGAGCATTGCCGAAAAGCAGACCGCATCTTCCGCGAGCGAGAAGAGCTACGACGTTTTCGCCCTTGCGCGGAACGAGCTTTCGACCCTTGCTTATGGCCTCTTCGTGCGCGGCGGAAGCGTCGTCAGCGCCGAAAGCTATAAGCTCGATTCCTCCGAAGAGCCGTTTTCGGAGGTCATGGCGCAGTTTTTGACCCAGTTTTACATTGATTCCGGCGAGATCCCCGGCGAGATCGTCTGCATGGACGAGCCGGAGAACGCTTCGGCGATCGAAGCGCTGCTCACGGAAAAGAGCTCAAGAGCTGTGCATATCCGCGTCCCGCAGCGCGGCGAAAAGCTCAAACAGGGCGAGCTTGCGCGCGTCAACGCGGAGCAGACCCTCGAAAGGAGCCGCGAGCTCATCCACCGCGAATGGGAGCGGACCGAAGGCGCGCTTGCGGAGCTCAGCTCCGTGATCGGGCTCGGGACCCTGCCGCACCGCATGGAATGCTTCGATAACTCCCACACGATGGGCCGCGATACGGTCGGATCGATGGTCGTGTTCATCGACGGCAAGCCGGATAAGACCCTTTACCGCCGCTTCAGAACGAAGCAGGACGTCAATGGCGATGATTATCTCGCGATGCGTGAGCATCTATCTCGCCGCTTCGAGAGGACGCTCGCTGGCGATGAGAAATTCGCGGAGCTGCCGGATCTGCTCGTCGTCGACGGCGGCAGGGGGCAGCTGAACGTTGCGCTCGAAGTGCTTTCGGAATTCGGCCTTTCGCACATCCCGGCGATCGGCCTTGCGGAAAGGAACGAGGAGATCATCCTCCCGGACTGCGAAGAGCCGGTCGTGCTGAAACGGAGCGACCCGGCCCTGCAGCTGCTGCAGCGGATCCGCGACGAGGCGCACCGATTCGCGATCACGTACCACCGCAGCATCCGCGCCAAGAGCTCGCTTTATTCGAAGCTGGACGGCGTGCCGCTGATCGGCGAAACGCGAAAGCGTGCGCTCTACGAGCATTTTCTGACCGTCGATGCGATCGCGGCGGCTTCGGTCGAAGATCTCCGCGCCGTGAACGGGATGGATATCCGCGCCGCGCAAAGCGTTTACGACTGCTTCCATCCGGAAGAAAACGAAAAGAAAGAACAGCAAACCGATGAAAATTAAGCTTCTTGTAATGGATATCGACGACACTCTCGTCTATCGCGCCGGACCCGTTTCGCCGGGCAATATGAAGGCGATCGACGAAGCCCGCCGCGCCGGAGTTTATGTGACTCTCGCGACCGGAAGGGGCTATTTCGGCTCCTCCCGCGTGATAAAGCAGCTCGGGCTCGACACTTACGTCATCAACTACGGCGGCGCGATGATCAACGATTCGCGGACGGGCGAGCCGGTCTTCACGACCGAACTTGACAACGAATACGTTCAGGAGATCCTCGCGATGGCTGACGATATGGGCCTTCACGCCCATCTTTATCAGGGGGACTGCATCGTCTACGGCCGGCCGCATATCTATGCCGAAAAGTACGTCGCGGCGCTCGATCTTCCGCATAAGCTGGAGCCGAATATCCGAAATATCGAATGGAAAAACGTTCCGAAGGTGCTGATAATCACCGAGCAGGAGCGCGTAAACGAGCTTCTTCCGCTCTTTCAAAAGCATTTCGAAGGCCGGGTCGCGGTTTCGGCTTCGTCGCCGGGCTTTATCGAATTCAACCGCCTCGGCGAAAACAAAGGCGCGGCGGTTGCTCAGCTCGCAAAGATGCTCGGCGTGAAGCGGGAGGAAGTCGCCTGCATCGGCGACAACACGCTCGATTATGAAATGATCGAATATGCCGGCCTTTCCGCAGTCGTTGAAAACGGAAATCCCGCGCTCAAGGCGATCGCGGACGTGATCGTACCCTCCTGCACGGAGGACGGCGTTGCGTATTTTATTGAAAATTACATCATCAAGGAGGCCGAAATGACCGCAAATACCGTAAAATATCGCCTCGGTTTCGATATCGGCGGCACGAATCTCGTCTGCGGCGTGATCGACGCGGACTATAACATCGTCAAGAAAGCGAGCTGCCGCTTCATCCTGCGCGAAAACGACGCGGACGGCGAGCTCCTTGCGGACGATCTGTTTGCCCTCGCAGAAAAGGCCTACGCAGAGCTCGGGTTCACGCCCCGCGAAATCGCTTCCGTCGGCGTCTGCATCCCGGGCAGCGTCGACACGGCGAAGGGCATCGTCATCGACGCGCATAACCTCGGCCTGCATAATGCGAATTTCCGCGAAAGCGTGAAAAAGCGCTTCAACAAGCCCGTTTCCATGCTGAACGATGCGGACGCCGCAGCTCTAGCGGAGCAGCGCCTCGGTTCACTGCGGGAGACGGAAAACTCGATGCTCGTCACGATCGGCACCGGCATCGGCGTCGGCATCGTTCTCGGCGGGAAGCTTTTCCACGGCGGGCGCGGCTGCGGCGTTGAGGCGGGGCATGCAAGGCTCGACGTGAACGGCGAATACTGCACCTGCGGTGGGCAGGGCTGCATCGAAACGATCTGCTCCGCAACCTGGCTGAACCGCAGTGCGGCGGCGCTTTTTGAAGGCACCGATGAAGAAAAGCGCGGGTATTATTCCCGCTTTGCCGGCAAAAACGGCTTCGACGCCAAAGCACTGATCGACGCGGCGAGGGAGGGTGACGAAGCCTGCCTCGGGATCTGGAAAACCTATATCGGCAATCTTTCGAGCGCGCTCGCTTCGTTCATCAACATACTCGACCCGGAGCGCATCGCGATCGGCGGCGGCGTTTGCGGCGCGGGTGAGTTCCTGCTTGAACCGCTGTTTGAACAGACGGCGAAGAAATCCTTTTTCCGTATCCCGACGCCGATAGTGAAGGCGGAGCTCGGCAACGACGCCGGTCTCGTCGGTGCGGCGCTTTACAACGATTAAACGACCTTATAAGGAGGGTAAAGATATGTCTATTATGTGTGCGGTATTCATTCCGGACGGCATCGTCATGGCGGCGGACAGCAGGCAGACCGTCGGAGTGACGGCGGTGCGTCAGCCGATGCAGGCCCCGACGGCGGCGGAGCCGAGGGTGCTGAACCGGATGAATCAGCCCGGCCAGCCGCAGATGCAGTTCATAACTCAATCCGACAACGCCCAGAAGCTGATGCTCCTAAGCAAAGTCAGGGTCGGCATCTCCGCCTGCGGCATCGGCATATTGAAGGGCAAGACCGTTTCGGACTTCATCCGCTCGTTCGAGATCGACCGCGTGACAAGCGGGGACACCGTCACGACTGTTGCGAATAAGCTGCACGATTACGCAATGGAATTCTTCCCGCAGGTGAATTTCTTCGTCTGCGGTTATGAAGAGGAGGAGCCCTTCGTTTACAGCGTCAACAAGGAGATCAAGCGGAACAACATCGAAAACGGAAAGCTGCGCTATGCTTCGGTCTGGTCCGGCGAACAGGCGGCCATCACGAAGCTTTTGAACGGCACGCCGCCGATGCTCGTCAACCATGTTCTGATGCCTCTCAAGGACGCGATCGACTTTGCGGAATTCCTCGTGGATCTGACGATCAAGTCCATGCGCTTCGAGATGAAGGTCGCGACCTGCGGCGGGCCGATCGACCTGCTCGTTCTCACGAAGGATGAATCCTTCTGGTACCGACACAAGATCTTCAAACCGGGCAACTGAAACGAATAATCAGGGACCCTCGGGCGATATAATCTGCCATGAGGGTTTCTTCTTTTTGGAATAAAACCGAAAAAAGCGCTCTTCCGGCGCTGCCGGGACCGAACGCGAACGCGGAGAAAAGCTCGTTCGGCGGAAGGATCGCGATACTGACGCTTTCGAACCTTTCCCTGCAGGTGCTTGCATTCCTTTACAGAATGATGCTCCTGCGCCTTGCGGGGAGCGAAACGCTCGGCCTGCAGTCGCTCGTGATGCAGGTCTATTCGATGCTGGCGGCGGTCTGCATCTCCGGCATGAACGTCGCCGTGATCGCCGCGGCCGCGCGGATCGGGACGGACGGGAGCGGGATCACCGTGCGCAGCCTTACCCGCGCCGCGATGATGCTGTTCCTGCTGATCTTTTCGGCGATGGCGCTGCCGCTGTTCATCCTTCGAAAAGGCGTTGCCGAAAAGCTGATCGGTGACGGCGGAGCGGCGGCCCCGATCGTGCTGGTGATGCTCTGCATCCTCATGACGGGGATCGAAAACATTCTGAAATCGGTGCATATCGCTTTCGGAAAGGTCGGAAGGACGGCGGTTTCGGAGCTCACGGAGCAAAGCGTTCGCTTCCTCCTTGTGCTGCTGCTTCTGAAACGCTTTTCGGCGGAGGGCAGCGGCATGAAGACAGCGCTGATCATGGCGGGGATGCTCGGCAGCGAATTCGTGAGCGTGAGCTTCCTTTCGGGTTCATATAAAAGGCTTTTCTGCCGTGAAGACCCCGAAACACGCGGAACGGCGGGGAAGGCCGCCGCGATGCTGATCCCGATCCTCGTTCCGGCTGCCCTGACAGCCGCTGCCGGAACGGTCTTTTCGGTCTGCGCCTCGCTGATGCTGCCCGCTCGGCTCATGCTTGCCGGATACACCCGAAGCGAGGCCCTCAGCTCGATCGGCGCGCTGAATGCGGCGGCGATCCCGCTCGTGATGATCCCGATGGCGTTCATCGGCGCTGTCTCGGCAGTGGCGCTCCCGGCGGCGTCGGCCTGCTGCGCGGCGGGGGACGGTGAAGGAATAAAGCGGATCGCAAAGCGTTGCTTTTTCGCGGCAGCGGCGGCGTTTTTTGCGGTCAACATCCCGGCTCTGCCGTATCTCGCAAAAACTTCGAAGGCGCTGTTCGGCCTTGAACCGACGGGGCTCTGCTTCGTTCTTCTGACCTTTAAGGCCGGGTTCGTTTACTTCCAGATCACAGTGCGGGCGATCCTGAACGGGCTGATGAAACAGCGCGGCGTACTCATAATCGCACTCATCGGCGAAGGGCTCCAGCTCATTCTGATCATCCTCCTGTCCGCCGTGAAAACACTGCATATCTACGGCTATCTGCTCGCTTCATGCATCGGCGAAGGGCTCGAGCTGTTCATCGCGGCGGTTTATCTGCGGAGCGTTTTGAAAAAGCAGGGGAGACTCTCCGATCGAATATGAAAAGCGGACCGGCTGACCGATCCGCTGTTTCGATAATAATCGGATTATGCTTGGTTCGCGGCTGAAACGATCAGCTCATAGACCGTATCCACGAGACCGTCGAGGCCCATCGGCGAACCCGTTTCATCGTCGATGATATAGGTCGTATAGACATAGATCACATAATCCCCGACGGCGACGGTGGCATAGAGCGAATGTTCTTCGCCTTCCTTGTTGAAAATGCAGTCGAGGATGCTTTCCCGCGTGAACTCTTCGATCGGCACCGGCATGACCGCGCCGACGGTGAGATCGTCATGCTGCGCGTACCTCGGCGAAGCCTCATAAGCGGAGCGCCCGTAAACGGAGTATTCGATAAGCGCGTATTCTTCGATGCATTTGAGATGCATCCAGGCGTGTGAATAACCGGTCGGCGTCACTTCGCCGCCGAAAACGGGCTCGGCGTCAAAGTATTCGATGAAGAAGCCGTTCGGCACAGCGGCGGGGGGGTAAGCGCCTACGCCGCCGAGACTGCGCAGATACCGGGCCTGGCCTTCGAGATCGCGCTCGGGAAGAACGGCTTCATCGCCTTCGCCGGCTCTGAGCAGGGCGATAAGCTCATCCGCAGCGGCGCCGTCGAGCCGGAGCATCGCTTCCGAGAAGGGATCGGGGAAGAAGACGCTGCCGTCGCTCATAAGGGTCAGCTCGACGCGCAGGCCGTTATCGAGCATCAGATGCAGATAGAACACCGCATCGGCGTATACGTTCTTATGCGGGTTTTCGACCCATTCTGCGCCGTACAGCGCATCGATGAAGCGTCCGATCGCGGGATACGCCGCGGGATCGAGACGGCGGGTCGGGACTTCGGAATATCTGCCGCTTTCGCGGTCATAGCCTTCATAAAGCAGCGCGCTCAAACTATCGCGGAGCGAGAATGCGCCTTCGAAAAGATCGCCGCCGGTCACGACGCCGCTGCCGGAGAAGCAGACGCTCAGCTCGCCGTCATGAAACAGTCCCAGCAGCTTGCGGGGATCGCAGCCGCGCAGCTCGTAAACGGGGGCGGTAAACGAGCCGCTGATATTGTCCGTCACAAAACCCGAGCCGTCCGCTTCATCGCCGCCGCCGTAGATGAAGGCAACGTCCGCGACCTTCTGACCGATGAGGCCGAAGACCTCCGGCTGAACGTAGGAAACGTACTGCATACAGGGCTGATATACCCTGCCGTCATAGATGAAATAATTGTCGACGTCCATGTCCTCGAGGCGTATTCCGAGCTCGTCGTCTCCGATCCCGGCGATATCATCGGGCAGGAACGGATCCGGCGCGGCGGTCGGAACGGGCGTCGGGTCGGTATTCGGCTGTGCGGAAGCCGGCGCCGATGCCGAGGGCCGCCCGGTTTCATCGGGCAGTACGGCGCTCATATCGCCCTTCGGCCTGCCTCCGAATGCGCCAGATGCGAAAAGGATCCCGGCGGCGATAACCGCGGCGGCCGCGGCTGCGCCTGCAAAAATGCCGTATCTGCGGCGCGGCGCCTTTTTCATTGCGGCGGCGCTTTCAATCAGTTCGTTGTCGATGCCGCCGAGCGATTCGAGATATTCTTTGCTGTTCATAATTTTCTCCTTTTGAGGACGGCTCCCTCAATCGACCGTAAAGCCTTCTTTTTCAAGCTGCGCCCTGAGCTGTTTCCGAAGCCGCATAAGGGTCATCTTCACGCTTCCGACGCTTTTGCCGCTAAGCTCGGCGATGCGCTCGACGGGATCGAAGAACCAGTACCTTCGAATGAAGATATTCCGCTTCTGCTCAGGCACGGTGCGCAGGAATGCGTTGATCGTGCGCATGAGGAGCCTCGCCTCGATCTCGTTCGCGGTGTCCGCCGACGAAGGCAGGCACTCTTCAAGCTCGCGGGTAAGCTCGCCGAGCTCCGCGCTGCGCTTTTTCGCGTTCTCCTTTTCCATCCGGTTGATCGCCGTAAAGCGGACGATCCTTCCGAGGTAGGCGAAAAGATAACCGTAGGGTTTATTCGGCGGGATGCGGTTCCAGGCTTCGAGATAGGCGTCGTTGACGCATTCCTCCGCAAGCCCCGCGTCGCCGGTCACTCCGAGCGCGATGCGGCGAAGCCTCTCGCCGTATTCCGCCTGAGCGCGCTCTATCGCGGTCTGGTCGCGTTCAAGAAAAAGTTCGATGATCTCGCGGTCGTTCAAGGAAGCTGTCCTCCTTTTTGATTAAAGGCCTTCACCCTCTATATCAGCTTTTGCGGGCGGAAGGTAACGCCATTATGAAGAAAAGGGAGAATCGGAACAAAAAGCCCGGCGGACCGTGATCCCCGGGCAAAAAAAGCAAAAGAAGCGGCGTCAGTTCGCCTGCCGCAGGATATCCCCCGGAAGGAGCTTTTCCCGGCAGCCGATGATCAGCCTTTCGCAGGGGTGCGGCGCGCTGTCCGCAGGCTCGCCCGCTTCGGTGCGGATGCCTTCAACGCGGAAGCTGCGCTGTACGTCGCCGGGGGAGAGGATGCTCAGCGTGTCGCCGTCGAAGAAGCGGTTGCGCTGCTCGATCAAAGCGGTTTTCGCTTCATCATCGTAATCGAGAACGACGGCGGAGATGCGGTAATCCTGGATATACGCGCCGGAATCCGGAGCGATCATTTCGCGGTCGTTTTCAAGCATGAAGCCGGTCGTGTAGGGACGGTGGCTGATGCGGTTCAGCTCGTCCATAACGACGCCCATATCAGCGCCGTCGAGCGCCATGCGGTAGGCATTGACGACCGTTGCGGCATAGAGGATCGATTTCATTCGGCCCTCGATCTTGAGGCTGACGACGCCGGCGTCGATAAGCTCGTCGAGATGCTCGGCCATGCACATATCACGGGAATTCAGGATATAGCTGCCGGTAGGCTCGGTCTCGAGCGTGAAGAATTCACCGTTTTTGCCGCGCTCGCGGAATTCATAGCTCCAGCGGCAGGGCTGAACGCATTCGCCCCTGTTGCTGTCCCGGCCGGCGATATAGTTGCTCAGAAGGCAGCGCCCGGAATAGCTGACGCACATAGCGCCGTGAACGAAGGCTTCGAGCTCCAGCGTTTCGGGCAGCTTCAGGCGCATTTCGGCGATCTCCCGGATCGTCAGCTCGCGCGCGAGGACGATCCTCGAAACGCCCTGCTCGTGCCAGAAAAGCGCCGCTTCGGAATTCAGCGTGTTCGCCTGGGTGCTGAGGTGGAGGGGCATATCCGGGATCACACGCCGCGCCGTGCGGATGACCGAAGGATCGTTGATGATCAGCGCGTCGGCACCGGCGTCGGCGATCGAAACGAGCGTATCCGCAAGAGAGGCAAGTTCGCTGTCGCGCATGAAGGCGTTGACCGTGACATAGACCTTGACTCCGCGTTCATGCGAATAGCGCACGGCTTCGCGAAGCTCATCGAGCGTGAAATTATCGGCCATGTTGCGGAGGGAGAATGCGGTCGTGCCAAGATAAACGGCGTCCGCTCCGTAGCGGACAGCGGCCTTCAGCCTTTCGAAATTACCGGCGGGAGCAAGCAGCTCCGCCTTTTTGATCGGTTTGTTCGGCATTGAAATTCCTGCTTAATACTCTGAAAATATAGTGTGCGATGAGGCCTGTGAAAATGCCTGTCGGCACCGAAAGAAGGCTCATCACGGGGAAGTAATAGAACATTGCCTGCCCGGCGATCAGCATGCCGACGCCGAGTTGGCCGAGGTTGAAGGCAAACGCGCCGAAAACGCTTTCGCCGACGGCGGAGAGCCGATCCCTCTTTCGCAGGGGCTCAAGAAGGAGCATCGCCGCGAACGAGAGCAGGGCTCCGGCAAGGCTGTACGGAAGCTGGGAAACGGCGCCGGTTATGAAGACGGCGACGACGCAGCGGACAACGGCGACGGCAGCAGCATAAGGCGCGCCGAGCAGCATCAGCGCAAGCAGCGTGAAAACGTTCGCAAGGCCGAGGCGGACCGGAATGCCGGGAATCAGCGGCGGAAGCAGCGCTTCGACGGTGTGCACGATTATCGCCGCGGCGGCGATCAGCGCAGCAAGGGCAAGTTTTTTTGTCGGAGAAAATGAGCCGAGCTTTACCATGTTCCGCTGTCCACCTCCTCCGTTCCGATAACTGTCACAACGACCCTGTTCGGCAGGCAGACGATCGGATGCGAGGGCGACACCGCGCCGGAGCGGACGCAGATCCTGTCCCTGCATTCGGCGCTTTCCATTCGAACGGAGCCGTTTTCGATCACGATCGTATTGAGCCCGTCGGGTGTGACAACCGTTTGATCCTTCGTGATACTTCCGCGGTAGATCTCCTCGCCGTGCCAGGTTATGACGACGGTTTTGCCTTCGTCCTTCGGAAGAAACAGCAGCGGAGCGAGGCTTATGAGCACGACGGCCGCGATAGTGAGAAAATCAAGCAAACGAAAGGGCATTTTGCCCTTTCGCGTCATTTCATTGCATTCTTCGGTTTTGCGGTGCGGCCTGTCCAATTCGATCTCTTCAGTTCTGCGCTTCGCAAACGGAAGCCAGCACCGACTGCATCAGCCGGTACATCGGTTCGCATGCTTTAAACTCTGCCTTCAGCCTTTCGCCGATGTCGGAGGGCGCGATCAGCTCCGAAACGCCCTCGAAGCCCCTTGTCCAATAGAAATATTTGAGATTGATGTAGGGCTTGATCTCCTCCGGAGCATCCGGGAAATGATCCCTTTTATACGGCTCGCCGCTGACACGCAGCCCCCTCTTTTCAAGCGCCTTCGCAAGCTTGAGGAAGCCTTCGGGATCGGCGAGCAGGCGTTTGCGGTATGCCGCCATGAAGGCGGTCGATGTCGTATAGAAGCCCATACCGTAGGAATACCCGTTCGGCGTGATCTCGAAATAAAGCGTGCAGCCCTCGCTGATGCGCGTGTTCGGGTAGCGGAAGCCGATCCACATATGGTTGCGGAAGGGCGATTTATCGTAGGTGAAGCGCGTATCGCGGCGGATCCTCGAAACGGAGGAGTTGACGACCGGGTTGAACGAAGGGTCGATCGAGAGCGCGGTGGGCATCAGCTCCGCGGCGAGCGCGCGCATCGGATCGCGAACGAATTTCTCATAGCGCTTCCTGTTTTCGCCGAACCATTCAACATTGTTGTTGAAGGTGATCTCGAAAAGGAATTCGAATGTTTCTTTTGAAAAACCGTTGAAGCTCATATTACCAATCCGGGCTGTATTTCGCAACGTTCGAATTGTGCTCGGCGAGCGTCTTTGCGTAAACGAGGGCGCCGGTCTTCGAATCCATAAGGCAGAAGTACAGATAAGCCTCCTCCATGTATTCGGAATTCGGGTAGAGCGCGGCGTTGATCGCCGTGTTGCCCGGGTTGCAGACGGGGCCGAGCGGCAGGCCGCGGTTGATATGCGTATTGTAGCCGGACGGGGTCGCAAGCTGCTCATCCGTCAGGCTGATCGAACCGGTCTTGAGGATGTATTCGAGCGTTGCGTCGGAATCGAGCGACATATCGCGGTCGATGCGGTTGTAGAATACTGCGGAAACCTTTGCAAAGTCCTCGCTGACCCTCGCTTCTTTCTCGATCGTCGAGGCAAGGGTTACGATCTCATACATGCTGAGCCCGAGCTCTTCCGCACGCGCGGAATAAACCGAACCGAAGATCTGCTCGAAACGTGAGAGCATCTTGTCGATGATCGTTTCTTCGTTCGCGCCGACATAGATCTCATAGGTGTCGGGGAAGAGGAAGCCTTCGAGCACATAGCGCCTTTCGCCGGTCTCGTCGACGGGAATATCTGCAATGAACGGATGATCCTTGACGAAGGCTTCACCCGTGACACAAAGCTCGAGGAAACGGTCTGGGCTCTCGAGTATGCCGTCGGAAACGAGCTTCGAGGCCATCGCTTCGATCGTCATACCTTCGACGACTTTGATGCGCGTCGTCTCCCTCGGCGGTTCGCCGCGGCATATGACGTCGACTATATCGGGAATGCCCATGTTCCTTGAAAGCACGTATGTTCCGGCCTGGAGTCTCGAAGACTTGCCGATGAAGTCAACGTAAACCTTGAAAACCGCTTTATGGCGGATCAGGCCGGGCTGATCCTCGCCGCCGGCCTCGTAAAGGATCTTCGCGATCGCAGAAGCGCCGCTGCCGTCGGGAATCGTGACGACGACGGGCGAATTGTCGTTCGGGTCAACGGGCAGGAGGTAGTTTTCATAAAGCTTCTTCCCGACCTTCGATAAAAGCAGGTATGTGATGAGAAGCGTTACGCCGATGATGATCGGTATCCTTATGACCTTCCAAATTCTCCAAAAAATCCTCATGCCTTTTTTGAATTTCTTCTTTCGTTCGGTTTTTGCGTCTTTTTCGCCGTCATCGCCGCGCGCTTTCTTTTCATAGCGTTCGGCGTCTGAACGGAGCTGATCGACGGGCTTCGGCACGGCGGGGAAGTTCACGGTCGTGTAAAGCCTGTTCTCCTTCTCGGGAGAAAGAACACCGTCGAAGACTTCGCTTTCCTCGCCGGGAAGCTTGAAACGGAGCGGATCGTCTTCTTCAAGATCTTCGCCGAATGAAGAAGCCGTAATGTCTTCATAATCGCTTTCGAGTTCGGAATCGTCGATCTCTACATAACTGCCGCTTTCGTCGGCGCCGTCCCGGATAACGCTGTCCGCGGTCTCTGCGGGGTCAGCGCTGATTTCCGCTTCTTCGGGGATCTCGAAGACTGCATCCTCAAAGAAGGCATTATCGTCGGCTTCGGGCACTGCTGCTGAAGGAACCGCTTCGAATTCAGCGGGCGCTGCCGCAGGTTCGGATACTTCATCAGCCGCGGGGCCGCTGAGTTCATCCGCAGCCGCGATGCCCGCTTCGGCCGAAGTTTTCGCCTTTGCAGCCGCTTCTTCGGATTCAAAAGCATCCGGATCGAAGTCGTTCAAAAATTCATCCAGCCCGAAATCTTCCGTCTCTGCGCCGGAAGGAGCGTTATTCCGATCGTTAACGCCGATCGTTTCTTTTTGAAGCATTTTTTTCGGTTTCATATTCAAAACCCCGTAAAGTCGGTTTGATGTTTGCGAAAAGACGCATCAGTCGGTCAGTCCGAGATCCGCTCCGACGGCCCCGGCAAGATCCTTATAGATCTCCGCGAGCAGTTTGTTCAGCCGGTATTCGGCGAAAAGGTATTCGCTCGTCACGGGGTCCATCTGCAGCAACTCACCGAGCTTTTGGAGCTTTTCAAGCTCGTCCGTGCAGTCCGCGCCGGATAGCTCCGCCGCTTGAAGCTTTTGTCGGAGCCTGCGGTATTCGCCGAGGAGCGCCGTGCCGGATGCGCTGCGGTCGGCGGCTTTCGCCGCCCTGCTGAAATCAGCATATTCGTCGCTTTCCTTCAAAAGAGCGGCAAGCTCGGCTGTTTTTTGCCTGATCTCGTCCATAGGTCCTTATAATAGTAACGTTTCCGCAGCTTGTTCGGTTTAAAGCTCGATGTCCACGACGATCGGAACGATGATCGGCGTGCGCTTCGTTTTGTTGAGAAGGAAGGCCTTCATCGCGCTCTTCATCGCCGCATTGAACGCCGTCCAGTCCGGCCCCTTGTGCTTTTCGAGAAGCTGGACCGATTGATCGAAGGCGTACTGCTTCGCTTCGGCGATCAGCTCATCCGCATCCTTGAGGTAGATGAAGCCGCGCGTGATGATCTCCGGAAGGCCGATAAGGTCGCCCGTCGATTTCTGAACGGGGATGATGATGGAGAACATGCCCTCCTGGGAAAGCAGGCGCCTTTCGCGGAGCACGGTCGAACCGATGTCGCCGACGCCGAGGCCATCGACGAGGATCGAGCCGGAGGAAACGCTGCCGTTCAGCTTCGCTTCCTTATGGTCGATCTCGAGGATGTTGCCGTTATCCATAACGAAAACATTGCCGGGGCTGATGCCCATCTCCTCCGCAAGGCGGGCGTGGCGGTAAAGGTGCCGCGTTTCGCCGTGGACGGGGATGAAATACTTCGGCTTCAGCAAGCGGAACATGAGCTTCAGCTCCTCACGCCGCGCGTGGCCGGAAACATGGACGTCCGCAAGGCGGTCGTAGATCACGTTCGCACCGCGGCGGAAAAGCTGGTTGATTACGCGGCCGACGCTGCGCTCGTTGCCTGGGATCGCGGAAGCGGAGATGATGACGGTGTCGCCCTTGCCGACGATCAGGCGGTGGTTGGCGTTCGCCATGCGGAAAAGCCCGCTCATCGATTCGCCCTGGCTGCCGGTCGTGAGCACGCAGATGCGGTTGTTCTCGTAATTTTTGAGCTGGTCGATATCCACGACGCTGTTGTCGGGAAGGTTCAGATACCCGTGCTCATAGGCGATGCGGGCGATATTGACCATCGAACGGCCCTGGAAGCAGATCACGCGGCCATGGCGGACTGCCGTGTCTATGACCTGCTGGATACGGTAGACGTTGGAGGCGAATGAGGCGACGATCACGCGGCCCTCGGCTTCCGTGAAGACCTTTTCGAAGGTCTTGCCGAGCTCCCTTTCGGAGGGCGTGACGCCCTCGAGCTCCGCGTTGGTGCTGTCCATCATCAGCGCAAGCACGCCCTCGCTGCCGTAGGAGGCGAAGCGGTTGATGTCGATCGGCTCATCGTCAAGAGAGGTATAGTCGACCTTGAAATCGCCGGTATGGATCACGACGCCGACGGGCGTTGTTATGGCGAGCGCGACGGCGCCGGGAACGGAATGGTTGACCTTGATGAACTCGACCTTGAAGCAGCCGAGCTCAACGGCGTCCCCGGGCACGATGCAGTGCAGGACCGCGTCGATGATGTTATGCTCCTCGAGCTTGTGCTCGATGAGAGCAAGGGTGAAGCGCGTTCCGAAAACGGGGGCTTTGACTTTATCGAGAACGTAGGGGAGCGAACCGATATGGTCCTCATGCCCGTGCGTGATCACGAACGCGCGCAGTTTTTGTTTATTCGCTTCAAGGTACGATATGTCGGGAATGACCATATCGATGCCGAGCATATCTTCATCCGGAAAGGCGAGGCCGCAGTCGATGACGATCATATCATCGCCGTATTCGAGCGCGGTCATGTTCTTCCCGATCTCTCCGAGACCGCCGAGGGGTATGATCCTCAGTTTCTCGGTCAGTGCTTTGGACAAAACATAACTCCTTTCAATGCCGTATGCAGTACGGCTTCAAAAATGCTGATGAATCCGCAAATCGAGCAGGGACTAATTTTCGCCTGTGAGAGCGGAGAGCTTTTCTTCGGCTTCCTCCCAGTTCTTATAGAGCTTTTCAAGCTCCTGACGCATGCGGTCGGCCTTTGCGGAAAGCTCCACGGCCTTTTTGTAATCGGAGGCGCAGGCGGGGGAGGCGAGCTCCTCTTCAAGCGCATTTAGCTCCGCTTCCGCCTTGACGACGGCCTTTTCGGCGCGCTCCCTTTCGCCCTTCGCGCGGTTGACGGCGCTCTGCTGCTGTTTCTTTTCACGGTAATCGATCGCGTTCTGCGAAAGATTCTTTTCGGGCTCGGCGCCGTTCTGATCCTTCCGCGCAAGCGCTTCGAGATAGTCGTCGTAGCCGCCGATGTATTCCTCGAGCCCGTTCGGCGTCATGCGGAGGATCCTGTCGGCAAGGCGGTTGACGAGGTAGCGGTCGTGCGTCACGATCAGCATCGTGCCGTTATATTCCTCGAGCGCGTTTTCAAGCGCTTCCCTCGAGGCGATGTCAAGGTGGTTGGTCGGCTCGTCAAGGAAAAGGAGATTGCAGCGGGTCAGCATCAGCTTCAGGAGCTGGACCCTCGCAAGCTCGCCGCCGGAGAGCATCCCAAGGGGCTTATTTACGTCGTCGCCGCGGAAAAGGAACGCCGCAAGCGCGTTGCAGACCTCCGCACGGGTCATGGTGGTATAATACTTGTCCCAAACGTCGTTCAGAACGCTGATATTCGGGTCGGAGGGGACGAGCGCCTGCTCGTAATAGGCCGCTTCGACGTGCGCGCCGAGATAGAACGCGCCGGAGGAGGGCCGGATCCTGCCCGCAAGGATATTGAGAAGGGTCGTTTTGCCGGAGCCGTTGTCGCCGAGCAGGAAGACCTTTTCGCCCTTTTTGATCAGCATATCGACGCCCTTGAAAACCTGCTTGCCGTCGAAGGCTTTGGAAAGCTGCTTTGCAACGAGCACGTCGTTGCCGCTGACCTCCTTCGCGTTGAACCGGAAGCGGATCGAAGCGCTGTCGCGTTCGGGCTCGACAAGGGTCTCCTTTAGCCTGTCCGCCTGCTTTTGTTTTGATGCGGCGGTTACGAAATTATGCGCCTGGCCCCAGCGCCGCTGCTGCTCGACGATGCACTCGATCCTTTTGATCTCCTTCTGAGTGCGGAGGAAACGGCGGACTTCAAGCTCGCGCGCCGTGCTGCGCAGCTCCAGATGGCGGGAATAATTGCCCTTCGAAACGAAGAGCCGCCTGTCCTTGAGCTCGATCGTGCGGTTCGTGACCTTATCGAGAAAATAACGGTCGTGGGAGATGACGATGAACGCGCCGCGATAGCCGGCAAGGAAGTTTTCGAGCCACTCGATCGAGGAGATATCAAGGTGGTTGGTCGGCTCGTCGAGGAGCATGAGGTTCGAATCGGAAAGCAGCAGCCTCGCAAGCTGCGCCTTGTTCTTCTGGCCGCCGCTGAAGGTGCGGATGCTCCTTGAAAGCTCATCCTCCGTGAAGCCGAGGCCGAGCAGCGTCGAGCGCGTCCTTGCGCGGAAGGTCGTTCCCTCAAGACTGTAATAGCGGTCGTGGAGGCGCTGCTGGCGCAGGATCAGCCTTTCGTCCGGTCCGTTTTCGGAAAGGATCGAAGCGATGCCGTCGAGCTCCGCTTCGATATTGATGAGCTCCGAAAAGACCTCGAGCGTGTAATCATAGAGCGAGATATCGTCGTTCGATACCTTCTGCTGCATGCTTCCGATCTTCGTTTCGGAGGAAATGTAGATATCGCCCTCGTCATAGGGCTCCTCGCCGAGAAGGATGCGGAAGAGCGTTGATTTGCCGCAGCCGTTGACTCCGACAAAACCGATATGGTCGTTCGCGTCCACTTCGAAGGAGATATCCTCGAAAAGCACGCGCTCGACGAAAGCTTTTTTTAAATTGCGAACACCCAGTAAAGGCATGATTAACTCCGGTAATAAGCGCAGTTACGGCCCGATCAGCATGATCCGGAGGCCTTTTTCCTGCGCAAGGCAAAGCGTTTGGTAAGTCCCGCCCTCATGCCGCCCGTCGTAGCAGGCGATGATGAGCGAGGAATTTTCAACAAGAAAGCGGTTGCGCTGCTGCATGCAGCCCGGCACATATTCGCCGTTCAGCAGGAGGCATTCGTCGGCGGAGTCGGCGATGCGCAGCGCGCGCGGATCGTTCGAAGGGCAGGGAAACACGCAGACAAGCCGCATATCGGGATGTTTCCGTTTCAAAAGCAGCACTTCCTCCGCGGCATAGGTATCCGTACCGGTCGCCATGCCGGAAAGGAAGATCCGCTTCCCCTCGGCGTAAGCCGCTTCGATCGCGGAGGCAAGGGCGGCTCTCAGCGCACAGCATGCGGAATCCGCGTCATTGAAGCGCCAGGGAAGGTTCTCTGCGCGGTGCCCGGTGAAGGCCGCGGCGCTGCCGGCGTCGATGCCGGGGACGGTTTTGCCGTTGATACCCATTGACGGGAGGCTCACAGACCGCTTTCGGTGAAGCGGGCCCAGTCGCGGTGCATATAGCGCTCGATCGGGTAAACCTCGCCGACGTAGCGCGGATCGAGGCCGTTTTCTTCGGCGTATTTTTTGAATTCGGAGATCACGGGTTCGCATCCGGTCGTGTATTTAACGGTCAGCCCCGTAGCCTCGCAGACCCTGCGGACCATATCGTAACCGTCGATCAGCTCGCGGACGGTCGTTTCCTGGGAAAGATTTGTATTGTTGACGACGGCATTTACGCCGACGCGGCCCGCTTCCGTGACCTTGCCGATCATGTCGATATTGAAATCGAGCTCGCAGGAAAACGGACGGCGGGAATTGATGACGTAGAGCGTTTCGACGTTTTCGATATCCTTCAAAAAGCGCTTGTACTGCCCGAGTGCGATCGCGCCGGCAGCGTCGCCGCCGACGTCGAAGATGACGACGTCGCTGTCATTCGAGAAAACGGAATAGATCTCCGCGGGAAGGCTCGGGACTTCGACGCCCATGCTGACGAAGGAGGGCGAGAAGAGGCGGATGCCGGCGGCGTCGAGCTCCTTTTTCCTTTCGGAGGAGCGAAAATACGGGTTTATGATATCGAGGTCAACGAGCGTGACCTTTTGATCCTTCGCGGCGTTAAAGGCAAGGTTGAGCGCAAGCTCGGTCTTGCCGGAGCCGAAATTACCGATTACAATAATGTATTTTTTCATATCCTGACCTTTTCGGGATTTTATTCTGCGGGTTTATACTGCGCGATTATCCTCTCCGCGGCGCGAAGACCGTCCACGGCGGCGCTGACGATGCCGCCGGCGTAACCTGCGCCTTCGCCGACGGGGTAAAGGCCCTTCATGCGGGTCGCCTGCCCGTCCTCGCCGCGCTGAATGCGCACAGGAGCGCTCGAGCGGCTTTCGACGGCCGTGAGGACCGCGTCATACATATCGAAGCCCTTGATCTGGCGGGCGAAAACGCGGATGCCCTCCCTGATACCGTTCGCGATGACGGGCGGCATGCATTTGGAAATATCGCGCGGGACGACGTTCGGGCGGTAGGTCGGAGTGACGCCGCCGAAGCCCGTCGGCTTTTTGCCGGTGAGGAAATCGCCGACCATCATCGCGGGCGCGGAGTAATCGCCGCCGCCGAGACGGAATGCGGCGTTCTCGATCTTTTCCTGGAAAACGATTCCGGAAAGCGGGTCGCTGCCGAAATCGGAGGGGTTGACCTGCACGATGATCGCGGAATTCGCGTTTTTGCCGTCGCGGGCGTGATAGCTCATGCCGTTGGTGACGACCTGATCCTTATCGGAGGAGGATGCGACCACGACGCCGCCGGGGCACATGCAGAAGGTATAGACGCCGCGCGAACCGCTCTTCGCCGTGAGCTGATACGAGGCCGCGCCGAGGCGGGGATGACCGGCGAATTTGCCGTACTGCGAGCGGTCGATGAAGCTCTGCGGATGCTCGATGCGTACGCCGACGGCGAAGGGCTTCGGAACGATTTCGAGCCCTTTCGAAACGAGCATGCGGTAGGTGTCGCGCGCGGCCTGACCGATCGCGAAAACGGCGGCGCAGCAGGGAATCTTCTCGCTTCCGTTGACCGTTACGGAATCGATGATCCCGTCCTTCGAGCTGAAGTCCGTGACCGTTGAACCGAAGCGGATCTCGGCGCCGAGCTCCTCGAGCGCATGGCGCATGTTGAGAACGACCTTTGAAAGCACGTCCGTGCCGATATGCGGCTTCGCTTCAACGGCGATATTTTCATCCGCACCGAAGCGGATCAGCGTATCGAGGATCGTCTTCGCGCGGGGATCCTTGATCCTCGTGGTGAGCTTGCCGTCGGAAAAAGTGCCTGCGCCGCCTTCGCCGAACATGATGTTGCTGCTCGGGTCGAGCACGGCGTGGGTGAAAAAGGTATCAACGTCCTTTTTCCTTTCGGGAAGCGCTTTTCCGCGCTCGAGAACGATGACCTTATATCCATAGCGCGCAAGCTCATAGGCCGCAAAAAGCCCCGCCGGGCCGAGACCGACGACAACGACGGGGGCAGGCTGTACGGCTTCGCCGAAAGCAGGCGTTTCATCCGGAAGCTCCGGCGCTCTGCCGATGTTTTTGAGCTCGAGCGCCGCAACGCGCTTCGCGTTCGATTCGGAAAGTTCGAAGCTGACGGAGTAGATGCTGCGGATATCCGCCTTGTCCCTCGCGTCGAGCGAATGGCGGACGATGCGCATTGCTCCGATCTCGTCGGGCGCGATGCGGATGAAGGAAGAAAGCAGCAGCTTCAGCGCGGATTCGTCCGCGTTGAAGGGAAGATTCAGATTGGTTGCGATCAGTTGCATGGTATCGATTCTTTATACAGAAAGCCCGAATGACTTCGCCTTAATCCAAAGGCTTCGGCGAAACGTGGAGAATGACACTGTCAAACGAATACTGAACCGAGCCGTCGGTGAGCCATGCCGGATTTCCGCTGACAGTGAGCTCCGGCATTACGGTATAATCGGCTTCGTTGACATATCCGGCCGCGTTGACTGTAAGCGAAATATCATCTGCCGAAAGCTCGTTCAGCAGCCGCGCGGGGCCTTTGAAGACAATATTGTAGACGTTCGAAACGGTCCTGATCTGGTAAGCGATATTCTGCTGCTTGTTTATGATATCATCTTCGGAGAACTGGTAACCGAATTTCATTTCAACGATCCTGTCGAAAATATCGACGGTCACGATCACACGGTTCTGGACAGCGCTGAGATTGATCGCTTCTTCGGGAATGCCGGTGAGCGTGATGACCCTCTTGACAGGCGTGCCGACGTTGAAATCGGTTATAACGAACGGATCGATACCGAGTTCTTCGATGTTGTCCAGCACGCTCTGCGGCGCGGCGAGCCGGATCGTCTCCGGCGCAACGCTTACAGTATAAGTATAGAGCTCTTCGTTCACTCCCTCAACATTGATAAGATCCTTTACGTTGAATTCCTTCGTCGGGAAAACGTCCATCGTCACGATGACGGAAGGAACGGTGTCGATGACATTCGTGAGCTCGATCTCTTCATTCTCGGCGTCCAGGAAAACGACGGGGAAGGAAAGATACAGCTTGTCGGTCAGATCATTCAGATCGATAACGCATTTGCCCGCGCGGATCTGGCTGATAACGCTCTCGGGACCGGTAACGGTGATGCTGGACTGGGAAAGCTTCGGCTCATCATGCCAATAACCCTCGGGCAGCTCGTTGACGAATTCGGCAATAATCGGAACGCTGGCCGCGCGGAGGTTCTCAACGGTAATGGTGACGGTCCTCGGCTCAACGGATTCAACGGTCCCGATGCTCGAGGTCGCAACGATATTGCGCACATAGGTGCCAGGCTCACGAATATCGCTGAGGCTGATGGTCGCTGTCACAACATCCGTCATGGATGAATTGAATCGGGGCAGATCGTTGAGTGTTGTGCGCACGTTGACATTAACGGTGCTCAAAAGCTCGTTGAGGTCGTCATTGACGATCAGACCTCTCGATTTAAGGTCGGATTCGGCACCGACTTCGAAGTTCAGCTTAACGTTCTCAACGGTTTTGGTCCTTGAAGGGTTCTGGCTCATGAGCACATAGCCCCAAAGGGTCAGAGCAATGATCAATGCGACAAGCGCATACCGAATCTTGCGGAAAAACGTGCGTTTATACCAAGGCAGATCGGTTTCCGCCTTGCCGGATTCTTTTTCGGTATCGATGCGGCGGAATGTTCCGGTCATCCCGTCGATAACGCCCGAGCCCTGCTCATTCTCCGCGTCGAGCTTTTCCTGAACGGCGGCAGCGCGCTTATTATGCTGGATCAGGTTTTCCGATTGCGACTGGGCGGGGGCGCCGGCGTCTCCGCTCAAACGGTTTCTGTTGTCTGCTTCATTTCTTTTCATTTTTAAAGAACCTCTTCGGCAGGAATGAAAACTTTTTCTTTTCGGGTTTCTGAGGGTTGAATTCCCGGTCAAGAAGATCGGTCAGCGCGGATTTATCGAGATACCTTGTAAGCTTGCTGTTTTCCGCGTAGGAGATGACGCCGGTCTCCTCCGAAACAACGAGAGCAAGGCAATCCGAAACGGCGGAGATGCCGAGCGCTGCGCGGTGGCGGGTCCCGAGCTCCTTTGAAATATTCGGATCGCTGAAAAGCGGAAGGACGCAGGAGGCGTAGTGGATGCGGTGATCGCGGATGATAACGGCGCCGTCGTGCAGGGGAGTGTTCGGCTCGAAGATGTTTTCGATCAGCGCGCCGCTGATCTCCGCATCGACGCGGGTCCCCGTCGGAAGGTATTCATCGAGCTTCGTATCGCGCTCGATCACGATCAGCGCGCCGACCTTGCGCTTCGAAAGACGGATCAGAACATTGGAAAGCTCGCGTACGATGAGGCTGTTGTCGGCTTCCGAACGCCCGGAAAGGTTGAATTTGAACCTCCCGCCGATATGCGCGAGTGCGCGCCGCAGCTCCGGCTGGAACAGCACGAACACGATCACGATTCCCGAAACGAGCAGCGTGTTCAAAAGGAAGCTGACCGTGTAGAGGTTGAATAACGTGCTCAGCAGCATGATCACGAGCAGGAGCCCGAGACCTTTCAAAAGTTGGTACGCTCTCGTGTTGACGGAAACGTCTATGATTTTATAAACGATAAACGCTATGATCAGGATATCCAGAAGATCCTGAAAACGGAATTCGAGGAAACCGTTCCCGATAGCATTTATAATGTCGTTAAAATGCATCGCACCCTCCTTGCAAGCAGGATTCCTGAAGGAAAAGAATGAAATTCGAATAAGAATCCATACTATTCCATCATAATCCATTAACTCGACTATATCATAACACAAATCAAATGAAATTTGAACAGTTTTTTAAAAAAAGACACAAAATTTTCTTATTTATATTTGCAGTAAATGAAAACCGGCGGCCGCAAAGCCGGAGGAAAACAATTCAAGCTTGTTTTAGCGCGGGGGAATATGATATAATCGCCTGCGAAAGAGTCCGCCCGGAGCGGACGGTCCAAGGAGGTTATTTATGGCAAAACAGAAACAGATCCCCAAGAGGAGCGAGGTCAAGAAGGAATACACCTGGGCGCTCGAGGATATCTTCGCAACGGACGAGCTTTGGAACGAAGCGCTCGAAGAGCTGCGCGCCGTGCCCGAAAAGCTTGCGGCGTTCGCGGGCCGTCTCGTCGAGAGCGCCGAAACGCTCTTTAACTACTTAAAATACTCCGATGAGCTCGAAGTAAAGCTCGAACGCGTTGCCGAATACTGCATGCGCCGCGCCGATGAGGATACCGGCAACAGCTTCTATCAGGGCATGAAAGGCCGCTTCATGGGCGCATACGTCGCGATCGCGAGCGCCGCAAGCTTCGAAACGCCGGAGCTGCTTGCGATACCCGACGACGTCCTCGAGGGCTTCTATAAGGCGAAGCCGGAGCTTGAGCTCTACCGCCGCAAGCTCGACAGGGTCCGCGCCCAGCGCGAGCATATCCTTTCCGACGCCGAAGAAAAGCTGCTCGCTTCCGTTTCGGAGGTCGCGAATTCCGCGCAGGAGATCGCTTCTTCCTTCCGCAATGCCGACCTGAAGTTCCCGGCGATCCACGGAGCGGACGGCACCGAATACCAGGTCACTCAGGGCTCCTATGTGCCGCTCCTCGAGAATCCGGAGCGCGACGTCCGCCGCCAGGCGTTCGAATCCCTCCACGGCACCTTCGAGAGCTATAAGAACACCTCCGCCGCGTTCCTGAACGCGCAGATGAAGCAGCTCACCTTCTATTCCCGCGCAAGGAAATACGGCAGCAATCTCGAAGCCGCGCTTTCAAGGACCGAAGTTCCCGAATCCGTCTATCATAACCTCGTCGACACCGTAAATGCGAACCTCAAGTATCTGCACCGCTACGTCGGCCTCCGCAAGAAGCTGATGGGCCTCGACGAGATGCACATGTACGACCTCTATATGCCGATCATCGCGGATGCGGACAGCGAGATCCCCTATGAAAAGGCGAAGGAGATCATCATGGAGGCGCTGCAGCCCCTTGGCGAAGATTACCTCAAGGTGCTGAAATCCGGCTTCGATAACCGCTGGATCGACGTATATGAGAACGAGGGCAAGCGCAGCGGCGCCTATTCCGCCGGCGGCGACCCGCATCCCTACGTTCTTTTGAACCAGAAGGACACCCTCGACAGCATGTTCACGATCGCGCACGAAATGGGCCATTCGATGCACACCTATTATTCCGTGAAGAATCAGCCGATCGCGTATCGCAATTATGTGATCTTCGTCGCGGAGGTCGCTTCGACCTGCAACGAAGTGCTGCTCGTCCGCCATCTGCTCGGCAAAACGACGGATAAGAAGGAGCGCGCGTACCTGATCAACCACTTCCTCGAGCAGTTCCGCGGAACCGTTTACCGCCAGACCATGTTCGCCGAGTTCGAGCTTTGGATGAATGAAAAGGTGGAGGCGGGGGAGACGCTGACCGCCGACATGATGAACGAGGCGTATTACGCGCTGAACAAGAAATATTTCGGCGAGGATATCACCGTCGACAAGCTGATCTCCGTCGAGTGGGCGCGCATCCCGCACTTCTTCTATAACTACTACGTCTTCCAGTATGCGACAGGCTTCTCCGCCGCAGTCGCGATCGCGAACCGCATCCTCAAGGAAGGCAAGCCCGCCGTCGAGGATTATCTCCGCTTCCTGAGCGGCGGCTCGAGCAAGGATCCGATCTCGCTTCTCAGGATCGCCGGCGTCGACATGGCCTCCCCGAAGCCGATCGAAGACGGCCTCGCGCTCTTCAACGAGCTTCTCGACGAGATGGAAGAACTCACAAAGTGAGTTCTTCTCCGCAGCGTAAGTCTTCCTCTCTGAGGGAAAGCGGCAGCACTGCCGTCGGAAAAGCTGACGGATAAGTAACGGCTTCTCACAGCAATCGAACCTCAAACCACCACAAGCCGGGAAACGTCTTCCCGGCTTGTTTCTTTTCCGCCCGAACGGCCTTAGACAAAAAAAGCGCTTGCATATGCGTACTTTTATGGTATAATGATACTGGAAAAATATATACGGAGGTGCTAAATTTGGTTAAAAGCAGCATCGTAAACGCCGTTCTGGACGAAGCGCTTCGTACGGGCGGAGATTTTTCGGAACTGTACCTGCAGGATACCGAATCGAACACAATGACCATGATCGACGGAAAGGTCGAAAATGCGAACTACAAGCGCCAGGTCGGCGCCGGCGTCCGCGTGCTCAAGGGCACGAGGAGCGCATACGCCTATTCCGCCGATACGAGCGAGGCGGCGCTTCTCGCCTGCGCAAGGGCGGCCGCATCCGCGCTCAAGGGTGAAAAGGAATTCGAAGCGAAATCGATCTGCATCGACCGCATCGGCAAATCGTTTGCGAAGATCCCGTTCAGCGAGATCGACAACGCGAAGCGCATCGAGCTGATGCGCAAAGCCACGAACGCCGCGAAGGCGCATTCCGGTGAAGTCACCCAGGTCGTCGCCAATTATTCGGATTTCGACCACCGCACATGGGTCTATAACAGCGAGGGCGTCCATGCGGAGGACCGCCGTCCCCGCGTCCGCACCGCAGTGCAGGCCGTCGCGATGGCGAACGGCGAGGCGCAGACCGGCACCTGCTCGCCCGGCTACGGCATGGGCTTCGAGGCCTATAACGAAAAGATCGATATCGAGGAAGTCGGCAGGGAAGCCGCAAAGACCGCTGTGACGATGCTCCACGCGCCGGAATGCCCGGCTGGCACCGTTCCCGTCGTGATCGACGGCGGCTTCGGCGGCGTCATCCTCCACGAAGCCTGCGTCCACGGTCTTGAAGCGACGAGCGTCGGCCGCGGCAACTCCGTCTTCTGCGGAAAGCTCGGCCAGCAGATCGCAAGCCCGATCGTCAACGCGGTCGACGACGGCACGCTACCCGGCGAATGGGGAACGATGCACTTCGACGACGAGGGCAATCCCTCGCAGTGCAACCGCCTGATCGAAAACGGCATCCTCAAGACCTATCTCGTCGATATCCTCGGCTCGCGCCTGATGAATCACCCGATCACCGGCAGCGGCAGGCGTCAGGATTACACCTTCGCCCCGACTTCCCGTATGACCAATACCTTCTTCGCGCCCGGCAATGACGATGAAGAAGAGATGCTCCGCACGATGGGCGAGGGCCTCTTCGCCGCGAAGATGGGCGGCGGCTCGGTCAATCCGCTCACAGGCGAATTCAATTTCGCCGTAAGCGAAGGCTATTGGGTGCGCGACGGCAGGATCCTCTGCCCGGTCCGCGGCGCAACGCTGATCGGCAAAGGCGCGGAGGTCCTTATGAAGATCGACCGCATCGGCAGGAAGATGTGGATGGCGCCCGGCATGTGCGGCTCACTTTCCGGCAGCATCCCGACCAATGTCGGTCAGCCCAGGATCCGCGTCAGCGAGATCGTCGTCGGCGGCAAAGGAGGTGCTTTATAATGACTTTTGAACAGTTCAAAGACGAATGCTTCAAACTTGCTCTTGAAAAGGGCTGCGAGAATGCCGAAGTCTGCTCGATGGCGACCGACGGCTTCTCCGTCAACGTTCTGAAGGGCGAGCTTTCCAAATACTCGATCGAAAGCACCAACGGCTTCAACCTCCGCGTCATCTACGGCGGCAAGAGCGGCTATGCCTATACCGAGGTGTTCGAGGATGCGGAAAGCCTTGTCGACCACGCGATCGACAACGCAAAGGCGATCGAGAATACCGATGAGAACCCGATGCAAGGCGCATGCGAATATCCGGAGATTGAGAAAAAGCCGAATCCCGTCGTAGATATGAGCGAGGATGAGAAGATCGAGCTCGCACTGAACCTCGAAAAGGATACGCTCGCCTTCGACGATCGTGTCAACCGCACCGCGCACTGCTCGATCGACACCGGCGTTTCGAGGATCCATATCCACAACACCCTCGGCCTTAAAGCCGATACCGAGGAAACATATTCCTCCGCCGTCATCGGCGCGATCCTCCGCCAGGGCGAGGACGAGCACTCGAGCTACGCCTTCAAATTCGGCCCGGAGATCACGGATTATCAGGATATCATCAAGGAGAGCGTCGACAACGCCCTGATGCAGTTCAACGCAAAGACCGTCGATTCCGGCGAATACCGGATCCTTCTTCGCAACGACGCGGCGGGCGATCTTCTCCAGGCGTTCTGCTCGATGTTCTTCGCGGGAAGCGTCCAGAAGGGCCTTTCACTGCTCGCGGGCAAGCTCGGCGAGCAGATCGCAAGCCCGATGATCACGATCATTGACGACCCATTCGAAAAGGACAATCCGAGAAAATTCGACGCCGAAGGCGTGCCCTCCGTCGTGACGAACGTCGTTGAGAACGGCGTTTTGAAGAGCTATCTCTATAACCTCAAGACCGCGCTGAAGGACGGCGTCGCTTCCACCTCCAACGCGGGCCGCGCCGGCGCCGCCGCTCCCGTCGAGACAGCGCCGAGCAATTTCTACATCGTCAAGGGCGAAAAGAGCTTCAACGAGCTCGTTGCGCAGCTCGATCACGGCCTCATCATCACCGAGCTCAGCGGCCTCCATGCCGGCCTTAACCCGGTCAGCGGCGATTTCTCGCTGATCGCAAAGGGCCTGCTCGTCGATAACGGAACGATCCTCCGTTCCGTCGATCAGATCACCGCCGCGGGCAACTTCCTTGCGATGATGAAGGATATCATCGGCGTCGGCAGCGATATCAAGTTCGGCTTCCCGGGCTTCGGAAGAGTCGGCTCGCCGAGCCTTCTGATCGAAAAGCTGGTCATCTCCGGCAAATAAAGCTCAATAAAACAAAAACCATGCGGTTTTCGCCGCATGGTTTTTTATGTGCCGTAAATTGAATCAGAGCTCCACGCCGTTCAGCTTAAGCAGCTCCCTCGCGCTTTCGACGGAGTCGATGCCGGTCGGGTTCTTGATCGGCGCGAACTCCCTCTTCCGCTCGACTTCGAAAACGAGGCAGGTGTCGAGCAGGTGGATCATGTCGAGGATCAGCGTTTCGTATTTATAGCCGTTCGGCTTCTCGGGCTTGAAGTGTTCGCCCGCTTCGTCGAGGCAGGGGATCTTCTTTTCAACGACGTGCAGCGGCATCTTTTTGTCGACGATCTCGGAAAGCTCCGGCACGTGGAAAAGGTAGTTGAGGATGACGCCGAAGTTATAGGCGGGCTTGCCGTCATCATTTTTGGCGTTCATCATCTCGTCGGTCAGCTCGTAGTATTCGACGACGGAAGGATGTCCGTCCTCGAGGCAAATCACGCCGACTCGCTCATCGGGAGCGGCCTTCTTGATGACCTTCGCGCCGACGACACAGTTTGCAAGTTTCGTTGCGCCGACGAAAACGGGATCCGCGATCCGCTGCAGCACGTTATCGACCGCAAAGACGTTCAGCCACTCGATGCCCTCGTTTTTGACGATATCGAGCATCCCGCCCTTTGCCATCGAGGAATACCAGCAGCCGTTGCCGTTCGGGGAGGTGGAGAGCTTCCATTTCTCCTCAAGATAGACCTTGCCGCTGTAATCGGCGGCGGGGGCCATCTCCTGGCGGAAGAAATGCACGAAGCTGCCGTCATAGCCGAAGAAATTCTTCTCGCTCAGGAAGTTAACGGTCGCCTCATGGTTCTTATCGCTGGTCATGATGAACAGGTGGACGAAGTTCCCGGCCATGTCCGTAACGTCCATAAGGTTGCGGATCAGGCGCTCGAAGATATAGACTTCGTGCGTGACGCCGATATTGTAAACGCCCTTCGGCCCGTCGGAACCGAGGCGGGTGCCCATGCCGCCGGCGAGGAGGACGGCCGCGACCTTGCCCGCGCGGATCTCCTCAAGACCCGCTTCGAGGTATTCTTCGCGGTGCGCGTCTATCTCGTCGAGCTCGGTGCAGGGGATCGGGGTGATCACGCCGCGGACTTCATCGGATTTGCCGACGCGCACGACGGAAAAATCGGTCTCGCCGATCTGATCGAGAAGGGCTCTGCGCTCTTCCTCATTCAGTTCGTCATAATATTTGAGAAGATGCGTCTGGCCGTATTTCGCCAGCTTTTCGTATGCTTCGCAGTAAGTCATTTCGTTTCCTCCGAATTTGTTATTTCTTCTTCGGCAGAGCGTGGCAGCAGAGGCCCTCGAAATCGTGAGCCGCTTCCGCAACGGATTCGCTGATCGTCGGATGCGCGTGGATCGTGCCGGAAATATCCTCGACCGTGCCGCCCATTTTCAAAACCGCGGCGAGCTCGGCGATCATGTCCGTCGCGCGGTGGCACATCAGCTGTGCGCCGAGGAGCTTGCCGTCGGGCGCGGCGATCAGCTTCGCGGTGCCCATCGCGTCGCCCATGATCATTGCGCGGCCGTTGCCGGCAACGTTGAACGAACCGATTTTGTATTCGATGCCCTGCGCCTTGGCCTTGTCCTCGCTGAGGCCGACGAACGCGATCTCCGGGGAGGTGTAGATGCAGGAGGGAACGATCGAATAATCCATGACCTCGTCCCTGACGCCGCAGGCGTTGGCGGCGGCGACGAAGCCCTGCGCGCTCGCAACGTGCGCAAGCTGGATCTTGCCGGTGATGTCGCCGATCGCGTAGATGTTCTCGACGTTGGTGCGGCAGTGCTCGTCGATCACTACGAAAGCGCGGTTCATTTCGATTCCGACGTTCTCGAGGCCGATATTCGCGGTCATTGCGCGGCGGCCGACGGAAACGACGCAGCAGGCGCCTTCCGCGGTCTTTTCGGCGCCGTTCAGCTCATAGCTGACGGTCACGGTCTCGCCGCCGGAAATGCCGGTGACTTTGGCGTTATTGATGACGTTGACTTTCTTTTTCTTGAGTACGCGGGAGAGCAGGCGAACGAGGTCCGCGTCCACGCCGGGGAGGATGCTCGGCATCATTTCGATTACGGTGACGGGCTTGCCGAGGGTGGAGAACAGCGTGGCGAATTCGATCCCGATAACGCCGCCGCCGATGATGACGAAGCTTTCCG
>DBXK01000023.1:255-11498 GCA_002309375.1 Christensenella sp. UBA1214 | reverse complement strand
GGGCGGGCGGGGGAGCTGCCGGTC
Source organism: Christensenella sp. UBA1214 (assembly GCA_002309375.1). Lineage (GTDB taxonomy): Bacteria > Bacillota > Clostridia > Christensenellales > CAG-138 > PeH17. Next base: position 11,474 of record DBXK01000023.1, on the reverse strand, counting down.
GCGAGGATCAGCTTATCGAAGGTGATCTCCTCGGTTCCTTCGGCCTTTTCAACGGAGAGAGTATGCGCATCGACGATCCTGCCGAAGCCGGGGATGACCTTTACGCCGTGGGCTTTCTCGAGCCCCGCAACGCCGCTGCGGAGCTTTGCGACGATGCCGTCCTTGTATTCGGCGAGCTTTGCGAAATCGACGCTGACTTCGCCGACATTGACGCCGCAGTTCGCAGCATTCTTTGCGGTCTCAAAGACCTCAGCGCCGTGGAGCAGCGCTTTGGTGGGGATGCAGCCGCGGTTGAGACAGGTCCCGCCGAGCTCGCGGGCTTCGACGAGAGCGACCTTCTTGCCATACTGAGCGCAGCGGATCGCGCATTCATAGCCGCCCGGGCCTCCGCCGAGGACGACGACGTCATAATTGTATTCGCACATATCGGTTTTCCTTTCAGATAAGCTTTTTGAGCCCGCTCCTTCGTGAGCTCCATATCTTTATCAGCATACCATAATTCGGCGATTCTTTCAACACCGGAATTGCGATATTTTGATGATTTTATGAACTGAAATACCGGCGAAAAAGCATTGACCGGCCTTGCGAAATAACTTATAATAGGAGCGAACCGAAAAGGAGGTTCTCGGAATTGATCGATTCAAAAAGCTTTTTCATCAAAAAACTTATTGCGGCTTTCGCCGCAGCGGCCGTTTTCGCCGTTTTTGCGGCGGGCGGCTTAGCGGGCGCCGAAAAAACGAGGGACGGCGTCGGAATGGATATCTCGGGCTTCAATTCAACGACTTTTTCGGGCGACCCCGTTGACGGAAGCATTTTTGCCGAGGCGGAGCTGACAGTTATAAATATCTGGCAGCGCTGGTGCGGGCCGTGCTGGGCGGAGATGCCGTATTTCCAGCAGCTTCACGAATACTATTCGGAAACCCCGGAAGCGGACGTCCGGATCTGGGGAGCGCTCTACTACGGCGACAACCCTTCGACGATCCAGCAGGCGATCGATTTCGTTGCGGAGCACGGCTATACCTGGAGCCAGATGCTGATGTGCGATGAACTCCTGCAGGTCGCTGCCGGCGGGGAAGATACGGAATATGTCCATATTCCGCAGACGCTGATCGTCGATCGAAACGGCGTCGTTCGCGCACAGGTGATCGGCAAAGTCGACAGTTATGAGGAGCTGGCGGAGCTTGTTGAATATTGGCTCGGAGTCCTTGGTACGGAGTATTCCGCGGGCTCGGGCGACGTCGACGGAAACGGCGAAGTCAATGTTACCGACGCGCTGCTTGCGATGCGCTGCTCGATGGGGATAATCGAGATCGCCGATGAAGCCGTTCTGCGCGGCGATATGAACTTCGACGGCACGATCACCGCAACTGACGCGATACTGATACTGAGAGAAGTGCTCGGTGTCGGATGATGACTTCACGGAATTTGAAAGGCACCTTTCATTAGGTGCTTTTTAATTTATGATAAAAAGGAGCGGATGGGGGGATTTGGTTTTTACATATCGAGACTCGTGCTCGCTCATTCCGCTTCGCACTCGCTCTATGTAAAAACCGGCCCTGCAAAACGCCGCACTGCGGCCTTTTGCGACGGGCTTCAAATCCCCTGATCAAGGTAAAATACGGGCAGCGGATGGGGGATTTGGTTGCTCGCGATGAGTCTCATATGCCGCTCACACCGCGGCATATTTCGCTCCGCTCGCAACCGGCCGCGGGAAAGGCAACACTGTAGCCTTTCCAATACGCGGCTTCAAATCCCTTGATCAAGCCAAAATAAGGGGAGGCCGGATGGCCTCCCCTTATTTTGGTGCGGATGGGGGGATTTGGTTTTTACATATCGAGACTCGTGCTCGCTCATTCCGCTTCGCACTCGCTCTATGTAAAAACCGGCCCTGCAAAACGCCGCACTGCGGCCTTTTGCGACGGGCTTCAAATCCCTTGATCAAGGTAAAATACGGGCAGCGGATGGGGGATTTGGTTGCTCACGATGAGTCTCATATGCCGCTCACACCGCGGCATATTTCGCTCCGTTCGCAACCGGCCGCAGGAAAGGCAACACTGTTGCCTTTCCAATTCGCGGCTTCAAATCCCCTGATCAAGCCAAAACACAGGGAGGCCGGACGGCCTCCCTGTGTTTTGGTGCGGATGGGGGGATTTGAACCCCCAAGCTTTCGCCGGCGGATTTTAAGTCCGCTGTGTATGCCGTTCCACCACATCCGCAGATTTCCATCCGCTATTATATCCGTGTTTTTGCTTTTCGTCAAGAAACAGCTAATACATCTCTTTGGCTCTTGATTTGTACGGTGCATTCCGCTATAATCATTTACGGTAAGCATAGAGTAATCGTATGCTCGGGTGAAAACAATGAAAAAACTTCTTTATGCTTTAATGCAGTGCGTCTGGGGCTTCCCGCAGACCCTAGTCGGCTTTATACTTTTCCTGATCAATATCCGAAGGAAGCACTATTGCTACCATGGAGCGATCGTGACCGAATGGGATTCCGGTTCGAGTATTTCGCTCGGGCTTTTCCTTTTCGTAACGAAGGAGAGCGTACCTGCGGTGCTTCGGTCAGCCGGCGGGTCGCGGCCGATCGGCAGTCCGCTTGTTGTTCATGAGTATGGCCATACGATCCAGTCGATCGTCCTCGGCCCTCTGTATTTTCCTGTGATCGGCATTCCTTCGGCATCCTGGGCAAATCGGAAAAAGTATGTTGCAATGCGAAGGCGCGGCGTGCCGTATTCCGCATTCTGGACCGAGAAGCTTGCCAACAGCCTCGGTGAAAAGGTAACAAAGGATATTTCGTTCCGGGATAATTTCTGACGATTTCCGTTACATCAGATTGTATTCGAAAGCGCAGCGGACCACAATCCGTTGCGTTTTTTCTTTAAAATCGATTGTATTAGCTTCAATGATATGTTATAATATGATCGAGTTGATATATGCAGGATACCTATCGCCCGAAAAAGCCGCTTGAACTTTCGATGGGCGGCGGTTCCGAGGAGATAAATCTATGAAAAGAATTCTGAGCTTATTGCTTGCGATCGTATTTTCCGCGACGACGTTCACAGCCTGTTCGGATCTTCCGCCGACTGCGGACCTGAGCAGCGTCGGCGACGAATCGGTTTTCAGCCTTTTCACAAACGCCGTTAAAACGAATCAATTTTCTGAAGCATACAGCTTCCTGAGCACTTCCTCCAAAGAAGGCGCTTCTTCCGGCGCTAAAGCGCTGACGGAGGAAGGCTTTGCCGTTCGCTATCAAACGGTGGCCGACAGGCTCGGCATCGAATCCATGGAGTTTGAACAGACCGGCGAAGAAACGCTCAGCGAATCAAAAAAGAACATCAACTACAAGGTCAGATATAAATGCAGAGAAGCGGGCGAACTGGAATTCGACTGTGTGATGCCGATCGTTGCGGAAAATGACGGCTGGCGCGTTCAGTGGTCCCCGGCTCTGATAATCCCGGATCTGGATTGGAATGATTCGATCTCCCGGATCGTGCTCACGGCCAAGCGCGGCGATATCATCACGAAGGACGGGACGGTCATCGCGAAAACGATCAACCTGATCACTGTTTACGCGATTTTCTCGGAGCTTGTGGATTATGAAGTGATAGCGGAAAGGATCGCAGAAGCGGAGAATATCCCCGCAGAAGAAGCGTCGCTGAAGGTCATTCCGTATCTTGCGAAGAATTCAACGCTGCATCAGTACTGCGGCGAAGAGCTGAACGCACTTTATAATGAGCTCTGCGCATACATCAAATTCGATGAAGAAGAAACGCCCGACAAGGTATTCAAAAGCGTCGTCAGCGATTTCATGACGATCCGGCAGTACCGCCCGGATGAGATCACGACGGAGGAGCTCCAGCAGCTCGAATCGATCGAGGGCGTGCATGTCGATACAAAGCTTTACGGTTCAACGAGGGAATATCCCTATGAAAGCTTCCTCGCGCATAATCTCGGCTATGTCGGCGCTCCGACGGAGGAAGAGGTCGCCGCATTGAACGAAGGCCGCGATCCGATCGACGGACTCTACACGACGGACAGCAAGATCGGCAAAGCCGGCATCGAAAAGCGCTATGAAAAGGAGCTCCGCGGAAGTGACGGCTTCTATTTCTGCATCCGTTCCTCTGACGGAACGGTCAAGAAGGAGCTTTTCAGAAGGGACAAGCATGACGGAATGGACGTCCGATTGACGATCGATTTCGACCTTCAGCAAAAGACGGAAACGATGCTCGACATCGTCCTTTTCGGCTATGATACCTCCGGTGCGGTGATAGTTATGAACCCGAAGACGGGTGAAGTCGAAGCCGCCGCATCATATCCGACCTATGACCTCAACCAGTTCGTTATTGGCTTCTCGGGTGAAGAATACAAGCGCCTCCAGGAACAGCCGAACGAGCCCTTCCTCGACCGCACGAAGCGAGGCCTCTATCCGCCCGGATCGACCTTCAAGGTCTTCACAGCCGCCGCGGCGCTCGATACCGGAACGATGAATGCAAATTACATCTTCAACGGCAGGATCGACGATGATTACTGGACCCCGACAGGCTATGGTCAATGGATCTGGCCGAGGATCAAGCGTACCCGCGTCAATAACAGAACTATGCCGATGAATATGGAGAACTGCATGCTCCATTCGGACAATATCTATTTCGCGAACGCGGCGCTGATGATCGGTGCGGAAAAATTCATCGAATACCTGAACAATTTCGGCATGGACAAGCCGCTCGAATTCGAGCTGTCGACAGCAAGATCGCAGGTCCTCAGCAAGAATTCGCAGATGAATTATAAAATGCTTGCGGACACCGGCTACGGCCAGGGCGAGGTGCTTATTTCGCCGCTGCAGCTTGCAACGATGTACTGTGCCTTCCGCAACGGCGGCAACCTTCCGACTCCGCGCATCCTGAGCGGCCTTTATGCAACCGACGGCGTGGAATACAAGTGCATTGAAAGCTCGGAATACAGGACCTGGATCGAGAGCGCGATCTCCGAAAGCGCCATTAACACGATCGTTCCGATGCTGCAGGGCGTTGTTGATCCGAATAAAAACGGCACTGGACGTTCTCTCCGCGTTACGAACGTCGATGTTGCGGCCAAAACGGGTTCCGCTGAGATCGGCGCCAACAAGGAGCGCATAATCTCATGGTTTGCCGGCTTCCGTCTCAATGTCGATACGGAGGATGAGCGCGTCGTGATCGTCATGCTCGATGTTCCGGACAATTCCCGTTATACTTCGCTGAAGTTCCAGATCGCAAGGGAGCTCCTCAAGCTTGACGATACGCCCGATCCGAACGCTCCGCCTCAGGAATGATCCTGCTGCGGCCACCGCTTTCCGTAAAGCTTCAGCCCGATCGCAAGCACCGAGAAAGTGATCACTATCGACGCGATGCTCCGCAAAAACAAGCCCGCGCCGGAAATAAACGAAAGAAAGTAAGTGCCTGCGCCTAAAACAAGGTATTTAGCTGCACTTCCCGGCTTTAGGCTTCCGGCGAGTTTCGGCTTTTCGGCTTTTCTGTTCGCATAGAGCGCGATTATTTCACTGTCGATCTCCGCTTCGGAGGGCTTATATGCCGCAGCAAGTCCGGCAATATCCGCGGCTTTGATCAATTTGACGGGCGGGGAATCCATCCGCTGCGCGATAAGCTCCGCTTCGGATGTGAATCCGCTCACCGAAACAAAAACGACGGATCCGGCTTTTGCGTTCTTTCGCAGGACCGAATAAATGTCATCCTCCGCCGCAGGGGCGGTTTTCTGCATGACTGCGATCCTGCAGTCAGCTTTCGGACGCAGAGAGGTCGCTGCCTCGCGGTGCAGTTCTTCGCTCGGGGCAAGCAGCAGTTTTTTCGAAAGGATGCTCCTTGCGGTATCGGATCGAAGCTTTGAAACGGATCCGGCGAATGCGATGCGGAACAGGATATCGGCACCGAGCAGATACACGCCCCCCGCGAGCGCTCCGATAAAAAACGAAGCGACGGCACTTCCAGTGACTATACGGGCTATAAAATACCCGACGCCGAAAACGAGAGAAAAAAAGAGCATGCGGTCGAAAAGCCGCGCAGTAGCGCCTTTTCCCGCAGAGTGATGTCTCAAATATGCTTCTTTAAGCTCGGCTTTCATAAAAACAGTATCTGCCGATCGCCGCATCATAATTCACAAACGAGGGACAATGCTGTATAATAGGACCATGAAAATCGGAATCTACGGCGGAACATTCGACCCGATCCATCTCGGGCACATAACGATCGCAAAGGCCGTGCTCGGCGAGCTCGGTCTCAATAAAGTCTATTTCATGGTTGCGGCCGATCCGCCGCATAAGCCGAACAGCGAGCGTACTCCCGCTTCCGTGCGGTTCGAAATGGCAAAACTGACCCTTAAAAACATCCCGGGCCTCATTGCATCGGATCTGGAGATCCGGCGCGGGGGAAAGAGCTATACCGTCGAGACCCTTGCGGAGATGAAAAAGCGTTTCAAGGGCGCAGAGCTTTATTTCATCGTCGGCGCGGATATGCTCGCAAATTTCCCGACATGGTACCAACCGGCGGAGATCCTGCGCCTTGCGAAGCTTGCAGCCGTTCAGCGCGAAGGCCAGGCCGAGGACCTGCCTGCGCTTGCCGAAGCGATCAAAGCGCAGTTCGGCGGCGAGATCGTGATCTCAAACGCCTGCGGGCCGGAGATCTCCTCGACAGAAGTTCGCACAAGGATCGCAGAAGCAAGACCGATCCGGGATATCACAGCCCGTAAAACGGAACTCTATATCTATGAAAATCTGCTCTATGCCCCGAAGGAGATCCTTGAAATTCGCGACAGGCTTGCGGAAAGGCTCGAGCCTTCGCGGCTGAGGCATTCGCTGCTGACGGCCCGTGAAGCCGTTCTTATTGCCGACCGATACGGCCTCGATACGAAAAAGGCTTATCTCTGCGGGCTTATACACGATTGCGCAAAGCTCAAAACAGAGCTTCTCGACGAAAAGATGGCCCGGGTCGGCTTCTGCCCGACGGAGGAGGAAAAGGCGAATCCGTATCTGATCCATGCGCGGCTCGGCGCGATCTGCGCGAAAGCCGATTTCGGCATTGACGATCCCGAGATCCTTCGCGCGATCGAGCTGCATACTCTCGGCGCTCCGGACATGACGCCGTTTGATGAAGTGATCTTCCTTGCGGATAAGCTCGAACCTTCAAGGGATTACCGCAGGATTACACCGATCCGAAGGCTTGCAGGCCAGAGCCTGGACGCCGCCGTCGCCGCTGTTCTGAGGAACAATATCGCCTATATGAAGTCGAGGGAGAAGCCCATTCATCCGACGACGAACTCGACTCTTCAGGCGATCGAAAGCCGAATCAAAAACAAAAAGCAAAATAATCATACCGGAGGTTAAAATTGGAACTGAACACCGAATCCAAATCATTCATTTCCGAGCTTGAGATCAAGCTCCGCGAGGAACTCAAGGGCTGCGTCAGGCTGATCATGGCCGCCGCCGAAGAGAAAAAGGCGGAGGACATCGTTGCCGTTCATGTTGCGGATAAAACGATCGTCGCCGACTGGTTCGTCTTCATGAGCGGAACTTCCTCTCTCCACGTCAAATCGATCTGCGATGCGATCGAGGAGAAGGCGGAGGAGGCGCATCTCGCTCTGCGACGCCGCGAAGGCTATAATGAAGGCCGCTGGATCGTTCTTGACTATTCCAACATCCTTGTGCATATCTTCCATCCCGAAGAGCGTGAGTATTATAATGTCGAGCGCCTTTGGATGGATGAAACGACCGAGGTGCTGAAACCGGAACAAGCCGAATAACAAGAGAATCATATGAATCGATGCTTTGAAACGCCCTGATTTCCTGCGGCCGTTTTTCGATCCGCCCCGCTCCTGCAGCGGGGCTTTTGCATATTCCGCTTTCGTATGCGAAAAATAAAACAAAAACCGTATGGAGGCAATATGGGAAGGATCGGGAAACACTCATTTGAACTCACAAGCCGGCCGAGGATCATGGCTTCGGCCGCGTTCGTCGGAAGCAAGGAAGGCGAAGGACCGCTCGGAAGCGAGTTCGACGTTTCGATAAAGGATGATACTCTCGGCCTCGACAGCTGGGAACAGGCGGAGAGCAGGATGTTCGAAAGCGCCGTCAGGACCGCTCTTTTCAAGATCGGACGGCAAAGCGATGAGCTGAGCTGTTTGATCGGAGGAGATCTTCTGAACCAAATAGTGTCCTCGGGTTTTGCGGCAAGGGAGATCCGCGCGCCGTTCATCGGGCTCTATTCCGCCTGTTCAACGATCACCGAAGCGCTGATGATCGGCGGGATGCTGACCGACGGCGGCTTTGCCGAGCTCACGGCATGCGCGGGCAGCAGCCATTTTTCAACTGTTGAAAGGCAGTACCGTTATCCGCTCGAAATGGGAGTTCAGCCCGTCCCGACATCGCAGCGAACAGTCACCGGCGCGGGATGTGTGATCCTCGGCAATGAAAAAACATTCAGAGACAGCAAAAAAACGCAGTTTACACATGCGGCGCTGACGGGAGGAACAATGGGGAGCGTTGAGGATTTCGGGATCACAGATGCGAACAACATGGGTGCTGCGATGGCGCCGGCAGCGTGCAGAACGATCCTGACGCATCTCGAGGACATGGGAAAAACGCCGGATTATTATGATCGGATAATAACCGGCGATCTCGGAAGGTTCGGCTCCGAAATGCTCTATGAGCTCTGCTCGGCAAAGGGCGCGGATATTAAAAATGCACATGATGACTGCGGAAGACTGATTTTTGCGGAGGATCAGAATACCGTCTGCGGCGGAAGCGGGTGTGGCTGCGCTGCAAGCGTGCTTGCAAGCCATTTTATCCCCGCGGTCGAGCGCGGCGAATACAAGAGGATCCTGTTCCTTGCGACCGGAGCGCTTTTGAGCCCGGTCACGAGCCTCCAGGGCGAAAGCATTCCATGCATATCCCATGCAGTCGTTATTGAACACGAGGATTGAGGAGGATATTATGAGCAGCTTAACGGATTATCTTTGGGCATTTCTGATCGGAGGAGCGATCTGCACAGTCGGGCAGGTCCTGATGAGCCTCACGCGGCTGACGCCCGCGAGGATACTTGTTCTTTTCGTGACTTCGGGCGTCGTACTGACGGCGCTCGGATTATACAGCCCCGTTGTTGAAGCGGGAGGGGCGGGGGCGACTGTGCCGCTGACCGGATTCGGATATGCGCTCGCGACAGGAGCAATCGAAGGCGCGAAAACGGAGGGCCTTCTCGGCGCCGTCACGGGCGGAGTCAAGGCAACGGCGGCGGGGATCACGGCAGCGGTATTCTTCGGCTATCTTTTCGCACTGATTTTTACCCCGAAAACGAAAAAATGAACTCCGATCCATAAAAAAACCAAAAAACAAGGCTTGTTAGCATATGCTAATTTATTGAATTGACATAAGGCTTTTTTAATATGCCGAAATACGGAGCGGAGAGACTTTTTTTGAAAAATGCGCACGAATTTTCAAATAGGGCATTGATTTTCGGCTAAAAATCTGTCATAATATTATGCGGTGAAAGTTGGCCTGTTTGCGGTTTCGATTCCTGCAGCCGGCGGGCGAGGCTTTCACAGAATTTCGAAAGTGAGACGTAATGCGTGAGAAAACAGGAACGGGTTCGTTTGATAATGACCGGCTTGATCATATTGCTGGCAATATTCGTTCTTGTCCTGGTAATCAAATTGATCAGCAGGAAAAGCTGTTCAAATGCCGGAACGGATACATTTTTAAACGATAATGACGATGCAACACACAGCATCGGTTCGGACGAACCGACTTCAATCGATCCGAAGACCGGAGAATTGACGGAAACGCCTGAAGTGACGCAGGCCGTTCCCGCAGTTACCGACAATCCGACGGAAACGCCGGAAATAAACACGCAGCCCCCGGCTTCAGCTGTTCCGGGGATCCATATCAACGATCCGGGAGTGCCGAATGTTCCGCAGAGCCCCTATCCCGCGATCCCGTATGCCGTTACGACGGGCTCGTTCGAAGATGTAAAGGCGAGGCTCGAGCTGCTCAAGACCCTTCCGAAGAGCGCAACGATCGTTCTTCTGGACGTCGGCCACGGCGGCTTTGACGGCGGTACCGTAGGCATCGATACCGGTGTCACGGAAGCGGATATCAACCTTGAGATCGCCCGTTACGTTGCGCAGTGGCTCGGCTCCAAGGGCTATTATGTCTTCATGACGAGGATGGACGATTACGCCGTCGGCAGAAGCAAGGACGCCGACATGAAATGGCGCAAGCAGGTCATGAAGCTCGATATCTTCGATATCTCGATCAGCATCCATCAAAATGCATTGGATACCGACAGGGATGTTCTCGGCGCAAGGATCTACTGCTATAAAAAAGGCACTGCCGGCGAACAGTTTGCAAAGGATATGATCTCGGCGCTCAGTTCGGAGATCACGACTGTCAGAACGAATGTCTATACGGGCAATCTGATGGTCGTCCGCGAGCCGGTCTGCCCGGCGATCCTGATCGAATGCGGCTTCCTGTCGAACCACGATGAGGAACTGCTGCTGCAGAATCCGGCCTATCAGCGCCTGCTCGCAAAGCTGATCACGCAGGGTGCGGAAAAATATTTGAACAGCAGTCATTAAAGCCGGGTAAAGCAAATAAAACGGCGGTGATTTCTCACCGCCGTTTAATATTGCATCGGATCGTCACTTCGCTTCTTCGATCAGGCATCTGCCGGTCATTTCCGCGGGCTGAGGCAGCCCCATGATGTGCAGCAGCGTCGGTGAAAGGTCGCAGAGGCGGCCTCCGGACGCGAGCTTAAACTTGCGCTCGGCTTTATCCGAAGAAACGTAGATGAGCGGAACGGGGTTGGTCGTGTGGGGAGTGAAAGGCTCGCCGTTCTCGTCGATCATCTTTTCGCAGTTGCCGTGATCGGCCGTGATGAGGCAGCTGCCGCCGTTTTCGAGGATCGCGGGAACGAGCTTTCCAATGCACTCATCCACGGCGCCGACCGCTTTGATCGCCGCCTCGAGAACGCCGGTATGGCCGACCATATCGGGATTTGCGAAGTTCAGCACCATGAAGTCGTATTTACCGGAATTCACGCATTCGATCGCCTTTTCGGTGACTTCGTAAGCGCTCATTTCGGGCTTGAGATCATAGGTCGGAACGTCGGGGGAGGGGATCAGGATCCTGTCCTCGCCCTCGAAAACGCGCTCCACGCCGCCGTTGAAGAAGAAGGTGAC
>DBXK01000023.1:0-247 GCA_002309375.1 Christensenella sp. UBA1214 | reverse complement strand
TTTCGGTCTCAGCGATGCGAAGCTGGGTCTTGCCGAAGCCGGAAAGGTATTCGCCCATGGTGTTCGTGAGCTTCTCCGGCGGGAAAAGCAGGTGCACGCGGTCCGCAAAATCCGCCGAATACTGCGTCATGCAGGCGTAATAGACCGGGAAATAACCGAACCGGCGCTCGAACTGCGGGAACTCGCGGTCGATGAACGCGCGGGTGATCTGACGCGCTCGATCGGGGCGGAAATTGAAGAAGATGAT
>DBXK01000017.1:37369-38106 GCA_002309375.1 Christensenella sp. UBA1214 | reverse complement strand
TCATCATCATCGCGAGCTCGTGGACCGGGAACCGGATGACCTTCAGCGGAGCGAGGAGCTTTTCAAGGCCGTCGGTCAGCGCGATCGGCGTCGTCGTCAGCGTCAGAAGGCTCGTGCCGGCAACGAGGGTCGCAAGGCGCAGCACGATGAATACCGCGTTTTTGAGGCCGTCGCTGTAGATTTTGAAGATCCACCATTCAACGAGCAGATCGCCCGTCCTGATCAGGAAAAGATTCATCAAAAACATAAGCGGAAGCAGGAATTTCATCGGCTTCAGCGCTTTGAAAAGATAGGTTATGCTGACCTTCGAAAGCAGCGTCACCGCAACGGTGAAGATGATCACGAGCGCAAAGATCTCGATCCGCTGAACGAGGAAGACCGCAACGATGTATGCGATCATCAGCATGATCTTCGCTCTCGGGTCGAGCTTATGGATGAAGGAATCGCCGGGTACGTACTGGCCGAGGGTTATGTCCTTAAACATGCTTCAACCCCCTGAACCATTCGATGAATCTTTCATTGGTATAGATATCGTTCGGCACTTTGCAGCCCTTTTGGCGCAGCGCTTCGGCAAGGCGGGCGGTCTGCGGCGCGTCGAGACCCATGTCGATCAGCTCCTGCGTTTTCGAGAAGATCTCGTCGGGCGTGCCGAGGGCATAGAGCCTGCCTTCGTTCAATACGGCGATGCGCTCGGCGCTCCTTGCAACGTCCTCCATCGAGTGGCTGACCATGATGAC
>DBXK01000017.1:0-37258 GCA_002309375.1 Christensenella sp. UBA1214 | reverse complement strand
CGGCGCTTTTCACCGCCGGAAAGCTCGAAGGGCGATTTTTCGGCGAAGAGCTCCGGATCGAGGCCGACCGTCTTCATCGCTTCGGCGGCGTTCTTCTTCGCTTCCTCCTCGCTCTGGCCGAGGTTCTTCGGGCCGAAAGCCACGTCGTCGAGCACGGTGCTGTCGAAAAGCTGATAATCGGGGTATTGGAAAACCATCCCGACCAGCGCGCGGCCCTTCTTGCGCTGCTTTTTGTCGCTCATATCATAGCCGTCGACGGTCACTTTGCCGCTCGTCGGCTGCACGAGCCCGTTGAGATGCTGGATGAAGGTCGATTTGCCGCTGCCGGTATGGCCGATGATGCCGAAGAATTCGCCCTCGTTGATCGTGAGGCTGACGTCCGAAACGGCAACGTGCTCATTCTCCGTGCCCGGCATATATGTATGGGTCAGTTTTTCAACAATAATGGGCATATTTCCTCCGCCATCTCTTCGACGGTCAGCGCGTTCGTATCCGGGATCAGGCCTTCATGCGCAAGCTTTTCGCGCAGCTCCACCATGACCGGAACGTCAAGGCGGATCTTCCGGAGCTCGTCGCCCCTGCGGAATATCTCCCGCGGGGTCCCCTGCATCGCGATCTTCCCTTCGTTCATCACGACGACGCGGTCCGCGATCACGGCTTCTTCCATATACTGGGTGATCATGACGACTGTGATACCGTTTTCTTTGTTCATTTTCTTCGCGATGTCGAGCACGGCTTTTCTGCCGATCGGGTCGAGCATCGCCGTCGCTTCGTCGAGCACGAGCACGTCCGGACGGATCGCAAGCACGCCCGCGATCGCGATGCGCTGCTTCTGGCCGCCGGAGAGCATGTGCGGCGCTGACCTTGCGTAATCCGTCATGCCGACCGCCTCGAGCGCACGGTCGACGCGGCTGCGGATCTCCTCCGTCGGAACGCCGAGGTTTTCGGGGCCGAAGCCGACGTCCTCCTCCACGACGGTAGTGACGATCTGGTTATCCGGGTTCTGGAAAACGATGCCGACCTTTTTGCGGATGTCGAGGGTCAGCTTCTCGTCCGCTGTGTCCATGCCGAAAACGGTGACTGTGCCGCTGTCGGGGAGGATCAGCGCGTTGAGCATCTTCGCAAGGGTGGATTTGCCGCTGCCGTTATGGCCGACGATCGCGACGAATTCACCGTCCCCGATCTCAAGAGTGACGCCGGAAAGCGCTTTCTTCGCGTCCTCCGCGTCCTCGTAGCTGTATTCAACTTCGTTGATGCTGATCATTCCGTTTACTCCAAACGAAGATTTTTGCAATATTTTATTATACAGCAGAGCAAATCGCTTAGCAAATATATTAAGCGCCGGAAGGTGTTTTCACGGCTCCGTCCCCGTCGGAGAGGCGGCTCCGCACGAAGGCGATGAACGCGCGGCAGGCGGGGGAGACGGCGGCATGCGCCTTCGCCGCGATGCAGATCGTGCGCACGCATTTCGGCTCGAGCTCCAGGGCGCGGATCGGAAGGCCGATCCCGCGGAGGATCAGCTCCGGGATGATCGTCATGCCGAGGCCCCGGCGGACCATCGCGATCGCGGCGTAATCGTCGCTGACGGCGAAGCTGACTCGCGGCTTCACTCCCGCGGAGCGCAGGATGCGGCCTACGTCGTAATTCGAACCCTCGCCCGGGATGATGAAATCGAGCTCGGAGATCCTCGAAAGGGGAAGGGCGGGGAGCTTCGAAAGCGGGTCGTCCTCCGGAACGAGCGCGAGCATGCGGTCCTCCGCGAGCGGGATGTATTCGAGCTCGCTGCCCTCCGTCCGGCTCGTGAAGCCGCAGTCGACCTCTTCGTTCGCGATCCAGTTTTCGATCGTTTGATAAGTATCGACCCTCAGATCGAGCTCGATGTTCGGGTAGAGCGAGCGGAATTCGCGGATGATCCCCGGCAGCCAGCAGACCGCGGCGCTCGAAAACGCGCCGATGCGCACGCGGCCGGACTGCAGGCCCTTGATCTCGGCCGCGACCTGGTGCGCAACGTCGTCCCTGTTGACGACCTCGCGGATATGGTTGATCATCCTTTCGCCGTCCTGCGTGAGCGCGACGCCCGCCTTGCTCCGCAGGAAAAGCGGGAAGCCGAACTCCCTCTCGAGCGAGGCGATGATGTGGCTCACCGCCGCCTGCGTATAGCCCGACTGCTCTGCTGCGGCAGTGAGGCTCCCGAGCCGCGCGGCGCGCAGAAAAAGGCGGTAATTATCGATGTTCATAAGCGGATCTCCTTTCGCTCCGGGCCCGAAAACCGGGAACTTTCGCGGCTTTTCCGTCCCGGCTCCGCCGAAAAGCGCGGAGTCGGTGCGGCGCGGCGCTCCCGCCGGCACAGCCATAAAAATTATTTATACTTAATATAACAAACATTAGCTATTTTTTCAATAGGTTTTGTTGTATAGTCTTGAAGGTTATTTTGAGGTTTTTCGCGGCAGGGCCCGCGGGGAACTATTATTTTGGAACACGGAAGGTCAAAATGAGCAAGAATAAGCTTGAAAAACCGGCAAAGACCGGCGCAAAGCGGATTTCGAGGGCGGGCTTCTGGCTTTCGCCCGTGCTGTTTCTGTTGATTTTCGGCGGCATCCTCGCCGGGTTCGCGATCAAAATGGGCGTGTCGAATATGCTCGGCACCTTTATGAGCACGGCTTACGCGCTGCTGATCGAGACCTGCCTGTACATCATGGCGATCGCCGTCATCATGGGCGCCGTTGCGGCGCTGCTTTCGGAATTCGGCGTCGTCACGCTGCTCAACCATATCCTGAACCCGCTGATGAAGCCGCTCTACGGCCTCCCCGGCGCGGCGGCGCTCGGCATCGTCACGACCTATCTTTCCGATAACCCGGCGATCCTCTCCCTCGCGGAGGATGCGGGCTTCCGCAAATACTTCAAAAAATATCAGTTCTATGCGCTGACCAACCTCGGCACGGCGTTCGGCATGGGCGTCATCGTTTCGACCTTCATGCTCGGCCTCAAAAACGTCAGCGGCAATGTCTTCGCCGCGGTGCTCATCGGCAACCTCGGCGCCGTGATCGGCAGCATCGTCAGCACGAGACTGATGCTGATGCATACGAAAAAGATCTTCGGCGTTGAGGAATACGAGGATGCGCCCGTGGTCGGGCTGAGCTCCTCCGCGCCGAGCGGCGGCAAAAGGCCGGGCATCGGCATGCGCATCCTGAATGCGGCGCTGAACGGCGGCAAGAGCGGCGTCGATATCGGCCTCGCGATCATCCCGGGCGTGCTCGTCGTCTGCACTCTCGTTATGATGCTCACCAACGGCGCGCCGGAGGGCGGCTATACCGGCGGCGCGTACGAGGGCGTCGGGCTGCTGCCCTGGCTCGCGGACAAGGCCGAAGTCGTGCTGAAGCCCCTGTTCGGCTTCTCCAACAGCGGCGCGGTCTCCGTTCCGATCACAGCGCTCGGTTCCGCAGGCGCCGCGACCAGTATCGTCAAGGTCATGGCGGACGCCGGCAGCGTCACCGCGCACGATATCGCCGTTTTCACCGCGATGTGCATGTGCTGGAGCGGTTATCTCTCCACCCACGCCTCGATGATGCAGGCGCTGCACCGCCCCGAGCTCACCGGCCGCGCGATCCTCAGCCACACCGTCGGCGGCCTGATCGCCGGCATCAGCGCGAACTGGCTCTTCAAGCTGATCGAACTTATCTTTTAAAAAACTGCGGGAAAGCAAAGCTCCGTTTCGGCGGAGCTTTTTCGATCGCAGCATTGTATGCAATGCAATATACCAAAAAAACGCTTGACAATCCCTCTTCGGAGTGCTAAAATCATAATGTTCGCGAAAGAGCGACTGGGTGTAGCGCAGTTTGGTAGCGTGCTTGAATGGGGTTCAAGAGGCCGGAAGTTCGAATCTTCTCACCCAGACCATCAAAAAAAGAGAGGCATTTAGCCTCTTTTTTTGTTTATGTTTAACTCGATAGATCCGTCTTGAAATTGAGCTGACACCCCATTTGACACCCCAAAACTAAAAACAGCCCCTCCCGGATCTCCGGAAGGGGCTTTATCTTGCACGCTCTTGCACGCGTGCGACTGCTTAATCAATATCGATCCGCTTCGTGCCGGCATCGGCGATCGCGTCATACGTTCCGTTCGCGGCGAGTGAAACGACGACCGCGTTGAGCAGCGTCAGCACGCCTGAGCTGACGGTCAGCTGCTCGGTGAACGCCTGGGCGAGGATCAGCACGACGACCGCAACGATCCACGAGACGAAGCGCGTCGGGATGCGGTCGATGAATCCGATACCCTTTACGAACTGGGTGATCAGCGTGACTGCAAGGATCGCGCCGGAATAGGTGCCGAGCAGGCTCCAAGTGAAAAAATCATTCATGTGTTTACCCCTCCTTAAGCGGTCTCAAGGACGATGTTTTCGGGATAGACCTTGTTCTCGAATTTCTTGTAAGCATCGAGATACCATTCGTGGCGGTCCCCGTTGAAAGTCAACTCGTAGTACATTCCATCCGGCAAGGTGGAGGAAATGAGGAACTTCCAATTCTGAAGCGCTTTCGCTTTCCAAACAGTGAAAACCTCAAATTCAGGCTTGCTGTCTGTTTTATCAAGATGATTCTCGATGTAGGATCGAACTATTCCAAGTGCTGCATTATCCATATTAAGTCTCCTTTTCTTGTGCTTCTATGCGATCGATACGCTTATGCGCCTGTTTCGCGCTCTGTTCCACGGACGTCAGCCGCTCAACGACCTGTATATGCTGCTCGTCCTGCTTTTCCTGTTTCCGCATGATACTGTCGGTGTTGCTCTTGATATAGCCGAGCTCTGTCAGCATTACGCCGCTGTTCTTGCCGGCCTCGCTCTCGTCCTTCTTTCGGTTCCGGGCGAATGCGGCATATCCGAAAACGATCGCGCAGACGGAAGCGATCACCGAAAGTGCCGTCAGGAATATCTCCGTTCCGCTCATAGCATCGTCTCCTGGAGGTCCGCTGTGCGGAATACGCAGACGGTGTATTCCGCCTCCTTGCCAAGCTCGAACTGCATGACGGGATCGAGCGTCGCGGGCTCATCGACCGGAGCTTCGGGCTCTGGCAGATGCTCCGCCGGAATCGTGGTATGTGCGTTCGCGAAGCGCTGCACTGCCTGCATGGTGCAGGATCCGCACTTGCCGTCCTCATCGAGCTGACGCCCGGCATCGTCCGTGTAGCCGAGGGCGTTCAGCGCCTGCTGCATAAGGCGGATGCCGTCGCCCTGCATCATGGGGCTTGTCCGTTTCAAAACGATAGGCTCCATAGGTTTCTCCTCCTGCGGCTTGTCCGCCGCGCTGTAATCAAATTTCGCAGTCATCAGGCCGCGGTGAGTGAAATCGCGGCGCGAGAGCCGGGTCACGACCACGCCGTAAGCAATGCTCCGCGCCTCGACGACGAGCGGCTCGCCGTCCGGCATAAAGCCGCAGATCCAGCCGATATGGCTCATCCTGATCCCGTTATCGTGGAAGACGGCCTCGCCGATCACGAACGGGCGATCGATCTCGCTGATCAGGCCCTTATCCGTGCACCAGGCCTTATAGTTGTAGTCGGCATTGATATCCGTCGGCTCGCCGCATTCGTAGGTCAGCCAGGCGTCGAGCAGGCCTTGGCAGTCGGTCGCGAAGCCGTCCCGGGGCCAATCCGCCGTCAGCTGATCGTACCGCTCCCGCGTCATCTGCGACTTGTAGTGGTTTTCAAAATAGCGGTCGAGCGTCGCCTTATCCGTCCGGACGCGGACGCTGCCGAAAAGGTAGTTCCACGGTTCGCCGCCGCACTCATTCCACGGACGGGCAAGTACGGCATCATGCGGCACGGTGTACGGGTTAACGTGGGTTAACGCCCATTCGATGAAGTCTGCAACCTTATACACGGGATCACTCCTCGTTAGGCTCAACGTATGCCGTAGTCAGATGCTCGTTTTTGATGATCGTGCCGTTACTGTCGATCAGCATAAGCGTTACGGATGGATAGAGCTCCGTTGCCGCCATAGCGGAGCAACGGGAATAGAAATAGGAAAGCCCGCTTGAAAGCGTCTGGCGGCTCACGATAGCCTGCACGTTGTCGATGCCGTCCGCACGGTTCTGGATTTCGATTGTAAAATAGCGAATAGTCTGCATAGTCATTCCTCCATGTTGTTTCTGATAAGCGTTTCCGCAGCCGACACAATGTCGGTGTCGTTCCCGCCAGTGAGTTCGTTGATGTAGCGGGTGAGAGATTCGTCTGCGGTGGGTTCGGGGCTAGGCTCAAAGTGCCAAACCTGTACGATCTCGCCGCCCTGCTCATCCCATCCGCTCACGGGGTAGTAGCCGTCTGGTGCAACGGGCGCATCGGTATAGAGGACTGGCAAGTATCCCGCCGCTTCGTACTGCGCATCTGTCGGGTTAAAGACCACGCATCCGTCAATGGTAAGACGGCGCGGAGCGATGGAGAGATTGTCGTTAATAAGTTTAGCGTATTTCATTCGTCATACCCTCCTGCGAACACATTTTTCCCGCCTCTTCCATAAAGGTAACGCTTGCTGATTTTCTCATACAGGCACACATTCCCTTCTTTGTCTATCGCAGGGATTGCATCAAAAACAACTTCACCATTGTCCCGTACCATGAAGTTATATAGAGCAAAATTAGCGGCGCCGCCGTTGCTGGCTCCGTATATGTTTAGCTCAACTTCTGTATCTGACGGGTCTCTATTTGTAAACGCAATGGTTTTCTTGCTAACGGATATACCTGTCGTATTTAGATAGCCACCACCAACATAGTAATACTGGGTCCCTGACCAGCTTGGTTTCGAAGAATATCCGCCAAATACATTCGCAACGCCCCAGTTTTTTGAGTTTAGTTTGCGGGCAGTGATAGAATATGTCTGGCCGCTCCGCAGATTAAAACCCGTGGCAATACCATAGGTGGCTTTCGGAGCAGAAGCAGCATCATCGCTAGCTCCCGCCATCCTAATATAATCAGGAACTTTGATTTTGCCCCCCATCAACGCCCTTCTTCTCTCCATCAGTGTCATGCGCTCACCGCCCAACTTTGCGCGACGGCATACCCATCACGGACAGATACTTCGTATCGCTTATTCGCTTCGATGGTCAGCGCATCGGGGAACGCAACGCCCGAAGGGAATGTCACGGTCGGAGCGGTCGAACCTGTGGTAAATATCACGAGATACTCCCTTGCGCCCGTTGCCTGTGTGAGCGTGAGAGAGGTCAGCTCACCCGTGAAGGTGTAAATGGTGTTATCCGCGCACTCCTGTGTGACCGCGCCTGCCGACGAGACCGTGACTTCGGCGATCGCCGGAGCGGCACCGGCTTCGGACAGGGCCATCGGCGAAACGGCGCCATCGGAGCCGACGCCGAGGATCTTCCCGGAGTTTACTACTCCTTGATTTTTGTTGAGTTTTGAGGTGTCACGTGGATGCTTGTGGTTCCCGCGGGCGTAATACGGCGAATTGCCCGCAGCGCCTTCCGCGCTGTCCATCTCTGGCGTCGCGTTGTACGGGCTCGGGCCGGAGCCGCCGCCTGAAGCGGTGGACAGAGCGCCGAGATCCGGCCTGCAAATGCAAACGATAGTATTAACGTTGCTGGCATACACATTCGTCGGATCCTCCATGCCGCTCTCCAGGAGGCCTCCAACGCAGGGAGAGGGTTCTGCGGTCGCCACCTGCAGGAGCTCGTGCTTATAGGGATACTTGCTTTTATCCCATGTAACGGTCTGCTCGACGCCCTCGCCGTCGGTATAGGTATATGTCTCCGGGGCGTCTTCCTTCGTGCGCACGATGCCGACATGGTTGATGTGGAGGAACCGATCGGGCTGCAACCATTCGCCTGTATCCCGAACCCTTCGTGCCCAGAATACGATATCGCCCGGCTCAACGTCCCTCAGGCCGTTGCCGATATCGACAGAGCTGCCCCGATCGATCATCCACCTTGCGATCGACGCCGCCGTGCGCACGCTTGCCTCACGCGATGATCCGTCCGCGTACTTGCTCGCATGGTAGAGCATGGGATTAATGCTCCACATATAGTCAGCATTTCGCGTCCACGTGGATGGGTCGCAATAGACCCCGGTCGCATATGGCGTGGAAGCATACGGCCAGCCCATCAGGCACAAGATCACATATGTTGAGCAGTCGATTTGATTCGTTGAAGTGGCTTTGTCGAAAATCGTATTCTGCCCATAAACAAAACTCGTCTGGCCCAAATACGTCGCGGCGTTATCCAGGAATTGTGTGACAAGCGCCGGATTGCTCCTCTGCGAGGTTTTGCTTGAAATGTCCAGCGGGGTGCCGCTGTAGTCGTATAGTCCTGCCATACAGCCTCCTTAGGTCAACGATGATTCGAGGGCGATAAAAAGGTCCTTGCCCTCTGCGCTTGCGGTTGGGATGCAGCGCAGATATGCCAGAAGTGCCGATTTAAAATCGGGGCTCAAATTGCTTTTAACTTCGGCCGGCTTGAATCTGCTCACGTATGCGACAAATGTCTCGTAGAGCTCGAGCATTTCGTCTTCCGTAGGCGCAGACGCGCCGAATACATTATAGAGATTGATCCAAACCGCATTGTCATAAGCGGCATGGCCGCTTATGCCCGTGCCGTTGTTGCCTATGTAAACCATGTCCTGGTATCCCGAGGTGATGCCTGACGTATATGCGTAGACTCCGCCCAATGTTATATATCCGTTTGTAACAGTCGTAACCAGCCCCTTGGTATAGGGCAGCCCTCCATATGACTCGCTGCTGCTGCTCGAAACGCCAAATCCTCGCGAGCCGGCGTCGGATACCGATAGGACGTTGGCTTTCACGGCCACAAACATGGATCTGCGCGCCGCAGCCGGCACCGTGAAGCTTGCACTTCTGACTCTGCAGGTCTCGCCGGTGCTGCTGCAGTCCAGCACGTGATTGCCGTCGTTGTCGAGAAGCGACGGCTCGCCTTGTACCGTCCAATAATCGAGGCTGCCGCTCTCAAAAAGGCCCTCTCCATGCAAAAGATCGCCGTTGACGAAAATATCGCGGTAGGTTTTCCCGCCCCACGCCAGCTCGTCAAGGGAGGAGATGCGGTTTTTAATCCTGCTTGCGGCCGCAGCTGCATCTGCGGGATATCCGGCAGAGCTCAGCGACGTATCCGTTGCAAGGCGGAACTGGAACGCAGCCGCAACGTGGTTTTTGTCTGCGTCGCTGAGGACGGATCCGTCTTTTTTGCAGACGCATGTGCGATAAATGTCCCCGCCGTCGGAAAACGGGTCGACGATGATCCCCTCGCTCGCGTCCTGATAGCCGATGCTTTTGACGAACCCGCTCTCGCTGTTTGTCGTGTAACAAAAAACTTTGATTCGCCAGTCCGTATCCGGCAGATACAACATTTGCCGTGACCGTATGCGGCGATATGCGGAACGGAGATATTTGGTTGAATCGATCGGAGCTCCGCTGCTGTTGATCGCGCCGATCGCCCACGAGGTCACGTCGGCCAACACTACCGGGAACTCCGCTGTTGCGGAAGCGGACAGTGCGTTGATGCGCGAGCTCACGGCTGCGGTGACGTCCGCTGTGATTTCCGCGACAGCCGCGTCGACAGCGGCTTCGAACATCGAATGCGTCGGCGCAGGCGCCGATTCCGCCGTCAGAGCGCCTTGCTCCGCTGTGAAAAGGCAGGCGTTGGTGCTGATCCTCGCCCCGCCGGTTTTATCGCCGGCGAGAGCAACATAAACGACGCCGGGTGTGATCAGGACCTCCGCGGGGATCTCCGCGGCGCTGTTTGATACGGTGACTTTATAGACAGCTCCCGGATCCTGCCAGAAATAGGCGTACAGTGTCGCGCCTGTCCATTCAGCTCCGGTGATCGCGAAGCTGATCGCGTCCACGCCGGAAGAGCCGGTCGGAAGGGTCGGAGCAACTCCGCCGCTTGCATTGGTCATCGTCATTCCGTGGTTTATGACGGTAGCATTGATATTGAGCATTTATGCCTCCTACTGGTTGACGATCGAGGAGATCGGCGTCGGCGGAGTGCCGAGCGTGATCCTGTCGTTAGAGGGATTGAGCAGGTCGTGCGTGCGTTCCGTTAAGAGCCAGGCACCGTTTATGCCGTGCGGCGCTGATTTGATCGTGATCGTCTTGCCGACGACCCATGGCGTCGTGTCCACAACGGTGCTATCGTCCCACGGCTGACCGGTTGCCGAGAGATCCACGGCGTTGACGGTGAGCGAGCTCACCGGGGATTTGTGCTCGTTGAGATATTCCGTCGCCTTTGCTGTAAGATCTGCGACAGTTTCGCACTCGTTGAACACAACCGCTTTTGCGATAATGCCGTAGATCGTCTGCGCGTCTGCATCCTCGACGTAGCCCGGGGACGGCAGTTGAAGCCGAACGCCGTCGGTCGCTTTGCCGTATGGAATGACGCGCGTGCAGAGCTCCGTGTTCGCATACTCGGCCTTCAGGTCGAGCAAATTTGCGCCGTAATGGATCTGCTGCGGATTTGCTCCGTCTGAAGCGAGCCACGAGATCGTCCGGCTGCCGTTGACCGTGTCAAAGCGAATTACTCCGCCGACCTGCTCGATGAGCTTCGTCAGCGCTGCCGCTGTTGACGTCGCCTCTTTGAGTTCAACCGACGGATCGACGGACGGAGAAACGCTCACAGTGCCGACCGTGAAGCGTTTGAATACGTCGACCTGCGAGTTGTGCGCTGTGATCAGCGACGAGAGCAGTGCGGACGGCGTTCCGGTAAGCGTGCCGGCATCGACGACGGAATCGCAAAGGAAGTTGTATTCCCCCTCGCAGTGCACTGTCAGAGTGCGAAAAAAATCCCTTGACGGCAGCAGCGCCCGCCCGCGGAACAAAAGCGTTTCGCCGCGGAACGTATCGTCGGTCAGCATGATCTCGACGACCGT
Organism: Christensenella sp. UBA1214; assembly: GCA_002309375.1. Lineage (GTDB taxonomy): Bacteria > Bacillota > Clostridia > Christensenellales > CAG-138 > PeH17. The sequence continues at coordinate 26,379 of DBXK01000017.1, read as the reverse complement.
GCGAAATGGCACGATCAACGAGTCGAGCGACGAAGCGTTGAAATGGCCAGCCGGAAATGCGATCTCCGCCGATCCTGCCGTGTTGAGCTTGTCCGCGGTCGTGAGCTTGCTCAGCGCCTGCTCGTCGCGTCGGCTGTCGTAGACTGTAGTTTCACCGAGCGCGTTAATCAGTTTGACGGTGATCATAGGATCGCCTCCCGCCATTGGAAGACGAGATGACCGGAGCCGGAATATGTCACGATCCGGCTCTGCTTATATCCCATTGCGAGCTCGTCGATCACGTGCGCTTGATAGTCCGTGACAGTCGCGCTGTATGTACCGCACGAGACCGAGATGTTCGGCATATTCGGAGATGCCGCGTATCCCGCCATGACCGGGAGCACCAATCGCCTCCCGCTGTTTTTGAGGATGACCGTCCGGGCCGTCTCCGATGCTTCAAGATCGATACTCACACTGCTCAGGGATATCCTCCAAGGATCGCACAGCGCCGTAATCAGCACCCCGCAGTGATTCGGATCGTTGTATTCGACAGTAACAGAGCAGACGCCGCGGATGTAGCGCGTCGGGTCGTCTGGCAGAATGATCCGGAAGGCAAAGCCGTCGAGCGTATTGACGATATCGTCAACAAGCTCGAGACGATCTTTTCGCTGCTTTTCGCTGCAGGTCAGGCGGGCTGTCAGTGTCCTCTGCTTGTAGTGCGGCTCGCCTCCGGTCAGACCGTCATAGAGATCGAGCGCGCCGTCGCGCCCGGGAATCTGAATGTAATTGGTCTGCTTCTCGGGTGCAGAAAGGCTCAGTTCCTCGAGAGTCCATGGGCCGGTGAAGGCCGTGTCGTATACCAGCGCGCCGAGCTCGTTTAAAAAGCGGAGATTCCTCCTCGTTTTAAATAGTTTCATCAAGCACCTCTTCCCGCAAGAATCGCGTTCCTGCCGAGCGCGTTATCAAACCGATCAAGCGTTGCGCCGACAAAGCGGTCGCCGTCGATCGCTATGATCTGCCCCGCCTCGATCGCGGCGAGTATCCGGTCGAGCTTCGCGCCGAGGCCGGAGGAAAGCTGTTCCGCCGCCTGTGCCTGCGACGACGGATAGGCAGAGAACGACCGCTCGAGCGCGAGCGGGTTCGGCAGCGCCGCCGTGAGCGCACCGGGATCGTAGCCCTGCCGCATCGTGTCGGAGGCGGAATGCATCATCTCCCGCAGCTCGGGCAGTTTTTTCCGAATGCCGCCGATCAGGCCGAGCATCGAGTTTCCGCCCATGCCTTCGAATACTGTCGATGGTGAATGAATGCCGAGGTCGTTCTGCATCGTGTGACGCATGCGCGTCGCAAGTCCGTGCAGCTCCGAAATGACGTTACTCGACTCGAGGCGCATGCCTTTGATCATGCCCTGGTAGACCGCTCGGCCCCAATCTTTACCGAGCTTTTCTGCGTCGGAAGCTGCGTCGGTCCAGGTGCTTGTCAGCTCTTCGAGCTCTTCATCGGTTGAATTTGCGATCGTGTCGACGGTTTCAGCGTATCCGAGACCGAGGTTTTCAAGATACTGGACGAATTCGGCCGAGGCGCCGCGTTCATAGAGCTTTTTGAGGTTCTCATGCCATTTGTCGACGGCCTCTTTGTTTTTCTTCATGTTGCCGATCAGCTCTTCCATCGACCTTGCGTTGCCCGTGTCGATGACGTCGAACATATTCTGCGCGGCGTTTTTGAGCGTCTCGAAATGCTTATTGCCGGCTTCAGCAGCGGCTGTTGACGCCTCTTTGATTTTGTCCGTCAAGTTCGCGGTGGCATCAGCCAGCCCGTCAACTGTTTCAGTCGATTCGGCGTTGTTTCCTGATAGTATTCCAGCAGCACTCGCAGCCTCTTGATAGGATACTATAAGCTCGTCTGTTTCGGTGCTGCATTTGTCATATGCAACTTGTGCCTCGTTCAGAGCCTCGGCGGCAGCTTTTTGCTGCTTCTCGAATTCCCATGTGGTCATCGACAAGCCGCCCATTGCGTCCGCATAGTTCTTTGCCCAATTAAACTCGTCAGCCGTAACACTTGCTTTTATTTTCGAGTCGCCGTTATTAAGTCGATAAATAATATCTTTGAATTTTTCAACTTCTCCGGCAAAATAGGCATTATACGTTTTTTGCGCTTTGATCAGGTTTTTTTGAGCCGAGACCTGGGCAGCAACACTCTCCTTTACAAGATCATACTGCGCTTCCAGTAACAGCCTCTCTTTTAGGAGATCGATCTGCTCTCGCAACGCTGCTGCGCCATTTTTTAGCATGCCCGTGTGTTCGTCTTGCTCAAGGCTGAGCTCGGGCATTATTTCTCGCAGTGCGGCGACAAGTCCGTTGTACTCCGCCTGCTCTTCTTTCGTCAACTTTGTCTGCTTTTCGAGCTCTTCCAACCTGCCAACATATCGCTCGGCAATAGTTGCAGAAGCGGCCGCTTCGTCAGCTGAGTTTTTGTATGCCTCCTTAGCTTCGTTGAGCTTCTCGGTCGTCTCTTTGACTGCATCGGTGATCTCATCCATGCTTGCAAAGAGCATTTCGTTTCTCGACTTGATCCAAGCCGCGCCATACGCAAAAAGCGCGGCAGCGAGCGCTACGATGGCCCCGACTAAGCCTGCGGCTATCGTTTTGCCGGTAAGCATGGCTGTATTTAAACCAGTTTGGGCCGCCGTCGCCGAGGCCGTTGCGCCTGTCAACGATTTAACGACCGTTCCCATCGTTTTAAAGGCACTGATCAGTTTCGATACAACGGCTACGCCCTTAAATATCGCCCAAAGTGACCCTAAAACGATCAGCAATGTTTTGAGGTTGCTGACCAACAACGTGACAATCTTTGCGAGCGTCGGCAGTATCTTTATGACGACCTTGATGCCTTTTTCAACGAGCTCGATGATCGCTTTGCCGAGCTTTTTGATTGCGTCCTTGACTTCGGGTTTCTTGAGTTCGGCTTTTACCTTCTTGATCAGTTCTTGGAATCTTTTGAAGAGCTCGACCATGATCGGCGCGAACTCCGCTGCCGTCTCAGTTTTGAGTGCGGAAAACTGCGCTTCTGTCTTTTTGACCTCGGTATTGAGATCATTCAACGCGCCGACTGCGTCGTCAGAAACGACTGCGCCGAGGTTCTCCGCCTCATCGCCGAAACGCTTCAGAGCGTCTTCGCCGGCATTGATCAGCGGATTCAGCTCGCGCGCGGACTTGCCGAAGATCTGCATCGCCAGAGCGTCGCGCTCGGTCTCGTTTCCAACGTGGCCGAGAGCGTTTAGCGCGTCGTTGAAGACGTCCTCGCTGTTGCGGAGCTGACCGTTTGCGTCGGTTACGCGCACGCCGAGCGTCTGAAACGCCTTTGCGGCGTCACCGGTGCCCTTTTGAGCGCTTGCCATGCTCTTGATCAGCTTCGTCTGCGCGCCGGTCAGAGTTTCAAGCGTTGTTCCGCTCATGGAGGCGGCGTAGCTGTATTTCTGCAGCGTCTCGGTGCTCAACCCGGTCTTCTCGGAAAGATCGACAAGATTATCGGCGGCTTCCGCCTCGCTCAAAACGAGCTTGCCGATCGCGGCGACAGCGCCGACCGCGGCGGCTGCAAGCGCTTTGATGGCTGTTGTGGCTTTATCCGCGCCTTTTTCGGCGAGATCGCCGAGCTTTTGGCGTGCTTCTTCGGCAGCCTTTTTTTCCTTTTCGAGCTCTTCGTCGCTCTTTTCCGTCTCTTTTTTGAGATCGCCGGTCTTTTCGGCGGCTTCCTTCGCGCCGTCGCCGAGGCCGTTCAGCGCGTCCTCGGTATCCTTCGCGGCGTTCTCATAGCCGTTCAGTTTCTGCTCGGTCGCGATGATCTCTCTTTCGAGAGCGCGCATCGTTTCCTCAGCCTCTCCGCTGCCGTTTTTCGCGGCTTCGGCAGCGTCTTCGTGCGCCTTTTTAAGCAGCTCGAGGCGGTCTTTGGTATTGCCGATCGCGTCGGTCAGCACCTTCTGCTTCTGCGCCAAAAGCTCGGTATTGGTCGGGTCGAGCTTCAGGAGCTTGTTGATCTCCCCGAGCTCCGTTGATAGCGCCTTCGAGCGCTTGTCCACGTCGTTCAGCGCCTTGCCGAGCTGTGTTGTGTCGCCGCCGATCTCAATGGTCAGGCCTGCGATCTGCTTCTTGCTCATTTGTCGGTCGGCTCCTTCCTTCCGTATCTTCTCCGAAGCTGCTCACGGTCAGGCTCGGTCTGTTCGAGCCTCCATGCCGTATCGAGGTATTCGCGGCCGGCTTCGGTCGCGTTGAATTTCGTTATAAATGCATCGCGCCGGAGCACGAGCCAGTCGTAGAAGTTAAGTTCCTGGATCTCGAAAAAACTGAGCCCGGTATACTCTGCGACGAGGTGCTCAAACGCGGAAATTGCGATGTATTCGTTGCCGCCGTCATCCTGAAAAAAAGGATTGTGCGGCAGCCTCAGTTTTTTGATTCGACGATGGTCTTGATAAAATCGGTGTATGCCGTGATAAACGCGATCAACGCTTCACCGGTCACTCCGAATTTTTCAAGCAGATCCTTTCCGGTGATCTTTACACCGGCCGTGTTGTAGCTCATCAGCTCGGCGCTTGCGTCAAACGCATCCATAACGGCCTTTTCGCCATCCTCTTCGGTCGGCTCTTTCCCGCCGTTAATCGCTTCCATCGCCCCGATCAGACGGTCGTTCGACGCCAGAAAGCGTTCGAGGTCGCTCTTCGACGGGCAGAAAATATCGAGGCTCTGCCCCGGCAGATCGATATGCATGAGAGGCATCGACGCCTCCATGAAATTGAATCTCTTGATAACAGCCATTTCTATTTCCCCTTTTAAAATGCTTTTTGCGGAAAAAATGAGGGGCCGAAGCCCCTCATTGTGTCTATCAGGTGGGCGAATTGCCAGATGCGACCGGTATCTCTTCGTCATAGATGATGAGGGTGCCGTCGGTGTCATGCGGAAGCGCCGTGAACTCCGGCTCGACGAGCGTCGCGCCATCCTTACCGAATGTCAGGTTCAAGCCGGCTTCATTGCGGCCCATAATACGGACCCAGACGTCGCCGTCTTTTTCATCGTGGTGATGGAATCCGGCAACATAGTATTTGCCCTTCTCGTTGCCCTTACCGCCGATCTTCGCCGTGCGGATTCCGTTCGATTCGGTTACTTTGGCACGATCGACGACTTTATCGATCGTGGTTGCGTTCCATGTGATCAAACCGAGTTTCAACTTTGCTTTTTCGTCGGTCGTTATGATCTTGGAAACATAGCCCTGATCGTCCGTTTCCATCTGCGTTGTTTCCTCATAGGACAGCGCTGCGCCGCCCTTTGTGTATCCCGCACGGTTGGCTTCAATGAAGAGCTGTTCCCTCGTCGGCATCGAATTGGCAAATTCCATGAGGTAGGAATCGCCGGAACCTAGCAGGATAGTTTTTCCGTCTCTTTTTGCCATTTTTTAGCTCCTTTTTTCGAAAAATGTGAATGTGTACGTTGTGAGATAAAGCTGCTCTTCCTGCAGCCAGTCTCGGTCGGATCTGTCCCATGCGACGTCTGCGGCATCGAGCGCCGCCTCGAGCGCCGTCTCTGCCGCTTCGTCCGGCTTGTATTCGTAAACCCGGATCGTTATATCGTGCTGCCGCAGCATCGCCGGACGCATATCCGGACCGACGAGCGTGACGCCGTCGAACCAGACTGCATATGATGCGTTTTTCGGAGGCGACTGGAACTTCGTCTTTTTGGACGGGATCCCGCTCGCTGTCAGGATTGAATTAACGTTGATCATATCTGCTCACCTCTTGCGGCTTTTTCGATATCGGCTTCGTACTCCGGCTCGATCTTCGAAATGCCGTATTCAAGAAAGTCATTAGCCTTCGTCATGCCCTTGCCATTGGCCTTTCTGTGGCCTTTGGCCAAAAGGTGCGTGAGCCTGTGCCGCGGCGTCTTGACGTACCAGATCCAGATGTTTCCGGTCGGTTTGCGTTCAAGTTCCTTGCAATCGATGTCACGCCTGAATTTGCCGGATTTGCGCGGCGCCTTTTCCTGCGTGACTCTTTTGAGCGATTTTGCTGCTTTTTCCGAAGCAGCGTTCACGCCCTTTACGACGTTCGCGTTATATTCCTGCAAAACCTTCCCGATTGCAAAGCTGATCTGATTCGGTTTCACATTAACCATAACAGACCCCCGTTATGTCTGCGAACCTGTGCTGCTCCATGTAATCGTCGAAACCGACGATATTGAAGCTCCGGCCCTCGTAAACGAGCTGCCAGTGCTGCGGATCGAAGCGAACGCGCTCGATTAGATGCGTCCACGCAAACCTGAAGACCAGTGCAAGGTGATACTGCTCCGCATCGGCGTCGAAGGTCTCTCTTCCGGACGCCCGGTTGACTTTGACCGCATGCAGCAGTTTGCAATCCTTCCACGTCTCCGTTTCGGGATCAAACTGCTGCAGCATAAGGGGGAAATAGCTCATTCCTCCGCCTCCCTTTTGAGGCGGGAATGATCCAGCCGGAGCTGCTGTTCGAGCGAATGGATATAACGGGCCTCCGCTGTCCCGGCCTTTGCCGAGGTGGAGCGATTGCCGTAAAGATCCGCCGTCAGAGCGAGTTGCAGCTCATCGATGCGAGGATCGCCCGGCAGCAGCGTTTCGATGTCGTCGCCCACGGCGCCGAGCATCAAAGCATGCGCCGCCGCAAGCGCGCGGGAAAGGTTGGCGTTGATCATTTCGTCGTCATCGACGTCGATGCCGAGATACTGCCGCGCCATTTCGATAGTTGCTGCCATAGTTCACCTCGTTCAACTTTCGGAAGCGGTCGCGATAAGCCCCGCGTCGCGGAGCGAATCGAGAAGCGCCTTGAATTCCGCAGCGGTCGGCGCGGAACCGGCGGCGTCCGCAACGGCGACGCCCTTCGGGAGGCCCTTCAGCGTGGCGCCGCTCTTGAGATCGAGCGTCGCGCCCGAGGCGACTTCGAGGGTGCCGCCGGAGGCGACGATCAGCTTATCCTTGCTCCTGCGGATTTTTGTGAGAAATCCCATAAGGCACCTCCGTTATCAGGCGGTGGCGGTCATGCTGCCGTAGATGTAAGCGCCGGTGTCGCCGACGATGACGTCGAAGCCCTCCATGACGCGGATCAGGTTCTGCGCCTTGGTAAAGGCCGCCTCGGTGGAGGTCGCGAAGAGCAGGTTCTTGTAGACCTTCATGATCGCGGCAGCTTTGAGGTCGCCGTAGATCACCGGGAAGTGACCCGAGGAGACGTTGGCGAGCAGCGCGGTCGGGAACGGAACGACGGGAAGACCCTTGAACCTCTTGATGGAGGGATTGGTCACGTCGGGCTGCAGGACGGGCCTGCCGTTGCCGTCGACCTCGTTGTCTAGACAGTCGTAGCCGTCCTGGTTGGTGATGATGACGCCGTTGATCAGGCAGGAGGGATCAAGGTCCTTGTTGATGGAGCTCTTGAGCCCTGCGAGACCGGAGATCGCCTTCGGCGTGCCGGAGTTATAGGCGGCCTTGAGCGCAGTGAAAATCTTCGTGTTCTCGCTGATGACGGCGCGCTTCACGAACCACCTGTTCAGATAGCCCAGGAGATTTGCCTTCTGGGCGTCCTCGAGGATCTGCGACACGGGGATAAACGCTCCGTACCACTTGATCGAGAAGGTCTTGTTGGTGAAGGTCGGAGCGACCTGGTCGTCGAGAGCATCGCCGTCGTCGAAGGCAACGAGGCCGTCGGTCGGGTTGCCGCCGAAGTTGACGCTGCCGCTCAGCGCCTTGGTGGGCTCAACGGTGATGTAATCGCGGGCCTGCTGATAGGTCTTGCGGAGCTCGCGGATCGCGAGGTCAACGTCGGTCGGGCAGAGGTAGTTCTCGCCGTGGGTGGCGTTGGTGCCGCTGATCAGGGTCTCGTGAGTTTTCTCGTCGAGCGTGATCTCGGCGAGCTCTTCCTCGCTCAGCCTGCGGCCGCGCAGCAGCTTCGCCATGATCGCGAAGCCGTTGATGGTCTCTTCGGGCTTGGGCGCCTTTGCCAGAGCAGCCTTCTTGCTCTTCTCCTCGATGCGGGCGCGCATATCAAGTTCTTTCTGGAGCTTGTCCGCTTCCTCCATCTTTTCAGCGGCCTTTACGTTTTTGTCCTTGTCGGAGCCGTTCAGGATCTCCTCCGCTTCGTCAAAGCAAAGCTGGATCCGGGCTTCGAGCTCTCTCATCTCTTTGGTCATTCGATGGGTTCTCCTTTTTTGTTTTTATTTTGAAAAGCCCGAATCCGGGCTTTGATCAAGCGTTCTCTGAGTTTCTTTTCCTCTGCATCCGTTTGGGGCTCGGTCTCCGGCTCTTCCGGCGCCTTGCCCTTAACGCTTTCCTTGTAGGCCTTGCAGACGCCCGCCTCCGGCTGCGCCGGAACGGCAACGAGGGAAAATTCGTATACGTCGGTGACGCCGTCGATCTCAAAGGTGCAAAGCTTGTCCTCGCCGGCGACGCGGTAGGTCACGCCGGGCCAATGCGCACACCAGCCCTGCATGTTGTCTTTCTGACAGATCCCGCAGACGTAATGCTCCGGCGAAAAGCTCACCGAGCCTTCCTGCTTGATACCTCCCTCGATATCGCGGATCAGGTCTGCATTGGATGCCGTGCGGACCATGTAGCAGCTCGCGCGGAGCTGCTTATAGCCGTCTTCTCCGTCCTCGATCCAGGTGTCATAGATCCGTGCGATCTGCCCGTCGAGGCGGTGCGCGTGATCCTTGATCACGGTCCGGCCGACGTAAAGCGCAGCCATGTCCTCGAGGGATTTGTCCGTAAAGCGTTCGAAGGCTCGGTCGATGGCGTTGCCGCAGAGGACGACGTTAAAACAAAAGACCTCGGAAGCTTCCAAGGTCTTGAGGGTGAAGCGGTTGATTTTTTCAAGATCCGCTTCGGTGACGGCGCTCTTTTCGATGCGCGCCGATTTAATGATCGGGTCCATGCTATACCTCCGATTTGTACTGGTTGCCAATGTCGCTGATCGGGATCGAGGATCCGTTCCCGAGCAAACGGTCTCCGCCATCCACGGCGGGAAGATCGAGCCGCTCACGGGCCTCGTTCGGCGTGAAGAGGAACGAGTTGACGGCCGTCGAGTATGTCTGGATCTGCGTGTGCTGATCAGCGCGGAGCAAAACCTCCGTCTGCGCTTTGATCGTCACGCCTTCCGCGATCTGCTTGTCCTCGATCAGCTTGCTTGTCAGCTCCTCGGCATAGCCTTTGACGATGTAGAGGAGCGTATCAACGAGGAAGCTCAACTGCTGCGCCTCTGCGCTCGCATAGGAGCTCTTCGAGTAGTCGCCGATCTGCGAGGGCTTGACGCCGAACGCCGCGGCGATCTGCAGTGCAGTGTATTGTTTCAGCTCGAAGAACTGACTATCTGCCAGCTTGAGATTCAGCGGCTGAAGCGAAAATCCGACCGGCAGCGGAATAGTCCGCCCGGTGTTGTCGCTCGATGCGTACCGGTTAACGAGCTTGATCATCTCGTCGACCTTGACGTCGTTCAAGCCCGCTGTGTACTGCAGCACGGCTTTCGCGGTCATGCCGTTCTGGTAGAGCTGATCGACCATCTTCTGGGCCTTTATCTGCCCGGTTATCGTCGAGGCGAGCTGTTCGCGCACCGAAATGCCGACAAGCCCATCGAGGGTCAAGTGGCTCTTGAAATGCAGGATCTCGCCGGAGCTGTACACGCAGCGCTCGCCGTTTTGCGCCGTGTAAACGTAGTAGAGATCAGGCTGATCGGATAGCTTCAGCGCGTTGTCGTAAACGACCTGCACGCGCATCGGGTCGAGCGGCCAGAGCTGAGGCTTCTTTTTGTCGCTCTCATCGATCCATGCGTAGGCGTTGCCGTAGTGATTCCGGCAAAGCTCCATCAGCGTCCAAAAGACCGTCGCCGTCATAAAACGATTCGGGGCGATATAGACGCATCTCCAATACCGGTGATCGAAAAGCGGGACTACGCCACGCTTCGCCGTTCGCTGGAGGACGCGAAACGGGAGCTTGCCGATGCTCTCGCTGAGCACCTTTAAACAGGCAAAATAGGTCGCCTCCGAAAGTGCACCGCCGCTGACGTCGCCCGGGATCCCGAACGCCGCCATGAGCTGATCGAGCGTCATTGTTTCGCCGCCGGCGCTTTTCTGCCCGAAGGCGCGGAAAGCCGCTTTAAAGCGGGCCGATATTTTCATACAAGTCCTCCGTAGAGTTTCAGATATTCATCGAGGCCGTTGTTCAGCGCGTCCTCGATCGGGGCGTTCGCGCTGAGCCGCAGCGCGTGAGCGTCAATCCAGCTGTCGGCCACGTCAATGCGCTGTGTGCGCGCACCGGGCTTCTTATCGAGCTTGATCTCTTTAAATGAGTTGCGCACGATCGCCGCGTTGAGGATCGACCAGGTCAAAAGCTCGTTCTGCCGGTCGTACTCGACGAGCCCGCTTTTGACGAGGTTCCTCGTATCGGTCGTGGCGTCGTTCAGGTTCCGCGCGCTCTGCGTGATCGTGACGATCGGCACGCCGAATTCATCCTCGAGCTGCTGCATGAGCGCCGAGGCGTTGTGCGGATCGATGCCGATCCCGCTGAATTCGAGCTCGAACCGGTCTCGGAGCTCTCTCAAATGGCTGAGGATATAGTCGTAGTCGGTCATAAAGCTCGTTGCCGAGCCGGTCGCAGTCAAAAGCCCGCTTCGTTCCCAGAGGTCATAAGGCGCGACGTCCGTTTCGATGTGCTCCTGCAGCCGCCCCTTCGGGATGAAGGAATGCGAATACAAATACAGCGGCTCGGTGCACGTTGCGTCGAACTCCAGGAAAAGGCTTGTTAAGTCTCCTCCGGATGAGAGGTCGAGGCCGACGGTGCAGCGCCTTCGGCCGGAAGCCGCAATGTCCGCGATCGTCCGGTCGCTGCCGCAGCTGTTCCAGGCGTCGGCGTCGTAGGCCTGGTCGTCGGTGTTGCGCACCCACATGTTGAGGGATTTTACGATAAAATCCTTGAGGTCGGATCCGCCCATATCAAACGCCGTGCGGGCGTCCTGTCGGAACTGCTCCCAGGCTTCCTTGTCATAGACCAATACCGGGTTCGCCTTCATCCAGGTGCGCTCGGCGTGGATATCGTCGCCCTCGTCGGGGCAGTAAATGTCGACGAAAAAATCCTCCGCGGTGGCTTCACGCCGGAGGATCTTTTTCGCGTAGTCGTCCATCTCCTTGCAGAAGGAGTTGAGGTTATCGCCGCGGGTCGTGATCATGCTGATCAACGTTTCCGGGACCTTTTTCGTGCCGTTATAGAGCGCTTTATAGATCTTGTTATCCCGGTGCTGGTGGATCTCGTCGATCGAACAGAATATTGAGCGGAAACCGTCGTCAAGGCCGCCTTCCTTGCTCAGCGCCTCGATCGTGCAGTTCGTTTCAAGTGCCTCGATGCGGGAAATATAGTCCTTTATGCGGAAATACTCGCTGAGATCAGGATCGGCATTGATAAATTTTGCCATTTCCTCCCAAGCAAGCCGGCTTTGCCTCTTCTTCGTCGCGACGCAGAAGAGCTTGCCGTATTTGTACCCTGAAAACGCGGCCACATATGGCCCCTTGATACCGTTTTCGAAGGTCTTTCCGTTCTGCCGCGCCTTCGATTCATAGCTTCGCCGGAAGCGGCGCTTGCCGTTGACGGCCTTTTTCCAGCCGAAGACGCAGCCGAAGTCAAAAATCTGCGATCCGTAAAGCCGCACCGGGCGCGGCTCGGCGCCTTCGGCGATCGTGAGGCTCTCCGCAAACTCAATGATGCGTTCGCTCGCCTCCGGATCCCAGTAATACGGAAATGTCTCGGTATGCTGCCGATCGAGATCGTCCAGGTGCCGCTGACATGCGGCGATATGGAGCTTTCCAACCGGGAAATCGCTCTCGCCGGCGACGATCTTCCGGCAGTATTCTGTGACGCGGTCGGTCATCTCTCCCCCGCCGCCTTGAATCGGTCGAACTTATTGACCGGCTTTTCGGGGATCTCCGGCACGACCAGGCGGCAGCGTGCGGAGATCGTTAGTCCGAGCTCACGCGCGGCGGCCTGCGCCTGTTTAAAATAGCGATCCTGTCTCTTTGAGACCGTCTCCATATGTTCATCATAGGAGCCGAAGGCCTCCGCGAAATCGTCGAAGGTCGGAAAATTCTTCCTCTTCGGCATCTCTTTCGCGATCACGCGGAGCTGCTTCGAATGGAGCTCGTAAAGATCCTCGGCGACAACGTATCGGGCGAGCGTTTCGCAGTCGGTCTCGCCCATGACGCGGAGCTTGCCGAGCTGATCGGCGAGCTTGTCGAAGTGCTTCTTCTGCGCGGCAGTCAGAAACGACGGCGCCGCGATCTCATCCGTCACCGGCGCGACCTCGGAAGCTTCCCGCGCGGCCTTCTCGGCTTTGGTCAGGTGCTTTTTGCCCTTGTACTCGATCAGGGCAATCGGCTGCTTCTTGTTCGGCATTGCTTTTTGCCCCCTTTATTGTTTTTATCTTGATCGGGGAGTTTTTTCTACGGCGCAGACCCGCCGCCGTTCCCTTCGAGGATTCCAAAAACTTTTCGACCCACCCCCGGGGTCGGGAGCGGTGCGGAGTTCGAAATCAAATCGTCGAAAGGTCGATCACGTCCTCCTCGCCGCCGTCGTCGCGGCGCCTGCGCGTGGCCTTTCCCCATTTACCATCAAGGATGTTGTGGCAGTGTGTGCAGACGCTCATCAGCCCACCCCCGTCAAGCCTCCCCCGCCATCCTTCTTCGGTGCGGAGCGGCTTGATGTGATGGACCTCGCAAGCTATGCGCTGGCAGCCTTCGAGCTTCGCTTCGCACAGCGGATCCTGCGCAAGCTTCGCCGCGCTTGTCATCCGCCATGCTTTGGATTTATAAAAGGCCGTGAGCTTCGGGTCGCGGTTCTCGTTGTATCTGCGCTGCGATTGCCGGATCTGCTCTGGCTGCTCCGCCGTCTGTTTGGCGAGGCACGACGCGCAGCGCCGCTCGCCCTTCGGTATCAGCTTCCCGCAGCCGGGGCATGGATGGAGAATCATGTCTCCTCCTCCGGCTCGTAATCCCGGCAGGGCGAGAGATCCGTGCAGCGGGCCCGGTGCCCGATGAGGTCGCAGCACATTGTATCCGTCTCCGGATGCTCGACCTTTTTATCATGCGCGCAAGTGAGGCAGGGACAGAATCCGTCTCGTGACAGCTTCCGCATGCAGTAATGAGTGTTGTGAAGCTTCCTTTCCGTCATGCGGCCTCCCTTCCCAAAAACACAAACGGGCCGCTTTCCGGCGGTCCGCTGTGCGAAAGGATATTACAGTATCAAAGGCGTTCCTCAAACCTCTTCACATTTTAATGATATCACGCGGAATAGGTGACATTCAAGTGACATCTTGGTGACATCTTTTTTTATTGTCGCCATTCCGGCGGCATGATCAGGGAAAAATGATAGAGGGCTTGTCCGTGAAGTCTTATCGCGTGCCTTCTTGAGAAGCTGAGCTCTTTGGCGATATCGTCCCAATCCTTGATGAGGCCGATGTAGCGCAGCTTCAGGATATCCCGCCATCGCTTATCATCGAGAAGGTTGATCAGTTCAAGCGCCTGGTCGCGGTAGATCGTCGCCATTGTCCGGGCGTCCCGCGCTTTGGACTCCGCATCGTCCAGCCGTATGATCAGCGCTTCCCGGCTCGCCTGTCCGCCCTGGACGTGTACGGAATCATAGCTGACCGTGATCCTTTCGATATCAGCGCGAAGCAGCTCTGCCCGTTCTTCCGCTCTCTTTGCTTCATTCTCGAGCCATTCGACCCGAACGAGGCTTTCCTTTGCTGTCATTTGTACTCCTCGATATTATCAATCGTAATGATTTCGACTTCGATCCTCGGGTCTTTCGCGTCGGTGTCGAAATCTTCCCTGTAGTTCGCGATCTGGTTCCATCCGTCGTTCGGTATGATCTTCGCCTTCACGAGCGAATCCTGGATGACCTTATGCGCGAAACCGGATATATTGTCCTTATCGCGGCGTCGGTCCGGCTCGATGAACCGGTAGCTGATCCAGACCGGCGGCGGTATCTGCACCGTGCCGAGCTGCTTGCGGATGCGGGCACGGATCAGACGCTCACAGTTGGCTTTCATTCCGGCGGCCTTCAGACGGTGCGTGCGCTCGGCCTCGATGTAGTCGTTCAGCCCGGGCAGCCGTCCGGGAATGGTGAAACGGTAGATCATCTCAATAACCGCCGTCGTGCTCAAACAGCCATTCTTTCAGCGCGACGTGAGCCATTGCGAAGCAGAGCTCCATATCGGTGCTGTTGACTTGAACGAGAACTGCATCATCCCCAGAGGTAAGGCTTCCGGGATAATCCTTAGCCATGCCTTCTTTCCAGATACGGATACACCAGTCCATGATCTTGGAATAATAGATCTCCAGATGCATCGGGAAGACCTGCCTTTTCTCATCGAAGAATTTCAGAAACTCATTCATTGTTTACCTCCTTTGGCTCCTTAGTGTCCTCCAGTTCGTCTATAGCTTTAGTAGGGTGCCTAAGAGCCCAGGGCCTGTAAACAACCCATCTTTCTTCGTTGAAGTCGCTTGTCAATCGAAACAATGCTCTTACAAACTCCCTCGCGCTCATCTCATGTGGGGCGGCGGGAAGAGCTTCCAGCTCGTCAAGCATCTCGCGCATATCAACATCAGCCCTTGAGCATGAGCCGTCGTCATCGGGACAATACTGCATTGCTAAGTCGATGACTGCCTTGCGGCTCACGCAATCGCCGCCTGTCGTCGGGACGGCGGGCTCTGCCGAGAGCAGATATAACACCATATCCACGCCGTCGATATAATCGGCAGAAAGCTCCTCGTCCACGCTCACAACGCGCCTTACGCGCTCGTCAAAATGGCTTCGGCTTATCAAATCGTTATCGTTCATCGTTTACCTCCTCATCTCTGTACCAGCCGATCAATACATCCTGCCGGAACTGCGCAACGAGCTCCTCGTTTTCGACGAAAAACTCGACGACGGCATCGATAGCGTTGGCGAATTCGGCGCGCACGATCTGCTTGCAGATGCTTCCGCGCGTCGGCGAAACAAGTACGACGAAGTTATACATTTTGATCTCCTCCCTTAAATCGGTTCACGATATCGTAGCTCGCGCTGCAGAATTCCCGCGCACTTCCGAACTGCGAGTTATACAGAAACGTCGTGATCAGCGCCCGGACGTTCGTGATCTCGTTCGCTCCGGCATACTGAACAAGATCGTCGAGCGCCTGGGCGACGTCATTTGCGCGGAGCTTGCTGAAAACGCTCCTCACGATGGCGGCGGGCTTGTCCTCCTGACCGACGCGGATGGTCCCCGCTGTCGACGCCTCGACCTCCGCCATGATCTGAACTGCGGCGTCGAGCATTGACCCGTAGGGAGAATAGAGCGTTTCGTACTCGATCTGCTCGCGAATGCGCTCGATCAATCCTTCATTCGATTGATTGATAGATTGATTTTCACTATAGTTATTATATTTATTATCTATATTATTATCTGGGTAAAATTTTTTTACCGGGGTGGTAAAATTTTTTAACCGGGGTGGTAAAATTTCTTTACCGTCGGGGTAAAAATTTTTAACCCCCGGTAAAGTTTTTTTACCGCCATCGTCGGCGTCTTCCGCGGGCTTCGGCAGCTCTTCCGGAGCGTCCTCGACCATTTGCGGAGCGGATTCCACCGTCTGCGGAACGGATCCCGCCGTCTGCGGAGCGGCGTCTTCGAGCGGCACGGCGTAGTATTCGACTCCGCGCTGACCGTTAAGCTGCTGCACCTCGTTTTTGACGATCAGACCGCGCTCGATCAGGCGGTCTATGGCACCGAGGACGGTCGGCTTTGACGACTGCGTCCACTCCATGAGGTAGGCGAGCTTCCCGCGGAAGCGGCCCTGTCCGTCCTGGCTGAATCCGTAGATCAAGGCATAGACCATAAGCTCGGTGTTCTTAAGGCCGAGCTCAGTGATCATCCAGCCTTGGATATTGACGTAGTTTTCGGCTTTTATCGTTTGAGGCATGATTTCCTCCTCTGTTCCTTTCTGTTTTCACCCGGCCGTCGCAGCCGGGGCAGATGTAGCCCTCCCGCGGAAGACGCAGCTTCCGGCTCACGTTCCACGTGCGCCCGCAGATCTCGCAGACCTCGAAGCGGTATCCGATTCTCCGATACTGCTTCATGTCCGCGCACCACGATCGCAGAATCCGTCTGGCGGCACGAGCTGAGCGGGCGATCCCCGGCCCTGGCACCAGAGCGTGTACTCGTCCTCCTTGTAGCAGTTCCGACAGTCTTTGCAGTGGACGACGGGTGCGACGTCGGCGGCGGTAAGCGCCATCAGTTTCTCTATGGCGTCGGCGGCTTGCAACATCCACTCTTCCTCTTGTGTTTGCCAAGTATCCTTGACGCTCCGCAAATTCTTTATAAGTTCTTCATAATCGCTCATCGTTTACCTCCTCTTTTGCCTCACGCAATTTGCGCCAATAATCTTGGCAATCCTCGCAGTATGCACCTTCATGTTCGCCGCCGATATAACCGCAATCTATGCACCAATGAAATCTCTCGGAAAGCAACTCGTAGTATTTTTT
The DNA here is from genome assembly GCA_002309375.1 of Christensenella sp. UBA1214. Taxonomy (GTDB): domain Bacteria; phylum Bacillota; class Clostridia; order Christensenellales; family CAG-138; genus PeH17. The sequence goes on along the minus strand of DBXK01000017.1, from coordinate 9,843 downwards.
CTTTCCGTCGCTCATTGTTTTACCTCCTCCGTGAAATTGATTTGACAATCAAAAATTTTCGAACAAACATAAATTGCCTGAAAATTTGGCGAATTTTGAACCCCATCGGCGTTACTAAATCTCATTCGACCGCGTGGAATGAGGAGTTCAAACTTGTTCTCCTTAAATAACGTCCACCGCGATTTTGCGTCAAACAAACCGTTGAAGTTAGTTATCATTGCAAAAGGTTTACCGCTCTCAAATAGGCGCTCGAATACCCTCTGGCGTTTACTAAATGGCGGATTGCTTACAATGGCGTCATATTGCTTCAAGTCCTTTCGTTCAAAAAATCTTGCCCATCTTCAAGATGACTGTGTGTCACCTTAAATCCCTCCCGATTTAGCACAGTAACAAAAGCACTGTTTTCTTTGTCAAACGGACACAGAATTTTACCGTATCCCTTCTGCACAAGCGCAGGAATAATCAGTCGGACATCCTTTTCTCGTGTAAACCATTCATCGGTATTACTATGTTTTATCTGTTGTGAAAAATCGTTCATCGTTTACCTCCAGGTGCTTCCGAATCCGTTATCTCCGCGCCCGCAGATAACGGAGGTTTCGATGCGGCGATCAGCTCTTATCATGTGTTTTCCTAAAAAGCCTCCAAAGCTTCTTTTCGGTCCTCTCTGCAGGCTGCGGATCCGGTTCTAATCGCGTAAGAAACCATTTTCGCAAATCCTTTTGACAGCTCTTGCACAGGTGGAGTTCTATCGGCCACATATAAGGCTTTGAGCTGCGCAGCTTTATCTCGAATGGGTAGTCCTTATATGACCGATCCTGGCCACGATCAAGGTCTTTCCCGCAGCGGTCGCAAAACGTTCTATCCATTAGCTGTTCCTCTCATTTTCAAAAAACCCCGGGCGCGGCATCCATAAGGATCTCTCCTTTACTGTAAAATTCGTGCCAACGTCCCTTCCGTGCCCGGGGTGAGCTATGCCCGCGGCCTATTGATGAGTGCCGCCGCGGGCGTGCTTTCAGTGTCTCCGGCCATAAAAGCGGTTATAGAGTCCGGCGACGAAGGCCTTGTTTTTCTCCTTGTCGAGAGCCCTGCTTCCGCCATCGGCCGCGCTGCGTTTCTGCAGCGGTTCGGCGTCGTTCGCTGCAGAAACGCAGCGCTCGCCCGGATCGAGAGCGGCGCCGCATTCAGCGCAGGTCGTATAGGGTGTGTGTTTTGCCATGTGTGCCTCCTTACAAAAACATATCTGCCACCGCGCTCCGCCGGGCCGGCGATCGTGCCGCCGGATCCGGCCAATACGAAAGGAGGGTAATACATGCCGAACGGAGCACCTATGCAAACTCCGCCCGGCGGAGCGCGGGACAAGTCAAATCATGCTGAGCACGTCGCATTTCGCGGCGACGAGGTGCGCGTTGATATCCATAAGCCGCTGCAGCTCGACGGAATCGTCAACGACCTTCAGAATCTCGTTCGGGCCGGTATACTCGACGAGCTGATCATAGCTCCGGCTGACGAGGATCTGCGCGAGATCGCCGGCGCTGTCCAGGAGCCGCAGAAGGGCGGTCAGCTCGGCTTTGTTCGTGCAGGTCATTGACGCGCCTCCGGCTGTCTCTGCTTGTAGTCCGCCGCGATGCGCTCGAAGACGTTCTCAGCGGTCAGATAGCCTTCAACAGACTGGCCGCAGTGAGTGAGCCCCATGATCTCTAAAAGGCCTTCTTCGTACCCGTAGCTTCCGTCAAAGCAGATGACGCTGCAAATCCAGTCGCCCCTGCCGGGGTACAGAAGCTGCAGCCCGTCGCGACGGGGAAAAGTGACGTGCGGGATCTCTGCCGCCGTCAACATTTCGGCCAGCTTGAGCATTTCTTTTTGTGTCGGTTTCGTCATTGTCATTTCCTCCTTATCTTCACGCCCTCGGCGCGTTCCAGGCGTTCCCGGAGATGCTCCGGATCGGGGTCGAGTTCTTCGTATTTGGCGAGGCGCTGAACGAGCTCCTCTTTCGTCGACGGGCTCCAATAGCCCTGCTTGATCCCGCTGCAGCGGGCGTGTGTCATGCGTTCCATGCGGGCCTCCTGCTTTTTACTGTACAACGTATTTTTTGTGCGCATTATGGAGATCCGTCTCACTCAGATCGAGATAGATCTGCGTAGTGGCTATGTTCGCATGGCCAAGCATTTTGGAAACCAGTTCTATCGGCATTCCTCGCCTCAGAGCGAATGTTGCGCAGGTTCGCCGGAAACGATGCGGGTGCACATTGTCTACTCCGGCACGCTTGCCAAGTCTTCTTATAATCGATTCAATGCCTTCTGAATTAGTTTTCTGGTCCGGGTGGACATATTCGGAAAACTTGTACCAATCACCGCGGAGCGATCGCGCCTTTGAGTTATTGTCAGCAATTTCGAGCAAGCTCTTTGGGAATAGCCATGGGTTTTTGTCCTTTCTCTCGGCGACATAATTGTTAATTGCGATGAGAGCTTTCGCATTCAAATACACAGTGCGATACTTTTCCCCTTTTCCGAGAATTCGGATTTGGTCGTCCTTTATGTCAGATATCTTGATACTGGCAAGTTCGCTCACTCGGCAGCCCGTTGCAAGCAATGTTTCAAACATCGCTTTTTCGCGTCCGGTTTTCAGTTCGCCTCGCAAAAGCTCAATCTCCATTTCGGAAAATGCTTTTTTAGGTTCCTTATTGTGTTTGATTTTGCTTATCTTCGTGACCGGGTTTTTGTGCACAACTTCTTCGAGCGTCATCCATGAATAAAAGGAAGATAATACACGCTTTTCGTTATCGGCGGATACTTTAGAGACGCCGTCATTCAAACGCTTCGCGAAGTAAATAAGCAGGTCGTCGGATGTTACATCGGTCGCGCGTTTGCACAGTCTCCCGAAGGTCCTTTGAAGATAATCTCCGTACATTTCTATCGTGCGCTTTGTGCAGCCGGCCACGGCTTTTGCCGCAAGAAACTTCTTGAAGTAATATTCGTTCTCGTCGCCTTTGTAGACCGTCAGCGCTTTTTCCGCGATAGACACTTCATAATCCTGCATTATCCCAGCGAGAATGAACTTTGCGTCCATTGCGTTGATATCAAACGCCGAAAAGCGAAGTGCTATTCTTTCGATCAGTTCATTCTTTATGTCCGTCATATGGGCCTCCTGTAATACGCTTGATGAGACGACGGTAATGCCAAGTATCAGTGTAGAACATCGGCGTACACCAGATCTCCTGTCCCGGACGCAATGCTGGCATCAATGGGCTTCTTCCCGTCAGTGGGTTGCATAGCGAATCAGCGATCACAACATATCCGGGACAACCGAGCAGTGAGAGCTGAATATAGCACATCATGCCCGTAATCCGGTCGATGTCCTGCGCGACAAACAGGACGCGCTCTTGATAGTTGATGCCTGCCTCTCGGAGCTTGTTGGCCATTGCGAGGAGCGTCGCTCCTGCACCGCATGCGCAGTCATTTACTGAGATCCAATGTCCGTTCTTAAGCTCCTCGATCCGATCGTTAGCGCCGAGCCCCGCCATCAATTCGCAAACATGATAGGGAGTGAAAAATTGGCCCTTCCAATGGCTGCCAAGTTCGAGGTGCATATACAGGCTGCCGAGAAAATCTTGCCGCGGATTGCTCTCCAATGCGGAAACGATGATATTGAAAAGCTTGGTAAGCGTCTCATTGTCTCCTAGCCTTTCACCGCAGTCTTTGGCTTCCCTCTCGCGAGCCTTGAATATATCAACATCTGATTCCAGCACGTTCGAAATGGATATAGCTGCGACAGTTACGAAATCAGCCCAGACTTGCCAAGCGCTGCGATGAGTGCACAACATTTTAAAGCTATCCATGAATAGCATTTCGTAATTGACAGGTTCCATCATATTGTTCCTGTGAACCCGGCGTACATGCTTAGCGCATAGCTTGCGGCGCCGCGCTCCATAACGCGAGGAGTGCGGTCGATCCGGATATCCCGGCCGACGGCCATGCGCGCCATACGCTCGGCTTCCCGCGGGTCAGGCGCCTTGCAGATGTATCTCCGCAGAGCCGGATCCCCGCCGTCTTTGCGATACTCGACGCAGTAGATCTTCTCGGTCTTGTCAATCGGTCGCGGCATGGGATTCACCTCCGAGAGCTTCGACATAGAACCATGATTGTGGCGGACGGGTAATGCCGGATATGCAATCCAGCGCAAGACCGTCGAACCTTTTGCATGTTGAGCAGGGCCCGTCATAACCACACGGTTTCAGGAAGGAATCTAATCGTTTCGGTTTGCTGTATATTTCAAGTTCCGAGATACACCAGGCATATCCGGTTTTACCGTTTCCAAGATGGGCGCGGATGTCCGCATCGGTCATAGCAGCGCCGGGAAACTCTATCGGAGGATTAAAAACGCTTGGACTGTTGACCTCGATAGAGAGAGGGAAAACCGAGTCGCATATGAACTCTCCGACGACCTTCCCGCGGCCATAATGAAGCGTGCGAATTTCACTTTTCTCGAACAGCGTATCGCGCGGAGATTTCGTCTCATATATGAAGCACTTGAATGGTGGCTCGATCTTCGGCCGAGTTTTGCGTATCTCGAGCGTCTTCTTTCCCGCGGCGATCAGTTCGACCCAGGCGGGTTTAATACTGAGCATAACAGCCTTCATCCCTCAGCCCTCCCTTGCGGCGTTCTTCTGCTTCTGACAGGCCTGCCAGTAGTCCTCGAGCGCTTCCTGCTGGCCGCACTCCGGGCAGATCTCGATAGGCTTGCGGCGGGAGATGGCGGGCCGGGTGGAATACTCGCGCTTGCAGATCGGGCACCGGCGGGTCTTTTGCTTTTCGAAAATGCCTGGCAAGGCAGCCCGCACATATGCCGGCTTCTGCATCGACTCGGGTAGACTTGCGAATTCCTCGCCGCTCTCATCGACGCCTGCGAGGATCACCGTACCGAAGAGATAATGGCCATTGATCATGACGTTCAGCGGTAATCCGTAGATCAAGCTTTCCCCGTTGACGATCGCGATCACGTCCGACGCGACGCGGACGGTCTCGATATCGGCGCCGACATAAAACTGCAGTATATGCAGCTCGTTCGGAATCTCGTCGTAGTAAGCCGGCTTAAAGGGCTCTTTGATCAGGACCTTGATGATGTTACTCATGAGCGCACCTCCGCGGCCGCATCTTGTTCTGACTCGGGACCGGCGTGATATAATCGGCGTCGACCTCCTCGTCGCGCCAATAGATCCACTGCCCGCCGTCGCGATCCGTGAAAACCTCGCAGAGCGCGAAGCACTCGTTGCCGTCCCGGTTCCACTCAAATTCATCGAAATCGACCTTTTCGGCCACGAACAGCGGCTGCGATCCGTCGTCGATTCTGTAGCCGGTCTTGCCGGTGAGCACGTTGCGAACTTTTACAACGCGGTATCCGCCGTTCTTGGCTTTTATGGTGTCGTTCATCTTTCCCACACCTCCGGATCGCGGAACCATTCGCGGACGTCGCGGACGGCGGTCTTCATCATCGCCCACATAAACGGGAACGTGAAGACGAAGAGAAACTCGCCTCCGTAGAGCGCGCTGCCGCGCTGCGCGATTGCGTAAGGACGCAGCCAAAGCGCGTAGATCAGGATATCGGCCGCAATCACGGTCAAATACTCGATGGCGGCGCGAACGGGCCTTTTGAGCCGACGGCGGTGTTTCGATGTGATTCTGTGCATGTGTACCTCCTTATGTGTTCAAGCTCCGGCTTCGGCTCTGCGCTGAAGTTCGAGCAGTTTCGCTTGTTTCGCCTGCGCCGCCAGGATTGAGCTGCGACGCCACTCCTTAATATCAGGATCCTTGACATGCGAGACCGCTTCATGGATCTGACGTCCGCGGGTCATGTAATCGCTGATATCGGATTCCGTGAAGCGATACTGACGAGTGTCCCTTGCGCCTTCCGGAGGCTTGCTGCCGATCCGGATGCAGCTCATCTCGCCGTTGCGGCAGAGCTTATGCACGCTCGTTTTCGCGATCCCGAGCATTTCCGCGACTTCATCGGCGGTGTAAAATTTTTCCATGCGTGCCTCCTATTCTGTTTTGAGCAGATCTTCAATCGAACACTTGAACAGCGAAGCCAAACGGATTAGCTTTTCCGTTGATGGTGCTGTCCTGCCGGTTTCCCACTGAGCGACCGCGGTCTGATGAACATTCATCTGTTTCGCAAGCTCGGTTTGAGTGAGCCCGGCTTTAAGCCTGTAACTCTTAATATTCACGGTATTACCACCTTGAAATAATATCTATACTCTTATTTTAAATGATGAATTTGCAGATGTCAATAGTAATATTCATATTTTCAGCAAAATATTTGCTTGAATAATATTAGTTTATCTATTAAAATAGTAACAAGGAGAGTGATTACATGAATAATATCAAGTTTTTGCGAAAACAGCGCGGGTTATCTCAAGCTGAATTGGCTAATAAGCTATCGGTACATCAAACACTCATAAGTCAGTTGGAGCGCGGTGCAGTAGTGCCGTCAGGCGCTACGCTCGTTGAACTCGCGGAATTCTTTCACGTCAGTACGGATTATATCCTCGGCCGCGAAGAGAACAACATCACGCCGATCTCGCTCGGGAAAGAAGCTATTCGCGTAAAGGTTTATCCGCGTGTCCCTGCCGGCGTGCCGCTCGAAGTCATTGATGAAGTGATCGATTATGAGGAAGTCCCTGCGGAGTGGGGCAAGGGCGGGCAAAAGTATTTTGCGACGGTCGTTAAAGGCGACAGCATGTATCCGAAATATCTTGACGGCGATATCATTATCGTTCTGCAGCAGCCTACCTGCGAATCCGGACAGGACGCTGTCGTATACGTCAATGGGTACGATGCCACGCTGAAGAAGGTCGTCTTCCTCGACGACGGCGGTATCCGCCTCCAGCCGCTGAACCCGGCCTATAATCCGCGCACTTATTATCCCGGCGACGATCCGATCGCCATTGCCGGCGTCGTCGTTGAAATCAGAAGGAAACCATAAGGAGGCCGACGGCAATGTATTGTAATAAATGCGGTGCACCTAATCCGGACGAAAGCGCGTTTTGCTCGACCTGCGGCGCGAAACTTGTTTTGCCTCCGCGGCAGCAATCTCAGAGATTTCAAGGGCCGTCTTCGCGTATGCACATAGTGACGATCTTCCGCGAAAGCCAGCTTTTTCTCGTGAATCCGCCTATAAACTGCCTTATTGATGGAAATGATCATAGATCGCTTGGAAACGGGCAGAGCATCAAAATCGAGCTTCCTGCAGGACCGCACAGCATAGAGTTATACATGGGATTCCGCCATCGAGATCTGGATATAGATTTGAATAGTGATATGACTATCTATGTAAAGTGGAACCGAATAACCGGAGCTATTGTTGCAGAGTTGCGAAATTATTGAAATGAGTATAAAATAATTGATATACTTATGCTGTCTGTCAGAAAAGGAGCTCCATGGATTTTATTGCGATAGATTTTGAAACGGCAAACACATTCAACGGAAGTGCGTGCTCCATCGGTATCGTCTGCGTTGATGGCCGAATGATCGGTAAGGAAGAGTATCACCTCATAAAGCCGCCGTATGGATATTTTGCGAAGAAGAACATCGAGATCCACGGTATCACGCCGGAAATGGTCAAAGATTCGTCCGAGTTTCCCGGTGTATGGAGATCTATCGCTCGTTATTTCGACGGAAGCAGCCTTGTTATCGCGCATAACGCTCAGTTTGATATGTCTGTCCTGTATCAATGCCTTGCAGCGTATAACTTGCCATTGCCGAACTTCAAGTATACTTGCAGCAAAGAGCTATTCAAAACAGCGTTTCCGGCTGTCCCGAATCGTTCTCTCGTCGCGTGTACTCAATACCTCGGTGTGAAGATGGGCCGCCATCATAACGCTTTGGATGACGCGGAGGCATGCGCTGAGATCACGCTGCGTATTGAAAAAGCAATACAAAAAAACAGCATTAAAATGTGGCGAGGGGTTAAAGACTGGGCAGTTCGGAGAGGCGAAATCAAGAAGATAAAGGAGTCAAGTTTCAGCGAGATAGTCGGTAGGTACTGCTCGCAGTCAATTAAACAGTTTTCAGAGCTATATGCAGAAAGGCATTTTGGCGACAGCGTTAACAAGGATCCCGTCGGTTATAGTGAGATTACTGTTACAGATGATTTGCGATTCGGTTCTCCATTCGTTGGGAAGAGTGTTGTTTTATCCGGATGGTTTAAATGCTTCTCAAAGCGTGAACTCGCACAGTTTTTGGTCAATGCCGGTGCAACCGTTAAGCCGTCAATCTCGATGAAAACCGATTTTCTGATTGTCGGGCAGCACGAGCCGGGCGAAGTCGACGATAGCGGTCAGTGCTTTAAAGAGAGGAAGGCAATCGAGTACAACGGTAAAGGATCGAATATCCTGATAGTCCATGAGCCGCAGCTGATGAGGCTGCTTAGGAAGGTGCAATAATGGCGAAGGCAAAAACGAAAGCAAAGAAGCGCGAAGACGGGCGGTATCAGTCCAAGCTCCGCGCCGGGATCGACGAGAACGGCAAGCCGATCACGAAATATTTTTACAGCTACGTCTCGAAGGCCGACGCCGATCGGCAGCGCGCCGCCTATGTTCTCGCGCATCCGTTCCAGGATATGACGGCGCTGAAAAGCTGCTACACTCTCCGGGAATGGGCGCAAGTCTGGATAAAGTCGTACAAAGGATCTCTCGCGCAAAACACCATAGACGGGTACACATCCACATACAAACGGATATGCGACTATAAAGGTCTCGGTGAAATGGATCTTGCAGATATTAAGCCGATGCATATTTCCGCTTTCATGACTTCGCTTGCCGGCACAAGCAAAAGCAATATCTCGAAAAAGCGCTATGTCCTCAAGGAGCTTTTGCGAACCGCCGTCGACAATAAAATAATCGCGTCAAATCCGGCAGAAAAGCAAACGAAAGTTAAAGGTTCCTATACCGGCCACCGAGCTCTGCCGAAGGCTGAAATAGATCTTATTACGGCTAACTATGAGCGGCACAGGGGCGGCATCCCGATCATGCTCATGCTGTGGGCCGGCCTGCGACGCGGTGAAGCCCTTGCGCTTAAATGGGGCGATATTGATTTTTTCAAAAAACAGATAATCGTGAAAAAGTCGCTTGACGTCAAACACAAAAACATCAAATCCACGAAAACCGAAGCTGGCGACAGGATCGTTCCTCTGTTTGCTCCGCTATTTGAGGCGCTGATGCAGGCGCACAGGCCGGATACGTCCGCCGGTGCTCTGATATGCGTCACGGCTGCGGGCAAACAGTACACGGAAACAGCGTTCAATCGGATGCTGTCCGGCTTCTGCTGCTCTATGGAACGCGCGGCAAACGGAATCTCGGAACCCGCGGATCCGCGGGGATGGCGGCGCGATCGCGCGAAGCTGCATCGGGAGGAAGCCGGCGGCCGATGGATCCCGGTCGAATTCACCGCGCACGATCTGCGGTACACGTTCGCCACGCTCTGCTATGACGCCGACGTTGACGTGCAGACGACTAAAACATGGATGGGACATGAGAGCATAGAAACCACGATGCGGATCTATACGAAGCTCAGCGCGGAGAAGCAGACGCTTAGCACGACTGCTATGGACAAGTTCGCTGCAAAGTACAGCGCCAATGCAAAGGCCAAGAAAGGCGAAGATTCTGACACCCTTCTGACACCCTCGAAAGCGATTGAAAGCGCATCAAAGCGCTGATTAGTGTTTGAAAGAAACCGAAACGTACTTGCATATTTTATAGCAAATGCAATATTTTTCAAACAAACAACGCCGGTTTCGGCCTGACTTCAAAAATATCGGATGCATAAATGGGGTTCAAGAGGCCGGAAGTTC
>DBXK01000046.1:38349-38637 GCA_002309375.1 Christensenella sp. UBA1214 | reverse complement strand
TCGACGATGAACAGCTCGTTCTGCTCCGGGTTGCGGCCGGTGCAGCTCGAAAGCTTGCCGACGAGCGGCGCATTCTCGAGCTTCGATTTTTCCCTCGCCATCGACTTCGCCCTGCGCGCGGCTTCCCTCGCCTTCGCCGCCTTGACGGCCTTATCGGCGATCATGCCGGCGAGCTCCGCGTTCTTGAGGTTTTCGAGGATCGGCATCAGCTCTTCCTGAACTATGGATTCAACGGCTGTGCGCGCTTCGGTGTTGCCAAGGCGCGTCTTCGTCTGGCCTTCGAACTGG
>DBXK01000046.1:38092-38224 GCA_002309375.1 Christensenella sp. UBA1214 | reverse complement strand
TCTCGTGGGTGCCGCCCTCGGTGGTCGGGATATTGTTGACGTATGAGAAAACGCTTTCGGAATAACCGTCGTTATGCTGCATCGCGATCTCGCAGACGATCGTCTGCTTGCCGGTGCCGCGGGTGCCGGTGA
>DBXK01000046.1:37559-38050 GCA_002309375.1 Christensenella sp. UBA1214 | reverse complement strand
ACGAAATCGATGATGCCGCCGTCGTATTTATACTCGCGGTATTTGTTATCGCCTTTGATGCGGCTGTCGGTGAATTTGAAGAGCACGCCCTTGTTGAGGTATGCGAGCTCCCTGAGGCGCTTCGCGACGATCTCCGAATTCATCTCCACCGTTTCGAAAACGCGGGCGTCGGGCATGAAGGTGACCTTCGTCCCCTGCCTGCGGGTCCTGCCGATCTCCGCGAGCGGCGCGACCGGAACGCCGGAATGCATATTGCCCTCCTCGTCCTCGTAGCTGTGGAAGCGCATGGAATAGAGTTTGCCGCCGGTCGCGACCTCGACCTCCACATATTCGGAAAGGGCGTTGACGACGCTTGCGCCGACTCCGTGAAGGCCGCCGGAGAAGCCGTAGGAATCATTATCGAATTTGCCGCCGGCATGGAGCTGGGTATAGACGACCTCGACGCCGGAAACATGGAGCTTTTCATGGATGCCGACGGGGATGCCGCGGCC
>DBXK01000046.1:0-37482 GCA_002309375.1 Christensenella sp. UBA1214 | reverse complement strand
TTGTCCACTATCTCGTAAACCAGATGATGCAAACCGCGTTCGCCGGTCGAGCCGATATACATGCCCGGGCGCACGCGAACAGCCTCCAGGCCCTCCATGACCCGGATATCTTCGACGGTATAGTTGTGTTTTTCCATAGCCTGCTGGTCCTCTCGGGAGGGCATATTTGCCCGCCCCGCAATAAAATACGCCTATATTTTACAACAAAGCGGGGCTTGTGTGCAACCCCGCTTTGATAAATTCGGTTCAAAAATCAGTTCATGCCGAGCTGACGGTTGACGTCACGCAGCTTCACGCGCAGCTCTTCGAGCTCCTTTTCGAAGGGGAACGGTTTTTCCGCTTCGGCCTTGAGCTCCGCTTCCTCCGCCGCGAGGCCGGAAAGCTGTTCCTTCGCGCTGTCGCAGCGGCTCACAAGGCTGTTGATCGCGTTATCGAGCCTTGCGACGATGCCCATCGCGCTCTCGCTGAGGTCGGACTGATAGCTGCCCTTGCCCTTCAGCAGGAAGACCCGCCTTGCGCCGGTCGCGTCGTTGGCAAGGTACAGCCCGAAGCCGCGATATTTGCCGATGAGCTTCTCCTCGCGGATGAAAGCGAATTCCGCGATCAGCTCGATCAGCCTCTCGCCGGCTTCCCTGCGCTTTGTATAGGTCTCGTCCCAAAGGAACATCGAGAAGGAGGAAGCAGTATTCGCTTTCGAGAGAGCGATATCCTTTTCGAGGATCCCGATCAGGCGGGAAAGCTCCTCCCTCTTCGCGGGGAGCTTGATGAGCTGCTCCTTTGCCTCCACCTTCGCGCGCTCGTGGCGGGATTTGAGCATCTGCTTGCGCTGCAGCTCCGTTTCCGTTTCGATCCTCGCCTTGATCAGCGGGTTGCCGACGGCGAATGCCTTGACCTCGCTGTAGGTGAGGACGATCTCGTCGACCTCGTCGCCGCTGCGGCTCGCGTTGTCGCCGTTGACGATCTGCGAGATGAAGCGCTGCTTGTTTTCGAGCAGCTGCCAGGAATATGCGTCGAAGCTGCCGTTGGTGATGTAGCGATAGATCATGACGGTCTCGTTCCTGTTGCCCTGGCGGAGCATACGGCCTTCGCGCTGGGTAACGTCCGACGGGCGCCACGGGATATCGAGGTGATGCACGGCGAGCAGGTTGTTCTGAACATTCGCGCCGAGACCGAGCTTGAAGGTCGAGCCGATCAGCACGCGGACGCGGCCCTTGCGGACCTTGTTGAAGAGCGCGGTGCGCATCGCATCGTTCAGCGCATCGTGCACGAAGGCGATCTCCTCCGCCGGAACGCCGCGCCTGACGAGCTTTTCCTTTATATCGTCATAAAGATTGAACCCGTCCTTCGGTGTGCTCTGATCGAGGAAGACGAGCTGAGTCAGCTTTTCGTGCTCCTTCCAGATCTTGAAAACGTTCTCGACGCAGGTATTGAGCTTCGAATGAGGATCATCCGCCGCTTCCGGATCGACAAGGCGCATATCGAGCGCCGCCTTGCGGCCGTCGGTGGTGATCTTCAGCATGTTGTCCTCCGTGCGGGGGACGGTGCCCTGCTTGACCTGCTCCGCGCGGGAAGCGAGATCCTCGATATAATTGCGCAGCGCGTCGCTCGCGGGAACGGTGCAGTTCACGCACTCGACGTTCTGCGGGAGCTTCTTTTCCTCATCCGCAACATTGAAATACAGGTCCGCGATATCGGAAAACAGCAGCGACAGCTCGGGGAGGTTATAATACCGGCTCAGCCTGCGGCGGAGGCGGTACCCGACGCCGTTGGCCTCGACCTCGAATTCCTCCGTGACTTCGGAGAACATCTTGACCCAGTTGTCGAATTCGAGCAGGTTCAGTTCGTCCATATGGCCGTAGCCGAGGTAGCGCTGCATGGTGTACATATCCGAAACGGAGTTCGTGATCGGCGTACCGGTCGCGAAGACCGCTCCCCTGCCGCCGTGGGTGCGCTGGACATAGCGCAGCTTCGCCATGAGGTCGTCGCAGCGGCGGGAGCCCTTGGTATTGAGGCCGGGCAGGGAACCGTGCTTGGTTTCGATGCTGATGTTCTTGAAGTTATGTGCTTCGTCGACAAAGATCGTGTCAAAGCCGAGCTCATCGAAGAACACGGCGTTCTTCGGAACGGCTTCCTCCTCCTGCCAAAGCTTCTGCAGGCGGTGCTCGATCCGCGAAGCATAGCGGTTGAGAACGGTGTAGGCGTCGTTATAGACTGCGTTCTTCATGCCCTCCGAGATCTCCGAAAGGGCGTTGATGAGCTCGCTCTCCCGCTCTTCCTTCGAAAGCGGGATCAGCGAAAAGCTGCCGTAGCCCATCAGGATCGCGTCATAATCGTTGTTTTTGATCGTGTTCAGCACCTTGTTCCGGTTCGCCGGAGTGAAGCTCCTCGGCTCCACCATCAGCACGTTCGCATCCGGGTAAAGCTGAAGGAATTCATAATGCCACTGCTCGAGGATGTTGTTCGGAACAACGATCAGATTGCGCTTTGAGATGCCGAGGCGACGCAGCTCCATTGCGGCGGCGGCAAGGACATAGGTTTTGCCCGCGCCGACCTGGTGCGCGATCAGCACGTTCCGCGAATGGATGATGCGCATGATCGCGTCGAGCTGATGCTTCTGGAGCTTGATATCCGGATTCTTGCCGGGAAGCAGCATGCGGCTGCCGTCGAAGCGGCGCGGCCGGATCGCGCAGAAGCTTTCGTTATAGAGCGCCAGCAGCTCGCTCCTTCGCGGCTCATCCTTGAAGAGCCAGTAGGAGAAGCGCTCCGCGATCTGCTTGGATCTTTCCTGCGCGAGGAGGGTCTCCGCCTTGTTGATGCGGCGGATCGGCTGATCCTTATCGTCCGGATAGATCGTGTCGTAAACGGCGATCTCGCGGGAGTTGAGCATGCGCTCGATGATCTCGAAGGCATTCATGCGTTCCGTACCGTAGGTCAGCTTCGCCCTTGTGAAGCCGAGGAAGGGCTTTTTGCCGTGGATGATATAGTGATTTGCGGCGCGGATGTATTCGACGAAGAGCTTCGGTTTCCCCGCCGGCGCCTTGATGCCCATCAGCGCGATGATGAAATCGCGGTAGACCCAGGTCGGGATCCACGGGCTTCCGAGGGAGGCCTTGATCTTCCCGGGCTGGATCTCGGGCGGCATGACGGTCTCGAGCGCGGTGATATTTGCCGAAAAATCCCTCTCGTCGCCTTCATCGCGAAGCTTTTTGATGTAGTTGAGCTTTTTGAGGATATTGCCCGAAAGATATTCCTCCGCAGTGACGAGCATTTCCTGCTGCGGGTCGTAATAGATCGAACCGCGCAGGGAAGAAAGCGCCTCGTCCTCCTTCACTTTGGCAAGGCTGCAGATGATCCTCAGATCGACGCGCCCGACAAGATCGACGCATCGTTCGAGCGCCGAGTGCACGGTCATCGTTTCCGCATTTTCAATATTCGGTTGCTGTTCGTTTTCAAACAAATCGGTGGCCTTTCGCCAAGCGGGAAATCAAAGGAAGAACGTTTTCGGTCACTTGCCGATCTTGAAGAACGTGGGCTTCATCTTTTCGAAGGTTGCGTAATACGGGATCCCGGCGGCAAGAGCGAGCTCAACGGCTTCGTCGAGGCGGTTGCCGACGGCGCTGCTCCTGTGCGCATCGGAAGCGAAGGTCACGAATTCGCCGCCGCAGACCCTGTAAAGCTTCAGAAGATCGAGGCCCCAATGCGGAGCGTCGCGCCAGGCGGCGGTGTTGATCTCGATGCCCTTGCCCATCCGGACGACGGTTTTGAAGATCGCTTCGAAGCGGTCGCGAATCTCCGGCGAGATATCGAGCCTCATGCTGCGGTCCTCATACGGCGCATACTTCGCGACGAAATCATAATGGCCGAGCACGCTGATGAAGCCGTAATCCGGCAGGCATTGAAGGATCGTATCGAGATACGGCAGATATGATTCGGCCTTGGTCTTGCCCTCGTGATAGACGGGATAGTAAACATCCTGAAAGCCGACGCTGTGGACGGAGCCGATGATGAAATCGAGCTCGTGCGGGGCAAGGTACGCAAGCGTTTTTTCGAGGCATTCCGGGAAAACGGCGAAGCTGATCTCCGCGCCTTCCTTGAAGCGCACGGTGCTGCCGCCGATCTTTCTGTATTGTCCGCCGTATTTTTCGAGCAGCTCATGGCGCAGTGAAAGATCCGCCGGGGCGAAATTCTGCCCGGGATTGTCGAAATCGACGTGGTCGGTGAAGCAGATCTCCTCGATCCCCTTCTCCGACGCCGCGGCGAGCTGATCCTCCGGCGGCACGGACGCATCGCCGGAAAACATCGTATGGACATGATAATCGATCATCGTCTTTCCTCCGTTGGGAAAAAACAGTATAACACAATTTGTCAATATCTTCAATATGTTTCTTTGCGATTTGAAAAATATTTTCTCAATTTCCAAAAAACGCTGCCGAAGACCCGCTCCGGCGTCCGTTTTTAAAAGGAAAACGCCTCCGGCCGATGCAGGAAGCGTTGATTTGTTATATTGCGCGAGTCAGCTGCGCTGATGAAATTCCCAGCTGTGTCCGCCGTCCCTTGTTTCGAACCAGCCGCAGACCTTGCCCGCTTCTCCGACCTCGGTTTCCAGGACAACGAGGATCAGTATCACGCCGTGATCCCCGTCGAACGAAGGAGCAAAGACTTGGCCGTAGAAAAGCGGAGTGCCGTCCTCGCCGTACCAAGCCGGGTCCCCCTGAACGGTCAGCGGCAGCCTTTCCCAGTTTTCGCCGCCGTCAAAGGTCGCATAAACGCTGTAGAACGGCGTCCCTTCGGTATAGGTGTATGCGCCGCCGCAGCAGCAAATGAAGGCCGTGCTTTCATTCAAAACGGCCGCGCCGGTGACTGTGAACATATCGTCATTCGGGATATGCCCGAATTCATACCAGTTTTTCCCGTCGTCCGTACGCAGGATCGTATGCACCTGGAAACGCGAATCGGTGATCGTTGCGGCGAGCAGCCAGTTCTCCCCGCAAAAGCCGGGGTAAACGCCGCAGAAGGGTTCGTCCTCATTTGCAAACTCCTTTCCGTACCATTCATGGGCATGGGCAATCAGGCCCTGCTGAATGAGCTGCGCGAGCTCCGAAGGATACCTCGCGACGATATGCGAACCGAGGATCGCTTTTGCCTCCGCACTCAGGTCCGCCCCTTCCATCAGCGGCTTTTTTTCCGACGAATGCACATCGATATCATATGCGATCAGCTCCCCGCCGGAAAAGGCGCTTGCAAGATCGAACCAAACGCCGAGATGATTCGGATAGACTTCGGAAATAAAGCGGTATCCCTCCGGTTCAGCCCCGCGCAGTACAGCCTCCGCCGCGGCGCGATGCTCGGCATAATAAGCATTCTCGCCGTATGGGTCGGTCAGCCATTCCGGAATATCCGGTTCCGGCGAAGGCTCGGCAGAAGGGAGCGCCGTTTGGGCGTCTCCGCCCGTCGAAGGCGCAGCCGAAGACAGCGCATCCCCGTTCCTTCCGCGGGAGCATGCGCAAAACAGCATGGAAAGAATCACGGCAGCGAGCAGCAGTCTTCTCATCGATTTGATCATTGGCGTATCACCTCCTATGTTGTAAGCATACAATGTCGTTCACAGCTTGTCAAGCTTAATCCGAAGGCATGCACTTACGCAATCATGGAACAGGTTCCGGTCTTTTTTTCGTCACCAAACAAAAATGCCTCCGGCAATGCACCGGAAGCGTTAGGCGGTTTTTCAGATCATTAGGCCTTTTTTTCGGTCTCCGAGGATCCGGTCTTCGCTTTTTTCTCCGTTTCGTCCTCGAGCCTCTTTTCCCACTCGATATTGTCGAGGCGGCGTTCCCTTCCGGCCATGATGCGCTGGATATTCGGAAGATGGGCGATGACGATGATCGCCGCGACGATCACGGAAACGGCCATCAGCGGGATATTGCCGAAGTTTCTGATGATGATCAGCGTCGCAACAAGGACCGTTCCGACGACGGAGCCGACGGAGACCATTCGCGTGATCGCGATCAGCGCGATCGCAACGGCAAGTGAGATCAGAAGCATGAGCGGCGAGAGCGCCAAAAAACCGCCGAGGGCGACGGCGACGCATTTGCCGCCGCGGAACTGATAGAAGACCGGCAGAAGATGCCCGAGTATCGCGCCGAGCATGCCGACACACCCGAGGAACATCGGAAGATTTTCAATAAATGCAGCGTTCGGGAAGAGTTTCATGGCAAGGTACGCGATGCCGCAGCCGATGAGCACGCTGATAAAACCCTTCAGGCTGTCGAAGAAAAGGCAGAGGAGGCCCCATTTCCAGCCGAAGGTCCGAAGAACGTTCGTTGAGCCGGCGTTGCCGCTCCCGCATTCGCGGATATCCTTCGCATGGGACTCCGCGATCTTCACAGCAGTCATGATGCTGCCGATCAGATAGCCGATCACCAGTGTTATAAATGCCGCAGCAGCTGTCATCATTTTGAAATCACTTCCTTCCGGTTCGTCCTGAAAAAGGTTCAGCAGCCGAAATACCGCCTAGCCTGCGCGCTGTCCTTCGCGATCTGCGCCTTGAGTTCATCGAGGTTCGCGAAGGTTTTCACGCTGCGCAAACGCTTTATGAAGTATACGGTCAGCTCTTCGCCGTAGATCTCCTTATCGAAATCGAAGATATTCGTTTCAACGGTCCGCTTCCGCCCGCCGACGGTCGGATTGGTGCCGATATTCGTGACGGAGGGCATCAGCTCGCCGCCAAGCGACGCCATGCTGATATAAACGCCGTCCGCGGGGATCGCTTTCGATGGATCGGGGTCGATATTCGCCGTCGGGAAACCGATCGTTCTTCCGATGCGGCGGTCCTCCACCACGGTGCCGGTCAGGGTGTACGTCCTTCCGAGAAGGAGCTGAACGCCCGAAACATCGCCCCTCTCGATCATTTCGCGGATGCGCGTGCTCGAAACGGGCTGCTTGTTCATCAGCACCGGCGGCACGATCGCGACCGAGATATCCCTTTCGAGAGCAAGCTTCGAAAGCAGCTCCGCGTTGCCCTTTTTGCCCTTGCCGAAGGTATAGTTGAAGCCTGCGACGATGATCTGCGGATCCAGCCTTTCCTTGAGCATATCCACGAACGCGGCGGGCTGCATCGAGCTGATCTCCCGCGTGAACGGGACCTCCTCGATGCGCTCAACGCCGAGCTTTTTCATCAGCTCCGCGCGCATCTCGTTGGAAACGAGCCTTGCTACCTTCCCGCCGAAGAGCTCCTGCGGATGATTGGTGAAGGTGAACACCGCGGGAGTGAGGCCGTTGTGCTTCGCGAGCAGAACGGCTGTGTCGATGAGCTTTTTATGCCCGATATGCATGCCGTCGAACATTCCGAGGGCGAGTACCGTTTTTTTCATTTTTGCTCTTCCCCTCCTCCGTTCAAGGCTTTGCCGATGACTTTTTCGCCGGTCTGATAGGCTTCGTCACCGAGCCAGACCGTGATATGCAGGCCCGCGCCGGAGATCTCCGCAAGGCCCATGAATTCGCCGTCGATATAGAGCCTGTGCGCCGTCTTCTCCGGGATCCCTTCGAACGGGATAGGCGCGCCGTTGATGAGCAGGCGCTTCTGCCGCGCGGAAAGCTCATTGAGCTCGAGCGCCGGGATATGGGCTGCGGCTTCATCCATCGGTATCACGACGGAAGCAAGCTCACCTCGCTCTTTGATCTCCCGCAGCTCGGCGATCGTATAACTCGAATCCAGATCGAATCTGCCGGACTCGGTGCGCAGCAGGAAGGCCATATACGCCGGGCAGCCGAGCGCGCGGCCGATATCGCGAAGCAGGGTGCGGACATAGGTCCCCTTCGAGCAGCGGATGCGCAGAAGAAAGCTGTTTTTGCCGAGCTTTTCAACAAGCGTGAGCGCCGAAACGGTGATCTTCCTCCGCCTCTCCTCCACGGGAGAAGTGACCTCTCCGCGGCGGGCGAGCTTATACATTTTGACGCCGTTCAGGCTGAGGGAGGAATAGATCGGCGGGACCTGCTCGATCTCGCCGATGAAGGCTGGCAGCACCGAAGCGAGCTCCGCTTCCGAAACATCGCAGTCGGCTGTTTCCGTGACCGTTCCGAAGGCGTCCTCCGTGTCGGTCGCGGCGCCGAAGCGGATCTCGGCGAGATATTCCTTTTCCTTATCCACAAGGTAATCGAAAAGCCGGGTCGCGCGCCCGATGCAGACGGGCAGCACCCCCGCGGCGGCGGGATCGAGCGTTCCGGTATGGCCGACGCGCTTCTCGCCGAATATCCTGCGGATATCCACCACGACGTCGCTGGAGGTCAGTCCGGGCGGCTTCAATACGCTTACGATACCTTCAAATGGCATTTTTCGGTTTCCTTTTGTTTTACTCGGCTTCGGCGCAGCGCTTGAGCTCCGCCTCCGCTTCGCGGACGATATCCGAAACAACGGTCGAAAGGGCTTCGTGGGCCGTGTAGCCCGCCGCTTTCTCGTGGCCGCCGCCGCCGTGGACGATCGCGATCCTTCCGACGTCGCCGACGCCTTTGCTCCTCAGGCTGACCTTGAAGGAGCCGTCCGCACCTTCGCGGATGAAGACGCCGATCTTCACGCAGTCGATATCCCTTACGCAGTCGACGATGCCTTCGCAGTCCTCGTTCGATGCGCCGTAGCTGTGCAGCTGGCCCTGGGTCAGAATGCCGATTCCGACGTCCCCGCCGCATTCAAGGCGGATGTTGGACATCACAAAGCCCTGTACGCGGGTCTTTTCATAGGCAACCGTGCGGTAGATCTTTCGGTTTATTTCGGTTATATCGACAAGCTTTTTCTCAACGAAATCCGCAATGATCCGAAGGGCGGCAGGCGTCGTGTTGCTGTAGGAAAGGTTGCCCGTGTCGGTCACGATGCCGGTATAGATGCAGGCCGCGGCCGCTTCATCGACGGGCATGTCCATCCGCTTGTAGAGCTCGCAGACGATCTCCGCCGTCGCCGAAGCTTCCGGCGCAACGAGATTTATCCCGGCAAAACCCGGATTCGTGATATGATGGTCGATCGACGCGGTGCGCTCCGCCTGCTCGAAGAAGCGGATCGCCCTTCCGAAGCGGGCGACGTCCGCGCAGTCGACCGAAATGACTGAAGCATAGCCTACGGCTGTCTCGGGCATCGTCACCCGGCTGCTGCCGGGCATGTAGGAATAGATCTTCGGCACCGGGTTGGAGCAGATGATCTCCGCTTTTTTGCCGAGCTTGTCAAGAAGATGCATCAGCGCAAGCGCCGAACCGAGGGTGTCCCCGTCCGGCGAGATATGGGAAAGAAGGGTAAAGCTTTCGCCCTCCCTTATGAACGCGATGATTTGATCGAAATTATGTGCGTTACCGTTCATCTTCCCCGTCTTCCGTGTTTTCGGCCGCTTCCGGCGCGTTCTTTGCGCGCTCCGCCTGAAGCTTGTCGATGATCTCCGCGATATGCACCGCGTATTCGATCGAATCATCGAGGGTGAACTTCAGCGTCGGGATGCGGCGGATGTCGATGCGCCTGCCGAGCTCGCGGGCGATGAAGCCCTCCGCACGGTTGAGCTGCGCAACGGTCTCGCGGCGAACGGAATCGTCCTTGTCGTAAACGCTGACCTTGACCTTCGCAAGCTTGAGGTCGTTGGTCGCTTCGACCATCAGGATCGTCGTCATCGGCGAGATGCGCGGATCCTTCATATCGCGGACGATCTCCGAAAGCGCTTTTTTGATCTCTTCGTTAATTCTGTCGTATCTTACAGAGGGCATTTTTTCTCCTCACAGGGTATGGCCTTTGATTTTATGCTTTTTCAGCGTTCGACCTCTTCCATGACGTAGGCCTCGATCTGATCCTCCTCATGGATGTCGTTGAAATCCTCGATGCTGATACCGCACTCATAACCGGCGGCAACTTCCTTGACGTCGTCCTTGAAGCGGCGAAGGGAACCGATCTTGCCTTCGTGGATCACGACGCCGTCGCGCACGACGCGCACGAGCGCGCTCCTTGTGACGCGGCCGTCCTGGACATAGGCGCCGGCGATGGTGCCGACGGAGCTGACCTTGAAGGTATTGCGTACGCTTATGGTGCCCAGATGGACTTCCTTGAATACGGGCTTGAACATGCCCTTCATTGCCTTTTCAACATCTTCGATCGCCTGATAGATGATGCGGTAGGTGCGGATATCGACCTTCTCCTGCTCGGCAAGCGTCCTTGCGCCGCTGTCGGGGCGGAC
Source organism: Christensenella sp. UBA1214 (assembly GCA_002309375.1). Classification (GTDB taxonomy): domain Bacteria; phylum Bacillota; class Clostridia; order Christensenellales; family CAG-138; genus PeH17. Next base: position 27,283 of record DBXK01000046.1, on the reverse strand, counting down.
GTTGAAGCCGATGACGATCGCGTTCGAAGCGGAAGCGAACATGACGTCCGATTCGCTGATCGCGCCGACGGCGCCGTGGATGCACTTCACGCGGACTTCGTCGTTCGAAAGCTTCTCGAGGGAGGATTTGACCGCCTCGACGGAGCCGTGAACGTCGGCCTTGACGACGATGTTGAGGGTCTTCATCTCGCCCTCGGCGATATGGCTGAACAGATCCTCGAGGCTGACTTTCTCGCGCGCCTTCGCCTGCTCCGCCTTGATCTTGTTCCTGCGCTCCTCCGCGACCTTCTTGGAGACCTCCGCAACGTTCATAACGTCGCCTGCAGAGGGGACTTCGTTGAAGCCGAGGACCTCGACGGGCTGGCTCGGGCCGGCCTGCTTGACGCTCCTGCCCTTGTCGTCCATCATCGCGCGGACCTTGCCGTATGCAACGCCGGCAACGATCGGATCGCCGACCTTGAGGGTGCCGTTCTGAACGAGGACGGTCGCAACGGGGCCGCGGCCCTTGTCGAGCTGGGCCTCGATGATCGTGCCCTTCGCGGGGCGGTTCGGGTTGGCCTTGAGCTCGAGGATATCCGCCTGCAGCAGGACCATTTCGAGAAGGCCTTCGAGGTTGATCTGCTTCTTCGCGGAAACGTTGACGCAGATCGTATCTCCGCCGTAATCCTCCGCAACGAGCTCATATTCCATCAGCTGCTGCTTGACGCGGTCGGGATTCGCTTCGGGCTTGTCGATCTTGTTGATCGCAACGATGATCGGGACGCCCGCCGCCTTCGAATGGTTGATCGCCTCGACGGTCTGGGGCATGATGCCGTCGTCCGCTGCGACGACGAGGATTACGATATCAGTGACCTGCGCACCCCTTGCGCGCATCGAGGTGAACGCCTCGTGGCCGGGAGTGTCGATGAAGGTGATGGTGCGGTTCTCCTTGGTGTTCGGGTCCTTGCAGCTGACGGTGTAAGCGCCGATATGCTGTGTGATGCCGCCCGCTTCGCCCGCGGTGACGGAGGTGTTGCGGATTGCATCGAGCAGGGAGGTCTTGCCGTGGTCGACATGGCCCATGATGGTGACGACCGGCGGACGGGGACGGAGGGATTCTTCGGTATCGACGATCTCCGCAGTCTCCTGCATGGCCTCTTCATAGGTCTTCGCGACCTGATGCTCGAGCTCGATATTGTATTCCATCGCAACGAGCTCGCAGGTCTCGAAATCGATGTCCTGGTTGATGTTCGCGATGATGCCCATCATAAAGAGCTTCTTGAGGATCTCGGCGGCGGGTTTGCCGATCTTCTCGGAGAATTCGCGGACGGTGATGGTCTCCGTCGTGATGACGGCCTTGTCGATCACGACCGGTTCGGGCTTATGCTGCTCGACCTGCTTCGCAGCCTTCTTCTTGCGGCTGCCGTAATTGCCGCCTTCGTCCTCCCAATTCCTTGCGGAGGGGCCGCTCTCCTTCATGATGGTCTTCTTGTTCTTGGCCTTCTTTTCGGTATCGAAGGTTCGGACATAGCTGGTCTTATCCGGAGTGCGGGCTTCCTTCGTCGGAACGGCGGAAGCGGTCTCCTGCTGACGGCGGCCGGGCTGCGGACGCTGATGGTCGCGGTTCGGGCGGCCTGTCTCGTCCTTATCGCCGATCTTCGGCTGGCCCTGGCGGCGGTCATCCGCGGGCTTGTCGCCGCGGCGGTCGGTGCGAGGGCGGTCGGAAGGCTTGCCTTCGCCGGTCCTCGCGGGCCTGTCGGTGCGCTCGCCGGTGCGGCGCTCGGGCTTTTCGGTGCGCGGGCGGTCAGTCCTCTCGGGGCGGACGGGCTTCGCTTCCTGCTCCTTCAGCGCGGGTTTGGTCTCCTCCGGCTTGGTTTCTTCCGGCTTCTGCTCCGGAGCGGGCTCTGTCTTGACCTCTTCGGGCTTGACGGGCTCGGTTTCGGTGGCTGCGGCGGGCTTTTCGGGAGCCTTCTCCGGCGCGTGTTCGGCGGGCTTCGTTTCGCTCGTGCCGTTCACGATCTCATCGCGGTCGCTGACATATACGCCGTGCTGCTCCTCGGAGTTCAGGTACTCGATCAGGCGCTCCGCCTTTTCCTTTTCGCGGCGCGCGGCTTCTTCCTGCTGGGCTTTGCTGATGAGCATGCTCTCATGGCGCTTCGCAGCCTGCAGGGAATTGCCGGCGTCGGTCCTCAGTGCGGCCGCCCTCTCCAGCAGCGCCTTCGCGGTGCTTTGAATATTCTTCGCGCTTTCTAATAATTCGGATTTAGTCATCAGTCATTGCCTCCAAGCTTGTGAGCGTTTTGTTCGCAGTTTTCTGCGGCTTTTATAATCATTTTCGAGAAATTTTCGTCCGTTGCGGCGGCGACCATCCTTCCGGGTTTTCCGATCGCTTCGCCCATGTCCTTTGCCGTTACGAGCGGCAGGTCCCTGAATGCGCATGCGTCGCGCCACTGTTTTTTCGTGTTGTCCGATGCAGTCGGATCGAGGATTATCAGCTTTGCGTTCCCGCTCTTTGCGGCCTTTTGTGCGGCGAACTCGCCCACGGCGAGCTTTCCGGCCTTCATCGCGAAGCCGAGCGCCGTGTTGAGCTTTTCAAGAGAATCGATCATGCTTCACCGCCCCCTTCATCCGCTTCCGCCGGGATCCCGGCAATGCTGGCGTTCAGGCTTTCGAAGACGTCCTCGCCGATCTTCATTGAAAAGGCTCTTTCGAGGGCGCGGGTCTTGACGGCCTTTTTGAGGCAGTCGCCGCTCCTGCAGACGTAAGCGCCGCGGCCGTTGGCCTTGCCCGTCGGGTCGACGAAGACCTCGCCTTCCTTATTGCAGACCACCCGCACGAGCTCCCTCTTGGGCTTCATCTCGCGGCAGCCCACGCACATTCGCATTGGGATCTTCTTTTGCAATCGGGACCTCCGGAAAAGTTTGATTTCAGTTATCTTCGGGCTCGGTGCCGAGATCGTCGAACAGGGAATCGTCTTCGATCTCCTCGCCCTCGTCGGTTCCTTCGCCCTGGGCGGAAATTTCGGCATCTGCCTGGGACTGGGACTTGATATCGATCTTCCAGCCGGTCAGCTTCGCGGCGAGCCTTGCGTTCTGGCCCTCCTTGCCGATGGCGAGCGAAAGCTGGCTGTCCGGAACGATGACGCGGGCGGCCTTCTCGGTCTCGTTGATGAAGACCATCACGACCTTCGCGGGGCCGAGGGCTTTGGCGATATAGACGGCGATATCGGGATCCCACTCGATGATGTCCATCTTCTCGTTATGCAGCTCGTTGACGATGCGTTCCACGCGCACACCGCGCTGGCCGACGCAGGCGCCGACGGCGTCCACCTGGGGATCATTCGACACAACGGCGATCTTCGTGCGCTGGCCGGCTTCCCTCGCGATGGACTTGATCTGAACGACACCGCTCTGGATCTCCGGGATCTCGAGCTCGAACAGGCGCTTCACAAGGCCCGGGTGAGTCCTCGAAACGATGATCTGGGGGCCCTTCGTATCGCGCTGGACCTTCAGGACATAGACCTTCAGGCGGTCGTTGATGTTGTAATTCTCGCCGGTGATGACCTCGTTGAAGGGGATCACGCCGTCGGTCTTGCCGAGCTCGACGTATACGCCGTTCTTTTCAACGCGCTGAACGATCGCGGTGAGGACCTCGTTCTCCTTCTCGGCATATTCCTCGAAGATCGCGCCCTGCTCCGCCTCGCGGATGCGCTGCATGACGACCTGCTTCGCGGTCTGCGCTGCGATGCGGCCGAAATTCTTCGTATTCGCTTCTTCCTCGACGACGTCGCCGACCTCGAAGAGCGGGTTGACCTTCCTTGCCGCGGTAAGGGAGATCTCCGTCATCGGATCCTCAACGGTCTCAACAACGCTCTTTGAAGCCCAGATCTCGATCTTGCCGGTTTCGCGGTCAAGACTCGCGCGGACGTTGCAGTTCGTGTTGTAATTCTTCTTGTAGGCGCTGATGAGGGCGGCTTCGATGGCGTCGGTGAGAACGTCCACGGAAAGGCCGCGTTCCTTTGCGATCAGCTGCAGGGCTGTGATGAGCTCGGAATTCATTTATCTATACTCCTTAAACAATAATATTCTCTTATGGCTTGCGGCGGGGTCAGAAGTCGATATGCGGGCGAATCAGCGCGCAGGCCTTTTTAGAGAGCTCGCGCTGCGCTTTTCCTATATCGATGATGAAGCTCTCCGCCGTGTGGGAAACGAGGATCCCGACAAACTCCTTTTTGCCTTCGATCGGCGCATAGAGCCGCACATCGAGTTTTTTGCCGATATTGCGGTCGAAATCCTTATCCTTCTTCAGCGGACGGTCGAGGCCGATCGAGCTCACGGAAAGGTAATACGCCTGCTCGATCGGATCCGCTTCATCAAGGATCGGGTCGACGGCGTTGCTGACGAGCTCGCAGTCGTCGAGGCTCACGCCCTCGGGCCTGTCGATGAAGAGGGTCAGGACCCAGTTATCGTATTCCTTTTGGAACTCGACGTCATAGAGCTCGTAGCCGAGCTGTTTGACGGTCGGCTCGCAGATCTCGAAAACCTTATCGGTAAGCTTCAAAGGATACCTCCGCGGCGGGGAATAAAAACCCCTTTCAAAATTAAAGAGCGGGTTTAGCCCACTCTCGAAACTCAAACAACGGCATTTGCCGCACAACAAACAGGCAGTTTGACCGCCCAACGGGTAAAGAATACCATATCCTTTCGGAAAATGCAATAGTTTTTTTGAAAAAACCGAATATAATCTCGGTATTTCCGCGTTTTTTCGGAGGCAAAACGCCTTTGCCGCCTATTCTGCCCGGTGGCGGAACGCTCAATACTTCGTGAGGCCGAAGGGCGCCGCCTGCTTTTCAAGATATGCGAAACGTTCGTCCGTGATCCTTATCATATTGAAATATGCTCCGTCCTCCGCGCTTTCCGCCGGAACGGGATACGAAAACGCGCCTGCGCGGGCAAAGACCGCCGCTTCGAGCGCGGCGCGGGCGGCATCATCCGTGAAAACGAATTCATCCATCAGAGGAAGCTCATCGCCGTACCAGAGGGCGTAGGCACAGCCCGTTTCGCTCTCGACGGCCGCGCTTTTCGCGCCGGGCATCGCGTATTCCTCAGCGATCGCGGCGAAGCGGTCCGCCGATCTTTCGAGAACGCCGCTCACGCCCGAAAAGGCTTTATCATACGCGGCGAGCATCTTTTCCGCCGTCGGTTCAACGGAGCGGAAGCCCGGGGGCAGCGCCGTGTCCGCGCTTTGTACGCCGATGATCCCGCGCTTTGCGAAGGGCTTATAGCCGAGCTTCTTATAAAAACCGAAATCGAAGGGCTGGAGCAGGAAAACGCCGACGCCCTCCCCCGCCATGCGGCTTTCGAGCGCCGCGAACAGCCGCCGGATGCAGCCGCGCCGCCGCTTTTCGGGGGCGGTGCAGACGCCGGCGATGAAGCAGACTTCAGCTGAGCCCCGCCGGGGATCCGCCGGATCCTTCGCAGCCATCCTGCGCTTTTCGAAGCAGAGCATGCTGACGAGGTTCTCCCGCCCGCCGTCGGTTTCAAAGAGCCCGAGCATCCTTTCGGGGCGCGTCCTTTTTGCGAAATAATAGTCGACGAAGGCGCGGTCGTCCTCCGGAAAACAGGCAAGCCAAAGCTCCGCAGCCCGTCCGAAATCGCTCTCCCGCAGGCTGCGGATGCTTGTATTCTCTTTATTCAGCGGCGTCTTTTCGCTCACTTCAGCCGAGCAGCTTCACGCCGTTGCTGGTGCCGAGGCGGTTCGCGCCGGCTTCGATATAGGCCTTCGCATCCTCCGGGGTGCGGACGCCGCCGGAAGCCTTCACGCCGAGCTTGTCGCCGACGACTGAGCGCATCAGAGCGACGTCGTGGACGTTTGCGCCGCCGGTCGAGAAGCCGGTGGAGGTCTTTACGAAGTCCGCTCCGGCCGCCATCGCGCATTCGCAGGCGCGGATCTTCTCCTCGTCGGTCAGAAGACAGGTCTCGATGATGACCTTGACGAGCGCTTTGCCCTTCGCTGCGAGCACGACGGCGCGGATATCGCTCTCGACGAGCTCCCAGTTGCCGTCCTTCGCGGCGCCGACGTTGATGACCATGTCGACTTCGTTCGCGCCGTCCGCGATCGCGGCCATCGCCTCGAACGCCTTGACGGAGGAAAGCGTTGCGCCGAGCGGGAAGCCGACGACGCAGCAGGTCAGAACGCCGCTGCCCTCGAGCTGCTTCGAAACGAAAGCGGCGCGGGCGGGGTTGACGCAGACGCTCTTGAAGCCGTATTCCCTCGCTTCGTCGCAGACCTTTTTGATCTGCGCTTCGCTCGCGTCGGGCTTCAAAAGGGTGTGATCGATCATTTTGCGAATGTCCATATTAGCCTCCTGCATATTGCATTTATTATCATTCAAAAAGTCCGGGATCGAGCGGCTTTACGGGCGTAAGAACGTCGATCGGGCCGCCGCCGAGGCACTCCTCGCCGGAATAGAGCACGGCCCACTGACCGGGTGTGATCGCCCGCTGCGGCGAATCGAAAACGATCCTCGCGCCGCCGTTTTCAAGGAAGACCGTCACGGCCTGATCGGGCTGACGGTAGCGGAATTTTGCCGTGCAGCGGAAGGTTTTTCCAAGCTCCGCCTCGGCCTCTTCCCCGCGGATGAAATGCATCTCGTTCACGGTGAGATCGGTCGAGAAAAGCTCCTCGTGCTCACCCTGCTGAACGATCAGCCTGTTGTTTTTAAGGTCCTTGCCGACGACGAACCAGCTTTCGCCTGTGCCCTCGTTCATGCCGCCGATGCCGAGGCCGCGGCGCTGACCCATCGTATAATACATCAGCCCGTCGTGCCTGCCGACGACCTTCCCGCGGGTATCGATCATCTCGCCCCGCTGCGCCGGGAGATACTGCATCAGGAATTTTTTGAAATTCCTTTCGCCGATGAAGCAGACGCCGGTCGAATCCTTCTTTTTCGCGGTCACGAGCCCCGCTTTTTCCGCGAGAGCGCGAACCTCCTTTTTTTCGAGATCGCCGATCGGGAACATCGCCTTTTCGAGCTGCTTTGCGGTCAGACCGGCGAGGAAATAGGTCTGATCCTTGCCGCCGTCCCTTGCGCGAAGGAGCCGCACGCCGCGGCTTTTGTCGAGGCGGGCATAATGCCCCGTTGCGAGGGCGGAAGCGTCCATCGCGAGGGCGAGGTCGAGGAAGGCCTTGAACTTGATCTCGCGGTTGCAGAGGATATCCGGGTTCGGTGTGCGGCCGCGGCGATATTCCTCGAGGAAGTAAGTGAAAACGCGGTCGTAATATTCCTTCGTGAAGCTGACGGAATAGAACGGGATACCTATCTGCTCCGCGATCCGCCGCGCGTCCTCATAATCCTGCTCGGCGGTGCAGCAGCCGTTTTCATCCTGCTCGTCCCAGTTCTTCATGAAAACGCCGACGACGTTCCTGCCCTGCTCCTTCAAAAGCAGGGCTGCGGCGGAGGAATCGACCCCGCCCGAAAGGCCGAGCACGATCCTCCCGTCGATATTCTCCTGTTGGATGCCGGCGCGCAGCGCGGCGCCCGCCATCGTTTCGGCGGTCATTTCCTTCACTCCGCCTTGATGCTGACGACCTCGAAGCCGAGCGCTTCGATCGCGGCGCGGATCTCCGCCTCGCCCTTTTCGGTCTCGACGGCGATATCGTTGAGTTCGACCTTCCCGATCTTCGCGCCGAGGCCTTCCATCGCCTTCGTGACGCGCTTGATGCAGTGCGGGCAGCCCATGCCCTTCGTGATCACAGAGTATTTCATACTACATCCTCCTTTGGATATCTATTCGTATTTATCTATGCGGACGGCGAGGCGTCCCTTCTTCGTTTCGCGTATCTCGCCGCGGTAGACGAACCTTCCGTAACCGCGGATCGAAACGACGCTGTTCTCTTCGAGCTGCTTTGCGCCGTTCAGGATCCGCTTCCCGTTGATGAAAACGAGGCCCTTTTCGATCAGCTCCTGCATATCGCCCCGCGACTGCTTCAAAAACGCGGCGGCGATGCAGTCCAGCCTTGCGCTCGCGACGGTCAGTTGCGCGGGAGAAAGTCGGTAAAGCTCCCCCTCCGGCAGCTCGTCGGCGAATCCGCAGCGGAGCACGGTATGCTTCGCCGCCGTCAGATTCTCCCTGACATAATCCGCCATCTTCTCCGCGAGGAAGATATAGGCGGTGCTGTCGCGGATAACGATATCGCCCGTTGCGCTGCGCTCGATGCCGAGGCCCATCAGCGCGCCGAGGATATCCCGGTGGGTGAGCTTATCCGCGAACTTTTTGTTCACGGGCTCGGCTTTCAGAAGGCGGATCGGGAATGTTTCGTCCTCCTCCGGAATGCCGAAGCGCACGACGACCCTTTCGCAGCCCTCCGCGCCGCCGAACGCTTCCCGCTCGATCCCGCCGAGCTCCTTTTCGAGCGTGTGCAGGATCGTCTGCTCCGCAAGGCCGAGGAAGGGCGTATAGGTGCAGCGGCCGGTCAGATCGGCCCTCTTCGCAAGCTCCAGAAAGCGCTTTTTAAGCAGTTCTTCGTCGTTTTCCATCAGTCGGATTCGATATAGGTATGATACTCGCCGGTCCCGACGTCGAACACGGCCTTATGGACCGCACCGTCATATTCACTGATGAATACCACGCAGTTGTTTTCATGGTCGATCTCGTAATAGTCACCGTAAACGGCGCCGGAATAGAGCGGGGAGAAGAAGGTATCCGAAACGTTGAAATAATCGGAAGCCTTGTGCTTCGTGCCCTCGAGCACGGTGATCTGCGAGCGCGGGAAGCCGTGGCTGTCCCTCACCCTCATCGTGAAGCCGAAATAGTTGAGCGACCAGCCGCCGATATCCCATGTCGGGTCGCAGTAGCGCCATTCGCTGCCGTCCCTGAAAACGACCCATTCATGGACGGCGTCATCCCATTCGCGGATGCCGTGGATCGTGAGCGAGGTCGCTCCGAGCTGGCAGATCAGGAAATTGAAGCCCCTCGCGAAGCACCAGCAGACGCCGCGCCCGTCCATGATCGCGTTCACGGCATGGCGGTAGCGGNNTAGCGGAAGCCGTTCCGTGTGGTGGAGTCATCGTAAGTGCTCGCCCCGGTAAAATCCTTATAAACAGTCAGGATCTTAAGAAGCTCGCTGTCGGTCGCGACAACGGAGGAAAGCAGCTCATGCACCCTCGCCTCGAAGCGGTCGATCGCGGCGTCATGCTGCGAAGGATCGGTATAGCTCCAGCTTATCGTGGTTCCGTCATCCGTGAGAGTCGTGTCGTCAACATCGATAAAGAACACCGGGCAGTACATATCGAGCAGGCGCCGGATATCCGGATATTCGCCGAGCTCCGTCGGGATCTCGATGGAGGTCTCCCCCGCCATATACGCCGTGACCATGCGTTTATAGACCTCGATATCCGCATCGGTCATAAGGCTGAGGATGATATCCGGGATCGCAAAATAGTTAAGATCGGTCTTCCGCGCGAGCACGACGTCCCCGAAAAGGGCTTCCGCCGTCCTGGGCTCCGCCGTCGGCGCTTCGGTCGCGGGCGGTTCGGTTGCGGGAGCGTCCGTTTCGGGCGGTTCGGTCTGCGGCAGCGGCGTTTCGGTCGGTTTATCGCTCTGCGGCGCGGCAGTCGGTTTCCCATCGTCCGCGGTCTGCCCGCCCTTCTGCGTGCAGGCGGAGACGAAAACCATCCCCGCGAAAGCAAGGGCGAGAAGCAGGCAGCAGGCCGGCTTCAGAAGCTTTTTGATATTTGAAACTCCGTTTTTCATCAACGGTCAGGTCCTTTCTTTTCATCCCGAGTTCTTCTTCCGTTTTTCCCCCGGGGGCATTTCGCCCGGTCGATCGGCTGTTTGCCGTGCCGCTGGATCGGGAACATACCATATCAATTTATTATATCACGTTCCGGCCCCCGAGAAAAGCACAAATTTCCCGGTTCGGGCATTCCGATAATTGCAAAAAAGCGTCCGCGCGGTCTGTACAAGCGCGCGGCAAAATGTTATAATATTCGTAGGTATATCCGTCCGCCCGACAGAGGCGGCGAATAATTTTGGGGGATCCGCGCATGAAACGCTTTTTATATTTCTTCCTTTGCATTGCAATGCTCATTCCGCTCGTGCCTTCCGCGGCCTTTGCGGCGGGCTCCGGCAGCGATCCGTTTGCGGATGTTACGACGCCGAATCTGCTTTTGATCGAAGCGGACGGCGGCGAGGTGCTCTATGAGCGCAATGCCGATGAAAAAGCATATCCCGCAAGCACGACGAAGCTGATGACCGCGCTCGTCGCGCTCGAGGTTTTCAAAAACAAGGGCGTCAGCCTCGATACCGAGGTCACCCTCGGCTGGCGTCCCGTCGTCGGCTTCACATCGAACAGCTCCCTCATGGGCCTCGAGGCTTATGAAGTGATCAGCCTTCGGAACCTGCTTTACGGAATGCTGATGCACTCCGGAAACGATGCGGCGAAAGCGCTCGCAATGGAGGCGGCGTTTGCGGACAGCGACGCAAGCGCGGAAAGCGCCGTCAGCGCATTCCTCGAGCTGATGAACAATAAGGCAAAAGAGCTCGGCATGAATTCCACCCATTTCGCAACGGTGGACGGCCGGCACAACGAGGAGCATTATACGACCGCGCGCGATTTCGGCATCCTGATGCGCGAAGTGCTCAAAAACCCGGAGATCATGGCAGTCATCGGCACCGCCGTCTATGACGTCCCGCCGACGAACATACATCCCGAGGGCTTCCACCTTGAAAACACGAATAAACTGATCCGGGACAAGGCCGGCGATTCCGAAAGCTTCATTTACAATAAATGCATCGGCGGCAAGACCGGCGAGACCAACGAGGCGGGCTATTGCCTCATGAGCTGCGCCCAGAATAACGATGTGCGGCTGATCCTCGTTCAGTTCGGCGACGAACACAGCCCGACCAATTCGAACAACCGCTACCGCGTTGCGAAGCGGCTATACGAATGGGGCTTCCAGAATTACCGCGATTTCCAGCTTTCCGAATTCGGCCTGCAGACCCGGTTCGAGCTCCAGGCGGAGAATGCCTCCCCCCTCGATCCCGAGGGCGGCGCCTTCATCGCGGAAGCGGATATCAGCGGTCTCTCCGTCAAAGGCGCGCGTTCGAATCTTCAGCATTTCTTCGACGACCCCTCGAGCGTCCGCATCGAGCTGCGCATCCAGAACGTCAGAGCTCCTCTCAATGCCGACAACAAAAAGGATATCGTCGGCGAAGTCGATTATTATTTCACGAGCGATAAGCCGATCACGGCGAAGCTGCTCTGCACGAGGGTGATCGCAGGCGCGCCGAATATCGAACCGGAGATCCACGACGGCTCGATCATTCCCGACACCGCTCCGCGCGCTTCGAGCAAGTATTCCAACCTCGGTCTGCAGCGCACCGCCGGCGCGGCGCAGTATTCCGTTTGGACTTATTACGACGGCGCGCTCTATACCCAGGGCAAAGCCGAATGGCTGTACCTTTACCTTTCGGAAAAGCTGTTCCGCGCGAACGGCACGAATGACGGCGGCAGCGTTGAGCTTTATCAGCGCCTTTTCGACAGCCAGGGCAGCGCCTACTATATCCTTCGCGAAGGCATCAGCGACCAGGAATCCTACCTGATCGTCGTTGACGGCATCGCGCTTTCATCGACCCCGAAGGACGGAACGCTCGCCGGCATCCCCATCGAGACCAAGACCGTCACGATCGACGGCCGGGAAACGAAGATGATCACCGACGGCGTCGACGACAGCATGATCTGGTTCTTCGAGAATCACGAACACGGCTACCACATCCGCAACGGCTCCTATTACCTCTGCCGCAGCGCGGGCAGCGGCGTGCTGTTCTGGGTGCTGATCGTTGTGCTGCTGCTGCTCGCTGTCATCATCATCCGCGGCATCATCCTTCGCAAATCGAGGCGCCGCCGTTCCCGCAGAAGGTCGGCGAACCGCTACCGTGCAAGCTTCCGCTGATCGGAAAGAAAAAACGCAAATCAAATTGATCGGAGGATCATTCAATAATGAAAAACGAATTGAAGGGGCTCATTTCCCTGCTGAAGAGATCCACTTCGCCGGAGCAGACGATCCGCGAAGCGACGGATATCCTGAGCCTTGAAGAAGGCTTCACCGGGCTGCCCGCAGGCGGCGCTTGGAGCCTTGAAAAGGGCGGAAAGTATTTCGTCAACGTCTTCGGGAAGCTGCTGATCGCCTTCACCGTCGGCGAAGAGTATCGGCCCGGCGACGGTTTCCGCCTTGCCGCAAGCCATATCGACTGGCCCTGCTATTACATCAAGCCCGATCCCGAGCAGATCTCCGCCGGCTGTGTGAAGCTTTCCGTCGAACCCTACGGCGGCATGATCCACTCCACCTGGCTCGACCGTCCGCTCAGCGCTTCCGGCGTTGTGACGATCAAAAGCGAAAACGTGCTCGCGCCGGAGCGCCGCAGCGTCGATTTCGTTAAGCCGATCCTGACGATCCCGAGCCTTGCGATCCACCTCAACCGCGAAGTCAACAAGGGCGTCGCATACAATCCGAACAAGGATATGCTGCCCGTCTGCGCAACGGTCGAAAAGGAATTCAGCAAGGACGGCTATTTCCTCGGCAAGCTCGCGGAAAAGCTCGGCGTTGCGCCGGAGGATATCCTGAGCTATGATCTTTGCCTTTACAATGCGGAGGAGCCAGTGCTCTGCGGCTTCGATGAGGATATCCTCACCTCCCCGCGCCTCGACAACATCACTTCGACTTACGCGATCCTTTACGGCATCACGAACTGCACGAGGAAGCGCGGCGTAACGGCGGCGATCCTTTTCGACAATGAAGAGGTCGGTTCCGGAACGAAGCAGGGCGCCGACAGCGCGACGCTCGGGCTGATCCTCGAAAAGATCTCCCTCGCCCTCGGCGCAAGCCGCAGCGAATACATCGATTCGCTGACGGGCGGCTTCATGCTCAGCTGCGACGTTGCCCACGCGAAGCACCCGAACCACGCGGATATGGCGGACGGCTCGAGCGCGAGCGAGATGAACAAGGGCGTTTCGCTGAAGATGAATTACGAGCAGCGCTATTCGACCGAAGCCGGCGGCATCGGCATCATCGAGGGCATCTGCAAGAAGTATGAGATCCCCTTCCAGCGCTATATGAACCGCCCGGATCTTCGCGGCGGCGGCACCCTCGGCAGCTATGCGGCAAGCCAGCTCGGCATGAGTGTTGCGGACGTCGGCGTTCCGATGCTCGCGATGCATTCCTGCCGCGAGACGATGGGCGCGAAGGACCAGGACGCACTGAACAGGCTTGTTGAAAAATACATGAACGAATAATGCAATAAAAGCGAAAACCGTGCTCTTCGGGGCACGGTTTTTTGTTTCGGCGCATAAAAAAGGCGCTCCGCACGGAAGCGCCTTTTCTTTTGGTTAAGGATTATTCCTCGGTCTTGGGTTCCTCGGCCTTGGGCTCCTCTTCGTTGGCAACGAAGTTGCCGAGAAGGGCTGCGAGGCTGGTGGTTGCGGACTCTACCGGCGGAAGCTCGTAATCGGGCTCCTCACGGCGGCGGCGCTCCTGGCGCTCACCGCGCTCACGGCGGCGCTCCTCGCGGGCAGCCTGGTTTTCCTTGCGGTTCTGCTCTTCCTGAGCACGCTTTTCCTGACGCTCCGCACGCTCGCGCTCGCGCTGTTCACGCTCACGGGCGAGGATCTCGGCGGCTTCTTCGGGGTTCTCGTCGATGAGAGCATCCCTGCGGCTGAGGCTGATGCGGCGCTTCTGGGTATCGACTTCGATGACCTTGCAGCGTACGCGATCGCCGACGTTGATCTCGTCTTCGACCTTGGAGACCCTCTTCAGGCCGACCTGGGAAATATGGACGAGGCCGTCGATGGTGGGCTCGAGGGAAACGAATGCGCCGAAGGGAACGATGCGGACGACTTTGCCCTCAACGAAGGAACCGACGGGGTACCTTTCGTCTGCGGTGGTCCAGGGCTTCGGAAGCAGCTCGCGATAGCCGAGGGAGATCTTCTTGTTCTCCTTGTCGAGCTCGCGGATGATGACTTCGATCTTCTGGCCGGGAGTGAAGACTTCGGCCGGATTCTTGACCTTGCCCCATGCGCACTGGGTGATATGTACAAGGCCATCAACACCGCCGATGTCGACGAATGCGCCGAAATCGGTCAGGCGGCGGACGGTACCGGTGAGCTTCTGGCCAACCGCGAGGTTGTCCCAGATCGCCTTTTCGGCTTCTTCGGCTTCCTTAAGAAGGACTGCCTTGCAGGAACCGACGACGCGCCTGCGCTTGGTGTCGACTTCGAGGATCTTGAGCTTCATCGGCTTGCCGACGAACTGCTTGAGATCCTGAACGAACCTCGTGGAAACCTGAGAAGCGGGAACGAATGCCATTGCGGCACCGTTATCGAGCGCTACGAGCACGCCGCCCTTGATGACTTCCTTGCAGGTGCCTTCAAAGACCTTCTCGTTGATTTCGGGATCGTTTGCGAAATCGTCCCAAACCTTCTGACGCTCCACGTCCTTGCGGGAAAGCAGTACGTTGCCTTCGCCATCGTTTACCTTGAGCACTTCAACGTCGATGGGATCGCCCACTTTGTATACGGAAGCGGGATCGAGCTCGGGGTCGTTGGAGAACTCGGAACGCGGAATGTATCCATCGGACTTATAGCCGATGCTGACGCTGACCTCGCCGTCAACGATCTGGATGACAGTACCCGTGAGGATCTGTCCGCCATGGATGCGAACGATGGTCTTGTTGATTGCGTCTTCATCAAAAACAGCGTTCTCTTCGATGGTCTGTGCCGCTTCTGCGGTCACGTTTTCGGTGGCTTCGTTGATTTCAGCCTTACCCTGTTCGTTCATTGTGTTGATAACCTCCCTGATAATCGAATCCGGTGTGGATGCACCGGCAACAACGCCTATCATTATACCATGTTTTTTAAAGAAATCAAGAGAAATTTCATTGACTTTTGCGGCATTTTGGGTCTGTTTGCAATTTTTTTTGCAAATTTCTTTGAGCTTTTGCGTGTTGGAGCTGTTTTTATCGCCCAAAACAAGCATTGCGTCGCATTTCCTGCTCAGCTCCTCCGCCTCCGTCTGCCGCTCCTTCGTGATCGAGCAGATGGTGTTGTGAACGGTGATCTCCGGGTATTCCCGCGCGATCCGATCCGCCATTTTTGTAAAGCTGTCATAATCGAATGTGGTCTGTACGACGAGGCAGCCGCTGCCTCCCGCAAGCTTTTTGAGGTCCTCTTCGGTTTTGATGAATTCCGCCGCATCGGCACAGTGGCCGTTGATGCCGACGACCTCCGGATGGGTCGGCTCGCCGATGATGAAAACGCGTTCGCCCGCTGCATGCGCTTCGGAAACGATGTCATGGATATGCGCAACGAAGGGGCAGGTCGCGTCGACGCAGTTGATCTTTCTTTCCTCAAGCGCATCGCAGACCGCCTTCGGCACGCCGTGGGAGCGGATCACGACATAGTCCCCTTCCTTGGCCTCATCGGGGCTTTCGATCGCCTCGATACCGGCCGAAGCCAGCTCCTCGACGACGGTCCTGTTGTGGATGAGCTCGCCGTAAGTATAAACGCGGGGTCCGCCTTCCGCGGCCCCGTTTTCGCCGTAAACCTTTTCGGCGGTCGCTTTGGCAAGCTCCACCGCCCGGCGCACGCCGAAGCAGAAGCCCGCGTGCTTTGCGAGGATTATCTTCATTCCGTTTCCTTTCGGTCAATCTTATTTTTTGCGGTTCTTTTCGGCTTTTTTGCCCGGATAGATCTCGTCCATCCGCTTCTTGAGCGCTTCCATATCGCTCTGCATGCGCTCCGTCAGCGCTTCAACGAGCTCCCTGCGCTCGCAGGTCTCGAGCACGTCCTTCGCATAGATCTTCTCGCCGACGATGTATCTCAGCCTCCGCCAGCCCGAATAGGTCGTCGGGCTGATATAGATCGGAACGATCGGCGCTTCGGTGCGGGAAGCGATGAATGCGGTCCCCTTTTCAAGATCGTCCATCTCGTCCGCAACGGCGCGGCGCCCCTCCGGGAAGATGCCGAAGGCTTTGCCTTCCTCGAGCAGCTTCAGCGCCTGGCGCAGGGATTTGAGATCCGCCGTTTTGCGGTTCACGGGGAAAACGAGCAGCGAGCGGAAGAACCAATTGCCGAATTTCGATTCGAAAAGCTC
The DNA here is from genome assembly GCA_002309375.1 of Christensenella sp. UBA1214. GTDB lineage: Bacteria > Bacillota > Clostridia > Christensenellales > CAG-138 > PeH17. The sequence goes on along the minus strand of DBXK01000046.1, from coordinate 11,154 downwards.
CTTTTTCGCCATGAAATGAATGCAGCGCGGGATCGTTACGCCAAGCATCACCGGATCCATCAGGTTCCGGTGGTTCGCGATGAATATCACGCCGCCCTTCGTGCGGAGATTTTCCTTTTTTCCATAGATCTTCGGGCGTTTCAAGAGGACGACTCCCCAGCCGAAGAGGGCCATTAAGATCACATAAAGCATACCGGACCTCCGTTCTGCGCCGCCGCAGCAGTCAGTTTTCAACTAAACCCATGATATTGAGGACTTCCGCAACGACCTCGTCGATGCCGAGCTCGCTCGTGTCGACGATCACCGCACCTTCCGCCGGACGAAGCGGGGCGACGGGGCGGTTCATATCGCGGTCGTCGCGCTCGATGATCTCCGCGAGGATATCGCCGAAGCTGCGGCCGTCCAGCTTGCCCTTCTGCTCATATTCGAGATATCTGCGCTGCGCCCGCACCTCTGCGGAAGCGGTCACATAGAATTTATACTTCGCGCCGGGCAGAACGACGGTTCCGATATCGCGCCCGTCCATCACGAGGCTCTGCTTTTCGGCGATCTTCCGCTGCAGCTCCACGAGCTTTTCGCGGACCTCCGGAATGGCGCTGATCTTCGAAGCGGCCTGGGAGACCTCCTCCGTGCGGATCAGGCCGGAAACATCCTCGCCGTCGAGGAAGATATGCTGCGCGCCGTCGGCGTAGGCGATTGAGACCTCCGTACCGGGCAGCATCGGGATCACGTTCACGGGATCGGCGGGATCATAGCCGAGACGGAGCGCCTTGAGGCCCATCGCGCGGTACATGGCGCCGGTATCGACATAGACGATGCCGAGCTTCTTTGCGATGATCTTCGCAACGGTGCTCTTCCCCGCGCCGGCGGGTCCGTCAATCGCGACGGAGAAAACTTCTTCTTCCGCGCCGCAGTAATCCTCGTCGGTGTAATCGGAAAGCGTTTCGAATTCTTTTTCCATTGTATTTCTCCTCTTCAGGGATTTATCGGTATCAGTTGAGCGCCGCGCTCTCCCCCGCGACCGCGCCGGTGGACCAGGCGATCTGGAGGTTGAAGCCGCCGGTGCAGGCGTCCGCGTCGATGACTTCGCCCGCGAAATACAGGCCGGGCACGAGCTTCGACTCCATCGTTTTCGGGTCGATCTCCTTCACGGAAACGCCGCCGCGCGTGATGATTGCTTCGTCGATCGGGCGGGGCCTTTTGACGGTCATGCGCAGGCATTTCAGCGTTTCGCCGATTGCGGTGCGCTCCTCCTTCGTCAGCTCGTCGATGCTCTTATCGGCCGAAACGCCGGCAAGGAAGAGAACGGTGTCGATCAGGCGCTGCGGCAGGAGGTCGGTCATTGCGTTTTTGACCTGCTTATGCTTGTATTTTTCGAAATCGCGAAGGAGCCGCGCGTCGAGCGTTTCCGGCGAAAGGGCGGGCTTGAGATCGACCGTCAGCACCGCGCCGGCCGGATCGTCCGCAAGCATGCTGCTCGCACTCAGCACGAGCGGGCCGCTGACGCCGAAATGGGTGAATAGCATCTCGCCGAGCTCCTCGTAAACGGGCTTCTGCTTTTTCGTTTTTTTGCCCGTATCGCCCGGCTTTTCGGGCTTATATGCGCGGAGGGTGACATTCTTCAGCGAAAGCCCCATCAGCTCCTTCGGCCATTCCTCAACGGTTTCGAAGGGGATCAGGGAGGGCTTCGGCTCGACGATCGTGTGGCCGAAGCTTTCGGCAAAGCGGTAGCCGTCGCCGGTGGAGCCGGTCAAATGATAGCTGAGGCCGCCGGTCGCGATGATCAGGCGGTCGTAATGCCTCGTGCCGCCGTGCATGCCGCTCATGCGGAGGGTGAAGCCGGTCTCGTCCTTTTCGATCGATCCGACCTCCGTGCCGAGCAGCAGCCTTGCGCCGCATTTGACGGAATAGCTCACGAGGGCGCGGATGACGTCGCTGGATTTATCGCTTTCGGGAAAACACCTTTCACCACGCTCGAGCTTAACGGGAACGCCTTCCTGCCGCAGTATTTCAAGGATATCGTCCGAAAAGAACGCATCGAATGCGCTGTAAAGGAAGCGGCCGTTGCGGGGCGTGTTCTTCATAAAGCCGTCGCGGTCCGCGCCGTTCGTGATATTGCAGCGGCCCTTGCCGGTCAGGAAAAGTTTCCTTCCGGCGCGCTCGTTTTTATCGATGATCTCGGCTTTCGCGCCGTTCTTCGCGGCGTATGCGCCGGCCAGCAGTCCCGCCGGCCCCGCGCCGATTATCCCGACAGTCAGCATCGCTTCCTCCTTTTCAATAAGTCTTTTCGATATAGGCGGAGATCCTCGCCAGATGCTCATAATCCGTAACGTCGTATTTGAGCGGCGTGACGGTGATGAAGCCGTCCCGGATGTATTTCTCATCGCAGGTGTCGGTCGGCGAGCATTCCGTGATCTTCTCGCTCGGGGTGATATAGCCGAAACCGCCGCCCTCGAGCTCCACTTTTTTGTATTCGCCCGAATAGACCTGCTCCGCAAGGTACGCGGCGCGGATGCCGCGGTAGCTTTCGCGCGGGAGGTTCGGGTAGTTGACGTTCAAAAGGCGCTTCTCCTTCGTCAGGCAGCCGAGGAAAAGCCCGAAGTTCTCCGCAAAATGCGCCGCCGCGTCCGGGAAGAAATCATGGGAAGTCGTTTCCTTCGAAACGGCGATCGCGCGCACGCCGAGCATCGCCGCCTCCTCCGCCGCGGAAACCGTTCCGGAATAAAGCACGTCCGTTCCGATATTCCCGGCGCGGTTGATGCCGGAAACGACGACGTCCGGACGGATGTCGAGCATCGAGATCGCGAAGCGAACGCAGTCCGCCGGGGTGCCGTCGATCGCATAGACCTTCGCGTCCGAGCCTTCGATCGACGCATCCTCAACGGTCAGCGGGACCTTCAGCGTCAGGCCGTGGCCGACGCAGCTCTGGTTGAATTTCGGTGCGCATACGATCACCTCGTGCGCTTTTGAAAGCTCCTTCGCAAGCGCCGCGATGCCTTCCGCAAAATATCCGTCGTCATTCGTAACAAGGATCTTCATTTCGGTTCTCCATATTTCGTCTATTTTATTATAGCAGATATTTCTGCGGATTTCAAACCCCGGGAAGACTGCGTTCGGAGGCGTGTTCGTTTGGCGGCATGGCGGCCTCGTTTTGTTTTATCGGCCGGAGGATTTTTCTTGACAAACGTGCGGCGCCAGTATACAATCGAAGCATCAACTTCGGGAGGAGCCTTATGAGGAAGCTGTCGATCCTGCTTCTTGCAGCGCTGTTCATACTCAGCGCCGCCTTCACCGGCTGCAGCGACACTTCGGTCGTCTGGTCCGGTTATTGCCTCGGCGCCGATCAGGTGCAGGCTTCCGATATGGTATCCCTCTCCTGCACCGAATTCAACGGACAGGTCATCTATACCATCCATGTGAAAGAGGAGCATAAGCTTATCATCGATTCCGAATACACCGTCAGCAGCGGTATACTCACAGTTTCGATCGTCAGCGAGGAGGGCAACGCTCTTTTCTACGGCACGATCGATGAGGATTGGTACTACAGCACTTATCTGCCCGATTACGGCACATACAGCATCATTGTCGAAGCTCAGGGCTTCAAGGGTTCCTATATATTCTCCTGGGCAAAATAGAAAATCCGCTCCAAAATCAATAAAAGCGCTTCCGTGATGGAAGCGCTTTTCATATGCTTTTTGTTTTTTACAGCGTCATGCCGTTGGTCAGATCCTCGACGATCAGCTCGGCCGCTTCGTCGAAAGCCTTGACGTGGGGCACTGTGCCGTCCTGCTTCCTTCCGCCGTTTGCGCGGAGGCGATCCTCGAAGAATTTCTTCGCGACCTGCGGGAACAGCGCGTAGCTGAGGACGTCCTCCTCGCTCTCCGCAAGCTCACCCGCCTCTTCGCGGATCTTATCGAGCTCCGGCTGGAGCAGATCCGCCGGACGGCAGGTGATGACCTGTTCGTCACCGATCGCCTTTTTGCGGACGGTTTCGTTGACAGTTCCGGGCAGGCGGCCGTATTCGCCGCGGAGGAGGCCCTTGGATTCCTTCGTGAACATCTTGTACCTTTCGCCGGAGAGGACGTTCAGCACGGCCTGGGATCCGACGATCTGGCTGGTCGGGGTCACGAGGGGCGGATAACCGAAATCTTCGCGCACACGCGGGACTTCGGCGAGCACCTCATAGTATTTATCCTCCGCATTTGCCTGCTTGAGCTGGGAAATGAGGTTCGAAAGCATTCCGCCGGGGACCTGATACATGAGGGTATTGGTATCGACGGAGAGCACCTTCGGATCGAGGTAGCCGTCCTTCTTGAGCCTTGCGGCGACGGTGCGGAAATGCTTCGCCGCCTCGCTGAGCTTGGTAAGATCGAGGCCGGTGTCGTATTTCGTGCCCTGCAGCGTTGCGACGAGGCTCTCCGTTGCGGGCTGGCTGGTGCCGTTGCCGAGGGGCGAAAGCGCGGTATCGACGATGTCCACTCCCGCGAAAGTCGCGAGCAGCAGCGTCATGTCGCCGGTGCCGGTGGTGTTGTGGGTGTGGAGATGGATCGGGACGTCGATCTCCTGCTTCAGCCTGCGGACGAGGTTGAACGCGGGCATCGGCAGCAGCAGGTTCGCCATATCCTTGATGCAGATGGAGTCTGCGCCCATCTGAACGAGCTCTTTCGCGAGCTTGACGAAATAATCCTCGTTATGGACGGGGCTGATCGTGTAGCTGAGGGCGGGTTCGCAGTGGCCGCCGTATTTTTTGGTGAATTTGATCGCGGCTTCGAGGTTCCTGACGTCGTTCAGCGCATCGAAGATGCGGATGACGTCGATGCCGTTCTCGATCGCCTTGCGGCAGAACTGCTCGACGACGTCGTCGGCATAGTGCTTGTAGCCGAGGATGTTCTGGCCGCGGAAAAGCATCTGCAGGCGGGTATGCGGCAGCGCCTTTTTGAGGGTGCGCAGCCTCTCCCAGGGATCCTCGTTGAGGAAGCGGAGACAGCTGTCGAAGGTCGCGCCGCCCCAGCATTCAAGGGACCAGTAGCCGATGCTGTCGAGGATCTCGCAGGCGGGGAGCATCTCCTCCGTCCTCATGCGGGTCGCTGCCTGGGACTGATGCGCATCGCGCAGGATCGTATCGGTAATATAAAGCTTGCCCATATAAAATCCTTTCTGTTAAGCCGTTTTTCTTATAGTAAAGCGATCGGTTATTTCGCAAACATCGACAGGAACACGCCGGCTGCGATCGCGGAACCGATAACGCCCGCGACGTTCGGACCCATGGCGTGCATGAGCAGGAAGTTGCCTGGGTTCTCCTTCTGGCCGACGACCTGGGAAACGCGCGCTGCCATCGGAACGGCGGAAACGCCGGCGGAACCGATNNACGCCGGCGGAGCCGATCAGCGGATTGATCTTTCCGCCGGAAATGAGGTTCATCAGCTTCGCGAGCAGCAGGCCGCCGATCGTGCCGAAGATGAAGGCCATGATGCCCATCAGCAGTATGCCGAGGGTCTCCCACTGCAGGAACGAATTCGCCGTCGCAGTTGCGCCGACGCTGATTCCGAGAAAGATCGTGACGATGTTGCAAAGCTCATTCTGCGCCGTCTTCGAAAGGCGGTCAGTGACGCCGCATTCCTTGATCAGATTGCCGAGCATCAGCATGCCGACGAGGGCCGCTGCGGAGGGAACGAGCAGCGCGACCGCGATCGTGACGACGATCGGGAAAACGATGCGCTCGGTCTTCGAAACGGGACGGAGCTGCTTCATGACGATCGCGCGTTCTTTTTTCGTTGTCAGCAGCTTCATGAACGGAGGCTGGATGACCGGCACGAGCGCCATATAGGAATACGCGGCAATCGCGATCGAACCGAGTTTTTCGGGAGCGAGCCGGCTTGTGACGAAGATCGCAGTCGGGCCGTCCGCGCCGCCGATGATGCCGATCGAAGCGGCAAGACCGTCATAGTAACCGAGGATCAGTTTCGCGCCGAGGAATGCAATGAAGATGCCGGCCTGCGCTGCGGCGCCGAGCAGAAGGCTCTTCGGGTTTGCGATAAGCGGACCGAAATCCGTCATTGCGCCGACGCCGAGGAATATCAGCGACGGGTAGATGCCGAGCTTTACACCGAGATACAGATAATCGATCAATCCTCCGTCCGAAGCAAGCTCGTTCCATTGGATGTGCCCGTCGGCAAAGATCTCTTCATGGAAGAGCCCAGCGCCGGGAAGGTTCGTCAGCAGCATGCCGAATGCGATCGGCAGAAGGAGCAGAGGCTCGAACTTTTTTACGATCGCAAGATAAAGCAGCACGCACGCGATGATGATCATCACGGCATATTTCCATCCTCCGTCCGCAAAGAATCCTAAGATCCCGCTTTCCGAAAACAGACCGGAAAATACTTTAATAATGTCTGCCATAGTAAAGCCACCGGTTCCGGCATGCGCCGGGAGAGAATATTATTCGTAGGAGATCAGCACGTCGCCGGAATTGACGCTGCTTCCGGCGCTGACATTCACGGAGATGACCTTGCCGTCATGCGGCGCCATGATCTCGTTCTCCATCTTCATCGCTTCGAGCACGAGCAGGACCTGTCCGCTGCGGAAGGTATCTCCGGGCTTGACGCTGACGGAGATTATGGATCCGGGCATCGGCGCATTGATGGATTTCGCGCCGGCAGAAGCGGGCTTCGGGCTCGGCTGAGCTGCGGGTGCGGGCGTTTCGGCGGGTTTATCCTCGGCCTTCGCCGGGGCGGGCTTTTCGGGCGCAGCAGCAGACTGCGCAGCCTCTCCTGCGGTAAGCTCTTCGACCTCGACCTCATAAACGGAGCCGTTGACTTTGACGATGTATTTACGCATTGTTATCCCCTTTCGCTGCACGGAGCAGACGTTGTTTTTCTTTAAAATTCACCCTTTGGGCTCAGCCGACCTTGCGTATCGAACGGATGCGGATGCCCGAAACGGGTTTGCCCATGTTCTCCGCGATAGCGCAGGAGATTGCGGCAATGAGCTCGCCGCGCTGCGCTTCGGTGAGATTTGATGCGGTGACAGCGCGGTTTGTCTGCCCCTTCACAGCGGGCTGAACGGACTTTTCAGCTTTTTTATTTTCACCGAATGCGGCTTTGCAGACCGCGCCGATAAGCTTCACGATCGCGATCAGCAGTACAAGGCCGATGAAAACGACGGCAAGGCCTACGACAGTCACAACAAGAGTGCCGGAAGCCGAATCATTCGCATCCGGGGCCATAGAAGACACCGGCTCCGCGGTTGAAGCATAATTCAGATTTTCACTTTCGGCAATATATGTTTGAGTTAAAAGCAGGTCCATAACGCACCTTTCCCAATCAATTTCATGAGTTCTGGAAGCAGGTAGCCATACGCTGTCCTTTACCTTCCCAACTTATCTTTATTATACACTTAATCCTGCATTCCTGCAAGTCATTTAAATATATAAAATCACCGGCGCAACTTTCGGGTCAAACAGCGTTAAACAGCCGAAAAAAGCAGTTCCAGAATCAATCGGTTATAGAGTTATTGTATTTTTTCTTGACTTTATATAATTTGAGATGTATAATTTCAGTAATGCGGAATCTTTTCCGACTTTAAGGAGGTAAAATCAATGGCTATTCTCGGAATTCTGATGATCATCGCAGGCGTTGGCGGCGTCGGCTACGGTATTTACCAGAACAATGCTCTTCCTGAAGCACAGCAGCTTCTCGATGAAGCCGGCAATCTGCTCCAGGGCAAAACTCCTTCCTCTCCCGGAACGCTCTTTATCATCATTGGTGCAGTCGTCGCTGTCCTCGGTGTTATCCTTGCCATTATCGGCGCACTCAAGAAAAAAAGGTAATCACAAATCGAACTTTTAAAATTCAGGGATCCTCAAAGGATCCCATTTTTTATTTGAACTAACAGCTTTTCTGCCAATAAATACGTTTCACGGCAAAGTTAAAGGGACGCTCATCGAGCGTCCCTTTGGGATCCGGCAGCTGCCTATCCTCCCATGCCGTCTCCAGCACAGTACTGGGGGTAGTATGTGGGCTTAACTTCTGTGTTCGGAATGAGAACAAGTGGGACCCCACAGCTTAACCCTTGCGAGCGAAGCGAGCCCGCTTGCTGCTCAGTGCGCCGCGGCATTCTTTTCCCTCCCGGTTTATACTTATTACACACTTATTCCTGCATTCCTACAAGCGATTTAAATATATATAAGGGACGAAACATTCGTTCCGCCCCGCAGTTTACGTTATTCCTCCTTTGACATTCCGAGCAGCGTTTCCTTCAGCGATCCGTCAGAATAATCGTAATGCACAATATAGTAATCATGCTTAATGCTTTCGCCGTCCTCCGATCTTCGATAGATGCAGAACCGGAGGATCAGGTCCCCGTTCCCGGCAAACGAACCGATATTCACGCTGACCTTCTGACGTTCCTCCTCGGTCAAAAAGCCGAGCGGAAGCGTATCCTTAACTATCGTATTACCCTCGTAATCGGTCAGCCACAGAACGGCTTTTTCGCGCACGTCGCCGTTCATTTTGAAGCAAAGCCCTCCGAGCACGTTGTCGCCGCAGATTGGGCCGAAATAGTACCCGTTTTCCTCATCCTCGAAACGCATGATCTCGGTGAATTTCCCGTCAATGTATTTATATGCCGCCGCACCGCGCGGGACTGTTTCGCCGTCGATCAACACCGACTCCGAATTAACGATATAGATGTCCTCGTTTCTGTCCACGAAACAGCATTCGGAAAAAATACACGTGCTGTCCTCGTCTTTTTTTATAAGCTCCGATTCGCCCGTTTCGATATCTATCCGAAAAAGCTCTATAACGGATTGCCCCCAAGGATATCCGTCTGTGCTGTCCGGATCGTCGATAGTTTCCGAGTGGTACATCAGCACATATGCGAATTTCCCGTAAAAGAACACGCGCGAATCAACCGCGCCTTCACGCGTTTCATCAAAAAGGACCGTCATTTCATCCGAATTCGGCTCAAGCTTTTTCAGCATGCTGCGCACACCGGGCTCGGCGTCGTTAACAGAATTCCTGCATATATAGACGAAAAGCTCCCCGCGGTGCATCATGAAATCTCCGTTTGCACTCGCTTCGATGTCGTCTTCATAGCATTTCAGCTCGCGCACGAGCTCGCGGCTGCCTCCGTCCGGGTCCATGCTGAAAATGCCGTAAAGGGTATGGCTGCCCTGCGGATGGTATTTCTTTTGATAATAGATCCTGCCGCCGTATTTATAAATGTTCGTTACGCCGAACGCGGGACAGTTTTTATCCTTGTGCATGCAGGTCGGATCGGAGCATAGGATATCCGACTCGCCGTTTTCCTTGACGTAATAGCGCAGAACGCACGCTTTTCCGAAGCTTGATGCTCTCATCGCGTTAAAGTACCAAACCTCATCGGTTTCAAGGATATCGCCGTAGCGCATTCCGCTGAGACGGTTGTCGTAGTCGTCAGCGGTCGCGTCCGGTACGTTTTCGCCGTTCTGTTCGGCTTCCGGAGTCCCCTGCTTTTTGCACGATGGCAAAGCGCAGAGCAGCAGCGCTGCAAGGATTAGCAAATAAAGCCGTTTCACTTCCATATACCTTCTCACCGGTCATTCCTCCTTTGACATTCCGAGCAGCGTTTCCTTCAGCGATCCGTCAGAATAATCGTAATGCACAACGTAGTAATCATGCAGTATTTTGCTGCCGGCTTTCTCAGGTTTCCAATTGATATTAATCCTGAATATCAGTTCCCTGGCGTCCGCAAAGGAACCGACGTTGAAAAAGAGCTTTTGCCGCTCCTCCTCTGTCAGGAAGGCAAGCGGTAGTGTATCCTTTACGATCGTATTGCCATCATAATCGTTCAGCCAAAGAACGAACTTTTCGCGTACTTCGCCGTCCCTCTTAACGCAAATCCCGCCGATCACATTGTCACCGCAGACCGGAATGGTATAGCGGCCGTTTTCCTCATCCGCAAAGCAGAATATCTCAGTGAATCTGCCGTCGATGTATTTATACGCTGCAGCGCCGCACGGGATCATTTCGTCACCAGCCATCTCCGACTTCGGAGCGACGATATAGATATCCTCGTTCTTATCCACAAAACAGCATTCTCCGAGATAACATGGGCTATCCTCGTCCTTCTTTATAAGTTCCGATTCGCCGGTATCGATGTTCGCGCGGAAGAGTTCGATGATGGTCTTTGCAGTTTCGCCTCTGCCCTCCATATGGCAGAGAAGAAGATAGGCATATCTACCGTGGAAGAACACGCGGCTCTCGTTGGTCGAGCTGACGGTTTTATCAAAAAGCACTGTCTGCTCGTCCGAATCCGGATGCAGCTCCCTCAGTATGAACCTGAAGCCGCCCGACCCTCCGCTCACTGCGGGACCTTTCATGAAAACGAAGAACCTGCCCCGATGCATCATGAATTCCCCGTTCGTGCCGTCCATCATGTCGGTCGAATAATCTGTAAGCGGGATCACAAGCTCACGGCTGCTTCCGTCCGGATCCATACGGAGAATGCCGCTCCTTATGCTGGTGCCCTGCTCATGATACTGCCTTTGGTAATAGATTTTTCCATCGTATTCATAGATATTCGAAACGCCGAATGCGGGGCACTCCTCGTTGTTGTGCATGCATGTCGGGTCGCTGCAGAATATGTCCGATTCGCCTGTTTCCCGAACGCAGTAACGCATAAAGCAACCTGGTGCGCAACCTTTCTCATTGATCTTCCTTCTGTCTGTGATGAAGAAATACACCTCCTCGGTTTCGAGTATATCGCCGTAGCGCATTCCTCCGAGGCGGTTGTCGTAATCGTCAGCGGTCACGTCCGGTACGTTTTCGCCGTTCTGTTCGGCTTCATTCATGCTTTGATTTTTATTGTTTCTACATCCTGCCGGGATGCTGCACAACAGCGCAAAAAGCAGTATCAGTATAATCATATTGATAAGCTTTTTCATCTCAACACATCCTCTGCTAACACATTTCTATGAATTATAGCATATTCATATTTGTAATGCAAATTCGAGTGTTTTTAGTCTTGATATTGAATTGTTCTTTTAAACTGTAATTTGAGGTTAAGTGGAATTTGCGTTTTGCGTAAGTGAAGTCTGCCGCGGGCAGGTGAAATATGAGCCGCGGGCTCATGTGAAGATTTGCCGTTTCACGGCAAAGTTAAAGGGACGCTCAT
>DBXK01000006.1 GCA_002309375.1 Christensenella sp. UBA1214 | reverse complement strand
TTGCACTTGATAGTATAATTCATCTACGGAAAAAAGGAACCCCCGCGGGGCGGGGGCATTCGGTCAGGCGTCAGATCCCCATCGCGGCGCGCATTATGATCACGGCGTCGGTCACGGTCACGCTTCCGCTGCCGTCGACGTCCGCGGCGGGGAGGTTCGCGACCGGCACAAGGCCCATCGCCATGCGCAGCACGAGGATCGCATCGGTGACCGTCACAGTCCCGTTCCCATCCGCATCGCCGGGGATCACGGGCGGCTGCTCGCCGGAGATCGTCTCGTACCAGCCGTTGACGTAGGAGTACAGCTCGTTATAATCCATGAACCGGCCGAAGCAGTGCGCGCGCACGACGCCGGATGAATCGACGATGATCGTCTGCGGCACGCCGAGGCCCTCGTCCTCCGGGAACATCGCGTGCGCGACGGCATAGAATTCATCGCACATCATGAGCTGATCCCAGGTATAGCCCGCGTCGGCAACGATCTGATGCGCCTCCGGGATCTCGGAGGGGTCGGTATAATAGAGGATGCCGAAAACTTGCACGTCGGCCTCGGGAGTGGATTCATAATGTTCATGGAGCAGCTGGAAATCGGGCATCTCCATCAGGCAGGGATAGCACCACGTCGCCCAGATATTGAAAACGGTGATCGTCGAATCCCCGAGAACGGAGCCGTCCACCGTTTCGCCGGCGAAATTCACCGTCGAGAAATCCGAAAGGCTCATCCCCTCGCCGCCGCGGGGCGCGGGAAGGGTCTTTGCGGAAATGAATGTGAAGGGGAGGGCCGCAAGCATCGCGGCGAGGAAAAGGGAGAGGAGCTTTTTCATCGGGGATCCTTTCTGCTCGAATAAAACCGGAGCCCGGAAAACCGGGCTCCTTTTCATTGATTGAATTATCGGATCATTTATCGGGCTCGATAAGGCCGTAGTTGCCGTCCTTCCTTGCGTAGAGGACGTTGATATCCCCGGTTTCGCCGTTGGTGAAAACGAAGAAGCTGTGGCCGAGCAGGTCCATCTGGAGCATTGCTTCCTCAACGCTCATCGGTTTCATCGAGAACCTCTTGACGCGGACGATCTCGGGGCCGCGGCCCTCGCTGTCGTCATAGTATTCAGGCGCCGCCGGCGTATCGTCATAGCGGAGGGTCTTTGAAAGCTTGGTCTTATGCTTCTGGATCTGGCGGTCGAGCTTTGCAACAACGTTGTCGATGCTGGCGTACATATCGCCGGTGACTTCCTCGCCGCGGATCACGCCGCCGCGGTAGGGGATCGTGACCTCGATGATGTGGCGGCTCTTTTCAACGCTCATAACGACCGTTGCATTCGTGTCCTGCGGGAAGTACTTGTCGAGCTTTTCGATCTTTTTGAGGGCGAGATCCCTCAGGTAGTCGGTAACCTCCATGTTCTTGCCGAGTATGGTTACATTCATGGTTCTGTCGCTCCTTTCGAGTGCTTATTCCTCCGCGCCGGGCGGCCGGAGGGTTAATAACGAAGCCTGATATCCCCCTTCCGGAGGGGCTTGCATTTATTGTATATACATTATACCCCAACAATGGGAAAATGTGAAGAGCCAATTTTGCCTTTTTATGCAAATTATTACGGCAAAGCGGTGAACGTGAGGCGCAGACATAAGAAAACTCCCCCGGGCGGACCCGGAGGAGCGGTTTTTACATCTGAGCGGAAATTATCTTCCCGCGGTGGCGACCATAACGGCCTTGATGGTGTGCATACGGTTNNTTCTCGGCCTCGTCGAAGACCTTGCTCTGCGGGCAGCGGAAGACCTCGTCGGTAACTTCCTGCTCGGCAACGCCGTACTTTTCGTAGATCTCGCGGCCGACGCTGGTCTCGAGGTCGTGGAAGCTGGGCAGGCAGTGGAGGAAGATGCAGTCCGGGTTGTGGGTCATCTTCATCATGTCCATGGTGACGCGATAGGGGGTGAGCAGCTTGATGCGCTCTTCGAACTGCGCTTCCTCGCCCATGGATACCCAAACGTCGGTGTAGATCGCGTCCGCACCGTCGACGGCGGCGATATCCTCGCTGAATTCGATCTTTGCGCCGGTGACCTTCGCGAGCTCACGCATCTCGTTTACGAGGCCTTCTTCGGGGAAGAGCGCCTTCGGAGCGATGCCGACGAAGTGCATGCCGAGCTTCGCGGAGATGATCATCAGGGAATTGCCCATGTTGTTGCGGGCGTCGCCAACGTAAACGAGCTTCACCTTGTTGAGGGGCTTCGCGATGTTTTCCATGATGGTGAGACAGTCGGCAAGGACCTGGGTGGGATGATACAGGTCGGTAAGTCCGTTCCAAACGGGAACGCCGGAATGCTTGGCGAGCAGCTCAACGGTCTCCTGCTTGAAGCCGCGAAACTCGATGCCGTCATAGAAGCGGCCGAGGACCTTCGCGGTGTCCTCAAGGGATTCCTTCTTGCCCATCTGGCTGTTGGAGAGGAAGGTCACGTTGGCGCCTTCGTCATAGGCAGCGACCTCGAACGCGCAGCGGGTGCGGGTGGAGGTTTTCTCGAAAAGCAGAACGATGTTCTTGCCGGCGAGCAGATCGCCGCGGATACCGGCGCGCTTCTTCGCCTTCAGGTCGGCAGCAAGATTGAGAAGATAACGGATCTCATCGGGGGTGAAGTCCTTCAGAGTCAGCAGGGAACGGCCCTTAAGATTGACAGGCATGGTAGATCTCCTTTGCATTTTTTATGCCGCAAGGGGCTTTTGATCCCCCGGCGGCGCATATTTAAGCAGTATGATTATAACACAGCACTTTCGCGTTGAAAAGATGAAAAAAGCCCCGCTTTACGGTATATTTTAAAATATCTTCGCAAAGCGGGGGAAAGACCAGGTCCGGGGAAGGCAGGGGAGAGGTCAGCCCTCCCTTGCTGCGCTGACGATCATTATTACGCCGACGATCAGCAAAACGATCGAGACGAGGAAAAGGATCGTGTACATGAAGCTGGCGTCGGAGGAAACATAACGATAAAGCACCGATTCGAGCAGACCTTTTCTTACGAGCAGCATGAAAATAACGACATTGCCTTTGACGATATCGAATACACCCGCCGTTATTCCCGCTCTGCGGTATTGATAAGGCTCCTTGTGCGCGAGCACGATCGCGTTTCCGATCGCGCCGACGATCGCAAGCAACAACAACTCCGGTGCGTAAACGCGGAAGGCTAAGGGGAACGCTGAGCTCCCGGAGCTGTCGCCTGAGAAAATGATCCAGAGAAGGAAGATCAAGCCGTCGACCAGCAGCATCGAACCCGCGGAAGCGCGGAGGGTCGACAAATTCGACATCTGCCGGTTCAGTCTTGCTTTCTCGGCCGCTTTCGCCGCAGCGGATTTCTTTTCCTCCGCAGTTTTGCCGTAGGGGTAACTTCGCTGCACGGCGGACTGCGAACTGCCGGAATAGCCGGAGGAACGGTATGAACCGGAATCAGAACCGCCGTAGTTGTATTCGGAGACGATCGGCTTTCCGCAGGAGCTGCAGGTCTCAACGCCGAAGGGATTCAGCTCTCCGCAGTGGAAGCAGATGCTCTGCACGGGACCGCCGCAGATCGGGCAGCGATCCTCATTCAGCCCGATGGCACGGTGGTTGCAGCTGGTGCAGATATAACGAACGGTCTTTTTCTGCTGTTCGGTGAGCCTCTTCTGCACCGGCTGCGGTATTGTGACGGAGGAAGCCGCCGGCCCGCCGACGATCGGCTTGCCGCAGGAGGAACACTTCTGCGTGCCGAACCTGTTCAGCCCGCCGCATTCAGGACAGACGAGTGCGACCTGCCCGCCGCAGTTGGGACATATCGGAGAAGTGAGATCGAAGGAATGATGCAGACATTCGCGGCAGGTGTAGCGCAGGCGGCGCCGGCCGTTCTCGGTCTTGCTGTCATAAGGCGATTCGCGCGCGAGCCGGGGCTCCGGCGAAGACGCCGGCTTGAGTTCGCCGCATTTCATGCCGCAGTGCGGGCAAAAGATGTCGATTTCGCGCAGCATGAAGCCGCAGCTCGGGCAGTGCTTCCCGTTCTCGAGATCCATCCCGCAGCCGGGACAGATCTTATCGGAATCGGAAAGCTCGATCCCGCAGTTCGGGCAAAGCTTTGATTCTTTGACCTTTGTTCCGCAGAACGGGCAGAAATCGGAGGAGGCGGGGATGTCATATGCACATCCCGGACAGACGATGGTCGTTTCAGGCATTAAGGCTGCTCCTTTCCTGTGGCTGAGCCGATTATTTTCCGAGCAAATAGAAGATCGGGATCGCCGCGATCGAAAGCAAAAAGAGGACTGCGAGCACGATGCAGACGATGCGGACGGTTTTTTTGCTGTTTTTCATATCTTTTTCCTTTGGAAATTTATTGCGGAAGGGCTGCGCCGCTCTTGCCGGCGACCATATAGACTGCGAACGATGCGGCGAAAAGCAGCAGCGCAAGCACTGTTGTCACAATGCCGAAAAAACGCTCTGCCTTTGTTTTTTCAAGCATTGCTCCGGCGCGGTATCGGCGGAAAAGCAGGATAAGCTGAACGATCCATTTGACGGTCAGAACGAGCCATGCGGCGGCGAGCAGGAGCGAATAAAGCGCATAATCACCGCCGCGCTCCGCGGCTTTGGGGACCACAACGATGAGAAGATAAATGAGCCCGACCAATGCAACGGCAGCGAGGGGCAACCTTGAGATGAGCTGACGCCGGATGACCTCCGCCCTTTCGGCGGCGTTCTTTTCCCGTTCGGTCTGTTCCATGGGATCTGCGATGATTAGAAGATGATTCGTTTGTTATAATACAAAGTGATCAGCACGACCGTGACGGCAATCAGACCGAGAAGCAGCGCTGTGAGCAGGATCACTACGGGATCCGCTTTCTTCCTCGGGCCACGGTTGCCGCGGCTCTTTTTCTTATGTGTCCTGCGTCTTGCCATGATTGCCTCCGGTTTTCGAATCTTACCTATTATTTTAGCATATTACAGTGTGGTTGGCAAGATGTGAATGGTGCGGATAAAGGAAAACCGCCCGGGAAAACCCGGGCGGTTTATCAGAGCTTATTTATCTCTTGTCGGAGATCAGTCTTCCTTCTTGCGGAAGATCACGACGCCGGCAGCGGCTGCGATCGCCGCAACACCAAGGCCGATCACGGTGATAGCACCGGTGGGCGGAGGAGTGGGCTGATCGGTGGGCTCTTCGGTCGGGGGTACCTCAGTCGGGGGCTCCTCGGTCGGGGGCTCTTCGGTCGGGGGCTCTTCGGTCGGGGGCTCCTCGGTCGGGGGCTCCTCGGTCGGAGGCTCTTCGCCTTCAACGACTACGGCACCGTTGTTGAGCTCGTAGGGGATGTCGGTTGCGGGCTCGCCGATGGGCATGTAGGTCAGGCCGGTGATGACGAACTCGATGTCATAGGTGCCGGGCTGTGCATCTTCGGCAACGGTGAAGGTGCAGGTGAACAGGTCGCCGGTGGCGGTGACGCCGTCAACTGCGCACATAAGGCCCATACGGAAGGAGCCGGCGATGCTGTTGTCGGGCATTGCCATTGCGCTCTGGGGCAGGTTCGCAAGGACGGGGCCGAGAGCGTAGGAATCACAGTGGAGCACAGCGGGATCATAGTTGAACTCCATGGTCATGCCGTGGATCTCATAAACGCCGTCAATGCTCGCGGTCACGGTGACGGTCTCGCCGGGAGCAGCGGTGACGGTCTCAGCGGTGAAAACCGCGTTCATTTCGCCGTCGCGGGTCTCGGCCATTGCGGGAACGACTGCCGCAAGGGAAAGAACCATTGCAAATGCAACGATTGCTGCGAGAAGCTTTTTCATATTACTTCCTCCATTATTTATTCGAGACGGAAATACGGGATAAAAACCCATATCCCCATTCTGCTGTTACATTATAACCTATCAAAAAGAAAAAATCAATCACAATTATTGCCTTTTTTGAATTTTTTCAAATCGACAGGCGTCCGAACGGGATATATTTCGGCCGGAAAAGAGAAACTGTCCGGTTTTTCCCGGCGGTTTATCGGCTTTTATTTATCTGCTTTCGGAAATCAGCCTTACTTTCTGTGAACGATCACGGCGCAGGAAGCGGCCGCTATTCCTTTATTCATAATTAATTCAGCCAATTGGCTGCAGGAACGAAATCACAATATCAGCAAAAACGATCGGATCCGCGCTCGGGCGGCGTAATGATCCGTGCCTTCGGGACATAATAATAGGAAAGGGTATTGACAACGGGAAAAGTTCATGATAGAATGCTTGCGTTGACCGAATAGGGGTATGATGTAATGGTAACATAGCGGTCTCCAAAACCGTTCTTCTGAGTTCGAGTCTTAGTACCCCTGCCAGAAAAAGCACTTGCGAAAGCGAGTGCTTTTTCAGTTATATTCGCCTTCGGCGAGTTGTATTGCTTCGCGCGTGAGCGCAGCCCAACGCTTTGGGGCAAAAGCGTTTTTGATTGCACAGAAGCATTTTTTCCGTTATAATATGCATGAAAAGCTTGTAACGTTTTGCGTGTTTCCCAATCCAATAAGTGAAAGGCGGTGAGAATGTGACGGAGTTCGAAAAGCTGTTCAGCGAAAACAGGGAATTCATCTTCAAGTTCCTTATGAAGACGACGCGGGACGCCTCCCTTGCCGAGGAGCTGACGCAGGAAACCTTTTTCCGGGCATATATCAATTATGCTTCGCTGCGCAGCCGGGAAAAAGCTCCGGCGTGGCTCTGCACGATCGCCAGGAATGCGTATTATGCCTGGTGCAATGAGCAGAAAAAGCATGCCCCGCTTGAAGAGGCCGAAGACATGAGCGACGGCAAAGATCCGGAAGAGGAGCTGGCCCGCTCGGAGCTTTCCCGGGAAGCGCTGCGGAGCCTGCGGGAACTGGAGGAGCCGTATAAGGAAGTGCTTTCCCTTTTCGTGTTCGGCGGGCTCTCGCATAAGCAGATCGGCTCGGCCTTCGGCAAAAGCGAGAGCTGGTCGCGCGTCACATTTTACCGCGCAAAGCAAAAACTGTTGGAAAGGATGAAAAAATAATATGAACTGCAATGTTGTAAAAGATCTGATCCCCCTGTATATCGACGGCTGCTGCAGCGAGGAAAGCGCGAAGCTCGTCGAGGAGCATGTTGGGAAATGCGGCGGCTGCAGGAGGCTGCTCAACGAGATGCGGGAGCCTTCCGGCACGGCGCCGGTACCGAAAGCGCCCGCGGCAATGACGAGGATCAACGATTGGAAGGCGTCCGTTCTGCAGTCGGCCCTGCTGTTTTTCCTGTTTGCGCTGATCACGGTCAGCGTTGCACTGGAATCGAAGACGCCGGCCGGGTCGACGAACGGGTTCTGGGCGATCAGCCTGATCGTTCCGGCCACGGGGTTCATGCTGTCGCTGGCAAACTGGTATTTCGTTCGGCTCTATCCCTCGAGAAGGAGCTTCACAAACAGCTGCCTTGCCGCATTCCTCGGCGTGACGGTCTGCGGTTATCTCTGGGCATGGCTGCATTACCGGATCGCGCCTGTCGGCTCCGCGGCCGCGGAAGGTGCGGCGAAGCTGCTCGGCTCCCCGGTCTTCTGCCTGCTCGGCATTCTGCTCACTGCGGTATTCGCCGTGCTGTCCAAGCTGCTCTCGGACAGGTACGCCCGGATGCTTGGCAAGGAATGAGCCCCGGAGCAGCAAACGAAACCGACGGAACGGAGGGGATATTATGAAAAATTCCGCTGCTGCCGGGGCGGGAAAGCGCTCCGTTGTCTGCACGGCGCTCCTGCTCTTTTGCCTGCTCGCGTTTGCCGGCTGCATCTTCGGCGGCAATAATACCGAGAGATCCTTCAATGAGGTGCAAAAGCTGTTTGCAAAGGATCGCGGTGCGATCGACGCCGCCGTGAACAGCGGCGATTATTCAAAGGCGGCCGAGCTCGATTGGATCGAAAGCGCCAATGAGAGCAAATACTATGTCGATTTTTACTGCGGCGGCAGCGGCATGGGCAGCCAGACGAATTACACCGGCTTTTTCTATACGCCGGATGACGATCCTTTGGCGCTTTTTCACGAATCGATTTACAGCAGTTCCATGCGGGCCGATCATTTCGTGAGAACGGCGGAGGGCTGGGAGTACCGCCAAAGCGACCATGAACCGGGCGACAATTACTATCAGATCAGAAAGCTCGCCCCGTGCTATTACTATTATTACATGCATTTCTGAGCGGGACTGACGGCTCCCGATCGCGGCTTTTCGGGCAGGAAGTCATCGAAAGGCCGCGCTTTTTATTGCTTCAAGCGGCGGGATAATGTATAATAACACCGAAAAACCGTATCGAAAGTTCGGGAGGCCGCAATGAAAAAAGTCAGGATCACTGTCATGCGCGTCGCACGCTACGACGACCTTATTGAAAAATACGAAAACCCGATCGAGCATGCCTGCGATATGCGGCTCGGTCAGGTCTTCACCGCCGACGGCTGGAAGCGGCCGGAGGGCTTCTGCGAAAGCGCGTGGGAGACCGTTTCGCCCTTCGTGATGGCGCTCGCCCACGGTGCGGAGGATCTTTACGGCGGCTGGATGAAGAACAAAAGGGCCGCGATGATCTCCTGCAACGACGGCNNACGGCTTCCGCCCGGTCAGCTTCCTTCTCGAAGCAACGGACGAGGATGCGGACTGACGCCGCGGAGCATCGCCGCCGGCAAACAGACGCAGAATGTAGAAAACCGGAGGTTTTATCATGAAATACACAGTCAAACTGATCCTTCGCCATACCGCCGGGGCGGGCGAGACCTTTATCGAGGAATCCCTGATCATGCTCGACGCCGAAAGCTTCGACGGCGCTTACGAAAAGGCGGAGGCGTACGTTCGGGAAAACGGGATCGCGGAGCCCTATACCAACGCTTTCGGCAGCCCCGTCCGCACGGAGGTCGTTTCCTATGCCGACTGCTTCTCGGTCTATGATGACGAGGACATCGTCGAGGTCTATTCCTCGATCCGCAAATGCGGCCCGGAGCTTCCCGAAGCGGCGCTCGTGACCGCGCTTGAAAGCGCCTGTACCGCGGAAGAGATGCGGCCGCTTCGCCAATTCGGCGACCCCGGCGAAGAGGGCGGGGAGGACTGGGCTTTAGCACACGGGGAGGAAGAAATATGAACAGGATTCTGCCGAAAATCGGCGCCGCCGTTGTGACGGTGAGCGTTTTCCTTTTCGCATTGTGCATGCTGATCGGCTTCAACTTCGGAGCATATCTCGTCTGCATGTTCCTGCCGCTCGGCTGGATCATGACTGCGGCGGGCCTGCGGCATGAAAGCGGCGAGGAGCGGCGGGTGAGCGCGGATATCGGCCTCTCCCTGGCGGCGGTGTACGCGGTGCTGATCCTGATCGTGTATTTCGCGCAGACGACGAGCGTGCGGCTCGATGATCTCGGCGAGGCGGCGGCCTCGGTCCTCGATTTCCGGCGCGGCGGGCTGCTGTTCAATTACGATCTGCTCGGCTACGGGATGATGGCGCTTTCAACCTTTTTCATCGGCCTTTCGATGATGGCGGAGCGCCGCGCGGACAAATGGCTCAAGGCGCTTCTGATGATCCACGGCGTGTTCTTCATCGGCTGCTTCTTCCTGCCGATGACAGGCATGTTCACCGGCCTTGCGGGAAAAGGCAGCGGAGGCGGCACGATCGCGCTTCTTGGCTGGTGCGCGTATTTCCTCCCGGTCGGGGCGCTCGCGGCGGTGCACTTCGGGAAGGCAAGTAAATAAAGCATAATTTTCTGAAAGCGAAAAGCCGGGAGATGATCCCGGCTTTTCCGGCCTTCGGGTCTTACTCGTGATAAGTCCAAGTCGATCCGTAATCGAAGGTCTCGAGCCAGGCGACGGTTTCGCCGGGGTAACATACCATCGGCAGAACGCCGTGCGCGCCATCGAAAACGGGGAAGAGGAACTCATACGAACCGCCCTCCCCGATGAACCGGTCAGGCAGAACGATATCGAGCCTTTCCCAGCTTTGGCCGCCGTTTGCTGTGCGGTAAATATAGGGATGCGCCCAGCCGCCGTCATCGTCCCAGAGAAGCTTTGTGTTATATGCGATCAGGGCGACGTCCTCGTTGACAACGGTGAGAGAATAGGTTGTGGTGCTGAGTCCGTAATCTTCCTGGCGATTATAAAGATACACGCCGCCGTTGTTGCCGGGGATCTCGCGCCATTCCGTCCCGTCGAAGCGGAAGATGCAGTGCACCTGAAGATCCTGGATCGTGTCGTCGACCGTCGTGAGCGCGAACCAGTCTTCGCCGACAAAGCCCTGGCAGATCATGTTCGCGTTATCCTTCGCACCCCAGCCGAGATAGCTGTTTGCATATTCGATCATTCTTCGGTTGGCCAATTCCCCGACCTCCCGCGGGAAGACCGCGATCAGCCCGGAATAGAAGAACTGCACATCTTCCAGGACAGCGGGCATATAAAGCCGGCTGATCTCAAATCGCTCTGAGTAAGCCTTCAGCCCGTCCTCTTCAAGCCGGAAGTAGACGTTGCGATGACACATGCCGAATGCCTCAAAGCTTTCGATCTCTTCTCCGCGCAGCAGCTTTTCACCGAGAGCAGTGAACTCCGTATACCCGCTCGAATGCCTTCCGCCGTTGACGAAGACCTCCGTGTGCTCGTCGGATGGGTCTTTGAACAATTTGGGCATTACGAGCTTCATCATGCCGCCGTCTTCAAGCATGGAATAGACGCCGAGATCGCTGCAGAGACGGAAATGAGGGATGCCGCCGGAAAGATTGAGCCCAAGGCTTTGATAAAGAAGGCTGCCGTCCGCGCCGAAGCAGAACACAGCACGGGGATAAGGCGCCGTCGGAACATCCTTTATTGCGGAAACATAGCAGGAGCCATCCGGAAGGAGCCCGAGGAGCTCAGTAAACATCCAGCCGGCGGTGAGCTCAAAGCGGTATTCGATGCCGGTCGCTCTGTCGCGGAATTTGCCGTGAATGCCGATGCATTCGCCTTCGACGCCGGGGCCGCCCGGCACGATGCCGCCGATTGACGGATCATAAACATAGGCTTCGAACCGCTCGGTCTCGGCAAATTTCCGCACCGTGAAGAACAGGGTCCCGTTTTCTTCGGACATGAAGACGATCGAGCCCGCAAAACCGTCGCAGATGAATCCTTCGCCGGCAGGAAGCGGAACCGCCGCCGTGAGCTCGCCGCTGTCGCGGTCGAGAACGTACATATAACCCATCAGGTCGATAACGTAGAGTTTTTCACTGCCTACGCAAAGCCGGGTCAGCTCCCCGGGTTGATAGCCGGGATCGATCGGATAATTCCGGATGAGCCCGCCGCCGTAATCGCAGCACAGAATGCTCCGCACAGGTGCGGCGGCATTCAGAACCCAGACATACAAGCCTTCGACGAAGAAATCCGTCGGCTTCTTCGCAACGTCGTCCCCGAAGCCCGTATCGAAATAAAGCTCGCCTTCGCCGTCCCCGATCGGGATCTCAAAAATGGTATACCCGAGCGAATCGAAGTCTGTTTCGGCGCTGCCGGGATCTTCGGTCGGCGCGGGAGTGTTATACTCTCCCGGTGCAGGCGTGCTTTCCTCTCCCGGTGCGGGAGTCGCTGCGGAGGCGGCCTGACCGGCCTCGCCGCCGTTTGCGCCTTGATCGGGCTTGTTCGCCGTGAAGGTGCAGGCCGTCAGCGCCGCGGCGAGGAGGATCGCGAGGACGATCGCCGTCGTTTTGGGCTTTTTATAATTGAGGATAGATTTGATGCGGGCCTTGGCGTCGCCCTCGCCGAATGCGAGCGGGGAAGCGCCGAGGCTGTGTTTTTTCGCGGAAAGGTCGAGAAGGGTCTGGGAATACTCGATGCGCTCCTCCTCGGAAAGGTTCCGCACGGCGCGTTCGTCGCAGGCGAGCTCGAGATCGCGGCAGAACAGCGCGTAGGCGAGCCAAACGAGCGGGTTAAACCAGTGGATGCTCAGCACCGCGAAACCGAGGGCCTTCCAGACATGGTCGGCGGCGCGCAGATGCGCCTTTTCATGCCCGAGAACGTAATCGAGGCGCCTGTCGTCGAGCCCGAAGGGGATATAGATATTCGGCCGCAGGATGCCGAGTGTGAAGGGCGAGCGGGCATACTCACTTTCGTAAACGCCTTCCCGCCGGAGAACGCCGGAGGCGAGTTTTCTTTTAAGAAGGGAATAGCTGACCAGCGAATAGCAAAGCATCGCGCTGCAGCCCGCGAGCCAGACCCAAAAGAGGATGCGGACCGCGCGGGAGCCGCTGCCCGCGGGGGAGGAGGGCGTTTCGTCCGTGATCGCCGGGATCAGCGGCGCTTCGGTCGCGGCCGGGGCGGAGGAGTGCGGAGCTTCGCCGGTCGGAGAGGGAAGCGCTGTCCCGGAAGGCCGGGCTGTTCGGACCGGCACGGAGGTAACATTCTGCCCGACGAAGGGACCGTCCGTCGCAGCGGCGGTCGGAACCGGCCGGAAGGTCTGCGCCGGGACGGCGCTTTCGGGCGAAAAAGATGCCGCAGGTGCTTTTTCGGCAAAAGCGTCGGGAGCGCTGCTGCTCGTTCCCGCAAACGAGGCCGCGGGGAGCGGCGCAAGACTGCTTTCAAAGAAGACCGGGATCGTCAGCCGCAGCGCGACGACTCCCCAGATGATAAGCGCGGTCCATTTCGCCCCGCGCCGGAGGAGGGGCCGCAGCAGCAGCGCGAGCAGGATCGCGAACGCGCCGGCGACGGACATATTGAGAACCGTGAAAAAGCCGTGTTCCATAGCGCTTACCTCCCCCTCATGCCGTCGATCAGCTTCTGCAGCTCCGCGGCTTCCTCATCGCTGATGCGGCGGTTTTTTGCGAACGCCGCCACGAATAGNNCCGCCACGAACGCCGGCAAGGAGCCGCCGAACTTCTTTTCGACGAGCTCGTCGATCTCCGCCCGCTCCGCCTCCTCGCGCTTCACGAGGGAGCGGACGATCGTATCGCGGTTTTCGATCACGCCGCGCTCCGCAAGCCGCTTCATCACGGTATAGGCCGTGGTCGGTTTCCAGCCGAGCTTCTCGCCGCAGAGCGCCGCGAGCGCGCTCGATTTGATCGGTTCATGCTCCCAAAGGATCGTGCAGAACCGGTATTCGCTTTCAAAAATCTTCGGAACTTCCATTGTCCGGCCTCCGTTTCGACTTAATTTAGTCTAATGCATTAGAGCACATTACCACTCTAACACATTAGAGTGAACTTGTCAAGCGCTTTTTTCGGTTTTTTCGAAAAACTTTATTTGCGCCTTGCGGGCGGTGCGGCGCCGTTCTCCGCGGTTGATTTTTCCCCTGCCGCATGGTACAATCGGGATATGGAAAGAAGGCTTCCGCCGACGGCAGAACGGCGGAAAAGGAGGCGGCTATGGCAAAGACGATCGACCTCAACGCGGATCTCGGCGAGGGCTTCGGCGTTTATTCCTACGGCGCGGATGCGGAACTGATCCCGCTCGTTTCATCCGCGAATATCGCCTGCGGGCGGCACGGTGGCGATCCCTCCGTGATCCGTCGGGCGGCGGCGCTTGCGGCGAAAAACGGCACAGTGATCGGCGCACATCCGGGCTATCCGGATCTTGCCGGCTTCGGGCGGCGGCAGATGGTGCTTTCTCCAAGCGAAATCACGGACGAGCTGCTGTACCAGATCGGCGCGCTGGACGGCCTCTGCCGCGCGGAAGGCGTCCGCGTCCGGTATGTGAAGCCCCACGGGGCGCTTTATAACGCCGCGGCAAAGGATGAAAAGCTCGCGCTCGCCGTTGCGGAGGCGGTCCGGCTCTACGATCCGAAGCTCGTTTTGCTCTGCCCCGAAGGAAGCGCGATGGCGGCTTCCGCGGAAAAGCTCGGACTTGCCGCCGCGCGCGAATTCTTTGCCGACCGCGCCTATCGGGAGGACGGCAGCCTCGTTCCGAGGAGCGAAAACGGCGCTGTGATCACGGATGAAAGCGAGGTCCCGGCGCGCGTCGTGAAAGCCGTTTCGGAGGGGAGGGTGATCGCTTCGACGGGAAGGGAGATCAACGTGCGCTTCGATTCGATCTGCCTGCACGGGGACAATCCGCGGGCAGTCGGGCTTGCCAAAGCGATCCGCGCCGCGCTGACGACATCCGGCGTGACGATCCGCGCTTTTTGCGATAAATAAAGGAAAAATGGAAACAAGGCTGAAACTCGTAGCTCACGGCGACCGTGCCGTGGACGCGGTTTTCGAAAACGAAATATCGGAGAAAACGAACGCGAAGGTGATCGCACTCGCCCGCGCCGTGCGCGAAGCAGCGCCTGAGGGCGTCATCGGCTGCCGTCCCGCGTACAGGACGCTGACCGTCGAATACGATCCGATGAAGCTCACCTACGGCCAGCTCTGCCTTTTCCTGCGCGGGTTCGATTTTGCCTCCGAAGCGGAAACGGCGGGGCGGCTCGTGCGCATCCCCGTCTGCTACGGCGGAAAATTCGGGCCGGATCTCAACGCCGCCGCGCAATATGCGAAGCTTTCGCCGGAGGAGGTCGTAAGGCGGCATTCCGCGCCGGACTACCGCGTCTATATGCTCGGCTTCATGCCGGGCTTCCCGTATCTCGGCGGGCTCGATCCGGCCATCGCCTGCCCGCGCCAAAGGGTGCCGCGCACCCGCGTAGAGGGCGGAAGCGTCGGCATCGCGGGGATGCAGACCGGCGTCTATCCGGAGCCCTCACCCGGGGGCTGGAATATTATCGGAAGAACGCCCCTGCGCCTGTTCGATGAAAAAACGCGCCGCGCCCTGCTCGAAGCGGGGGACAGCGTGCGCTTTGTGCCGATCGGCGAGGAGGAGTTCGCGGCGATCGAAAGGTCGGGGATGTGGAAATGAACGGGAAAATGATCGAGATCACGAATAAAGGCTTTCTGACCGTCCCCGTTTCGGCGAAGCGCCACGGCCTTGAATCATGCGGCGTGCCGACGGGCGGACCGGCGGATCCTTTCCGCTGCATCCTCGCAAACCGCCTCGCCGGGAATGAAGATGACGCGGCGGCGCTCGAAGCGGCATTCACGATGCCCGGCGTCCGCTTTTCCGATGAACGCGTCATTGCGGCTGTCGGCGGGATCGGCGAAATCGCGATCCGCCGAGGCGGCGAGGAGCTCGCTTTCCCCGCCAACGCCTCTGTGCGCGTTTTCCCCGAGGACGAGCTGATTTCCCGTCCGCTTGAAGGCGGGATGCGCGCCTATATAGCGGTCTCCGGCGGCCTGACGGAAGCCGGCATCGCCTTAAGGACGCAGAGCGCCGAAGCCGGGCAAAGGCTCGGCCTTAACGAAAACGTTCCTGCCGTGCGCAGGGCTATAACGAAAATGCCATTCGACCTGCCCGGAGAGAACGCCGAACTGCGCGTCATCGAGGGCGTTCAGTGGGAGCGTTTTTCCCGCGAGGGAAGGGAAAGCTTCCTTTCGGGCGAATACAGCTACACTCCCGAAAGCTCGCGCATGGGCATCCGCCTGGAGGGTCCGCAGATCGGCTTCAAAGAGGGCGCGGACGGCAACATAATCTCGGAAGGGATGCTGCCCGGGGATATCCAGATCACCTCCGCGGGGCAGCCGATCCTGATGCTTGCGGACTGCCCGGCGAGCGGCGGCTACGCGAAGATCGCGCACGTCATTTTCGCCGATCTCCCGACGGCGGCGCAGCTCCAGCCCGGGGCAAAGCTCCGCTTCCGCCTCGTCGACCTTCCGGCGGCGCATACGGCGCTGCGGCGGCTGATGCTTGCTCTCGACGGCTCCATCCGGGATCTTGCCGAGCCGGACGGAAACGCTCTGTAATTTCAAATCGATTACATTTTGTCTCCAAAAATATTTTTTCGTGTATTGCGGGAGCCTCCACAAGATATGGTGTTCCGCCCGTTTCATGCCTACAATTTCGCAAAAAATGTCGGGAAAACAAGCTTGCGAAGTTTTTGAAAATTTGGTATTATTATAGCCCGCCCTCGCTCCCGGAACCGCTTAGCGGGAGTTCAGCATTCGTTTTCATGCGGGCCGCACCGGCCCCGGGCAGGTTTCAATATCGCAATACAATCGGAGGCTCATTTTGTTTTCCGCTGATATAATCTGGTCCAAGGCGCAGCTTCTGCTGAAGCCTCAGATGACCGACGCAAGCTACGATAACTGGATCCGTTCCCTCGTTCCCCTGAGGATCGAGGAGGACGGCATATTCGTTCTTCAAACGCTCAGCACCGTCTATCGCGACACGCTGGAGCGTTTCTATGCTTCTTCGATCGAGAAGGCGCTGCGCGATGCGAGCGGTGCCGAGCTGGCCGTCCGCTTCACAACGAAGGAAGAGGAGGAGGCGCGCACAGCGGCGGCAAACGTCCGCGAAAGCTGCCCGACGCTGATCCCGAAATACACCTTCGATACCTTCGTGCGCGGCGAATCGAACCGCTTTGCTTATGCCGCGGCGCTCGCCGTTGCAGAAAACCCCTCGACAGCGTATAATCCGCTCTTCATCTACGGCGGCGTCGGCTTGGGCAAAACGCACCTCATGCACGCGATCGGCCATTTCGTCCATGAGCAGCATCCGGAATACAGGATCCTCTATACCACAAGCGAAAACTTCACCAATGACGTGGTCTTCTCGATCGAAAAGAAGGACCGCGCTTCCCTGCGCGAAAAATACCGCAGCCCGGACGTGCTGATGATCGACGATATCCAGTTCATCGGCGGCAAGGACGCGACGGAGCTTGAATTCTTCAACGTTTTCAACGACCTGCGCAACGCGGGCAAGCAGATCATCATCACCTCCGATAAGCCCCCGAAGGATGTGCCCGTGCTCGAAGCGCGCCTCCGCACCCGCTTCGGCTGGGGCCTTGTCGTGGATATCCAGCCCCCGGATTACGAGACCCGCCTCGCGATCCTGCGCCGCAAGGCGATGGAGGACGGGATCGACATTTCCGACGAGGTGCTGAGCATGATCGCCGAGCGCGTGAATTCCAATATCCGCGATCTCGAGGGCTGCCTCAACCGCGTCGTCGCCTACGCCCGCTTCATCAACAAGCCCGTCACCGTCTCCATCGCGGAGAGCGTCTTGAAGGATTATGTCGGCGGGAGCAGCCGCCGCGCCGTTTCGGGGGATCTCATCAAACAGGTCGTCTGCGATTTCTACAACATCAGTCCTTCGGAGATGGAATCCAGCCGCCGCGACCGCCGCTTTGCTTACCCGAGGCAGATCGCGATGTATCTTTCGCGGACGCTGCTCGACAGCTCCTATCAGGAGATCGGCATGCTCTACGGCAACCGCCATTATTCGACGGTCATGCACGCCTGCGAGCAGGTCGAGGACGCGATCAAGACCGATCCGGAGCTCAAAAAGACAGTTGAGGATCTGACTGAAAAGATCAAGAACGGCTAAACAAACAATGAAAAACAGCAGCACCGTTTTTGACGGTGCTGTAACTTTAAGGAGCAGAACATGGCAGAAAACGAACCCGTGATCATCGAAAACGAAAAAAGCCGCAGCGGGATCATCGTCCGCACGAGCATCATAGGCATCGCCGCGAACGCGTTCCTCGCCGCATTCAAAGCCGTTATCGGCATCATTTCCGGCTCCATCGCGATAACTCTGGACGCCGTCAACAATGTTTCGGACGCCGCTTCGTCCGTCATCACGATCATCGGCACGAAGCTCGCCGGCAAGTCGCCGGACCGCAAGCATCCCTTCGGCTACGGCAGGATCGAATACCTGACCGCGATGATCATCTCCGTGATCGTGCTCTATGCGGGCATCACGTCCCTCATTGAATCGGTGAAGAAGATCATCACGCCGGAGACGCCGGAATATTCGATCGTTTCGCTGATCATCATCGGCGCGGCTGTCGCGGTCAAGATCGTCCTCGGCCGCTATGTCAAATCCGTCGGCAAAAAGGTCAACTCCGATTCCCTGATCAATTCAGGCGAGGACGCGACGCTCGATTCGGTCATCTCCGCCGCGACGCTCGCAGCAGCGCTGATCTTCTTCTTCACGAAGGTCTCGCTCGAAGCGTACCTCGGCGCGATCATCTCGCTCGTGATCATCAAATCCGGCGTCGGCATGCTGCGCGAAACGCTTTCGAAGATCCTCGGCGAACGCGCGGACGCGGAGCTCGCGAAGGGCATCAAAGAGACTGTCAATTCCTTCGACAAGGTCTCCGGCGCGTACGACCTCGTTCTCAACAACTACGGTCCCGATACCTTCAACGGCTCTGTGCATATCGAGGTGCCGGATACGCTGACGGCGGATGAGCTCGATGAGCTGATCCGGCAGATAACGGTCGAGGTCTACAAAAAACACAACGTGATCCTGACGGCGGTCGGCGTTTATTCGCTCAACACCCGCAGTGACGAAGCGGCAAGGATGCGCGAAAACGTTTACGGCGCCGTGCTCGCGATCGCGCATGTTCTCGAGATCCACGGTTTCTTCGTGAACGAGGAAAAGAAGACGATCCGCTTCGACGTCATAGTCAGCTTCGACGCGAAGGACCGCGCGGCAGTCCATCAAAAAGTCTGCGAAAAGGTGCGGGAAATGTATCCCGATTACGCGCTCGAGGTCGTGCTCGATACGGATTTTTCGCAAAGTTAAAAAGTATAACCGGAACTAAGAAAGCAGCTTTGCCTGTGGCAAGGCTGTTTTCTTATATTGTTTCCAAACCCGGCCTGAGGGGCTCTTTCAAAATGGACCCATACCCTGTAGGGGAGGATATCATCCGCCCGAAAGCATGGAGGAAACCACAACTACGGTTCCAATCGTAAGATCCCGAAAAACGGACAACGGCATGATCTGCATTCCCGCCTATATCCGATTCATCGGCTTGCGGGCGTATGATATCCGCCCCTACGGAGTGCAATACAAATTGATATTAAGATACAAGCCCGGAGCAAAACCGTTCACTCAAAAGATTTTCAATTCATGGAAAATCAACCTCAATACCCGAACCCTGTTCGGGTATTTCACCGGCCGCTCGCGGCCGATTTCACCGCGCAGGCGATTTCACCGCGTGAGCGATTTCACTGCTTACGCGGTATCCGCCACACGGTATAAATCCGGATCAACAAAAAAGCCCTTCGGGAAACCGAAGGGCTTTTGCGTTTATAGCGTAACGCTGAAATGACTGTTATTCGTCCTCTTCCGGGGTCTCCGAAAGCTCCATCGGCTCGAAACCGATCTTCGCGGGAGCTTCGCCGGGTTCGTCGGCAAACGGCGCGGCGAGTTCTTCGGATTCCGCGTTCTTCTCCGGTTCCTCGTCGTTATGCGGGGCGAGAGCGACGCTTGCGACGCGGTGGCCGCCGTCGACGCGCATCAGACGCACGCCCTGCGTGTTCCTCGAGATGACGGAGATCGTGCTCACGGGGATGCGGATCACGATGCCGTCGTCGCGGATCAGCATCAGATCCTCGCTGCCGGTCGCGACCTTGAGGCAGACCAGCTTGCCGGTCTTTTCGGTGATGTTCATCGCGATGATGCCCTTGCCGGCGCGGCCCTGCTGGCGGTATTCCTCTTCGTCCGTGCGCTTGCCCATGCCGTTTTCGGCGATGGCGATGACGTATTCGCCCTTCGTGACCTTGCTCATGTCGACGACGGCGTCGCCTTCCTCGAGCTTGATCGCGCGCACGCCCGCCGCGGCGCGGCCCATTGCGCGAACGTCCTCCTCGCTGAAGCGGATGGACATGCCCTCGCGCGTGCCGATGATGAAATCGTCCCTGCCGCTCGAGCGGTTGACGCTGATGAGCTCGTCGCCCTCGCGGAGGTTCTGGGCGATGATGCCGCCCTTGCGGATGTTCGTGAAATCGGAGAGCGGGGTCTTTTTGATCACGCCGTTCCTCGTGCAGAGAACGAGGTAGCTCTCTTCATCGGAGGTGACGATATCCTTGCCGATCGGGAAGGCGGCCGTGACGAATTCGCCGGTGCCGAGCTGCAGCAGATTGACGATCGGGGTGCCCTTCGCCGTCCTGCCCGCTTCGGGGATCGAATAGCACTTGATGCGGAAGGCGCGGCCCTTGTTGGTGAAGAACATAATGTAGGAATGGGTGGAGGTGACGAAAATATCCTCCAAAAAGTCCTCATTCTTCGTGCTGCCGGCGCTGACGCCGACGCCGCCCCTCCGCTGAGTGCGGTAGGTCGCCTCGGAGATGCGCTTGATGTAGCCGTGGTGCGTACAGGTGACGACCATATCCTCTTCCTGGATGATGTCGTCCATGTCGATATCCTCGATGATCTTAGTGATCTCCGTGCGGCGCGGGTCGGCGAACTTGCGGCGGATCTCCAGCACTTCGTCCTTGATCACGCCGAGGAGCTTCTTTTCATCCGCAAGGATCGAGAGCAGGTATTCGACGGTCTTTTTGAGCTCCGCATACTCCGCTTCGAGCTTTTCTCTTTCGAGGCCGGTGAGGCGCTGCAGACGCATATCGAGGATCGCCTGCGCCTGCTTTTCGCTGAAGCCGAAGCGCGCCATCAGACGTTCCTTCGCTTCCTGACCGTTGGCGCTGGCTTTGATGATCGCGATTACCTCGTCGATATTGTCGAGGGCGATGATGAGGCCCTCCAAAATATGCAGGCGTTCGCGCGCTTTGTCGAGGTCGTACTGCGTGCGCCGCGTGACGACTTCCTTTTGATGCTGCAGGTAATACCAGAGCATTTCTCTGAGGTTCAGCACCTTCGGCTCGCCGTCCACAAGGGCGATCATGATCACGCCGAAGGTATCCTGCAGCTGGGTGTGCTTATAGAGGTTGTTGAGGACGACGTTCGCATTGACGTCCTTCTTGAGCTCGATGACGATGCGCATGCCGGCGCGGGAGCTTTCGTCGCGCAGGTCGGAAATGCCGTCCACCTTCTTGTCGTGGACGAGCTCCGCGATCTTTTCAACGAGGCGGGCCTTGTTGACCTGGTAGGGGATCTCCGTGACGATGATGCGGCTGCGGTCGGCCTTATACTGCTCGATCTCGGTCTTTGCGCGCACGAGGATCCTGCCGCGGCCGGTGAAATAGGCGTGGCGGATGCCGACGTCGCCCATGATCACGCCGCCGGTCGGGAAATCCGGGCCGGGGATATAATTCATCAGCTCGTCGATCGTGATATCCGGATTGTCGATCATCGCAACGAAGGCGTCGATCGTTTCGCCGAGGTTATGCGGCGGAATGTTCGTCGCCATGCCGACGGCGATGCCGCCCGAGCCGTTGACGAGAAGGTTCGGATACCTTGCGGGCAGCACGGCGGGCTGCATCAGGGTCTCGTCGAAGTTCGGGTAGAAATCGACGGTGTTCTTGTCGAGGTCGGAGAGCATCTCGAGCGTGAGCCTGCTCATGCGGCACTCGGTATAACGCATCGCAGCGGCGGGGTCGCCGTCGATCGAACCGAAGTTGCCGTGGCCCTCAACGAGCGGATAGCGCGTGGAGAAGGGCTGCGCAAGGCGCACGGTCGCATCGTAAACGGCGGTGTCGCCGTGGGGATGGTATTTACCGAGAACGTCGCCGACGAGCCTTGCGCACTTGCGGAAGGGCTTGTCGGGCTGCATGGAAAGCTCATCCATCGCGTAAAGGATGCGCCTGTGGACGGGCTTCAAACCGTCGCGCACGTCGGGCAGAGCGCGGCTGATGATGACGGCCATCGCATAGGAGATGAAGCTCTTTTTCATCTCCCCGACGAGGTTGATCGGCAGTATCCTTCCGCCCTCGATATCCGTCGGCAGCTCGTTCGTCCCGAGCATTTCAAAATTCGTTTTTTTCTTTTCGTCCATAAAGTTCTCTTCTCCGTGCGTTTATCAGATATCGAGATCGGCAACGAGCTTGCTGTTCTTTTCGATGAATTCGCGCCTCGGCTCGACGCGGTCGCCCATGAGGAGGGTGAAGACCTCGTCCGCGAGCATCGCGTCGTCCATCGTGACCTGCAGCATGATGCGCTTGTCGGGGTCCATGGTCGTGTCCCAAAGCTGCTCGGGGTTCATTTCGCCGAGACCTTTATAGCGCTGCACCGTGATGCGGTCGCGTCCGA
Organism: Christensenella sp. UBA1214; assembly: GCA_002309375.1. Lineage (GTDB taxonomy): Bacteria > Bacillota > Clostridia > Christensenellales > CAG-138 > PeH17. The sequence goes on along the minus strand of DBXK01000006.1, from coordinate 5,478 downwards.
TCTCGTCGAGAGTGCGGTTCAGCTCCTCGTCCGAATAGACGTATTTTTCGAAATTCGGCTTCTTGATGAGGTAAAGCGGGGGCTGGGCGATGTAGACGTAGCCCTTCTCGATCATCGGCCGCATGTGGCGGTAGAAGAAGGTCAGAAGGAGCGTGCGGATATGGCTGCCGTCGACGTCGGCATCGGTCATGCAGATGATCTTGTGGTAGCGCAGCTTCGTTTCGTCGAAGTCCGCGTCCATGCCCGCGCCGAAGGCGGTGATCATGCACTTGATCTCCGCGTTGCCGAGGACCTTGTCGAGGCGTGTCTTTTCAACGTTCAGGATCTTGCCGCGGAGGGGCAGGATCGCCTGGAAATGCCTGTCGCGGCCTTCCTTCGCGGAGCCGCCTGCAGAATCGCCCTCAACGATGAACAGCTCGCATTTCGCCGGGTCCTTTTCGGAGCAGTCGGCAAGCTTGCCGGGCAGCGCGGCGGAATCGAGCACGGATTTACGCCTCGTGAGCTCCCTTGCCTTGCGCGCCGCTTCCCTTGCGCGGCTCGCGGAGAGGCATTTGTCGAGGATCAGCTTCGCCTGTGCGGGGTTTTCCTCGAGGTAGACTGTCAACCCGTTCGTGACCGCATTGTCGACGAGGGAGCGGATATAGGCGTTTCCGAGCTTGGTCTTGGTCTGGCCCTCGAACTGGGGCTCGGTGAGCTTGACGCTGACGATCGCGGAAAGGCCCTCGCGGATATCGTCGCCGGTGAGGTTTGCGTCGCTCTCCTTGAGGATCTTGAACTTCCTCGCATAGTCGTTGACGACGCGGGTCATCGCCGCGCGGAAGCCGACGAGGTGGCTGCCGCCCTCGATGGTGTTGATGTTGTTCGCGTAGGTGAAGACGTTTTCGTTATAGCCGTCGTTGTACTGCAGCGCGACCTCGACCGTCGCCGTTTCGAGCGGATCGTCCGTCTTCGCGGCGGTGAAATAGATCGGATCGGGGTGCAGGACCTCTTTATTCTTGTTGATGTAGCGGACGTATTCGACGATGCCGCCCTCGAAATGGAATTTATCCCTGCGGCTGTACGGCTTCTTTTCGCCGTTCTCGCCGAGGTTCTCGTGCCCGGGGATCGGCCGCTCGTCCGTCACTACGATCGTCACGCCGCCGTTCAGGAAAGCGAGCTCGCGCAGCCTTCTCACGACGACGTCGTATTCATAATCCACCTCGTCGAAGATCTGCTCATCCGGAACGAAGTGGATGCTCGTGCCGTGCTCGGCGGGATCGCAGTCGCCGACGACCTCGACCTCGCTCGTTTTGACGCCGCGGGAGCAGGTCTGGCGGTAGATCTTACCGCCGCGGCGGACCTCCGCGATAAGCTCCACGGATAGCGCATTGACGACGGAAAGGCCGACGCCGTGCAGACCGCCGGAGACCTTGTAGCCGCTGCCGCCGAATTTGCCGCCGGCATGGAGCATCGTCAGCGCGACCTCGAGCGCGGATTTGCCGGTCTTCGGATGGATATCCACCGGGATGCCGCGGCCGTTGTCGACGACGGTGATGGAGTTGTCGGCATGGATCGTGACGTAGATATGGGTGCAGTAGCCGGCCATCGCTTCGTCGATCGCGTTGTCCACGATCTCGTATACGAGGTGATGCAGGCCCCGCGAATCGGTGGAGCCGATATACATGCCGGGACGGCGGCGCACGGCTTCAAGGCCTTCGAGGACCTGGATTTGCGATGCGTCGTATTCGCCGCCCTGAGCTGTTTCGGCGCCGTTGATCAATTCGATTTCGTTTTCTTTGATTTCCACAGGCTTCTCCGTTATATTCAAAATTTAATAAACGATTTTAATGCGGGCTCATACCCTTGCGAGCTTCCCGTTCGCGCATTCGAAGACCGTCATGTTCGGCACCTCCTCGAGCCCGTCGGGGGAGGTCGCGGTGAGGAAGCACTGGCAGTCGAACGCGGAGGATAAAAGCTCCCTCTGGCGGTCGCCGTCGAGCTCCGAAAGCACGTCGTCGAGCAGCAGTACCGGCGCTTCGCCCTTTTCGCTGCGCATCAGCGCGAGCTCGGAAAGCTTCATGCTGAGCGCGGCGGTGCGCTGCTGGCCCTGGGAGCCGAAGGTGCGCACGTCGTGCCCGTCGAGCAGGATGCCGATATCGTCCCTGTGCGGGCCGCGCGTGGTGAAGCCGCGGCGCATATCCTCCTGGCGGGAGTTGTAGAGCGCCGCGTTCAGCGCGGTGCGCACGTCCCCGCGGTCGCCGTCGGGGAAGGCGACGTTCGGCTTATAGAAGGCGAAAAGCTCCTCCCGCCCGCCGGTGATGCGGCGGTTGATGTCCCTTGCGAGGGTGCTGAGCTCGTCCATGAACTCGCGGCGGATGAGCATGATGTCCCCGCCGAGCTCCGTGAGCTGGTCGTCCCACATGTCGAGCATGCCGGGATCCGGCGCAAGCCCTGTTTCAAGCCCCGCGCGCAGCAGGGCGCCGCGCTGCTTCAATGCGGCGTTGTACTGCTGGAGGCGGTAGAAGAACGCGGGCCGGAGCTGGCAAAGTTCCATATCCATGAAGCGGCGGCGCTCCTCCGGCGAATCCTTGACGAGCGAAAGATCCTCCGGCGAGAAAAGCACCGCGTTCAGCACGCCCATAAGCTCCCCGATCCGGCGGACCGGCTGGCCGTCGATCAGCACCTGCTTCCCGTCGCGGCGGAATTTGAATTCGATCTTCCGCCTGCCGGTCTTGTTTTCAAGGTCGATCCCGACGTATGCGCCGGCGGCCGCCATGTTGATAAGGTCCTGATCGCGCCGCGTGCGGAAGCTCCGCCCGACCGCGCAGAGATAGATCGCTTCGAGGATATTCGTCTTGCCGGCGGCGTTCGCTCCGACGATGACGTTGAGCTTCGGCTGCGGGTCGAAACGCAGCTCATCGTAGCTTCTGTATGAAAAAAGCCGAACGCCTGTAATGAGCAAAACGGACCTCCTCCAAGGGGCTTTTGAGCGATAAACTCATACACAACTATTATATCACATATTACCCGGATTTGCAATAGTGTATAAATATAATAAGGAAGAAAATACGGTCAAAATGCCCCTTTCGGAGCGGTTTCGGCCGTTTTTTCAGGCGGCGCTTGACAAAACGGAAGGGGGAGGGCTATACTTTCGGAAAAGGCGGAGCGAAGCGGGCTCCGCAAAGGAGAAAAAGCCATGGCAAACGTCTACACGAAGGATTTTGAGATCACCCCCGGCAGCGCGGATCACTCCTCGCGCCTCTCCCTGCACGGCGCATTCCCGATGTTCATGGACGCTGCCGCGGAGCACGGCAGGCATATCGGCGTCGGCTGCCATGCGATGGAGGAAAAGGGCCTCTTCTGGGTCACGGTGAGGACGAAGCTGCGCTTTTTCGAGCGCCCCGTGATGGAGGAAATGACGGAGATCCGCACCTGGCCGGAAGCGCCGGGCAAGGTCCGCTGCGTTCGAAGCTACGAGCTCCGCTCGAAGGCGGACGGCAGACTGCTGGTTGCCGGAAAGACCGAGTGGGCCGTCTTCGATTTCAAAAAGCAGTCCGTCGTGCCTCTTGCCGGCGTTTTCCCGGAGGAAACGGATTATTATGAGCATACGGCGATAGAGGAGCCTTTCACGCGGATCGCGGATGATTTCGAAGGGATCGAGCCCTTCGGCGAATACGTCGTCCGCTCGACGGATATCGATCTCGGCCGCCACATGAACAACGCCGCCTATCCGCGCGCGGTGCTCGGCGCGTTCTCCTGCCGCGAGATCGACGAACTCGATCCGAAGGGGATCGAGGTGCTCTTCAAACGCCCCTGCTTCGAGGGCGACCGCCTCGTTTTCCGAAAAAAGGAGACGGACGAAGCGGTCGATATCCGCGTTTCCCGCGGGGAGGAAAGCGTGCTCTTCATGAGGATCGAACGGCGATAAAAATGTCGTTTTTTCCGCATTTCGGGGTTGACAGAAAGCCCCCGAAATGTGTATACTGAAATATACGGTGCAGCGGTTCTGCGCCGCAAAAATAATCGAAAAAGGAGTTTGGTATGGAAGCTGAAGGCAGTATAAGCGCCGACGTTCCGGGCCGAAGCCGGAGGGCCGGTCAGCGCGGTCGGGATGATAAACGGCCGATCGGAGCTTTCATGTTGAGCTCCGCGGATCGCTTGTAAATCATTTCCCGTGCTGCGGCCGAAAAGAGCGCTTCTTCGCGCCGTTCCATCAAAAGGGACAATGGCAGCATTATCAATGGATCTTTCACAAACGATCGAAACCCTTCTCGAACGCAAGCAGTACAACAGCATTCGGGATATTCTGGTGACGGTCAACGCGGCGGATATCGCCGTGATTTTCGAGGATCAGCCCGCGGATAAGCTGATGCGTCTTTTCCGTCTGCTCCCGAAGGAGCTTGCGGCGGACGTATTCGTCGAAATGGACCCCGATCTGCAGCAGGAGCTGATCAACGGATTCTCCGATAAGGAGCTTTCCGAGATTTTGAACGAAATGTACGACGACGATGCGGCGGACCTCGTTGACGAGATGCCGGCGAATGTCGTCAACCGTATTTTAAGGCAGGCGGATCCCGAGATGCGCCGCACGATCAACGAGCTTCTGAAATATCCCGAGGACAGCGCGGGCTCGATCATGACGACGGATTTCGTCGATCTCAAGCCCGGCATGACGGCGAAGGAAGCGATCGACAGCATCCGCAAAACCGGCGTCGATAAGGAGACGATCGAGACCTGCTACGTGACCGAAAAACGCAAGCTGATCGGTACCGTCACCCTCCGCGAGCTCGTCCTCGCCGATGAAAACGCCCTCGTTTCCGACCTGATGGACGAAAATTTCATCGCCGCCGAAACGAAGGAGGACAGCGAGGCCGTCGCGGATATGTTCGCGAAATACGACCTTTTGAGCATCCCGGTCGTGGACAGCGAGATGCGCCTCGTCGGTATCGTAACGGTCGACGACGCGATCGACGTCATCCGCGACGAGGCGACGGAGGATATCGAAAAGATGGCGGCTGTCACGCCCTCCGATAAGCCCTATCCGCGCCTTTCCGTCTTCGAGCTCTATAAAAACCGCATTCCGTGGCTGATGCTCCTCATGATCTCTGCGACCTTCACCCAGCTCATCATCCGCGGCTTCGAGGATGCGCTCAGCCAGGTCGTGCTCCTCACCGCGTATATCCCGATGATCATGGACACCGGCGGCAACTCCGGCAGCCAGGCTTCCGTCACCATCATCCGCGGTCTCAGCCTGAATGAAATACAGTTCAGGGACATTCTGACCGTCATTTGGAAGGAGATGAGGGTGGCCGTCCTCTGCGGCATCAGCCTTTCCGCTATCAGCTTTTTGAAGCTGCTGTTCCTGGATAAAGTGGGGTTGTTGGTTTCCCTGGCCGTGTCATTGACGCTAGCGGTCACGGTGACCATCGCCAAGTTCATCGGCTGCACATTGCCCATGCTGGCGAAAAAGCTGGGCTTTGACCCGGCGGTCATGGCCAG
>DBXK01000054.1:1616-5651 GCA_002309375.1 Christensenella sp. UBA1214 | reverse complement strand
ATGGGAGGATAGGCAGCTGCCGGATCTCAAAGGGACGCTCAATGAGCGTCCCTTTAACTTTGCCGTGAAATGGCAAAACTTCACATGAGCTCTCGGCTCATATTTCACCTGCCCGCGGAAGACTTCACTTACGCTACGCGCAAATTTCACAAAAACCGTACCCAATTCCGGAAGCCTGCGCTGCCTCAATCATGTTCATATATGTACAGCGCTGTGAACACAAAAAAACTCTTGACAAAATTCGATATTATTCGGATAATATACATGGCTGATTGCCCACACTTTTTTCTGGGAGGAAAAACATGGCAAAGACAATAATCAAAGCTTCCGACGAAAAAGCAGCCCCGAAAACCGTTAAGAAACCGGCTGCAGAGAGCAAGAAAGAACCGACGATCGTTCAGGCAAAGCCCACGAAGGGCAGCGCTTTCGGTTACCGCATCGGCGCGATCGCGCTTTGGCTCGTCGCAATCGCATGTGAGATCTTCGCGATCATGGTTCTGCTCAAGAACTTCTCGATCCGGTTCACGCATGACGGAAACACCAATATGGTGATCAATCTGATCATCTTCATCGTTTTGGATCTTGCGTTCGCGATCGCCGCAGCGCAGCTCTGGAAGAAGGCCAACCACATCAGCCCACCGAGCAAGAAAAACAAATTCACCTTCTATCTTATCAGCGAGCTCGGCGTGATCATGGCCTGCATCTGCTTCATCCCGCTCATTATCATCCTTCTCAAGAACGATAAGCTCAACAAGAAATCCAAGATCATCGTCACTGCGATCGCGATCGTGGCGCTTCTGATCACCGGCCTCGCTTCCGCGGACTTCAACCCCATTTCCGCAGAGGAGAAGGACCAGGCAGAAGCAGTATTTGCAGAGGATACGATCTATTGGACTCCCTTCGGCCATAAGTGCCATCTCCATCAGGAATGCAGTTCTCTTTCGAACTCGAGCACGCTCTATGAAGGCAGCATGAAGGAAGCGATCGAATCCGGCCGCAGCTCCATCTGCTGGTATTGCAGAAACTGGTACGAGACCGAGCATCCCGATAAGCAGATCAACTGGGATGAGCTGCATCTTGAAGAACTGACCGAAGAAGCAACGAAAACGGATGAAAATCCGGCCGGAACGGAAGGCACAGGCAGCGAGACCGGAGATTGATTCAGGAGGAAAGTATAATGGAAGGTTTTGATCTCAGTTCAATCGGCGACCTGCTTGCAAACGGCGGTCTTTCCGCAATCAGCAAGCGCGTAAAGCTGAAAAAGAGCGATATCGCTCAGGTGCTCTCAAGCGGCATTCCCTCCATGCTTGCGGGCATGAAGAACAATGTTTCAACTGAAGAAGGCGCAAAGTCCCTCAGCAAGGCGCTTGAATCCCACAGCAAGGACGATATCAGCAACATCGCATCGTTCCTCGGCGGTGCGGATCTCAAGGACGGCAAAAAGATCCTCGGCCATATCTTCGGCGACGGTCAGAAGGACGCCATGGGAGAGATCTCCAAGGCCACCGGCGTTACGAAGGGCAAGGCAACGAGCATCCTCGCTCTCGCGGCGCCCCTGCTTCTTTCCTCGCTGGGCGGGCAACAGCAGCAGGCTCAGCAGAGCGGCGGCTTCGACCTCGGCGGTCTGCTCGGAGGTCTTCTCGGCGGCGGTCAGCAGCAGAGCGCAGGTCTCCTCGGCGGCCTCCTCGGCGGCGCCGCAGCGGCGCAGCCCGAAGAAGAAAACACCGGCATCCTCGGAAGCCTGCTGAACCTCTTCCACTGATCATAAACAATCAAAAACAGCCGTTTCCCGAGCGGGAGGCGGCTGTTTTTTGCAAACGTTCGGTATGAGCGGCGGACAGCGGTTCATTCATCCTTCAGCCCGAGCAGATAGTCCGTACTGACGCCGTAGTATTCAGCAAGCTTGATAAGGAAATCGATGGGGATCGTGCGGGTCCCTTTTTCATATCGCCGGTAGACTTCACGCTGGCAGCCGAGCATATCCGCGATATCCTGCTGTGTGAGATCGTGATCGATCCTAAGATCCTCGATGCGCTTAAAATACATTTTTGCCTCCAAAAACCAGTATTCCCTGTTGCGAATACTACCAAACGGTGGTATAATCTGCATGAAATGCAACTAAACGGTTGCAAAAAACGACAGGAGGTCTTCTCTTATGCCATTAACAGCCTATTATGTAATCGGTGCCGCAGTCGGTATTCTCGTTTTTATAATTCCGCTGCTGATTATCAAAACCCGCAGTCAATCTCTGAACCGCAAGTTTTATAAACTCGGCAACCTCAAAGGCAAAACCTACGATGAGATAAAGGCTGCCGTCGGTCCGGAAAATTCCAGGAGTGCAACAACTTCAGCGGACGGCGCGCCCGTCATAATCCGTCAATGGATGAAGCCGGGATATCACATCGTGCTTTTGTTTGATCAAAAAGACGTTTGTCTTGGGATCAGCAGCGAAACGAAAGCATAAACAAGTCTGCGAACGCCCCGCCCCGTGCGGGGCTTTTGCTTTTTCGGGCTTAGCCGCGCCGCCGGACGGGGAGGAGAGGAGACAAGCGGGCAAAACGCTTCCGAATAAGCAAATATACTTTAAAAATAAAGCAAAATCCGCTTGCCTTGATCCCCCGCGCGGTCTATAATAAAAGAAGGACTTTGTATCCGTACTCACTTCCCGCGGGGACCCTCCGCGGAGTAAAAAAATAGGAGGATTTACTCAATGGCAAAGACCGTCACTATCGATGGCAATACCGCTGCGGCGCATGTCGCCTATGCATTTTCCGATGTGGCAGCAATCTACCCCATCACTCCTTCCTCTCCCATGGCAGAGGTTGCCGATGAGTGGGGCGCACAGGGCAGGATCAACCTGTTCGGTCAGAAGGTCCGCATCGCCGAGATGCAGTCCGAGGGCGGCGCTGCGGGCGCTGTTCACGGCTCCCTTTCCGCCGGCGCTCTGACCACCACCTTTACCGCTTCCCAGGGTCTTCTTCTGATGATCCCCAATATGTACAAGATCTCCGGTGAGCTCCTTCCCGGCGTTTTCCACGTTTCCGCCCGCGCTCTCGCCGCTCATTCCCTTTCTATCTTCGGCGACCACAGCGACGTTATGGGCTGCCGCCAGACCGGTTTCGCGATGCTCTCCTCCGCTTCCGTCCAGGAAGTCATGGACCTCGCTCTCGTGACCCATCTGTCCGCGATCAAGTCCAGCGTTCCCTTCGTTCATTTCTTCGACGGCTTCCGCACCTCCCACGAGGTCCAGAAGATCGAGCAGATCGAGTATGAAGACATGGGCAAGCTCCTCGATATGGACGCCGTCAAGGCTTTCCGCGACCGCGCGCTGAACCCCGAGCATCCGCATCAGGCCGGTACCGCGCAGAACCCGGATATCTACTTCCAGGGCCGCGAAGCCGCGAACATCCACTATGCGAAGGTCCCCGAGATCGTTGAGTATTACATGGAGAAGGTCGGCGAGCTGACCGGCCGCCATTATCACCTCTTCGATTACGTCGGCGCACCCGATGCCGAGAACGTCCTCGTCATCATGGGCAGCGGCGCAGACGTTGCGGAAGAAGCGATCAACCACCTCAACAAGAAGGGCGAGAAGCTCGGCGTTCTGAAGGTCCGTCTTTACAGGCCTTTCGCAGCCGACAAGTTCCTCGCAGCGATCCCCGCATCCTGCAAGAAGATCGCCGTTCTCGACCGCACCAAGGAGCCCGGCTCTCTCGGCGAGCCCCTCTACCTCGATGTTGTTGACGCCCTCGCAGAAGCGGGCCGCGACATCAAGTGCTACGGCGGCCGTTACGGCCTCGGCAGCAAGGAGTTCACTCCGACCATGGTCAAGGCCGTGTTCGACAACCTGCTCCTTGATGAGCCCAAGAACCACTTCACCGTCGGTATCATCGACGACGTTATGAACACCTCCCTCCCGATGGGCGAATTCGTCAACGCGGCGCCCGAGGGAACGATCTGCTGCAAGTTCTTCGGTCTCGGCAGCGACGGCACCGTCGGCGCGAACAAGAACAGCATCAAGATCATCGGCGACCA
>DBXK01000054.1:549-1544 GCA_002309375.1 Christensenella sp. UBA1214 | reverse complement strand
TACCTCATCGACAGCGCGGACTTCGTTGCATGTCATAACGCAAGCTATGTCACCCGCTACGACGTTCTCGAAGGCCTCAAGGACAACGGCGTATTCCTCCTCAACAGCCCCTGGACCGTTGAAGAGATGGAGAAAGAGCTTCCCGCTTCCATGAAGCAGACCATCGCGAAGAAGCACATCCGCTTCTACAACATCGACGCTGTCAAGCTCGCACGCGAAGTCGGCATGGGCGGCCGCATCAACACCATCATGCAGAGCGCGTTCTTCAAGCTCGCGGAAGTTATCCCCGTTGACGAGGCGATCGGCTACATGAAGGCCGCCGCCAAGAAGTCCTACGCCAAGAAGGGCGAGGACGTCGTCCAGAAGAACTACGCCGCGATCGACATCGGCTGCACCGGCATCGAGGAGATCAAGTATCCCGCAAGCTGGGCCAACGCGACCGAAGGCGCGACCGCAATGCATGTTTCCGACGATCCTTACTTCGTCGATTTCATCAAGCCCATCCTTGCGCAGCAGGGCGATAAGCTCCCCGTCAGCAAGCTCGCAGCGGACGGCTTCGTTCCCACCGGCACCACCAAGTACGAGAAGCGCGGCATCGCGGTCGAGGTTCCCACCTGGGTCACCGAGAACTGCATCCAGTGCAACCAGTGCTCCCTCGTTTGCCCGCACGCCTGCATCCGTCCGTTCGTGATGGTCGACGGCGCAGAGAAGCCCGATACCTTCGTTACCAAGAAGGCCATCGGCGTCGGCGACGGCAAACAGTTCCGCATCCAGATCAGCCCCTACGACTGCACCGGCTGCGGCAACTGCGTGGACGTCTGCCCCGCAAAGGTCAAGGCGCTCGTCATGAAGCCCCTTGCAGAGGTCGAGAAGGTCGAAAACGACAACTGGAACTTTGCGCTTGAGCTTCCCACCCTTGATCTCCCCGTCAACAAAGCGACCGTGAAGGGCAGCCAGTATCTGCAGCCCCTCTTCGAGTTCTCCGGCGCATGCGC
>DBXK01000054.1:0-437 GCA_002309375.1 Christensenella sp. UBA1214 | reverse complement strand
GCATGGGCAAACTCCCTGTTCGAAGATAACGCCGAGTTCGGCTTCGGTATGAACCTTGCGACCGGCCACCGCCGCGATAAGCTCGCCGACCTCGTCAAGAAGTTCGCAGAGTGCTGCGACGACGAAGGCAAGGCAAAGTGCAATGCATGGCTCGAGAACATGAACGACGCGGAAGGCAGCAGGAAGACCGGCAAGGCCGTCATCGAGATGGTCGAAAAGTGCATGAACTGCGGCTGCGAGTGCGATGAAGTCGCAAAGCAGATCTACGAGCTCAAGGACCTCTTCACCAAGAAGAGCCAGTGGATCTTCGGCGGCGACGGTTGGGCATACGACATCGGTTACGGCGGACTCGATCACGTTCTCGCGATGGATGAGGACGTCAACGTGCTCGTTATGGACACCGAGGTCTATTCCAACACCGGCGGTCAGTCCTCCAA
>DBXK01000015.1 GCA_002309375.1 Christensenella sp. UBA1214 | reverse complement strand
GTGAACGCGCCGATCTTCAAAAAGGTCAGGAACAGCGCGAGCAGCTTTTTCGCTTTCTCTCTTTTCGGTTTTTGCTCTTTTTCGCTCATAGCTGCATTATAGCCCCCGCCCGCCGCTGCTGTCAACGGCGGTTTTTTGCCCTCCGCTGTTGACGGATCGGCCGCGATTGAGTAAAATAACCGTATAAACAAGCCAAACGAAAGGATTGCGGTATGGCAGAGATCCTTTATTACGATTACCCGACCGTTACCGAATGCACGGCGCAGGTCGTTTCCTGCGAAGAAAAGGACGGCAAATACCTCGTTGCGCTCGACCGCACGATGATCTTCCCCGAGGGCGGCGGCCAGCTGCCGGATGGAGGAACGATCGAAGGCGCAAAAGTGTGTGCGAAGATCCTCGACTGCCGCACTGCGGACGGCGAGGTCATCCACTATTGCGATAAGCCCTTCGCTCCCGGCGAAAAGGTCCGCGTCGTGCTCGACCTGCCGCGCCGCCTTGACCACTGCGAGCAGCACACCGGCGAGCACATGCTTTCCGGCCTTGCAAGCAAGCTTTTCGGCGCGAAGAACGTCGGCTTCCACATGGCGGAGGATTACTGCACGATCGATCTTGATATCCCGCTTATGCCGGAGCAGCTCGAGGCGCTCGAGCTCGCCGCTAATGAAGCCGTCCGCGCCGATCGGCCGGTGCATACGGAGGTCACGGACGAGGCGGACGCGCTGAGCCGCACTCTTCGCAAGCGTGCGGAAAAGGCGCAGGGCGAGGTGCGCATCGTCTATATCGACAACGGTAAGATCGATTCCTGCACCTGCTGCGGCACCCATCTTCCGCGCACCGGAATGGTCGGTGCTGTCCGCATCACCGACGCGCAGCACTATAAGGGCGGCACCCGCCTCTGGTTCGCCTGCGGGGATCGCGCCGCAAAAGCCGCCATCGCCGAGCATAACGCCGTCACAGCCCTCGCGAGGCAGTATTCGACCTCCCGCGAGGAGCTTCCGAAAGTCGTCAAAAAGCAGATGGACGAGCTCGCTTCCGCCAAAGCGGAGCTCAAGCAAAAATCGATCCTCCTCGCCGAAAAGACTGCGGAGGAGCTTCTTAAAAAAGCCTCTGCGGAGCGCCCCGGCAGGACCGCCGTCATCTGCGGGCTCCTCCCCGGCATGAACGCCAACGATCTGCGCCTTATCTGTGATTCCCTGGCGGCGAAGAAGGACGCCCGCTGGACCGCCCTGCTCTTCGCTCCGTCCGCTGCCGGAACGGATTACCACATGGCCTGCTCCGCCGGATGCAGGCTTTCGATGAAGGAACTCTGCGCCGCCGTCAACGCCGCCGTGAACGGCAAGGGCGGGGGCGGCCCCCTCTTCGCGCAGGGCAAGACCGAACGGCAGGCCGACGAAGATATCGCCGCGATGCTCAAAAACTATATCGAAAAAGCCGTTGACTGAAGCCGGGAATCCATCCGGAACGGAGAAAACTTGAAGCGCATCGTTCTTATAATCGAATATCTCGGAACGAACTACGTCGGCTGGCAGGTGCAGCCGAACGGCGTCGCCGTGCAGGAGGTGCTGCGTTCGGCTCTCAAAAAGCTGACCGGCGAGGATATCTCCCTCCATGCCTCCGGCCGCACGGACAGCGGCGTCCACGCCCGCGCGCAGGTCGCGCATTTCGATACGGAGAGCCGCATCCCCGCCGATAAATTCGCATTCGCGCTCAACACCTATCTTCCGAAGGATATCCGCATCAAGGCGAGTTTCTTTGCGCCTTCCCCGGATTTTCACGCGCGCTTCTCTGTAAAGAAAAAGCATTACCGCTACGCCGTGCTGGATTCGCTCCACGATTCCGCAATGAGCTTCGACCGCGCGCTGCATATCCATTATCCGCTCGATCTTGATAAATTGAACGAGGCCGCGGCCCTCTTCCTCGGCGAGCACGATTTCGCGGCGTTCAAGGCGGTCGGCACGAAGGCCGCTTCGACGATCCGCACGATCTATGTTTCGGAATGGACGCGCGAAGGAGATATGCTTTATTATCATGTCGCGGGCAGCGGCTTCCTCTATAACATGGTCCGCATCATGGTCGGAACGATGCTGCGCGTCGGGATGGGCTACGACCCCGTTTCCCTGATCGAAAACGCCCTTGAAAATCCCGCCCGAGAAAATGCCGGAGATACAGCACCCGCGCACGGGCTGACGCTCTGGCGCGTCGAATATGCTGATTTCGACACGGAGGATCTGCTTGCGCCCAACACGCTTTCGAACAAAGCCGATTGATTTTCCGCGCATTCTGTGCTAAACTCTCATTATTCCATAAAACGGAGGCTGAAATGAAAAAAATCCTTGCGATAATGCTTTGCACCCTGTTCCTGTTCGCCTGCGCCTGCTCCGGCAAGCCCGCCGAATCGCAGCAGGATACCGCCGAACCGGCCAAGCCCGGGGTCGTTACCGAACCGATCAACACCCCCGAAGGAGGAGAAAATATGGATAAGATCTATGCAACCATCACCATGGAGGACGGCGGCGTCATCAAGCTCGAGCTCTATCCCGACATCGCGCCGGAAACCGTCCGCAACTTCTGCTACCTTGCGCGTCAGGGCTTCTATGACGGGCTGACCTTCCACCGCGTCATCTCCGGCTTCATGATCCAGGGCGGCGACCCGAACGGCAACGGCACCGGCGGCCCCGGCTACTGCATCAAGGGCGAATTCGCGCAGAACGGCTTCGACAACCCGCTCAAGCACACCCGCGGCGTGATCTCGATGGCAAGGCGTTCGAAGCCCTACGACAGCGCCGGCAGCCAGTTCTTCATCATGCACGTCGATTATCCTTCCCTTGACGGAGGCTATGCCGCATTCGGCATGGTTCTCGAGGGCATGGATGTCGTGGACCGCATCGCTTCCGTCGAGACCGACCGGAACAATAAGCCGCTGACGCCCGTTGTGATTAAATCGATCACGATCGAAGGCCCGGAGCTCCCTGAGCCCGAGAAGCTTCCCGCTGCTTAACAGCCCAAAAAGAATTACCGGACATTCGTTTGAATGTCCGGTTTTTTTGATCCTTCAATTCGGTTCAGTCGCCTTCCCGAAGCGCTGTTTCTTCCTTTTTCCCCTTCTCGTAAGCATAATACTCATGCACGAGGCTTCGATACCCGAGCTCCTTCATATTCTCATACCGAACGCCGAAGCGCGCTTTGGTGCGCTTCCCGCTGACGAGGAAGCGGATGCATTCCTGCGCGTAGGCGTCGATGATCTTCAATGAAGCATCTGTATTTATTACCGAAAAGAACCAAAGGCTCCAGGTGAGCTCGTTATCGGCGCCGTTTTCGAGCAGCTTGCGGTTGAAGATACGGATGAACGCCTTCGCCGCGCGTTCGCCCTCGAGCTCGTTCCTGTCCCTCCACCTCGCAAGGGCGCGGGTTTTTCTGCGCATCTTCTTTTTCAGCTTTTCGACTGTCGCCGCCGCGATATCCACAACGCCTTCCCGATAGCTGAAGCCGAGGAAGGTCCAGCCCTCCTCCGGCAAAGAAAAGCTTTCCTTATCGGGGTTCACCGCAAGGCCCTTTCCCGCAAGGAATTCCCGCACGAATGCGGCGTACGCCGCGGCTTCCTCCCGCGAAGGGGCGAAGAGGATGATATCGTCCGAATAGCGTGCATAGGGAATGCGCCGCTCATAAAAGAAGCGGTCCAGGTCCTTTAAATAAAGGTTCGCATAAAAGGCGGAGACCGGTGTGCCGGCCATGATGCCCTTCTCCTCGATGACCGGATTCCCCTTCTCGAGCACTTCCTTTTCGGAAAGGAGCGCCGCAAGGAAGGAATAAAGCTCCGGATCATCCGCAAGCGTCTCCCGGAGCTCCGGCAGCAGGCGGCCGACCGGCACGGAATTGAAATAATTGCTGATATCGACCTTATAGGACCAAAGCCTTTGCCCGCCGCTGATTGCGCAGAGCTTCCTCACGGCGTCCTTCGCGTTCCTGCCCGGGCGGAAGGAATAGAGGTTTTCGCTGAAAACGCCGTCATATTTACGCAGGAGCAGGTGCGTGAGCAACTTCAGCACGATGTTTTCGGCGTATGGATAGGTATAGACAACGCGCTTCTTCTTCGAGCTTTGCTTGCTGATGACCGATTTCCGCGGCAGCGGAAAGCGCTCCCCCGCTTCGATCGCGCGGACGGACGGAACAAAGCCGCCGCCGTCGATGAAGCGGCGCAGTTCCTTCAAAAAGGCCTTCGGGCAAACGAGGTCCCTTTTGAAGCCATAGAATTTTTCCCACGAAGCCGGCTCGCCGAGCAGGCGAAGAAGCGATCCTTCCATACAAATCAGGGCAAAATAAAAAACAGAAAGAGAAATCATTAAAGCCAGGATAATTCCTGGACGTACAGGGCCGTACGCGAACAGGCTGCCTGCGAAGCCATGGAAAAGTCCGCGCCGGGTCCGCCGCAGGCGCAAAGGCGTTCTCTTTCTGTTTTTTCGATATCAACCGGCGAAAGCCGGTGCCGCCTCAGAGCCCGAGAGCGGCGCGGGTCCTTTCGACAACGTAGCTGCGGGTGTTCCACCAGCCCTCGTGGTCATGATAATAGCGCAGGTACGGCACGCCGTTCGCGCGGCAGTCGCGGCGCAGCTTCTGCGCGGCGCTGGCCTGATGGAGGATCTCCACAGCAAGGGCGAGCTGCTCCCCGCGGTAGAAGAGGAAGGTCGCCGTCTTCTCTTTCCTGTCGGAAACGATGCGGAAATCGGTGAATTCCCCGCGGAAGATCTCGTTGAAGTAATCGAACCAATTGCCGTTATAGTTGAACAGATTCGGCTCCTTCGGCATGGTCGGGCCCCAGGAATTGCCGGGGATCGTCTCTTCGCACTCCGGCGCTTCGTAATGCGGGACCGTGGCTCCCATCATCATGCCGCCGCTCATCTGCGTGGGCTGCTGCGGCTGTTCGGGCTTATCCTCCGGCTTCTGGCTCTGGCTTATTGCGTTGCTCAGTTCGTTAAAGAGGCTGTCAACGGCTTTTTTCTTAAAAAGCTTGGATATAAGGCTCATAATAAGTCCTCCCTGCTGTCAATTTGGAATGATATTATATACCTTTTCCGGAATGTTTGTCAATACCTTTGCCTATCATTGAAACGGCTTCCTTCGCTCCGTTTGGAGAGAAAATTCTCTCGCTGAACTTCGGTTACGGAGAAAAACGGACAAAAATAGTACAAAAATGAACAATTTTATACTAAAAACAGACAATTTTACCTGTGGAAATGCGAAAATTGCGCTGTTACAATTATTTCATCCGAAAACCGTGAATCACAAAGGAGGTTGAATATTTATGGCAGAATACCGTGTTTTAATAGCGGACGGAAACCAGCAGTTCCGACATATGACTGCGGAATTCTTCAAAACCGACAAGGATATCATCCGCGTGGAGGAAGCTTCAGACGGACAAGCCGCCCTTGAAAAGCTGCGCGCGGAGAAATTCGACGTTCTCATTACGGAGCTCGTTATGCCGAAGCTCGACGGACTGGACCTGCTCGAACAGCTTCGCATCGAGGCTGTGAACAGCCCCGGGATCATCATCATGGTCTCCTATATGCGCAGCGACAATCTTCTGCAGCGTGCTTTCCAGAAAGGCGCGAGCTACGTGATGCTCAAGCCCGTCGAGCCCGAATTCCTGCACAGGCGGATGAGGGATCTGCTTGAAGCTTCCGGGGCGGAAAAAGAGGTCGCTTTCGCACCGCAGCCGCACGAAAAGAGCCTTGATGAAAAGATCACTTCCGTTTTTCTCTCCGTCGGCATCCCCGCGCATATCAAAGGCTATCATTTTCTCCGCGAGGCGATCCGCATGGTCTATTTCGATCCCGAGCTGATCTCGAAGATCACGAAGGAGCTTTATCCCGGCATCGCGAAGCGCTTCAACACAACCCCGAGCAAGGTCGAACGCGCGATCCGCCACGCGATCGAAGTAAGCTGGATGCGCGGCAAGATCGAGAACATGAACAAGCTGTTCGGCTTCAACGTCTACGGAAAGAACGACAAGCCGACCAACGGTGAATTCATCGCCCTCGTTGCGGACAAGCTGATCATCGAGGATGGCCGCAGCGCCTCCCTCCCCCGCGCCGCGAGCGGGAAATGATCGGCGCCTTGATCCGCAGTATTTGTCTTTTGTCGTTTGTTTTTGGCGAATAAACGGGCGGCTTCCCCCACCGTTCCCGTTTATAAGGAGCCCTTGCTCCCCCTTCCCCCCTCCGCAAATCCCCACCTTCCGCACCCGATCGTTCTCCTTTCCGACGGAAGGCTGCCGGAGGGGGCTTTTGCGTTTTTTTATTTGCTCCCCCGTCCGGTTTGTCAACCCAAAACAACGGTTCCGAACTCAATATATTATTTTTGAGGCCCTTTTTCCCATCTTTTTTATCAACACCAAAAATCCTTTTATACGCTTTAAAAAGTGGATAAGTATGTGGATAATGTGGATAACTTATCCACACGAGGGCAAAAACCGCCCCCGAAAATGTGGATATCTTTCTTTGGCGCGTTTTTCGCCGCATGGATCGATTATTGTAAGCTGATGAATTTTACGGCGGAACGCGCATATGATTAACCGATACGCTCCGGCCCGAAATCGGCCTGCCGGGCGGGCAAACAAGCAAGGAGAGGATAATAATGGAACTGATATGGAATGAAATCGCGGCACCGAGGCTGATCCTTCTCGATAAACCGCAGGTGCTGCTCGAAGGCACGCTCCCGCTTCCCGCCGGGAAGGCGATTCGGGAGCTGATCGACTGCACCGCCGAAGCGGAGCTCGATTCCTGCCGCACAGAAGCCGGGAAGCTGAGCATCGACGGACGCCTGAGCGCGCGGCTGATCGCAGCGGGCAGCGAAGGCGAAGTTTTTGCCTTTGTCTCGGAATCCCCTTTTTCGCATACGCTTTCAAATGCCGCGATCGAGCCCGGTATGGCGGCGGAAGTGCTGCCGACGATCTCTGTGCTGACGGTGCGAAGCACGCCGGACGGTCAGCTCATGCTTTCCGCAGCGCTCGATCTCGACTGCGCGGTGGTTTCCGCCGCGCCGATCAAAGCGCTCGCCCGGGTCAGCGGCGCCCCGGATATGGAGATCCGAACGGGCGATGCGCAGCTCATTTCGCGAAAAATCATCGGCACGAACCTCATCCACCTTTCCGATGAGCTTTCATGCGACGGCGCGGATGAGGTCATTTCATCCGACCTGCGTCTTTCCGTCCGCGACTCCGTTTTCGAAAACGGCGGCGTGACCGTCAGCGGCGTCGCTGTTTTCTCGGCTCTCTGCCGCTCCGCCGGCGGCGAGCTCAGCCAGCTGACAAGAAGCCTGCCCTTCCGCGAAAGCGTGGAGACCGACGGCACAGCGGAGGAAGTCTATGCCTTCGCCTCCGTCAAAAACTGCGCTGTGCGCGCGCTCGGGACCGAGTTTTCCCTCGTTGCGGCGGAAGCCGATATCGAGCTGAGAGTCTGCGGCCTCAGCAGAACGGAAGCGCTCCTCCCGCTGGACGCCTTTTCGCCGACGATAAGCTTCAACTGCATCAAGCAAAAAGTCTGCTTCCTTTCCGTTCCCGGAGGTGCGGAGCAGCAGCATACCGTCCGTGAAAACATGACTGTTCCGGACGGCATGCCGGATATCTTTACTCCGCTCTATGTCTCGGCAAGGCCGGTCGCCACTTCCGCTGTGATCTCGGAAGGAGAGCTGAAAGTCGACGGACTGCTTCCGACGCGCTTCGTCTATCGCTCGGCAGGCGGAAGCATCATGAGCTTTACCGAGGATCTGCCCTTCTCCGCCTCGCTGACGGCGCCTTCCGGAGCCATGCTGCCTAGGTTGAGGCTTTCCTGCATCTGCTCCGTTACAGGCGGAAGCGGACGCACTGCGCAGATCAACTGTCAGCTCACTGTATCCTGCGAGTTCTGGAGCGAGCTTCAAACGGAGCTCGTCGTCGGCCTTGCGGAACAGAATGCCGCTCAGGACGAGAACTGTGCGGAACGCCTCAGCGGCCTGATCATCCATACTGCGGCGCAAGGCGAGACGCTTTTCGATATCGCAAAACGCTTCCGTGTGCCGACGAAAGAAGTACGCGAACTGAACCCGGAGCTGAGTGAAGCCCTTGATGCAGGGCAGAAGATCCTTTTAATCGTCTGATCCTCATTAAAACGCAAGACCGCCGGGTTCTCCCGGCGGTCTTAAATCATTTATCAAGCTTCAGCGGCTCAGTCTTCCTTTTTGCGGAAGATAACAGCGCCTGCGCCTGCAAGAAGCGCCATTACGCCAAAGCCGATGACGGTGATCGCACCGGTCGCCGGAGGCGTCGGGTCGCTGGTGGGAACGGGCTCTTCGGTGGGTTCGGGCTCGGGCTCGGTCTCGGAAACGATGACGATCCTGCCTTCGCCCCTCGGATCCTGGTAACCCTGGACGATATGGTCATAGGTCACGACAGTGCCGTCCTCGAAGGTGACGTCGCCGCCGGACATGGACTGGATGTAGTTGATCAGGACTGCGTTGTCGATCATGACTTCATCCTGAAGGATGGTGACGTTTGCGGTGCCGAACATTGCGAAGCCGTCGCCCTGGTTCTTCAGCATATAGTTATGGGAAGCGAGGGTGTAGGTCTTGGTGAGGTCGAGGGGCTCGTATTCGCCGGTCTCGCGGTTCATGACCCGAACGTTCTGTACGCGGTAGGGGATGCCTGCCGGGCCCTGCCACATCTTGTCGTCGCCGACGATGACGTTGGGCTCCATGTCGGTGTGGATCTCATAGGTGAGGCCTGCGACCTGCAGGAAACCGCCGTTCTCATCGGGGCAGTTGCGGGAGCCCATTTCAAGAGCGTCGAGGATCTGCTGGCCGGTGACTTCAACAAGGCATGCCATGTTGCCGAAGGGATGGACGTTGATGATGTTCTCGAAGGTGATCTCGCCCTCATTGATGTTTGCACGGACGCCGCCGCCGTTCACGAAAGCGATATCGGCGCCGAAGAGCTCACGATATGCGTCTGCGCAAAGGTCGCCGAGGTTGGTCTCCTTGCTGCGGACGGCGCGCTCGCCGGTGTCGGGATCGTTAACGGTCAGGATATGATCGGTATAAGCAACGACGGTGTGAAGGAGCTCTTCAAACTCGGCGTTGATGCCGTCGATGAATTCCTGCGTTTCGGGATCGACTTCAACTTCTTCGGGAGCGGGAACGATCTCGGCAGTGATAACGCTGCGGCTTTCACTGATCTTCAGAATGCCGACGTTGCTGAGCTTCGTACCGGTCTGAACGAGCGCAACGGGATTGCCGTCGGCGTCGGTCAGCATCTCGTTGATAACGCTGTGGCTGTGGCCGTCGATGAAGGCGTTGATGCCGTGCAGACGCGGGATGAGATCCGTGCTGCGCCAGGGAGCGGACTGCTCGTCGATGCCGCAGTGACCGAGAACGATGACGATGTCAGCGCCATCCGCATGAGCGGCGTCGATCGCAGCCTGGGCCGCTTCGACAAGGGCGTCGCCGGTGTTGTCCTGACAGAAGCCGTAGATGTATTCGCCCTGATCATTCTGGAAATAGGTCGGGGTGGACTTGGTGATCGTCTCGGGGGTGCTGAGGCCGACGAACGCGATCTTCAGCCCGCCTTCTTCGAAGATCTTATATGCATCGAGAACGGCGCCGGTGGGCTGGCCGTTTTCATAATGCATGAAGTTTGCGGAAACATAGGGGTAATTCGCGGCGTCGACAAGCTCGAAGAACCTATCCATGCCGTAGTCGAACTCATGGTTGCCGGGGGTCGCGAGGTCATAACCGACAAAGTTCATGATGTCGATGATGTAGCCGCCGTGGCTCAGGGTGCCGATCGGTCCGCCCTGGGCGTGGTCGCCCGCGTCGACGAGGAGAGTGTTCTTGCCCTCAGCCTCGAAATCCTTCTTCAGCTTCGCAAGGCCGGCATAACCCCAGCCGTCCTCGATGCCGCAGTGGACGTCGTTGGTGAAGATAATGACCGTCTCGAAATTCTCTTCATCGTCATTTTCCGCAAGAACAGCGGAAGGAACGATAAGAGCAGCGAGCATCATTATCGCAACGAGAATGCTGATGATCCTTCTTTTCATGGTTTTCCTCCTGGTGATTTGTATGGGTCTTTACCTGAAAGATCCTGCATATATTGTAACTCATTCGTCCTCGGATTTCAATGCCTCAGGCAAGATTCCGGATCTTTTCTTCAAGCTTTTCTTTCGCCGTTTCGTTCTTCCGCCGCATAAAAAACGCCCCGCCGGCCGGCCTAAGCCGGGCAAAACGGGGAGCTGCGGGGATCAATATGCGAATTTCGGACCTTATCCGAACTTGACCGTCCAGTCGCCGAAGCCGTTTTTGATCAGCCAAACGGCAAAATCCTTATCATAAATACTGTCGTTGTACAGATACATCGTCTTTGTCGATTCATGAAGCCGGATGGCTCCGACAGCCGGACCGAGCGGAGAATAGCAGCCCGTGTCGACGTCTTCCCTGTGCTGTTCTCCAAGGAAAAGCAGGTATTCATAGCCTTTGCTGACGCCGTTGTCCTCCGGAAACTGGAGAAGGTATATAGTGTCCGGAACCTCGCCGCGATAAACATGCGTAACGGTCATTGTTGCCCTCTGCCCGACTATAACCTCGACTTCCGTGACCCTCGCCCGAACGATATAAGCCGCCTTCGAATCACACTCGGTAAAGCTCCTCACGCGCGATCTGTCGTTGTAGCAGGCTTCGGCCTGCTCCCCTCCATGCGGCGCATAATCCCGCTGTTTTTCCGAAGCTTCTGCGCGATCGCCGTCCTTTGCCGATCCGCTTCCGATAACTGCGGCGATCACGACGGCTGCGGCCAGAACAAGGCATACTGCCGCTGCAAGTGAAAATCTCCGCCTTTTTGCCGACCTTCGGGCGGCTTCTGCCGCTTCTGCGCCGATGATCCTGCTGCGGAGCCTCTTCGCAGTTCCTTTATCCGGTTTTTCTTCCTTTATCCCGTCCGTCAGACCTTCGAGCATGACGGCGTCCGTTTTATCGAAGATCTCTTCAATACTCTTCTTCATTTTTCCCTCCGAGAGCGGCCCGAAGCCGTTTCACCGCCCTGTGCGAGCGCGTATCCACCGCCGAAACCGTCATGCCGAGATCAACGGCGATTTCCTTCGAGGAATGCCCGAAATAATATTTCCGCAGTAAAATATCCGCGTCCGGCGGTCCCATGCGGCGGAGCTCCGCGAAAATATTTTCGAGAAGCTGCTTTTCGGCGATTTCTTTCTCGACATCGTTTGCATCCGGCAGCTCCGCGAAAAAGTCTTCGCCGTCGAGCGAGATATTCGGCCGCTTTTTTCGTGCGATGCTGATCGCGGCATTCCTTGCGATAACGCAGAGATAGTTTTTGATCGACGCTTTCGGTTCGAACGTCGAAAGCGCCTCATTGAACCGAATAAAAACGTCTGCGGCGCAGTCCTCGATCTCCGATGAATCCGCAATATCGGCAAGGCTGCCTCTTACGAGCGCAAAAACCAAGCCCGAGTACCGGCGGATCAGCTGATCCATGCCGCGATCGGGATCGGTTTTCAGCAACTGAAGAAGTTTCCTGTCCGTCATTGCCGCACCTCCGTGCGATCGATCTGCTCATATAAACGCAGAGGGAGGGAAAATCTTACATATAGAGCGATCGTTGCTGTATTTTCGTTACCTCTTCTTCGATCAGCGGTGCAACGTCCCGATACATATCATAAAAATTATAGTTCGGGTGTTCGTCGTTCGCCCGTTTCTGAGCGTCGAATATTATCGCGTCGTGGATGATATAGTCGCCGCAGGCGATGAATGTGACGCTCTTCCCCCTCGGGGCCGGCGTTGCTTCCGGCGTCGTTTCGGGTTCTGTAGTTGCCGGGACATATGTTGCAGGGTCTTTCCTTGTCCGCTATTATACCATATTGAAATCGATTTGGGGAGGAAATTATTCCGATAAGTGAAATTTGCGCGTTGCGCAAGTGAAGTCTGCCGTTGGCCGGTGAAATATGAGCCGAGAGCTCATGTGAAGTTTTGCCGTTTTACGGCAAAGTTAAAGGGACGCTCATT
>DBXK01000041.1 GCA_002309375.1 Christensenella sp. UBA1214 | reverse complement strand
AAAGAGCCGCACGAGTTCTCCAAGGAATTCGAAAGCAAGATGGCTGAGCTCATCCGCACCGGAAAGCCCAACAATAAGACGGTCTCCCGCAAGCGCGCCCGCCGTATCGTTTTGATTGCCATCGCCGCTGTGCTTGCCCTGGCGCTCGCCGCGTGTGCTATTCCAGAGGTCAGGGAATTCATCGCGGGATTCTTTGTTCAGCACAAGGATGATCATGATGAGTACGCAGAACCAGAAGTTACAAAGGAGAGGATCGAAGAGGAATATGGTCTTGTGCCGATACCAGAAGGGTTCGCGGAAGCAGATGTTAAGCGAAATGATACTTCAATTGTTACTATCTATATAAATGAAGATGGAGATATCATCATGCTGAATCAAATTGCTCAACCTAGCTATAAGCAGATGATCGATAATGAAAACGGAAAGTTTGAGAACAAGACTATTGGTGACTTAAGCGTTCGAGTTTATGTGTCGAACGAAAGTACACAAGCATCATGGATCAAGGATGGGTATTATTTCTCATTATCCTATCCAGCACCTATAGAGCAACAGGTGTTTGAATCGTGGATCGCATCGATCAAGATAAAGTAATGCATAGTATAAAGCGCCTGCCTCCAGCAAGCGCTTTTCCATTATGAAACATTAATAAGTAACGGTATCAGTGCAGGTGATAATGTCATCCACTCCACCTGAGCCTGAGACTGAATAAGTTACCGTTACACGATATGTTCCGGTAGCGGATAACTGAGTAGCAAAGATATTACTGTAGTAGAAGTTGTTTACTGAGTCTGTCCACACGTTGTTGGGACAGCCAATAGCTACGGGAATCCAAATTCCAAGTATCAGCTTCTTTTCGACATACAGTTCTGTGCCAATACGTGTGGTCTTTGACTTAATGCCCACTACCGAAAGAGAAACACTTAAAACTCCGCCTGATTTGACAGTTGTGCTAATTGATGCGGTTGTTGTGTTATTATACATCGTTGCAGCCGAAGTTTTGTTGAGCGGAACAAAGATGCTCATAACGAGCGTAAGCACTGCAAGCATAAGCAGGGTTCCTTTTTTTGTCATAGTGTTCATTTTGTTTTCTCCTTTGTTTCGTATATTTTTTTCTATCATAAGCCCGAGTTGATCTCGGGTATTGTTTTCATTTGAAAGGATGCAGTTCTCTTTCGTTAATAAAACTGTGTCCGGTCATGTAGTTCAGATTCACAGCGAACTCGTATTGCTCTTCCATATTCTGAGGATGCGGGATTCCCGTCAACTCGTCCGCAAAGTCGGCAAGCTGCAGGAACTCTCTTTTTTTGGCGCCGGTCAGAATATCCGTGCTGAAATACAGCCAAATGGAAACCATCGTCTCATTTCTGCAGATATCTGCCGATACACGGTAGCGTTCCGAAAAACTCTTTGCGTTTCGAACAAACCAATCGGCGCGTTTCAGACGCTTTTCATCCGGGATGATCTCGATCCCGGTCATATTGTCCGTGAACCCGCTTTTTGTCCCATTCTGCTGCGCAATGCCGTGGTCTGCATTGTACTTGTACAATACCTCGGACAGCGAGACTTCTTGACCGGCATTATCCCTCAGGCACTCATCGATCAGTTCCGCATCGGGATCCTTGTACCGCTTGGTAAAGATCAGGTCGTTTTTCATTTCCGTTCTTTTCCGCCTTTCACAGATCGCTTTACCGCTTTCTAATACTATTACAATCGAGAACCGCAAATGGGGACAAAGAAAAGCAAATATATTTTTCGGACTAACAATTGGCGAACTATCCCCGTGGCGAGATTCGCTGTAATATATTATTTTTTCTGTCCCCCAAAAGCACCTTCGATTGTATTAGATATAGAGAGCGCGCAATCCAACAGGCAAACAGCTATGCCGTTGCCAACCAAATCAAACCAAAGAGAAAGGAGGTGTGCGTGGTCAACATACAACACTACTGCTCAGGATATTCGATATAATCGATTCCTGAAAAATGACAATATAAAATCTTAAGGAGGTAAACTATGAAAAAACTATTGTCAATCGTTCTTGTTCTGCTTATGATGGCGGCATTTGCCAACACTGCTTCAGCTCAATCTACCATACATAGGGATAGTCTTTTTGAAGCGGAGATGAGTTGTAACTCAGAAACTGCAACAATTGGATCTAAGCAGAATCATTTTTCAATTCCCGCAGGTGATGGTGAGTTTGATGTCGGCTATATTGCAGATGAAGATGACTGCCTTGGGCCTCAAGCTTTTGCTGTTATCGATAACAATCTTTACGTTCTGGATACGGTGAATTGTCGGGTACTATTTGTATCCGGCCAGGAAGTTGATGCATTCTCCGTTTATCCTTGCGAGCATCCAATTCAGTTCTTCATTGGTTATTCTTGCATCTATGTGGTCGATTCGATTAATCCAATGATGTATGTATTTGACCAAGAATGGAAATATGAAAAGGCGATCATGCTTCCTGATGATTTGGCAGCAGATAACTTTTATCAGTTTGAATGGGAGAATGAAGAGGGGAAGCTCTTTATTCTTACTGATGAAATGGTGTATTATTCATACGATCCGAATTTGGAAGCATGGGCTGAAGAGTATTCTGTCAGTGTGGACAATACTTCAGATAAGAAATCTTACTCATTTAAAAATGGCAGCTTCTGCATGGATACAGGTGCTTATACAATAACCCGTTATTTGAACGCTGACATAGATGAAGGTATTATCTATGTTATTGTCTACGAGAGCTTCCCTGGGAAAGATTCAGTCGAGATAAACGCATCCGTCCGCAAATATGATACTGAGGGTCATATGATTGGTTGCGCAGATATAGATCGTGATGACAGTTTCTTTAATCCGCTTTACAATGTCTATGTTTCAAATGACTCAACGATTTATGTTATGTACTGTATGGAAAACGGAATTGAGATTAATCCGATTGACCTTGAT
Organism: Christensenella sp. UBA1214; assembly: GCA_002309375.1. Taxonomy (GTDB): domain Bacteria; phylum Bacillota; class Clostridia; order Christensenellales; family CAG-138; genus PeH17. The sequence goes on along the minus strand of DBXK01000041.1, from coordinate 69,508 downwards.
GCCAATTATCTAGGAAACGATAAGTCAAATGATTACGCAAAAGCTAGGGACAGCTTCGAAAGCAACACAAGATCCTATACACCTTTTACAAGTTTTACGCGTGATGAACTCCGTAATCGAGCGCTTGCTGCCAAGAACCTGACCTGGCAGCTTGTAAGCGGGAATAATACCCCGAATCCAAGCCTAACCGGTCTAACAATTCCGCCACATATACAGAACGCAACAGTTGGAAATACTATTGTCAGCGTACCGTATAACCGTGGAGGATTCCATGATAGCCTCAATGCATTTTTAGATGAAAAAAATGATGGCAAGATAGCCGGTAACATCGGCTCGGCATCATACACTAGTGATACTTGCGGATTTGACTGTTCCGGATATGTGAGCTATGTTTATGGTTTAACAGGTCATCATGGTACTGGTCAGTTGATTTCGGAAGGGTACTCCGGTCCGAACAGTCTAAATGACATGAAGAGAATGGATTTCCTCGTGCGCTTTTCCACAGGATCACCCAACAATCATGTAATGCTTTTTGATAAGGTGGCAAGTTCTGGTACAGTTAAAGTGTTTGAATGCACTCAAGCTGGATATAATCAGGTTATATACAGATCCAGAAATACATCTGATCTTACAAATTATAGCCATAGAACACCGTATTACTGCGGACACTTAGGCTACTGTACTTATGATTCAGTTTATACTTCTGATGCATTGAATCACTGGCATGCTTGTATAAGCGGTTGCGGGGAAAAAAGCGGTTGTGAGTTACATAATTGGATTCCATATGGAACACGTTATAAGTGTACTGTCTGTGGTAGAATCGCCAACGAAATCGCTGAATAAAGTATTAAACTAAACATTTTACGTATTCGGCATTTCGATTGTTCTTGGATAGTCAATGTTGAGTTTTGACAACAAGCTACCAATAAGGAGGAATTATCATGAACAAGCAGTCATATTCACTTATTGCTTTCATCCTGTTTGTTTCAATGCTGCTCATGGCAGGCTTTACCGCCTGCAGGACCGGCGAAGGGAAAAACAGCACACCTGAACCCGTGAACGATGATGTGCTGAACACCTCTGAGTCGTTGATAGCGATCACCGCCACGGAGCAGCCGACGCCGGATCCGACGCCTGAGCCGACGGCGGAGATCACTCCGGAACCAGGTCGAGACACGGTATCCGGCCGAAGGACGCTTATCTATACCGTCCCGCAGAGCGACGACGGACCTTCATCGTTCGATATTCGCTATTACGACAATTACGATTATGCGCTGGAAATCGGGTGCGATCCGAATGAAATCGATATCGGCCGCTACGGACCGGAGGCCTTTGCAGTCGAAAGTGATGTTCTGTACGTAATGGATACTGTCAACAAGCGCGTTTTGATTTATTCAGGCGCGGAACGCAGTTCGGTTGGCTTCGATTACTGGCGCTCACCGGAGTATATCTTCGTCGGAGGATCGCGGTTTTATATCGCGGACTTCTCACTTAAACAAATATTCGTTTACGATAAGGAATGGCAGCCGATCGGCTCAATACAGTTTCTTCCCGAAATGGATGAACTTGATTTTTACATGGTGACCGGCGAAAACGAGGATGGCAGCTTCACGGTGCTTACGTCCGAAATGAAGCAGTACAGTATCGACCCGGAAACCGGTGAATGGATGCCGATCTATGCGATCTCGACAGATAATCTTTCCGCTGTCAAGAAGTACGGCTATCCAGAGGTCACGTTTACGATCGACATCGGCGAGAATACGATCTCGAGATTCCTGCGCGCGGACCTCGAAAAAGGCGAGATCTGGCTGATCGTTTATTATAACAGATTCACACAGGACGGAATTCTTGAGTGTCAAACCAAAGTATGTAAGTATGATATAGACGGGAACCTTCTTCGCTGTATGGAGCTCGACCAGGAGGAAGAACCTGGCTATAACCCGATTTACAACGTATATATGTCTTCGAACGGCACGCTATATGTTATGGACTGCTTAAAGAATAGGGCGGAGATTTGCCGAATCGATTTCGGTACGGCCGTCTGAGTGTCAAATGAGCTTTCATGAAAGCAAGTGCGGCCAGATTCGTCTACGCTACACAGTTTGAATAATCGGATAGTATTTATGGGCTGTGCTTTGATGCACAGCCCATTCTTTATCAATACTTTTCTTTATGCACCAATCTATCGGCTCCGCATCCGAATCCCCGTATCGCATGGTATAGATCAGTTCATCTTTCATTTCCGTTCTTTTCCGCCTTTCACAGATCGCTTTACCGCTTTCTAATACTATTACAATCGAGAACCGCAATCGGGGACAAAGAAAAATGAATATATTTTCAGAGCTGCATTGAGGCGTTTGCGTTGTCATCGGGCGTATAATGATCGCACATTAGATCCCGCGGGATCGGTCGATGGCGATCGAAAAACGTCAAAGCATTAACGAAGCAGATAATATATTATCGCTTGCCTGTCCCCATCTGGCACTCTCGATTGTAATAGATATAGACAGCAAAAGACAGCGCTTGATGCATCAGGCTAACAACTGGAGCGTTGCTTGTCAGAATCAAAAATATTCTCAAAGGAGGTGTAATATACTAATGCGAATTGTTGCCTAAAACTTCTGACGAGTTCAATGTCAGAAGAGCAGAAAACAAAACGTAACCACGATGATAGTTGCCTTATTGGCGCAGCGATAAAGGAGGTGTAAAGTACTATCAGCATTGCAATGTTTACTAAAGCGTAAATTTGAATGGAGCTAGCATTAACGGACAATCAAGCACAAATAATGTTTGATTAGAAAAACATTATTGATTGTTTGCAGCAATAGAACTACTATCAGTCCTTGTAAGGGTAGTTAATCTACAATGCAATAAGCTCATATGTTAACTTGCGAAATGGTATTAAAGTGCCAACAAATGAGTTGGTAAATGCGCAATGGCAAATATATTTGCCGATGAACTAAAAACTCAAATATAATACAGAAAGGTTAAGGTAAAGGATATAATGAAACGGTTTACAACTGGTTTAATCGGAATAATCATGGTTCTCATCTCTGTAAGCGCTTCTTCTTATAACTCAAGAAGCATTACAGCTCTAAACGAAAAAGCTTCAAGTTTATCCGATGCAGAGCAAGTGCTTTTTCTTCCGGCAGATGATGGCGGCAAAAATGAATACAGCATCGGTTATTTGGATGATGGTTTTGCAAATGTGGCTCCGGAGTCATTTGCTGTCGAAAATGGTGTAGTATATGTACTTGACACCTTGAACGGAAGGATTATTACTGAGCATAATGGACATAAAGCTACTGTAAAACTAACCGGCATTAACCGGCCAAAGCATATGTGTGTGTTTACCGATTGCATATACTTGACAGATGATTCAACTGACTCACTGTACGAGGTGAACCCTGCAGATGGATCAATTGCGAACTATGATCTTCCCAAAGGGATTAGCACAAACTTCGTTTATAGGCTCTATAAAGACAAAAGAGGTTGTTTGGTCCTTATCAGCCACGACCTTCAGACCTATGCATTTGACAGAAAAACGCACGACTGGGAACCCATCGGTCAGATATCATGCTGTGCGGTTAGCGGTTCGGCATACGAAGTTAAAGGTGTAACAGACAGGCCTGTATCAATCGAGCTTGGATATAATACCATAGCACAGTTTGTTCGCGGATCTGAAGAGCAGATTGTAATCATTGCATATGAATATGTTCCTGAGGTTCCCGTTATAATGTTTGAGAAAACTATCAGAGTATTCAACGGTAACGGAGAGCTGGTTGGGTGCATTGTTGCTGAAGACGATGTATATGCTTATCCCGAGGATGAAATATATGTGTCAGATGACGGCTCTATTTACATGATGCAATGTCTTAATGAAGGCATTTATATCACCAGGCCTAATCTTTGTGCTTCCTATGATTCAAATATGGATGCTATAGCAAAAGAAGCATATGCTCTCTGCAGTAACAGTAAATCCAACGCAAGCACTAAAGGAGTACCAATTACTTCTCTAACGCGATCGCAAGTCCTTGCAAGAGCACGCAACTGTGCGACCCACTCATGGACGTTTAATCCGACTCAAAACGGTTACAAAAGGACTTATACTGGACCTGACGGCAATTCTTATCAGATTTTGTTGCCTCCTGAGGAACGAAATGTCACGACTAATAAGGCAATGACCGGAATTCCTTACTGTCGGGGAATGCATAATGGACCAAGCGATTTTGATAGCAAACTAAACCAGATTTACTACGGTGATGGTTTGGGAAAGTACTACACCGCAGGCAACCTGCAATCCCCGGCCTGTTACGGTTCTACCGGACTTGACTGTTCCGGATTGGCATGCTATGCTTATAATGCTCCGTCCAGCAACTATTGGACTACTGATAGTTTTGCAATGAATGGGAATGGCTATGATATTGGAACCGTTTCAACTACTGGTACAGAAACAGCGGCACATTTTGCTAATATGAAGCCAATGGACTTCATGGTTAGAGCAGATAGTGCGGCTCATCATATTGTACTGTACGTTAGTTGGAACAGTACCACCTATGTAAACATAATTCATGCTTCTAGCGGAGCCGGTAAAGTTGTTGAGCAGGCTTATAGTTTTTCATACCTGAAGGGATTTAAAATGAAAAGTCCATATTCCTGCGCTATTAGTGGATGTCAAAACACATATACTGACAACGGCTCAAATCATACCTGTACCTGCTCCATTTGCGGTTATTCATTCAATGAATCGCATTTTTACGGATTGGCTTATGGTCATACGGAGATTTACCACTATCACGAATGCAATAAATGTGGAAAAAGAAAAGACATTGGTTATCATTCGTTTGTTAATCTCGGCTCGATTTATCGGTGTTCTGTTTGCAACTATGAAACAATGAATCCCCTTATGCCGGTTTTAATGGGACCGTGATTGCGTGCTTTAGAGCAACAAGACCTGTTAATTACATTACTTAATTTATGAAAGGAGTTCTATATGAGACGAACCATCGCTCTTTTCATACTGATAGCGTTTCTTTGCTCAATTACAGCATGCAAAGACACTGCCGGTATCGGTGTAAATGCTTCATCAGCACCTACGGAAGTCGCTCATGAGGGACCGACCGCAGATTCCGTTGTAGCGGAATCAACTACACCAAACCCTACGATCGAACCGGTCGTTGATGCGACAGCTGAGCCGACGACGGTGCAGACCGCAGAGCCGGTCACGGTTGTATTGTGTTTTGATAAATGTGCTGAAGAAGTGTTGAGGCTTGTGCCCTGTTATGCGGGAGAGAATAATCCTTATTTGCCGGAAGACGCAGATAACAACGCAGTTCGCTACTGCATCGATAACGGTTTTTATACCGGACCTGAGATTTTCGCTCTCGACGGCGACACGATAATCGTCGGGCATCTCGCGCCGACAATCTATGATCTCAAGGTCTTTAAAAACGGTCGCTTTGTTAGGAGGGTCGTATGCGATGGCATAGATCATAACGGAAGCAATTTTACTGTGGCGTTAGGCAGTGTTTTGTTCAAAGAGATCGGAGCGTTCAGCTTAGAGACCGGAGAAACGATTTATGATACAACAACGCCCTATATAGGCAATTTTGCGGCGTTTCTGTATAACTGCGCAGTAGGCGCACAGCATTATGATAACGGAGATCCGGCTTTTATAGTCTGCGAAACAATGGGCAGGGAAGGCAATTACATTGAGGAATATGAGTTCTATCGGTTGAGCAACGATATGTACAGGATCTGGCATAAAAGCGAGACAATATGCCGGATGCTGCCAGAAGCGAACGGCACGAAAACGACTTTGCTGCTGAACAACGGCAAGGAACTCATACTGCCGGATATCGGTTACATTCTGATTGGAAGGGATACGGAAGGCAATCTGTATTTGAATAAAATCGGAGAGACCGAGAAGCTTTTGAAGATCGCTGCAGATGGCCAGATCGCATCCGAAGTTGAGATACCATATGGTGACGACGACCGTTGGAATCCCTGTATTATCTATCAGCTCGGCGCAGATGGATCTGTCTATGCTGCCGCTTCACTTAAGGATGCATATATCGTCTGGAAGATAACTATGTAATACAAGCTGCAAAATCAACACAATACCAGATAGTCTTTGTGGGCTGTGCTTCAAAGCACAGCCTATTCTTTATCAAGACTTTCCTATAGACACTCGTCGATCAGTTCCTCATCGCGATCCCTGTATCGCCCGGTATAGATCAGTTCATCTTTCATTTCCGTTTCTACCGCCTTTCACAGATCGCTTTACCGCTTTTTAATACTATTACAATCGAGAACCGCAATCGGAGACAAAAGAAAATAAATATATTTTTGCGAGGTTAGACAAAAGCGCCGCCTTGCGGCGGCGCATGTGCCAGTTATTGATCAAAAATGAAGGAGGAAACGAGGCGCGGCTTTAATCGCCGCTTGTACACCAAGTTGTCAGCGTAAAGCTGCCGTCAGCCTCAACAACGGTGCTGACCTGAAAATAAATACTGAACCAGCCTGCATCTTCTCCCCATTCGTCGCCGAGGATATTGCAGCCCACGTCGGCGTACTGCAGGCTGAAGCACCGCGGCTCGACCGGGCGGACGATCAGAAGGAAGCCTTGCAAATACTCATCACCGCTTCTTGTTACCGGCCCAAGTTCCGATACGTCTGCTTCATAGCACCGGAACATATTATCCTCCGGGCAGTCAACATACTGCGCCGCCAACAGCTCCGCTCTGTATCTGGATATTGACGCAAGATCCTCTTCCGTCAATTCGCCGCCGCTCAGATGACAGCCTGCAGCTTCCAGCTCATCGGCAGTTACACGAATTTCAAGGCCGGTCAAGGGGACTTCTTCTGCGCATTCATTCCACGGTCTGTACTGACCGGAAAGCGTTTCGAGCGCCTCTTCAGACAGATCGGTTCGGATAGTTCGCTCGTTCAGCTGCCATTCCCCGTCATCCGATGAATAATCAAAAACGCACATCAGCTCGTCATTCTCATCGGTCTTGAAACGGACGATGTACCAATCGCTTATGCTTCCGGCTTTATCGACTTCCCTTTGATCCTTTGAGAAGCAATAGCCGAAAGTCTGATTTGCAAGCTCCGCATACTGCCAGGATCGGTCAACAAACCATTCCTCATCCGGGATCCGCGGATCCGGGGTCTCCTCCGGCTCCTGCGTCGGCTCGGCTGTCGGCTCGGCCGTCGGCGCTTCGGTCGGTTCCGTGGTCGCCTGCGCTTGCTGATCGTCAGGCGCGGGAGTCGGTTCCTCTCGCACTGCGCTGCAGGCTGCGACAGCCGCGATCATCAGAAGCGAAAGAAGGATCGATACCGCGACGGTGATAGATGTTGTTTTGATACTTTTCATTTTGAACACTCCTCTCTGATAATGTTGTTATGTCTCCGGATCGTAGGCAATATCTCCGATAGCGGCACTGATGCATTGAGGCATCTTAGTATTGTAAACCGTCTCCAGAACGACGCAGGTGATGAAAAGGAAGCTCTTCCGTGCGTTGAGTCTTACTCTGCAACGACTTATTCAGGCCTTATATTGGAGGAAAACGAGCCAAAACTAGGTGCTCTTCTTCGATGAGGTGAAGCCATGCTTCGCACCTTACGCCTCTCCTTCCGCGAATATAAGAGTCTACCTGTTTTTGTTTTAATAGCGGTGATTAGCATAGACTTTTTTTACAACACCTTGCGCATAGCCATTGCAGGCAACTCACCTCAGCAGGTATCTTTCAAGCTGTAAGTGGCATCGGATAGCTGTTCAAGCGTGGAAACAACATCTAGATTTTCGAGCAGACTTACAGGTGCTTGGGGGTGCCGCCGCAACCGCCTGCGCAAACAGTATTATAGGGCTTACCGTCCTCGATACCAAAGCCGATAGATGAGGAGCATGTGCCGTTTTTTCTGCAAGCAAAGTGTATTTTCCTTTTAAGGAAGGATTCATCTATGGTATCATAAAAGAGTCAATCAAAGGTATCAGGAACCAACGCTTTTTGAAAACAACAAATGCGCCGCCTTGAGGCGGCGCATTTGTTCAAAGCGCATATCGATGCTCAATAAAGTCCTTGCCAGTCTTCATGCCGAGCTCGCCGCAGGCCTTGGCTAATCAGCCGAAGTTATGGCAGCTCGTCGTGCCGACCCAGCTTCCGTCAGCCTGCTGCTCGAGTATGGTGCCACCGTAGGTCACAAGCCAGCCGTAGATCTCCGGCGGATAGCTTTCGTCGGCAAAGCCTCCACCCTCGTCGATCTCGAAGTAGAGATATGCTATTGCCCTCAGATCCGCCGGGCGGGATGCAAAGCCCGCGACGAACTGCACTTTATTCTGATCCGCATAGTAGTGATCGACAGTGCAGTCGAGCGGCAGCATTTCATAGCAATAGCCCGGATAGTTTTCGGGCAGGTTCATGAAGAATTCGGCGTACTTTTGCTGCCAGCAGCGGCCGACTGCAAGCAGATATTCCTCGCCTTCTGTCGCCGTGCAGCCCGTCGCCGCGATATCCTCGGGCGTTATGACAAAGCGTGCCTCGCCCAAACTCTCATGATAGGCCGCCCAAATATCCTCCGAATATGAGTCGAGCCACTCCTGCTCACGGAAATCGTTGATCATTACCATGGTCATATCCTTCATTGAGAAAGTATAGCCTCCGTTGCCGTCGGGTTTGCCGAGCATTCTTATTGACTGACCGGGCTCTTCTGCCTGAAAAATCACGCTAAGCAACTCCGGCTGCCAATAGAATTCGCTGACGGTTGTATTCTCCGGCGAGAAATGCTTATTATGGATCCTGCCAATCTGCTCAATGAACTGATATGCCGCTTCGGCATACTGCTTCTCCTCTTCCGTTGAGGGACCGTCCAAAGGCATTGCTGTCGGTCCCGGCGTCGGTTTTTCCGCAGGCTCCGGCGTGGGCTCGGCGGTCTGTTCCGGCATCGGCGCTTCGGTCGGTTCGGCTGAAGGCTCCTGCGTTGCCGGTGCGGCGCTGTTATCCGCCGTTTGCTGCCCGTTCTCCGAGCCGTTTCCGACGCAGGCGCAGGCCGACAGCAACAGGATAAAAGTGAGCATAAGCGCACTCGCTCTAATGGAAATTCTTCTCATTGTTTTATTCCTCCTTGCTAATATCCAGATATGGGTGTCATTTAAGGTTCGGGATCATTACCTGCTTCAGTTGATGATGCAACCCTGATGGTAAATGTGTACGTGGCAAGAGGATTTGGATCGCTGTTACTGCTTCTAATCACAACTCTCCATAATCCGGTTTGGTTAAAAGTTATTGACGAGCTTTGAAGCGTTGAGCAGTTGCTCCCATAAAATGAATAGCTCGCTGTGCTTGCATTAGGTTTATAGATATACATGCACATTGTAGAAGCCGTATCTCTTGCCTTAGCAGTAACAACCTTACTGCTTCCGGTTGTGAGTGTAGGCATGAGCTCTCCATAGAAATAGTTGTCGCCTGATGGATTGCCGTTCTGCAAATATCCCGGCATTACAACTTCAAGCTCATATCCCGTATTCGAACTCTGACCTTTATAATAAACAGCTGATAGCTTATAGTTTTTGTAACAACCATTGTAGGCCGTGAAATAAACTGTATCTCTGGTGGCCACTCCGCTGCTGTCTTTTACCTGTGTTATAAGGATAGCATGGGAATAAATGCTCTGGTTAGGTTTTATAATCAAACCCGCGGCACCTAACAACTTATAATTGTTTGTATTTGAACTTCCAGAGAGCATCTGGTTTTGAGTTCTAGCAACTTCATAAGTAGAGCAGCGCATACGGTCTTCACTGGAACTCGCTGTCTGAGGATTGCCTGCACTGTCCAAGTATTTATGGTGAATATATAAATCAAACACACTTACGCTGATCCATGAATGAGATTCTGTTGTTAGTCCCGATTGCACATTCCGTCCAAACCAGACTAATTTGTCTGTGCCGTTTTCGTCCTGGCGATCCATTGCCTTACAAGCCTGAATGCTTGCGGTGTCATTGCTTCCGCCAAAACCAGCCCATAGACATTGTGAAACGAATCTCATGCAATTATTGCTGCCATAATGAAAGTTGTCGTTTTTCCAAGATGAATAACTTCCATTTCCCATGTCGCCTTTTTTGCAATATGTTAATGCGTAGTTTGCAGCATTTGAACGATCATACAAACGATCCATCGTAACGTCATAGGATTCGATATCTCGTGATTCGTGCTCCTCAGATAATTCAATTCCAATGTCTGCATCTTGGGCGTTGTCAAAATTCTCGATATGCTGTTGCAAATCGAATTCTGAATCTCTATAAACCTCATACATCGAATCATCCGATTCAACAGCCATGATAAACCATTCGCCATTGAACTTTACCAAGGAAATAAAGTAATGGGGAGATGCGGAAGAAGTAAAGTCCACGTCACTGTACTTGAAATCCAAATTTTCATAAAGGTCAATAAAAGCGAAGTCGCCTTCCAGATCGGTTTCGAGTATTTCATATGATTCAGTGAAGAAATCATATGAAGTATTGCTGCTTTCTCCGAGATATGCATAGAAAGCAACCATGTCTTTATTCAACTCTAGATTGCTGACCAAAGCGTTCAGGCTGCCGGTAGCTATCTCGGTTTCACGATACGGAACAATTTCTCGGTTTTCGCGAACCGCCGCATATCCCGCTGTTTTTTCAGCAAGAATCGCTTTCTGGTCTGTGGGAACGCTTTCAATCGTATAACGATCGAGATCGTGGGTTTCATAGAGATACTGCGAATAGGCCGCTTCCCTCAGATATTCGGTTGCGACTTCTTCAACTTTTTGCGAATCCCAAACGGATTCTGCAGCGGCAATTTTGCCCGTTATCGGAAGAATAAGGGCAAATAGCAGAAACAGTGCAGTTATTCTTTTCATGATTTAAACCTCCTCGTAACAGTAAACTGCGGTTGTTTTTCGGCGATTGATCCGGCAATCATAATATTTTGCCGAGATATCGTTGGCGGAGAGGGGCCCTGCTGTTAACTGCAAAAATACTATAGCAGTTCAAACGGCAATTGTCAACGAAGCAGACCCCCTGTGTTCACCTCCGATGTTGGATGTCTGTCTTTCCCCTTTGTATACATTAACAATCCGGAATGTCAAAAGGGGACAAATAATTGAAAATATATTTCGGCGTTTACTATTGTCAGGCAAAACCATCATAGCACAGCAATGACCGCAAGTGAAATAAAGCCAAACCCTTCGCTTATTCCATAATGCTGCTAAATCAAGAATAATACTCGAAAGAGTCAATATGCGTTAATTATCAAAAGTCTTTTCAGTACAACAACTCGAATCATAGCTTATGATGGCATTAGCCGAAAGAAGTATAGATAGTTTGCGATAATGATGTGACGATATCCATAGGCAGTTCTTGCAGATACTACATTTATGCTACACAACTCTTGAGACTAATGTTGATATCGCGGATAATGCGGATAATGAAGCACTGCCGCGGAGCTTCAAAAAACCAGTACCTGCTTGAAAAATCAAGCAATATCTGGGCTTTTGAGCTAAGCAGAACAAGCTGCTCCGACTCTGTAGGTCCCGGGTTCGAATCCCGGCAGGTACGCCAACCCTTCATACCAATTTTGATACAATTCGGTATGAAGGGTATTTTTGTGTGAAAAATTTAGCAGATATAGCAAATTATAGGCGTCGATATGTAGTATAAAGCCCCTCCCGGAGGTTACCGAGTGAGGCTTTTTTGCATTTATCTGTGCTAATCGTTTACTTTGTGGTGTGTAATCGTTTATTTGTGCAGCAAATCGGGGTAATCGTTTATTTTTGAACACCCCTATTGAATAAACTGAGCACCCTGCTTTTTACTCATCAATTTTGTGGTCATTAAGCATCTTTGCAAGCATGTGCGGCGGCAGCTTTAAGATAGAGAGCGTTATCGGCGAGGGGACTGTCTTAACCATGCTGGTACCCGAAAAGGAGGCGAGCAAATGAAGGCGATATGCGTAGACGATGAAAGGCTGCTGATGGAGGACACGCTTGCCATGTGCCGCGAGATCGACGGTGTAGACGAGGCGCACGGCTTCACGAAGGCCGAGGCAGCGCTTGAGTTCGCCCGCAAAGACCTCGTTGATATCGCGCTGCTTGATATAGACATCATCGGCCTTGCCGGTCATACTGTTGACCTGAAGCGCGATTCCTCGGGCAGCTCCAAGCACGTCTTTGAGGCGAAGAACGGCGCGGCGCTGATCATTATCGACAGCGTCGGCAGCGGCTGCGTCAAGGGCGGCCGGGAGACCGACGGCGGCGGCTACGTCAATAATGATTCAACGGTCAAGCTGTACGGCGTCAACGTCCGGGAAAATAAATCGGGCAAGGAGCTTCCCGCCGACTGCTCCACCACACCGGGCGGTCTGATCGGTGAACCACTGCGAAATGTCCGCAGCGGTCTCGCAGCTCACGCGATGATGGTCTTCTGACCGTAAGTAAAAAAAGATCCGGAAGCATCCACTGTTTCCGGATCTTTCGTTTCTTCTTGATCACCGTTCGATGCTTAATGAATCGATCACGCCCATGGCGTAGCGCATGATCATCAGCGCATCCGTAACGTCGATCGAGCCGTTGCCCGTAACGTCGGCCTGAGCCAGCGCGTCATCGGGGATCATAACAAGGCCGAGCGCATGGCGGAGCACCGTCACGGAGTCCACGATATTGACTGTCCCGTTGTGGTCCACATCGCCGAGCAGCCATTCGGAAGGAGGAGGCGCGGACGGATCGGTCAGTTTGAATCTCACATAACCGTTCCCCCACTGGTTGTTATAGTTGACGGGCGTCAGAACAACATACCAATAACCGCTGCTCGTCGTATGCAGGTTGACCGTCGGGTACTCGCCCGTATGGACGCTGTAGGCGTATGTGACAAGGTTATAGTTGCTGTTGTAGACCGAAAGGAACACCTCAACGTCGTGATCCTGCTGCCCCGCATACGGTTCAACGGAGATGGTGTAATCATGCCCTGCCTGCGCGGAAAAGCGGAAACCCGTCGCATAGGTGAATGCCCAGCCGTTGGTGGCGTTCGGATTGCTGCCCGGGTTGTCCATCCTTGTGCCCTTCGAGGGAAGGAATCTTCGGATAATAACAGGCTCGCCGCCGCATAAAGGACCGATGCCCACGCGGGGATTCACATATGAGAGCTCGGAGATCTGCGTAAAGCTGACGGCATTGACGTTGGGATAATTCGTGTTCGATACAACCGTGACCGTGCAGGTCGCTGTCCTGCCGTTCTGCGTGCGGGCGGTTATGGTCGCGGTGCCTGCGGATGAAGCATAGACGCAGCCCACGTTGTCCACGGATGCGACGTATGAGCTGGAGCTCGTCCAGGTAATATCGAAGGGCGATTGCTCGACTCCGTTTATGTATGCGCGGATCCGAACGCCGAAATAACCGCTGAAAACGGGAACGGTCAGCGACGAAGGATCGAGCGTGAGCTCTCCTGCTTTCGGCTCAGCCGATCCGATCTCCTCTTCAGCCGCGTCGGGGCTGACGCGATCGGCGCCTTCATTTCGGGCATATGCCGAGGATGACATGATTAAAGCGCAGCATAACGCGGCCGCAAGCAGCAGACTGAGCTGCGTCCTGAAAAATCTTTTCATAAACAACCTCCCGTTTTTCTTGATTTTACCACAATCCCGGCTTCGGTACAACGGTTTTCGATGTCATCGTGAAGAAAAAATCTTCCCGCAAGTCCGGATCGGCATCGGCCATGCTTTCCGGGCTCTCCGGCAGGCAGTGCGATCCAACGGCAACTGACCGCATCACCCGAACGAGGGCATGACCGTCGCATCCATGTACTACACCGCGGGCGAACACGAGCGGCGGAGTCAACGCGACCGACGCAATCCCGATCATGCGCCTCGTGCTTGCGCTGCACTGATCCCGAAAAGCAAACCGAAACGAACAGAGGGCTCCGCGCCCTCTTTTCTTTTCGCATTTTTCTGATTTAAGCAGGGTTTATGTTCCGCGGGTATAATGAGCTCGATCAAAAGCATTACCGCACGGCAGGCACAGGCGCCATTGAAAAGCTCCGCGCCGCTCCCCTTGCCCTCCGTAAAAGCGGAACAAAAAACGGTCTCCCGATTTCGGAAGACCGTTTCTCTTTGTTCGGTTATCCGGCGCTGTGGCCGGGTCCTGTGTTATTCGTTGCCGGCTTTGACAGCGGTGGTCTCGCCGTAGACGGTGAAGGTCTCGCCGTCGAGCTCATAGGTGACGAACGGACGGATGTACCAGACGTCGCCCTCCTGGACATTGGTCTTGATCCAGGTGTAGGTCGCGGGCTGCGAAGGATCGTTGATGTTGCAGTGCTTATAGAACTTCGCGTTGTCCGGAGTCAGCTCGCCGTCCTCGGGATCATACTCGGTCGCGGGCGATGCGAGCAGACCTGCGTCGGTCATGGTCGCGCCGTTCGGTGCAGCGAGGTAAACTACGAAGGTCTCCCTGCCGCCTGCGAAGGTCGCCTTGATGAGCTGCGCAACACCGGTCGCCTCGATGGGCTCGTCAGCGTAGTGCGCCTCAAGGGTGCAGGTATCGACAACACGGACGTTTGCACGCGGGCTGTAGCTGATGATGACGTCGTCCATGGTCCAATACTGGAAGTACTGACCGGCCTTGTTCTGAGCCTTCGCCTTGACGGTGAGCCAGCGGCTCTCGGTGAAGGTCTTCTCGGTCACTTCTTCGCCGTAGATGATGGTGACGGTGAACGCATTCTCCGCGGGGACGAAGATACCGTTGACGGTGACGTCGCCCTCGGCGAGAGCAGCGTTGATCTCCTCAACGGTCATATCCCAGCCGGTGAAGGTGAAGCCGTACCAGGCAGGTCCTTCGGGCAGATCCTCTTCGGTGATCTCGAGGACGTTCTCGAGGGTCGCGAGGGTTGCATTGCCGACCTTGAAGTAGACGTTATGCGGTTCCGCAAGAGGAACGGGGGTAGCGTCGGTCAGGGTGATGTAGTCGAGGAAGATATAGAACTTATCGGGGGAATTGTAGTGCCTGAACGCAACGCGGATCGTGTCGTCTGCATAAGCGCTGAGGTCAATGGTGAATTCCTGAGGAGTGATGTTGGTGAGGGTCTGTCCCCAGATCTCTTCGCTCCAGGTCTCGCCGTCATCGGTGGATACGTATACGCCGAGATACTCGAGCCAGCTCGCGCTGTAGGAGTTCGCCCAGAAGCTAATCTGGCAGACATCGCTGTTGAAAGTGAAGGCGGGGGTGATCAGGTAATCGTCCGGATCGGTCTTATACTTATCGATCATGTAGCCGATGCCCTCGTGGAAGTAGCCGGAGTAGCCGGAAGTCGCCCACTGCCAGTTGCTGCTGTCGCCGTCGGCGTCGAGAAGGATGAAGCCCTGTTCAAAGGGATCGGTTTCGAAGTCCCAGATCAAGAGCTTATCATAGCTGTAAAGCGCGGTAACGGTAGTATCCTGGAGGATCGAGCTGCCGTCATAATCCCACTCGACAAAGGTCCAGTCTTCATGCTCGGGAGGAGTCGGGAAGTCTTCCTCGGTCAGAACGTAGCCGGTCTCGACCTCAAGAGTATTGATCTCGCTTCCGTCAACGCCGTCAACGAAGGTAACGATGGCGGTGGGAGCAAGGGTGATGATCTCGATATCGTCGAGATAGAAGCGGTACTTATCGCTGCAGTTGCAGTGGCGGAAAGCGACCCTGAGTTCTGCCTCACCGTATTCGGTAAGATCGATCGTGTACTGTTCAAAAGTATTGGCCGGATCAATGCTCAGGACGGATTCGCTCCAGGTCGCGCCGTTATCGGTCGAAACGTAGACCTCGAGGTGGTCCTTATAGCTTCCGCTGTAGTTGCGGATCCAGAAGGTCAGCATCGAAGCGGTGAATTTCGGGGTGATCAGCCAGTTGTCGGGGCTGAGTGCGCCGACACCGTTGCCCTCATAGGAGGCGGAATACATGGAGTGGGAGGTGCTGTGTACGTAGCTTGAACCGGGCTCCTGCCATTCCCAATTATGACCGTCGCCGTCCTCATCCAGCATCAGGAAGCCCTGCGCGGAAGGATCGGTTTCGAAATCCCAGATCGTGTTGGAATAAACGCCTGCATAACCATAGATCGCGGTGATCTCGGTATCGGCGACGATGGGGCTGCCGTCATAATCCCAACCAAAGAACTCGTAGTCCTCGTGGGTGGGAGGAGTCGGGAAATCGCGCTCGCCAAGAACGTAGCCCATCTCAACGGTCAGAGGCCTGTCGAACGGTTCGCCGGTTAAGCCGTCGATGAAGGTTACGGTGTAGGTCGGAGTCTCGCTCATGACCTCGATATCGTCGATGAAGACGTATGCGCCGCCTGCGACGGATACATTGAATCCGACACGGAGGGTGCCTTCATACTCGCTGAGATCGATGCTCGCCATGGTGTAGGTGTCGCCGGTCACTTCGTACTCGCCGACCGGCTTCCATGTCGCGCCGTCGTCCGCGGAAACGTAAACCTCGAGATGATCGGTGTAGCTCGCGCTGTAGCCGCGATAGTAGAAGGTCAGCAGCGTGCCGGTGAATTTCGGCGTGATGAGCCAATCATCCATCGAATCCATGCCGTTGGACAGGCAGGCCATCATATGGCTGGTGCTGTTTGCGTAGTCAGGCGCATTGAACCATTCCCAGGTGTTGCCGTCGCCGTTTCCGTCATCGGTATGGAAACCGGTTACGATCGGGTGGATCTCGTCTTCAAAATCCCAAAGGGTGTTCTCATAGACGCCATCATAGGAATAGAACGCGATAATGGCGGTGTCTTCCGCAATGCCGGTGCCGTCGTAGCTCCAGCCGTAGAACACATAGCCCTCGTGCTCGGGGACCTCGGGGAAGTCTTCCTCGGTCAGCACGTAGCCCTGCTCAACGGTAATGGTGCCGATAACGGACTCATCCATGATATCATAGAAGGTGACCGTATATTCCGGGGCAGCATTATAGGTTTCGATATCATCGATGAAGACGTAGTACTGGTCGGTGCAGTTGTAATGGCGGAAAGCGACCATGATCTCCTGATCTTTATAAGCGGAAAGATCGACGGTCTTCTTTTCATATGCCGTGCCGTCGGTGTCGTATTCGAGCAGCGCCTTGTCGGACCAGGTGGAGCCGCCGTCGGTGGATACGAAGATGCCGACGTGATCGGGATAGCCCAGGCCGCGGGTCCAGAAGCTCATGCCGACCGCTTCGAACGCGGGGGTGATCATCCAGTTATCCGGAGTCAGCGCACCGCTGGAATAGGAAGCGGAAGCCATAGCATAGGTCGACTCGTGAGCATACTCTGCATCGCTCAGCCTTCCCCAGCCGTTGCCGTCGCCGTCCTGATCCAGGAATGTGAAGCCTTGGGCGGTCGGATCGGTCTCGAAGTCCCAAATATTGGAGCCTTCCTGCTTGTAGTTCGCGGTGATGGTGGTATCCGCCGCGATGCTTGCGCCGTTGTAGTCCCAACCGGTGAACTCATAGCCCTCGTGAGTGGGCGGAGTCGGGAAATCGCGCTCGTTGAGCACGGTGCCGGCCTCGACGGTCATGGTGTCGATAGTCGTGCCGTCATAGCCGTCAACGAAGGTAACGGTGCACTGCGGGACCTCGCTCATCAGCTCGATATCGTCGATATCGAGGTAGAACATATCGGTGCAGTTGTAATGACGCAGCGCGAACTGGATCTCGCCGGTGTAAGCGGAAAGGTTGACTGCCTGCTGGGTCATCTCCGAAGTCGCGGTGAAACCCGCAATCTCGTTGCTCCAGGTCTCGCCGCCGTCGGTGGATACGTAAACGCCGACGTACTCTTCGCAGTAGCTGGCATCCTGACCGCACATCCAGAAGGTCAGCATAGTGCCTTCGCAGACGGGGCTGATCATCCAGTTGTCCGGAGTCAGAGCAGCCTGGTTGTCATTGTCGTACGAAGCGCTGGTCATGACGCCGTCGCCGCTGTGGGTGGTGTAGTTGCCGGTGCCGGTGTTCTGGTGCCAGACCCAGTTAAAGCCGTCACCGTCCTGGTCGATGTAGGTGAAGCCGGACTCCGCGGGGTCGGTTTCAAAATCCCAGGAAGACGCGCCGCGGAGCTTCGCGGTGTCAGCCTGAGCCTGCTGTTCAGGCTGAGCTTGGCTGACAGTTATATCGCCGTGCTGAGCCTTGGTTTCCGCCAGTGCGGGCACTGCAAGAGCGAGTACCATCACAACTGCCAGAAGCATTGATAGAAACTTCTTCATTCTGTTTCCTCCTTGTGAATTACTGCCGCGATGAATTTCGCTTTGGGCGGCGAATATGGGAACTCCTGCCGCGCCGGAAATGAGCTTCAAAACGGCTCTGAACGGTTAAGGATTCCGTTCAATTTCAACTTCCATTGTATACCTTATACCCGTTATCTGTCAATCCGAATACGGCCTTTTCGGGCAAAAAAAGAGCTGTTTTTTTATCTTTTACGCCCCATAATTTATAATGCCCGGAAAGCTGTCCGGCGAAGCTTGACATCGCCGCAAGTTTCCTGTATCCTTCAGATTGAAAATATGAACGAAGAAAGCGGAGGACGCAATGAAAAAGGATAAGAAAACGAAGCTGCTTTTGAAGCGCCTTGCGGCGATCCGCGGACGCGAAAGGGAGGCCCTCCCCCGCCCCGCAGTTTTCGAGGACGGCAAAAAATACCGCCGTGCAAGGGAAAAACAGCGTTTGCTTCGGCGGGAGAGGGACGATTGAAGCGCCCCCGCGCCTTGTATTTTGAATTGCTGTATGGTATGATTGAGAAAAGACCGGAGCATTCTCCGGCGAAGGAGCGGCGCATTGGAAAATAAGGCGGGGATCCGAAACAGGCTTTTTGTTTCCACGACGGCGGACGACTGCCGCCCGGCTGCGCTGCGCTTTCGGATCGGGCTCGAGATCGCTGAATTCTGCTGGGCTCAGCGCATCGACGTTGACCGCGAGGAAAACCTCAAAAGGACTAAGGAGCTCATGGACGGCCTCCCGCCAGGCTGGTTCCATGCGCCGTTTGCGGAGCTTGCGCCTTGCGCGATCGATCCGCGGGCAAGGCGGCTCGCGGCGGAGCGCTACGCTGAGGCGATCGGGCTTGCGAAGGAGCTCGGGTTCAATAGGATCGTCATCCACGGCGGGTTCATCCCGGAGATCTATTACCCGGAATATTACGTTGAGCAGTCGATCCTTTTCTGGAAGGATTTTCTTGCAGGCGCGCCGGAAAACATAATGATCGCGCTCGAAAACGTGATGGAGCCCTCGCCGGAAACGCTCGTTGAGATCGTTCGCGGCGTGAGCGACCCGCGGCTCGGGCTCTGCCTCGACGTCGGGCACGCGAACTGCTCCGTTTCCGCCGTTCCGCCCCTCGATTGGATCGGCCCGATGGCGCCGTATCTTTTCCACGTTCATCTGCACGATAACACGGGCGGAAAGGATCTGCACTCCCCGCTCGGCGAAGGAAATATCCCGATCGGGCGGATCATCAACAAGGTCGCGGAGCTTTGCCCGGAGGCGACCTTTACCATTGAAAATATGCACTGCACGCCGTCGCTCGAATGGCTTGATGAAAAAGGATATCTGTAAATGACCGAAAGCGAACTCAAAAGAATCATATCGTCGATCCGCGGCGCCGACGGAGCCGCGATAGACGCCGCGCGGAAGAGGCAGACGGAGCTCGCGAAGCCGCCGGGCAGCCTCGGAAGGCTCGAGGAGCTCTCGATCCGCCTTGCCGGGATCACCGGGAAGGTCAAAAACAGCCTTGAGAAGCGGCGGATCCTCGTTTTCTGCGCCGACAACGGCGTTGTTCGGGAAGGCGTTGCCGTCACGCCGCAGAGCGTCACGCTTTCGCAGGCGGTCAATATGACGAAGCACCGGACCGGCATGTCCGCCCTCGCCGACTTTTTCGGGGACGGGACGGAGATCATCGACGTCGGTATCAATTCGGATCTCCGCCATCCGGGAATCATCGACCGCAAGATCTCACGCGGCACAAATGATATTTACATAGAACCTGCGATGACCCGCGATGAATGCCTTACGGCGCTCGAAGCGGGGATCGAAGCGGCGGACCGCGCGAAAACGGACGGGATCGAAGCCGTCGGCGTCGGCGAAATGGGTATCGGCAACACGACGACCTCCGCCGCCGTGCTTTCCGCGCTCACAAGCGCCACGGCCGAGGCCGTGACGGGCCTCGGGAGCGGGCTCTCGCAGGAAGCGTTCGAACATAAAAAGGAAGTGATCGCCCGCGCCGTCGCGCTGAACAGGCCCGACGCCGGCGACGTTATCGACGTTCTTTCGAAGGTCGGGGGGTTCGACCTTGCGGCGATGGCCGGAGCCTATCTCGGCCTTGCGGCGAACCGCATACCCGCCGTGGCGGACGGGTTCATCTCCGTCGTCGCCGCGCTCTGCGCGGTTCGGCTCTGCCCCGCTGTTTCCGATTTTCTGTTCATTGCGCACGCCTCGAAGGAGAACGGGAGCCGCATCGCGGAAGCGGAGCTCGGCATTGCGCCGATCCTGCACCTCGGCATGCGTCTCGGCGAGGGCAGCGGCTGTCCGCTCGCGTTTCAGATCATGCGCGGAGCCTGCGCCGCGATGAACGGCATGGCGACCTTCGGGGAAGCATCGATCGACGACGGATACCTTGCGAATATCCCCGAAAAAGAGTTTTAGTTTATGAAGATCCTGTTGATCGGCGGAAGCAAAAGCGGCAAAAGCCGCCTTGCGCAGAGGCTTGCAAAGAAGCTTGCGGCGGGCGGGCCGATGTACTATTGGGCGACGATGGAGCCGGTCGACGGCGAGGACCGCGAGCGGATCGAAAAACATCTTCTCGACCGCGAGGGCTGGGGCTTCGAAACGGTCGAATGCGGCCGCGGGCTGGAGTCTGCGCCGCTGCCCGAAGGCTGCGGAATCGCTTCGGTGCTTTTCGACAGCGTGACCGCGCTCGTTACGAATGAGATGTTCGGCGGCTTCGTGGAGGAAAACTTCGATGCGAAGGGCGCCGCCAAACGCGCGGAAGAAGCGCAGGAGAGCTCGTTCCGCGGGCTGATGCGGCTTGCCGATTCATTTGGTAATATCATCTGCGTTGCGGACGATGTTTTCCGCGACGGGATCGTTTTCGATAAAACGACCGAGCTCTGGCGCGCCGCGCTTGCCGCCGTGCTCAACCGGCTTGCCGCCGCTTTCGATGCGGTCGGCGAAGTCACAGCCGGAGTTCTGATCCCGCACAAGGGAGTTTTTCCGCAGTTGGAGGAGGATTGAAAAGGAAATGAAAGCCCGGTTCAACGCATTTTTCATGGCGTGGGGAATGTTTCTCGCGATCCCCTGCCCCGTTCGGAAATGGGACGAAGGCCAGCGCTCGCGGATGCTCGTCTGCCTGCCGTTCATCGGCGTCATCGTCGGCGGATTATGGGCGCTCATCGCGTGGCTCACGGAGCTTCTTGCCCTGCCCCGCGCGGTCGCCGCGCTGCTGCTTGCCGCCTTGCCGTGGCTTGTGACGGGCTTCCTCCATTTGGACGGTTATTCGGACGTCTGCGATGCGATGCTCTCCCACCGCGACCTTCAAACGCGGCAAAAAATACTCAAGGATCCCCACTGCGGGGCGTTTGGCGTGATCTGCCTCATGCTGCTCGTTTTGGCGCAGTTCTGCGTGTTCTTCTCCGCTGAAAAGGCGCCTCAGGCGGCCTGCGGAAGCATCATGCCGTGTTTCTCCTCCGGCTGTGCGATGCGTGCGCTCGAAAGCGGAGGTCGTTCCCCGATCTTCGGGCTGATCCAAGATCCGCGGTTCGCGTTCCTGCTTTCCCTCGGGCTGATCCCCGTCGCGAGCCGCGCCTGCGCCGGGCTTGCCGTGCTTTCGCTCAGGAGCATGAAAACGAGCCAATATGCCGAAATGAACGGCGTGAATGCGGCTGATGCCGGGGATTCGCCGAACGGCGCCGAGCTCAAGACCGAGGGCGTTGCCGATCTTTCGGTGCAGGCTGCCGATAGCGGCGCTGCGGACACTCTCCCGAAGGAACGCGAAAAGGAGCTCGCATCGGAGCTTGCCCTTCGAAAAAAGCAGCATGCACGCTTCCGCGTCGTGCTGGCAGCGCTCCTCATCCTCGCCGCGGCTGTGCCCGCGCTGCTTTTCGGCGTATTCGGCCTCGCTCCCGCCGCGGCGGCATTATTCTATTGGATCTTCGCTTTGATCGCCTATAAAAACCTTGACGGAATGAACGGCGATATCTCCGGCTTTGCGCTCACGCTCGGCGAGCTTTTCGGCGCTGCGGTGCTGGTATTCGTGCAGGGCGGCTTCGCTCAAAGAACGGTCATGATCGGCTGAAAGGTGAAAAATGGAGCTCATCATCGGCGGCGCGTATTCGGGAAAACTGACATACGCGAAAAGAGAATACGGCATCGACGAAAGTGAAGTGCTCGACCTTGCGCTCTTATGGCCGGACGGCGCTGCGCGTGCGATTCGCCATCTTGAAGCATACACGAAGCGCTGTGCGGAAAGCGGCATGAGCGCGGAGGAGGTCCTCCGGGCGCTTGAACCCCACTCAACGGCGCCGATGCTCATCATTTCGCGGGAGATCGGCTCCGGCATCGTGCCGATGGATAAAACCGAAAGATACTGGCGGGAGCTGCACGGGCAGGTCCTTGCCGCGCTTGCAAAAAAAGCCGACCGCGTCACGCGGCTCTTCTGCGGCATCGGGGAGGTGCTCAAATGAAGCTCACGCTTATCCGCCACGGAGTGACCGAAGGCAATATGAAAAAGCTCTATTACGGCAGCACCGAACTGCCGCTGCTTCCCTGCAGCGTGATGAAACTGCAAAAGATGGCGGAAGGCGGCGGCTATCCGACCGCGCCGCATTATTATACGAGCGGGATGCTGCGCACGGAGCAGACCTTCAAGGCGCTTTACGGCGATATCCCCCACGGCGTTTTAAGCGATATGCGCGAGATCGATTTCGGCGATTTCGAAATGAAGACCTATCAGGAGCTCTGCAATACCGACGCCTATCAGAAATGGATCACGGGCGACATCGAAGCGAATGTCTGCCCGAACGGCGAAAGCGGGGATCAGGTCACCCGCCGGGCTCTGCGCGCGCTTGCTCCGCTGATCGGCGCGAGCGAGGACGCAGTTATCATCACCCACGGAGGAGTCATCGGCGGGCTGATGCAGCATTGGTTCCTTGCCGTCAACGGGCGGTACTCCTTCACCCCGGAGCCCGGGACCGGTTTTACTGTTGAATTCATCGATAAACGGCCGGTGCACGTGACCTCCGTGCCGTTTGGGAAAAGCATTATTTAAAAGCAGAAAAGCAAAGCCCCGGACGGCCGTTCCTCCGGGGCTCTTTCTTTGATCTGCTCAATCCATGATCTCCCATGTGAATGCCGCCGAATCGCTCGAGGAGATATCCTCCGGCGTGAAATTGGCGCTGGCGCCGAAAGCGCGCATCATCGGCTTTGCTTCCTCCGCTTCATCCATCGCGTTGAACCGCGTGCGGGAGAAGGTGTTCACTTCGCCCCAGTTATAATCGATATTGATCAATTGGCCGAGGCGCACGCCGGAAGCGGCGGTAAGCAGCTCCGCCTTGCTCTTTGCGTTTTCCGCCGCGCTTTTCAGAAGGGCTTCCTTGATCCCGGCGGGATCCTTGACGGTAAAGCTGATGTTGAGTTGGGGCTGCGTATCGCAGGAGGCGATCGCCGTCAGCGTTTCGCCGAGACGCTCATTGGAAAAATCGAACGCAAGCTTCAGGCTGTGATTGACGATATAGCCGTCGAAGACCTGGCGGTACATGCCTTTATCGTCATGATAACCCTGGTAGCTCGTGTTGACGTTGAAGTTGACTGTCTTAAGCGCGTCCTTTTCATAGCCGACCGCACATAAAGCCGAGGTCAGCCGCTCGATCTTGTCGTCGGCGAGAAAGATCGCCTTTTCATAATCCATGTCCTTTGCGTTTAGGTCGATCGAAACGATGATCTGGTCGGGTTTTGTCTTTGCGGTCCCGACGCCGCGCACGGTGATCGTTCTGTTCATAATTGATCTCCTTTCGGGTTCTTTGATCGCTTTCATTATAGCATAAACGCAGTGTTTTTCACAGCATAAAAAAGCAGATCGGGCCTTTTACGGCCCGATCCCGATCATTAAAACCGGCCTATGCGAACTGTCGGTCATTCTTCGGACGCTTCGTCTTTTACTTCATCGGCATTCTCCTTTACTTCAGCCTGCTTTGCTTCAGCGGTTTTTTCCCGCTTGATTCTGTTTTTGAGTGCAATTACGATCACCGTGCCCGCGATCCCCGCCGCGAGGCCGATAGCTCCCGCGATCAGCGCCGTCGGCCAGATGCTCGTGCACTTCCGGCTGCAGTTCGTGCAGGTGCCGTCATTCTTTCCGCTGGTTTCTCCGGCCTGGCCGTTGGAGCCCGTTTCGCCGCGTCTGCCGCTTTTCCGGCCGCCGGATTCACCGTTTCCGCCGTTCTGGAACTGCATTCCGCCGTCCCCGCCTTCCGGGAAGCCCTGCGGCATCTCACCGCTGAAGCCCTCCGGCGGTTCGCCGGGGCTGCCCTGCATCGGCTCACCCTGAGCGCCTTGCGGGGGTTCGCCGTTTTCGAAGCTCAGCGCAGGCATCGCCTGCTCTTCATCAGTTCCGCTTTGCTCCGTTTCTTCGCCCTGTGCGGCTTCGGCAGATGCCGAAGTCAGGTTCAGGATCGGCAGCACCGTCAGCATCAGCGCGAGCATTGCCGCCATGATCACGATCGTTCTTCTTTTTTTCATAATTGTCATCCTCCTTCTGTTTTCGCGGCTGCGCCGCCGCATATTGCCGTTCCGGGGCGGGGCG
This sequence comes from Christensenella sp. UBA1214, assembly GCA_002309375.1. Taxonomy (GTDB): domain Bacteria; phylum Bacillota; class Clostridia; order Christensenellales; family CAG-138; genus PeH17. Next base: position 44,703 of record DBXK01000041.1, on the reverse strand, counting down.
CTTCGGTTCAAATCTTTCCGGAGCTTTCCGCCGGCCCCTTCCCTTGTTCTGAGCCGAATTATACTCCGAAATCTTAAACCGATATTAAACAAAACAAAAACTTTTTTCAGAAATATTTCAGCAGGCTCTGCTAAACTATGCTATAATCGGAAGAGAAGAAGAATCCTTCCCGCGGCGAGACCGCATCCGTAAAGGAGGAACTCCCATATGCAGATTCTCATTGTTGAAGATGAACGCTCCCTTGCAAAAGCGCTCAAGAAGATCCTTGAGCAGCAGGGCTATTTCGTGGACTGCGTTCACGACGGGCTCTCCGCGATCGATTACGCGAAAGGGCTTGAATACAATCTGATCATCCTGGACGTCATGCTTCCGAAGCTCGACGGCTTCGAGGTCATACGCATCCTGCGCAAGGACGGCGTGAGCACTCCGGTTTTGATGCTCACAGCCCGCACGACGACGGGCGACAAGGTCACGGGCCTCAACAGCGGCGCCGATGATTACATGACCAAGCCCTTCGACACGGCGGAGCTGCTCGCGAGAGTCGGCGCTCTCACCCGCCGCCGCGGCGATGTTGTTGTCAACAATATCGATTATGAAGATCTGACCCTCGATCTTCAATCCGCAATGCTCAGCTGCGCCGGGCAGTCCGTTCAGCTCAGCCACAAGGAATTCGAAGTACTGCGCACGTTTTTGATGAATCCCAACATGACCGTTCCGACGGAAACGCTGCTGATCAACGGCTGGGGCATGGATTCCGAAGCGACCGACAACAATGTTGAGGTCTATGTTTCCTTCATCCGCAAGAAGCTCAAATACCTCGGTTCGGTGATCTCGATCAAAAAGATCCCGAAGATCGGCTACCGGCTGGAGGTGAACCGTTCATGACCGGCTACCGCAGGCGATTCGTCATCTATAATATGGGCCTGATCGGCTTCGTGCTGCTCGCGGCGTTCATCGCGCTCGGCATTTCGCAGCGCAAGGCGCAGATGAACGAGCTCGAAAAAACGATGCAGCTCGTGACCGAGCCCTGGGAACCCGGCGCGAACGGCGATTTCCGCCCCGTCGGAGGCCGCGATGACGAAGGTCAGCATTTTGAGCCGTCCTCCGGGGAAAAGCCCGATGATGCGCCGCCCGAAGGCGAACCGCCGGAAGGAGGCCCGCACGGCGAACGTCCCGGCGGCGAAAAACGCGGCCGGATGATCTCGAGCGAAGGGATCATGACCGTTTATTATGACAATTCGAGCGGCGAGATCTCCGTGCTTTCCAACGGCTATGCCGCGGATGAGAGCGAGCTTCCGGCAACCGTCAGCGCCATTGTCTCCGCCGAAAAGGATTTCGGCACGCTCAGCGAAAGCGGCGTGATCTACCGTCGCGAAGCGACTGCCGGCGGATACAAGATCGCGATCGCAGACAAGGAGTATATCAGTTCCCGCACGCTGCGCAATGCTCTGCTCCTCGGCGCCGTTTTCATTGCCGCGATGGGGCTTCTGCTTCCGATCAGCATCTGGCTTTCGAAGCTCGCCGCAAAACCGATGGAGCGGGCGATGCAGATGGAGCGCCAGTTCGTTCAGGATATCTCGCACGATCTCAAGACCCCTGTCACTGTCGTGCTCGCGAACAACAGCATCCTTCGTTCAAATCCGGAGGCGACGGTCGCGGAGCAGCGGCAATGGATCGACAGCACGGACGATGCGGCGAAGAACATGATGAAACTCGTCGACGAGATGCTGACCCTCGCTTCGCTCGAAGCGGTCGGCGAAGGCGTCCGCGGCGCAAAAAAGAGCGCCGAGCTCCACCCTGTCGATCTTTCGCAGGCGGCTGAAAAATGCGTTCTGCAGATGGAATCCGTCGCCTATGACCGCGGCGTCGAGCTTTCGGAAAGCATTGAGGAAAACATCACCATTTCCGGTGACACGCAGAGCGTTGAAAAGATCATCAGCGGTCTTATCGAAAACGCGCTCAAATATGAGCCCGACGGCGGGCAGGTCGATGTTGCACTCAATAAAAGCCGCAGGAAAGCGCGCTTCACCGTCCGCAACCGCGGCAGCGTGATCTCCGAAGAGGATCTTCCGCATATCTTCGAGCGGTTCTATCGCGGCGACAAGGCACGCAGCGAAAAAGGCCACGGCCTCGGTCTGCCGATCCTGAAGGGCACGGCGGAGCTGATCGGCGCGGAGCTCAGCGTTTCGAGCAGCAAGGAAAGCGGCACTGTTTTCACCGCTGTCTTCGACGTGATCGATAATTAAGCTTTCTCATGCAAAAGGACCGTGTTTTCCTTAAACACGGTCCTTGTTTTATCTATGCGCAGGGCAGTATCGGCATCCGGCTTCGGTTCAGGTATCCGTCGGCCCGACCGAGGTTTGCGGTTCCTCCGTCCGGTTTTCATTGCCGGGAGCGTCGGCTGAGCAATTCATCAGCAGGACTGCCGCCGCGGCAGCGAGAGCCAGGCATGAACCGATCACAGCCAGGGGCAGGAGCACCGAACGGCTGTCTTTTATGTCTATCACCATCGCGGTCATGTTGTCCCTGCTGCCGTTGCCGTATGCTTTATCGATCAGCATTCCGGCCCTGTCTTCAGCTGTACCGCTGCCGCCGAGGATCGAAATGAGCTCACCCTCTTCGAGCGCGCCGTAAACGCCGTCGCTGCACAAAAGCAGCCTGTCGCAGCCCGCAAGCTGCAGGTCGGTATAAGCCGCAGGCTCGATCGAAACCTCTTCGGGAAAGATGCCGAGATGCAGGCTGAGCTTGTTGCGGCTCGGATGCGTCTTGAGCTGTTCGGCGGTCAGGATGCCCGCATCGAGCATCGTTTGGCCCTCTGTATGGTCCTTTGTGAGCCGGTGCAGTTTTCCGTCGCGGAGAAGGTAGATCCTGCTGTCACCGAGATTGGTATAATAAAGCCTGTCATCCTGAAGGAGCACGGCGGCAAGAGTACTGCCCATCCTGCCCGTCATCTCTGACTGCATGATGCTGCAGATCCGCTCATTCGCTTCGATAATGGCTTTGCCGATCGCATCCTTGTTGGCTTCAAACGATTCACCGAGGGAGCCTGCGGCATCCGCCAGCGCCGAACAGGCTTCGAACGACGCCCTCTCGCCGAAGGCCTCGCCGCCCATGCCGTCGCAGACCGCCGCAAACAGCGGCGTCTTTGTTTTTCCGGCGCAGCAGAATGCTTCCTGATCGTGCTCAAGCGGCGCAAATCGGCCGCCCAGCAAATAATTATCCTGATTGTTCGGCCGTCTGCCCGTTTTTGTTGCAGCAGCGCAAGAATACTTTTTCATTTTCGGGTCTCCATCATGACTGCACGACCGAAACGCCCCCGAAAGAGCCCGTCATGCTTTTTCTTCGTTTTTTTCTTCGGACGCTTCTTTCTTTTTGCCGATCCTTGCGGTGTATTTGAAAAGCATCGGATAAAGCGAAGTTACCGCGAATATGACTATTGCATAGCGCACTGTACGCACAAGGTTCGCCGCGAGCGTGCCGTTATCGAGGAATGATTTCGGGAACGGGAGCTTAAGAAGCATATTCAGTCCGAGATACAGGCCGCCGCCGACAAGAACGCGAAGGATCATGCGGATCGGGCAGCGGGTATTCTCGAAGTTCACGAACTTCTCCTCGAACGGTTCGGTCAAGGCAAAGCCGAGCATCATGCCGTATGCAGTGAAGAAATCGTTGCTTTTGCAATAGAAGAAACCCGGAAAGCCCGTCAGCAGAAGTATTCCGTAAAAGATCCAGTGATTCTTGATCTTTTCGCGCAGCATCGGGATCAGAATGAGCACGATGATGCCGATGCCCCAGCCGGCAAAAACATCCGTCGGGAAATGCGCGCCGACGGCGACGCGGGAAAAGCCGACGAACAGCGGCAGAAGGAATGCAAGGACCGTCATCCATTTTTTCTTCAAAGAAATGCCGATCGAGCCATAGGTCGCGACGGCGTTCGCGGAATGCCCGCTCGGAAATGAATAGCCCTGCGCCGCAACGTCCGTGATCTCAGCACTGTTGTCGATCTTTCGGAGCAGCTTCACCTTGTCGCTGACCATATATGGCCTCAGGCGAAGGAAAATGCCCTTGATCAAAGGATTCCAAAGGTTCGAAGTCAGCATGCAGACGCCGATGCGCTTGCCGATCTTTTTATTATAGCTCCAATAGAAGAAGCCGAGGATCGCAACGAGCAGCATCTCCTCGCCGAATATCGATAAAGCGGAGATCACCGGAGTTGCCCAATCCGGCAGCCGCGCCTGCAGCCAAGCCATGAAGGAGATCTCCCAATCAAAGAAAAATGTGCTGCCGGCCGCTGCGGCAGCGGTGCTTTCGAATAACATTCTTACCTCCTTGAGCCGGGAGCTGTTTCGTGCGTCCGCCAACGCTCCCTTTATTTATTATATCAGACCTCCCCGCATTTTTCCATAGTTTGTTTATTCTTCCCCGTTGTTTTCCTCCGCGATCCTTCCGTCCTTCATCCTGATGATCCTATCGCAGCGCGCTGCGAGCGAAAGATCGTGCGTCACGATCACGACTGTGCGGCCCTTGTTTTTGCAGAGGTCGAGCAGGATATCCATTACAATGTCGCGGTTTTCCGCATCGAGCGAGCCTGTCGGCTCATCCGCAAGAATGATCGGCTGATCGCAGACGATCGCCCTGGCGATGGCGACGCGCTGCCTTTCGCCGCCCGAAAGCCGAGAAGGCTTCCTGCGGAGCTTATCGGCAATGCCGAGGCTCTCCGCCGCCTCATGCACGCGGCGGCGGTATTCGGTGAATCTGATCTTTTTATTGTAAAGCATCGGCAGACGGATATTGCTGTAAACGCTTTCGCCGTCGATCAAAGCGAAATCCTGCATGACATAGCCGAAATTCGCATTGCGGAAGCGGCAGCGCTTCCCTTCGCGCATGGAGTCGATCCTTTCGCCGTCCAAAAGCACTTCACCCGAATCGGGTCTTACGATCAGCCCGAGCATGTTGAGAAGCGTGGATTTCCCGGAACCTGATGGCCCGACGATCGCGGTGATCCCGCCTTCACTGATCTCGAGATCCGCACCGCTGACCGCATTGACAACGGAATCCTTCGATATCTTATAACTCTTCGAGAGCCCTCTTGCGGCAATCGTTTTCATTTTTCATTCCCCCCTCATTCCTTTGGCAAATTTCTTTTTGAAACGCAGAAATTCAAAGATGCAGACGGCAAGCACGACCGCGGCGATCAGGCCGGTCGTTTCCGCAGTTTTCACCGCCGCTGCGGGCGAGATCGCGCCGCGCGCCTTTTCAATCGCAGTCGTTCCGTCCGAATAGTATGTCATCGTCCATTCGGACGGAAAAAGCGTTTTATACCAAATGAACCCGATCGCGATCAGGTTGTAACCGAACCCGAAAAGCAGCATCCGCGCAAAGACAAACGGCTCCGGCGCTCCGAAAAGGCGGTGGATCGAATACTCCCCCTCCCAGCGGCGAATGGCACGCGAGATATTCAGCACCATCGCCGTGATCAGCGCGAAGACCGCGCCGAAGCGGAACAGCAAGTCGGTGTACTGCCGCATGCGCTGAGTTGAGCCGCCGAGATATTCCTCCATCGTCTGCACATAAGCATACTTCCCCGTTTCCCGGCTGATCGCCGAAACGAGCTCTGCAAGCTCCGCCTTATCGGCGCCGACGGCAATCAGGTTGTCGTTTACAAAGGTGATATGGCTGTACCAGAAGAGCCTGCGAACGCTTTCATAATCGCGAATAAAAACGAAGAGCGCGCCCTTCAGGTTCTCCGCCGAATACCGGCTGATCGGATGATAGATCATCGCATCGCCCGGCACGACTCCCGAAACCGGCAGTTCCTCGCCGAAAACCGTTACTGTTTTCCCGACGAGGTCGGCGTCATCCTCCGATGCGCAGATATAATAATCGCAGTCCGTTGGAACCTCGATCGGAGCGAGATCGACGTATTTGCCGACGAAATAAACATACTTCGGTTCGTTCGTCTCCCGCTCGTATTCGATCGCCCAGCAGCCGAGCCTGCCTTCCCGTGAAAAGCCCTCCTCGATGATCCTGCGAAGCGGTCTGCCCCTGTATGGCTCCGGCAGTTCGGCAAACCGGATCCTTGCTTCATCCGGAACGGTCCCGATACGTATGCTTTTTGTCCGGATCATACTGAGATTTGCTCTGCGCATATCCTCCTCCATGCTCTGCAGCTGCCGGAGCGATCCCGAGCTCAGCGAACCGATCAATCCGGGCAGCGTATCGAACACCATGCTCGCGAGCACGCCATAAAGCAGGAGCCACGCAAGCTCACGCCGCAGATCCTTCATCACCTGACGCAGCAGCTTCATTTTGCTTTACCTCCCCGAAAGAAACTTCGCAGCAAGATTATGCCGCAGGCATCGACGGCAAGCGCGAGCGCGCAAAGGATCGCGGCGATCGACGCAATAAGGCGAAGGATATGTTTTTGCTCATAAAACCAGAATGCTTTTGAGGCCGAGGCGATGCCGTAAAACAAAAGCAGGCCGAAAATGACCGTCAAAACGGATACTCCGGCAAGCAGTGCGATCATGCGGCTGCACGGCATCCCGAAAAGGCGCCTCACATTCAGTTGATTGAGGTTGTCGCGGCAGAGGATCAGCCCGCCGCAGACGATCGCCGTCATCAGCGAAAGCACGCCGAATGCGGTCGGACGCGGATCGGCTGAAAACGGATCATCATGCATGAAGCTCTTTTTGACGCCTTCGATAAGCCCAATCGGCTCCGAGATCATGCTTACGCCGTATTTCTCACGGTAGCCGCTCGATTCGATCATCCCGATAAGCCCGTCCGTATCCTTTGTATTCGTCATTATGATGAGGGAATTGTCCTCCGAAAGCCCCGGACGCTTCGCCGCCATGCCGAGAGGGCAAATAAAGCCCATGTTCCGCAGGTTCATCGGCATTTTATTTTCATCATAAACGCCGATAATGCTCAGATCGAACTTTCCGCGCATGAAGACGCCGTCGCCGATATAGCACTGCACTGTCGGATCGGAGCTCACGATGATCCCCTTCTCGGCGCTGAAATCGGCGATATCGCCGCTTATAAGCACCGTCTGCAGCCAATTCCCGTCATCATGAACGGCAAGCCCCGCGGCTCCGAACGGGCAAAGGATCAAAAGCGAACCGTCCTCCTCCGCAAAATCCGAAAGGCTGTTGATAAATCTTCCGTATGCTTCGTCCATCTGCTCCTCTTCGCCGATAAAATAACTATGTCCGGCGACCTGCAGGGAAGTGCAGCCGTCGATCGGCAGTTTGAAGTGCATCGCATAGATGCTCATTATGCCTAAGCCGAGCGCCGCTTCCATGATGCAGATGCTCAACAGGATCACAGTATTTCTGAATCTCATTCCGTTTCCCCCATAGTTCCCGGCAAAACGCCGTCCTTCATTCATACGACCGCCGCCGATGCGGTTTCTTACAGCGCATCCTGAGTATATTTGCTTCCGTTCCTCCCGTTCGGCCGAATTGACAGCCGGGCTTCGGCAAGGTTAGAATAGAAGCGCAATATATTTCGCTTCGGCTGTAAGATTCGGCCGCCGGATCGGTCTTATGTTGGGAGGAGGTGGCAGCTTGGAGGATATCGAGGCCCTTTACGGGCTTTATTTTCGCGACGTCTATCGCTATGTCTGCAGGCTCAGCGGCGACTGCGATCTTGCTGAAGAGATCACGGCCGAGACCTTCTTCCGTGCGCTGACCGCCATAAAAAACTTCCGAGGAGACTGCGACGTCCGGATCTGGCTCTGTCAGATCGCAAAAAACATTTACTTTTCGTCTAATAAAGAGCGAAAGAAGCTCGTTCCGCTGCCCGCCGAGGAGCTCCCCGCCGAAATTCCGGACGCGGAGGAATTTCTTGCCGAAAAAAGCGACGCTTCGCTGATCCGCCGCCTCGTGCACGAGCTGGGCGAGCCCTATAAAGAAGTTTTCATGCTGAGAGTCTTCATGGAAACGGATTTCAAAACCATCGGCGGGCTGTTCGGGCGGAGCGCGAACTGGGCCTGCGTGATCTATCACCGGGCAAGAAAGAAGATCATCGAGCGGATGGAAAAAACGGAGAAAGGGGATGGAACGAGATGAGCGGAAAAGAAAACATGAATGAGATGCAGCGCAGCTGCGGGCTTGTCAGGGACCTTCTGCCGCTTTATGTGGAGGATATCGAAAGCGAGGACTCCCGGGAATTCATTGAGGCACATCTCTCCCGCTGCCCCGACTGCCGCGCGGAGGAAGCGAAAATGCGGTCCGCCCGCCTTCCTTCGCCGGACGAAGCGCTGCCTTTGAAGCGGCTGAGACGCACGATCCTGAAGCGCAGGCTGATGCTCAGCCTGATCGCCGCGGCATTCATCGCCGCGCTTGCGGCAACGGTTTTCGCGAGGCTGACGAAAAAGCATTATCTTGCCTACGGCGAGGCTGTCGTTTGCAGCAGCGGAGAGCCCGGCGAGCTTTGCTTTTCCTTCAGCGAAAAAGTGACCGGCTTTGAAAAAAGCGCAGCACCGGATACCGTGCTCGGCGTGACTGTCGTTCGTTATAATGTTCAGGCTTGGTACACGCTGCTCGACCGTCTCCGCAGCAGCGAACGGCCTCAGTGCTGCTCGGTCGCCGTGCCGCCCGCCTCAAATCTTTCCGGGAAAACCGGAGAGGAGGTCATCACCGATCCCTTCCTTGCCGCAAGGGAGCAAAACGGGGAGCAGCCTGCGCCGGCCGGAAGCGTTTTTACCGACATTTCGGCGGGCGGCTTCGGCGAGGTTTGCACCCTGCAGTCCGGAAGGGTCGAGCTCAAATACGATATCTCGCCCTCAGCATCGCGCCTGCCCTTCCTTGTCCTTATCGGTGCGCTTGCGCTGACCGCGGCGGCGCTCACCGTTTTCGCCGTGCTTATGATAAAGCGCAAAAAACATGCCGCAAAAGCAGCATTCCTCATCATGCTGCTGCCCCTCTCCTTCGCCGCCGCATTCCTTCTTGCGAACGGGTGGGAGCTTTATTCGCATACGCCGGGGCATGATCTTCTAACGGCTCTCGCTGTCGGCGTTCCGGTTTACGCCGTTTTCGCCTGTCTTCACTGACTTTGGTCGATGAACCGGGGCGGAGCGGTATAATGCCCTTCGTGGAATTTTGACATTATAGTTTCAATAAAGACATTATTTTTTATAATTTTAAATAATTTAGTATTGATTTTTGCAGGCTCAAAATATATAATATAGATGCAGACGGAACAATGAATGTTCCTGCTGCCATGGAAGCAGGTATATCCGCAATTCCGCTGCAAAAGAAACTTCTAAGAAGGAACATGTTACGAGAAACAGACGTATCTTTTCGATCCTGCTCTGCATGGTTATGCTGACAGTTCACATTAAAGAAAGGATTCCTTTATGAAAAAGATTGCTTTTCTGTTGCTCATACTCTTATGTCTTCCGCTGATCTGCTGCGGCGTGAAACCGCAGGAGCATTCATCCGAAACCGCGGCGCCGGGCGGTCCCGGTAATGGGAAAACAAGACTTTCAACTGATTATGATAACAGCCGCCCGTGCGGTTTTACTAATTTTATAAGCACGGATGATGCATATTATTATGTCGGCTCGAGAATAGGCTGCTATATCTACTATTACGACAAAGCCTCCGGAGAAAGCGATGTTCTCTGCAGCAGGCCCGAATGCACGCATGACGCGACGGATGCAAACGATGACTGCAATGGATTTGTCAGCGGGATGATTGGTCAATTGTTTGATTATTATCAGGGGAAGCTGTATTGCATCGGCGGTCCGATGAGAACGACGGTTTACAGGATGAACCCGGACAGCACCGAAAGGGAAGAGCTTTTCAGGCTGGACGCCGATGAGAGCTTCGACTATCGTTTCACTCCGCAGCGGATCGCGATCCACCGCGGGAAAATCTACGGCATGAACTGGGCGCAGGCGGTCGTTGAGGACGGAATACCGACCAACAGCTGGAATATCACAAGCTGGGATCTTGAAACGGGTGAATTCAAGCCGATCTGCGAGGAAAGGGCAAACGGCGCGCCGAGGATGTTTTTTTATGAAAAATATCTGTATTTCTGCGTCTCGAACGTGGAGCGCGAATATCCCGAAAACGAGGACGAGGACCCGATCACGATCGGCAACCGGATCAGGATCTACCGCTATGATACGGAAACAGAGCAGCTTGAAAAGCTTTTCGAAGATATCTCGCTCGATTATCCCGGCTCGTTTTTTGCGATCTGGGTGAAGTCCGAGGACGAGGTCTATGTCGCCCCGGAATTCGAATCGAACGTGCCCACGAAGGTCTTCCGGCTTTCGGATGGGAAGCTCGAGGAGGCGGTCACGGTCGAAAGCGGCGAAGGGATGGTGCTTTCGGACGACCGGATCTTTGCTTTCGGCTCCGTACAGGACGCCGACGAGACGGTCATCGGCATGCATTTGACCGTTATGGATTATGAAAGCAACGTGCTTTTCGACGGCAATATTACGCTCGACGTGCTTTTCGGGATCTCGGACATGATCAACAGGAAAAGTGTCGGCTATTCGGGAGGCTGCATTACAGACAACGCTTTCTTTATTGTATATAGTCTGAGCGACGGTGGGCTCAGCCCAAGCTGCATCGTCAAATATGAGCTTATCGATGGGAAAATGCAGGAAACGGTGATCGCGGTTTCGAAATTCGGTTAATTATTCTAGGACGGCCCCGATGCTCATCGGCCCGACAAAAAACACCCGCGAAAATGCGGGTGTTTTATACTGTACGGATTCACTTTTTCTTTTTGCCGCGTACTGTGATCGCGATGCAGCAGGCGACATATCCGGCGAGCATCGCGAGGAGGATGAACAGCACCCAGCTCTTGCGGACGACGGCGTAGAGCACCATCGCGCCGATCGAGAGGACCGTCATCAGGATCAGCAGGATCCTCAGTTTTTTCCCGGTGGGCACGGTTTCCCTTTCGCGCTGGAGGTCCTCGGAGCGGATAACGCGGATATTATCGCGCTTCGGTTTCTCCGTTCTTTCCTCCGTTTCAGGCGGCTCGGCCTCCGCGATTTTTTCCGGAGCGGCGGCCTTTTCCGGCACGCCGGTCACTTCCCGTGCCGGCGTTTCGCCTTTCTCCGGTGCGGCAGGCGCGGGCGTTTTGCTTTTCCCGGGTCCCGCGGTTTTTTCCGGCGATGCAGATCCTTCCGGCGGAACGGTTTCTTCCGGCACTGCGGTTTCTTCCGATGCGTCGGCCGCTTCGGTCTTTTTCGGCGCGGTCGGCGCGGGATCTAGCCCGATGCCGTATTTGACGCAGTACAGTTTCAGGTATTCATAGCATTTCGCCGCAACGTCCGCCCTGGTATCGACGCGCTTGTTGATCACGCCGTTGTCGGCGAAGAGGGCTTTCGAAAGGCTGTCAAGGCTGCCGGCGTCGTCATCCGGAAAGACGAGACCCGCAAGCTCCGCCGTGTCGATATAATGATTTTCAAACGGTTTGCCGGCATATTTCATGCAGTCTCGCTCGAGCAATGCGAGCATTCGCTCTGCACCGTGGCAGACGACTGCGGAATCTCCGATAAAAGCAAGAAAAACCGGCAGCATTTCTCCGATTTTGGGCGCCCCTTCAAAAAGGGCCGGATTGACGCCGATCCGCTTTGCCGTTTTGCCGTCGATCTTCCGTTCGGGATCGATCAGCGTTTTGAATTTACCGATACTGCGTCCGTTCACGACGCGCACGGCATTCAGCACTGTTATTGAATCGGAGGCCGGATCGTTTCCCGTCGTTTCTATATCGATCGCGATATAATCATCGACAGATGCAAGCATGCCTTGCCCGTTTGTTTTCCGCTCCGGCATTCTCTGTTTTCCTCCTTCCGTCGGGCCGAGGCAAAGCCGCCTCCCCGCCTTTTATGATATAATACCGCCAAAAGAGATGAATGTAAACATTAAATTTCTTTTTTCCCTCTTTTATGCCTTCCCGCAGTCCCCTTCCGGCACCGTCCATAAGTTTTACTATACAGAAAACCTGCTTTGTGATATAATCAAAAACACCCCATCGGAGGTATAATATGGCAATCCAGGATTTCGTTTCATATCGTGACCGTTTGGTCAGCACTTGCTCAAAAGCCATCGTCGGCAAGGATGAGGAGATCACGCTCATCGCCGTCTGCCACCTTTGCGGAGGTCATATCCTCCTCGAAGACGTTCCCGGAACCGGCAAAACGATGCTGTTCCGCGCCTTCTCAAAGGCGACCGGAGGCAGCTTCAAGCGCATCCAGTTCACGCCCGACGTTATGCCGAGCGATGTTACCGGCATCAATTTTTATAACATGAAGACCGGCGAATTCGAATTCCGCCCCGGTCCCGTTTTCGCGGATATGGTCCTTGCGGATGAGATCAACCGCGCCACGCCGCGCACCCAGTCCTCCTTGCTCGAAGCAATGGCCGAGGGCCAGGTCTCCGTGGACGGCGTCACCCATCGCCTCGGCGAAACCTTCACCGTTGCCGCGACTCAGAACCCGATCGAATCCTACGGCACCTTCCCGCTGCCCGAAGCACAGATGGACCGCTTCATGATGCGCATGAAGCTCGGCTATATGACGCGCGGGGAGGAGATCGGCGTTGCCCGCCGCCGCGACACGGCAGCCATCATCGAGGAGCTCCCAGCCGTTATCACTGCCGAAGAAACGCTCCGGCTGCGCGCGGAGCTCGACACGATCGAGATCAGCGAAGCGGTGATGGGCTATATCATGGACATTATCGAAAAAACGAGGAATGACAGCAGGCTGAACCTCGGCGCCTCCCCCCGCGGCACGATCGCCCTCTGCAAAGCGGCAAAGGCATACGCCGCCTTCCGCGGCAGGCAGTATGTCGATCCGGACGATGTGCGCTTCCTTGCGCCGTACATCCTTGCTCACCGTCTGCATTACAAGACCGCCATCAGCCGCGAGGAAGCTGAAGAGACCTTCCGCGCGATCCTCGGCGAAGTCAGCGTTCCCACCGAGATCTGAAACACCGGTGATCATCTAATGCTTGTCCTCTTTGTGATAGTCATCCTGGTCGCCCTTGCGCTGCAATGGTATTCCGTCCGCAATGCAAGCGACCACAGGGCAATACACTATGAATGCGGGCCGTCGGTGCGCAGCTGCGAGCCGGGGAAAGAATTCTTTGTGTACAGCACTGTGTCGAATTCGAACCTTCGTTCCTCTCCCGTGATCCGCATCGATGAGCATTTCCCTCGGGAGCTCGAAGTCCTCGAATCCGAGCAATACAGCACAAAGCTCCTCACGAAGGACCATCGCATCTACCGCAGCACCGTACTCGTGCGCGGGAAGCAGAAGGTCCGGCGTTATTTGCGCGCCTCGATCGCGGAGCGCGGCGAATACCGTTTCTCCTATGCGGATTTCCATACCGGCGACTTCCTCGGTTTCAAGGAATTCGATTACAGGATGAACAATGAAAGCAGCATAGTTATCTATCCGGCCGCGATCGAAAACGATTCGCTTCTCAAGGCGTTCTGCAATTCAGTGGACGAGATCGCGCATAAGAAGCAGCTGCTTGAGGATCCCCTTTCCGTCTGCGGCTATCGGGATTACACCGGACGCGAGCCGATGCGCAGCATCAGCTGGAAGCAAAGCGCCATCCGCCGGACGCTGATCGTCAAGCAGTTTGATCCTGTATGGCAGGAATCCGTCTGCATCGCCCTCGATATGGGTTATCACGGCGATTATGATATGCATTATCCGCGTCAGGAGGTCTGCTTCTCGATCGCGCGCACCGTTTGCGACAGTCTCGAGCGCCGCCGGGTCGGCTACCGTCTCTTCACCAACGCGATCATCGCCGATTCGATATCTTCATTCACGAGCCCTGGAGGGTTCGGCGCGGCATACAGCAAGATCCTGTTCGCCCTCGGCTCGGCTAAAAACGGGGAAGTCTGCACCTCCGAAGAGCTGATCTCCGCCGTCTGCAGCGGCGCCGACAGGCAGAAGATAATCGTCTATATCGCCACAAGGCGGGGAGAAACGAGCCTCCGAGCGATCGCAAAAGCGAAACAGCTCACAGGCGGCAGCGTGCTCCCGATCTTCGCGGAGGATCTGCTTCCCGGCACTGCCGAAGAACCCGGTGGAGAGCAGGAACCTTCCGAAAGGAGGGCAAGCGCATGAACAGGTTCTACCGCACGGTTTTTGCCGCAACGCTCGTATACCTCTACATCACGCTCATCGTCACGGTGCTGACGGGCGCGGCGATACCGCTTTCGAGCTTTGCCTGCCTGTATTTCGGCCTTTTCGTTTTCCTTCTGCCGGCCGTGAGCCGTAAACTCAAAGGCTTCAAATGGCTTTTCGGGGTCCTCGGAACCGTGATCGCGCTGCTCGGGTTCCTGCCCATCCTTCTTTGGGCATCCGCTTCCCTGCCGCATTACATCGGCTACGGCGCGGCGTTTGTTGCTGCGGGGATCTTTCTTCCCCTTCTTCGCCATGCCACCACCCGCGATGATTTTGCCAATAAATTCCGAGCAGCGGTCATCATAACCATCCTTGTGATCATCGCGATCGTTGCAGGCGCTGCCGACAACGGGCTTTTCCGCATCAAGACCGAATATGTCCGCACCGCGCTCAACGAACTCGTTCCTGTCGCAGTCATGCTGCTTGCATCGGGTATCCTGCTGATGCGCGGCCTGCGCGCGGCGGAGACGATCGTTGATGAAAAAGCATTCAACCGCCGTCAGCTTCGCGATACGCTGATTTTTGCCGGTATCGTCGCGGTCGTTTTCTTCCTCGATCCGTTCCGCCATCTCGGAAACGTCATAACCTTTATCGGTTCGAAGGTCATCGGCCCCGCCATCGATTTCATAGGCGGCCTTTTCGGCAGGATCGGCAAGCTTTTTGTGATCTCGGGCCAGACAAACGACTATTCCCATACGTTCGAACCGCAGCAATATCAGGACGTCCCCGTTCCGGCCCTTCCTCTGCCCCCCGTCAGTAAACCCGATGACGGCCCCCCGCCTTCGATGATCAAGGATAATCTTGAATGGGTTTCGGCTGCGTTTTTCGTCGTGGTGGGTGTGATCATGCTTATCATTCTGATCAGGCAGATCCTGAAGCTCCGCAAACGCCGTGCAAACCGCGGCACTGGCTACCCGAATGAAGTGCGCGAGAATCTCACGGAGGAGGTCAGCAGGGCAAAAAATGCGCGTCTCAGCCGCCGCAGCTCCGATCCGCGCGTCCGTATGCGGTATCTTTATTCGGAATTCCTGCGGTATCTGCGTCGGCTTCATGTCAATCTCCGCTCTTCAGACACATGCTCCGATATCAATACCCGGGCGAGCCGCCGCTTGTTTTACGCAAACAAGGCTGATATAACGGAATTCACCGAGCTTTATGAGACCGCACGCTACAGGATGGATGAAGCGCCGACGAACACCGACGCCGAACGCATGAAAACGCTCCTTGCCGGCATTCGAAAATCCGAAAAGAAATAACAGGGCTGTAAATACGCTGATAAAAACACGGCATCCCATCAATGCGGGATGCCGTGTTTGATTATTGATGCTGTCAGATTCAGCCGAAGATCTCCGAGAACAGTCTAATGATCATGCTGAGCGCGACGCTTTTACCGGGAATGATCGCTTCCGGCGGATCGGTCGGCTCGGGCGTTGTCGGCTCAGGCGTCGGCCTGCCTTCCTCGGGAGGCGGAGTCGGCGTTGCGGGTTCGGGCGTCGGCGTCGATGTCGGAGTGGGCGTCGGAGTCGGAGTGGGCGTCGGCGGTTCGGTCGTCGGCGGCTCGCTCGTCGGAGGCTCGCTCGTCGGAGGCTCGGGTGTCGGAGTCGGGGTTTCCGAAGGAACGGGCGTCGGGGTCGGCGTTGCGGGAAGATCCGGCGTCGGGGTCGGCTGCTCGGGCCTGTTTATCGAGCCGTCCCAGAGATGATGCGCCATCGCGTACTCATAATCGGCCTGGGCAAGGATCGAGCGGATCGTATAACCGGCCTTGTATTCATCGCCCCAGGGATTGTACCTGTCGGGGTCGGTGGGATCCCAGCCGCGCATATAAATATCGTTGACGTCGAGGCGCAGCGGAGTCGGCTGGCCCATCGGGCCGGGACTCGAGGAATCATTATAGATCACGACAGTGGTGCCGACGCGGCAGTTGTCATAGATCCATTTTGCATCGCTGCAGGGCAGGCGGACGCAGCCCTTGGAAGCGAGACGTCCGAGCTTGTTGTACTGTTTGTATTCCAGATCGTACTTATGCATGGTGTAGTACGGCACGGAATGGAACAGGAAGCCTTCGGTGATCCTTGTGCAGTACTGGCCATAGCAAGGGCCGACAAGAGTATGCCAGCTGTACTGCGCCCTCGTATTGAAAACGCCGAGCGGAGTCGCGTTTCCGGCGGAGCAGACGATCGCGAGATAGGGCCTTGTGTATTCGCCGTTTTCATCCGCACAGTAGACGGTCACGGTATTTTTATACTGCGCCTTGTTGATCGCGATCAGATAGGGATAGCCCCTGCGGACGCGAAGGTTAAGGCTCTCGTATTCGGGCATCGACTTCAGCTTGCGCATAAGTGCTTTGCCGGCTTCCGCGTAACGGATCTCGGTGGGATCCGTCGGATACGGATTGCAGGTCACCGGGGGAGGCGTCTGCGTCGGCTTCGGAGTCGCGGTCGGAACGGGAGTTGCCGTCGGAACATCTGTCACGGCCGGCGTAGCGCTCGGTTCCTCCGTTTCGCCCGGTTCCTCCGTTGCGGGCTCCGTAGGCGCGGGCGTATCAACAGGTCCCTCCGTTCCGGGGATCTCCGTATACGCCGGGTCAGCGGACGGTGCATCGCTCTGCGCAGGCTCGGTTATGATAACCTGCGGAGAGTCGGTATCGTCGACCACCGGAACATCGGATGGAGTCAGTTTTGTACACGCGGCCAGTCCTGTGAGGAACGCGATGCACAAAATAAGGCTTAAAAATTTCCGCATTGTAGAATATTTCCCTTCTTTTGCCGCTTCCTCAGCTTTGGAAGCAGCAGCAGGCGCGCCGTCCGATCCTCCTCTTCCGGAAGGACGACACATACCGAATTTATTGTACAATAAAAGTCCCGATAATTCAATAGGTCAATTGGATTTTTTGCATTATATTTTGCAAAGCAGACGAAGGCCGCGGCGGACAGACTCCGCCGCGGCCCTTTTCGGAATGCTCTGTTATCAGTCGATGTAATCCTTCAGCCTCTTGCTCCTCGAAGGATGCTTCAGCTTGCGCAGCGCCTTTGCTTCGATCTGGCGGATGCGCTCCCTCGTTACGTTGAATTCCTTGCCGACGTCCTCAAGGGTGCGGGTCTTGCCGTCCACGAGGCCGTAGCGGAGGCGCAGCACGCGGGCTTCGCGCGGGGTGAGTGTGTTCAGCACCTCGGTGAGCTGCTTTTTGAGCATCGCATAGGTGGCCATGCTGTCCGGTGCGGGCGCGTCGTCATCGGGGATGAAGTCGCCGAGGTGGCTGTCCTCCTCCTCGCCGATCGGGGTCTCGAGCGAAACGGGCTCTTGCGCGATCTTGATGATCTCGCGGACCTTCTCCTCGCTGTAGCCCATCTCCTCCGCGATCTCGTCGGGACGCGGCTCGCGGCCGAGCTCCTGCAGGAGCTGACGGTTCACGCGGACGAGCTTGTTGATCGTCTCGACCATGTGCACGGGTATGCGGATCGTCCTCGCCTGGTCCGCGATCGCGCGGGTGATGGCCTGGCGGATCCACCAGGTCGCATATGTGGAGAACTTATAGCCCTTGCGGTAATCGAATTTATCGACCGCCTTGATGAGGCCGAGGTTGCCCTCCTGGATCAGGTCGAGGAACTGCAGTCCGCGGCCGACATAGCGCTTCGCAACGCTGACGACAAGGCGGAGGTTCGCATTGGTGAGCTCCTGCTTCGCCTCTTCATCGCCGTCCGCCATGCGCTGGGCGATCTCCTTCTCCTCCGCTTCGGAAAGCAGGGGCACGCGGCCGATATCCTTCAGGTACATGCGGACCGGGTCGTCGATCGCAATGCCTTCGGACGCGGCGAGCTTAGGGCTGATCTCCACGACCTCGTCGGAAGCAAGCTCGTTCTGGTCGACTTCCTCAACGACGTCGATATTCGCGTCCTCGAAGCGGTCGTAAACGACCTCCATCTGGTCAACATCCAGCAGATCGCCGCCGAGGGTGTCGATGACCTCCTTATAGGTCAGTTCGCCCTTCGATTTGCCGCGCTCGATCAGCTCGTCCACTTTTTCCATCGGCTGCATTTTTTCTTCGGTAGTCATTTATGATGAACCTCCTTGGTATCTTATCCTTTCAAACGGAGCCCTTCTGACGCTCCGAAAAAGAAACTCAGTTGTTTCCGCGCATTTTCATCACGAGCTCCATCTGCTCCCGCAGCAGCTCGCCGCGCTTTTTCGGATCCGTTTCCGCTTCGATCAGCGCGGAAAGTTCACGGATCCTCGTTTCGCGCTCCTCGTTCAGGATCGCCGCGATGCAGTCCTTCGCCGTTTCAACGGGATCCACAAGATCGTCCACGCCTGCGGCGGCGCTGCCGACCTTTTCTGCGGAATTACCCTCGATCGAGGAGATCAGGAGCCGCAGGTCGGCTTCCTTTCCGGCGGAATGGACTTTTTCGAGCTTTTCGGCAAAATCCGCAAGGCCCTCGAGCGAAAAGAGCTTTGTTGAATAATCCGGCAGGCGAACGATCGCCGCGGCGGCAGAGCGCGATGCCATCAGGCAGGAAAGGAGCATGATCTCCGAGCGCTCGCGCTTTTCATAGTCCCCCGGCCTTCTGAACGAGCCGGTCAGCACCCTGTCGCGGCCCGCCGAAGAAGCGGACGCGGGCTTTGCAACGCCGCACTGCTGGCGGATGACGTCCACGCCGATGCCGCTGCGCTCCGAAACAAGGCGGACATAGCGATCCCGCTCAACGGGATCGAGCGAAGCCAGCAGGCTGCAGGCATTCTTCGCGAAGGTCTGCCGCCCGTCCGCAGTACCGAGATCCTGCGCTTTGGCCATGCTCTCGATCTTGAACTGCACGGCGGTGAGCGCTGAATCGCGCAGCTTCAAAAATGCGTCGCGGCCGTATTTGCGGATGTATTCATCGGGATCGTCGCCGCCCGGAATGACCAGCACGCGGGCTTCGACGCCGCCTTCTTTGAGGATGTCCACGCCGCGAAGCATCGCATTCTGGCCGGCGGAATCGCCGTCGTATGCATAGACGACGCGCTTTGCATAGCGGCTCATCAGGCGCACCTGCTGGCTCGTCAGCGCCGTTCCGAGGGAAGCGACGGCGTTGTCGACGCCGTGCTGATGAAGGCTGATGACGTCCATATACCCTTCGACCATGATGAGTTCATCGAGTTTTTTGCCCTTCATCATGTTTATGGCGTAGACATTGTGGCGCTTGTTGTAGATCAGCGTATCGCCGGTGTTCATGTATTTCGCGCCGTCGTCGCCCTCGATGATGCGCCCGCCGAAGGCGAGCACCGTGCCGCTTGCGGAGATGATCGGGATCATCAGCCGCCCGTGGAAGAAATCGAAGGTCTTTTTTTCGTCCTGGCGGCCCTTGATGCAGAGGCCCGCGGCGATCAGCTCGTCGCGCGTGAAGCCGAGGCCCGTCATGTATTTGAAGAGGGCATCCCAGTCGTTCGGCGAATAGCCGAGGCCGAATCTTACGGCGGTGCTGCCGTCGATCCCGCGGCGGAGCAGATACTGCCTCGCGGGAAGGCCCTGATCGGAAAGCAGCGTTTTATGGAAAAATTTCGCCGCCTCGCGGTTGGCCTGGTACAGCCTGTCGCGGAAGGCTTTTTCGGCGCGGAGCTTTGCGTCGTCCACCTCGTTCGGCAGCTCCATCCCGGCGCGCTGCGCAAGGAAACGGACGGCCTCGCCGTAGGAAAGGTTCTCCGCCTGCATGATGAATTGGATCACGCTGCCGCCGGCTTTGCAGCTGAAGCAATGGAAAAGCTGTTTATCGGGCGAAACGGTGAACGAAGCCTGCTTTTCCGGATGAAAAGGGCAAAGGCCCCACATCCTTCCGCCCTTCGGCGCAAGGTGGGTGTACTCCGAAATGACGGAAACGATCTCGTTCCGCGCCATCAGATCATTCATCCATGCTTCCGGGAAAGCCAAATTGTCACCGCCTGTGATTATTGAGAAAGTTGCTCCGATCGAATCGGCAGAAAATGCTTCGGATCAACTGCCCGCAACTCACTTATACGACACAAAGGGAAAATATCCTGCATCGAAATCCGCTTTTTCGCCGTCGGAAATAAAATATATTATCATATTGTTACAGAATGTTCCCGAAGGTCAGGTCATTGTTTTCAAGGAGCAGGCGAAGCACTGTCCGAACGGAGGAAAGCGCTTCGATACAGCTGTCACGCTCCCCCGTTTCCCCGAGCAGGACCGCCTTGTTCGAAGCATCGAGCATATCCATCAGATCCCTGTGGTTTGCGATCAGCATCAGCGCGGGCTCCGCCTCCCGCAGTGTGCTGTCGATCTGCGCGCTGAGGCGGTTTGCGGTTTCGGTATCACCCTCCATCGCGGCGGCGATCGCTTCATCAATAAGGGGCACGGTCCGCTTTTCAAGCGCAGTCAAGCCGAGTTCCGAAGCAAGCATAATGCCGAAAAGCAGCAGGACAGCCGCAAGAAAACCGATTGTAACTGCGGCGGGCTGGCCTTTGAAGCGTTTATCCATTCTTTTTTTCGCCCTCCCGCATTGCTTTTTCAATGGGCATGAAGTGCGCTTCGCAGCTGCCGCCAAAGCCGAGCCTTCGCTGCGCATGCAGCATTCCCGAGCTGTCGAGCGAGGCGAAGAAGCATTCTTTAACGGTGCCTATCTTCATCTTTTTAAGTATCTCTTTCAGTTTTCGAGCATTCAATCCCACGGATTCCAGCTCACGTTCATGTATTTTCCCATCCATCACGAGCATCAGCTCCGGCGCTGCTTTCTCGCTTTCAAGGCCGAGCTGTTCGTTCGTCGGCGTCTGGAACGGGCCTTTCAGGAGTACACTGAGGCTCCCGTTGGTTTCGAGGATCGCGTATTCGACCGACGCGAGCGAAAAGATCTCCTTCAGCCTCAGCTGTTCCGTAAGATCGCTGAGACTGTAATTGGCAGCCCGCATGACGTCCTCCCGAACAACTCCGCGGGAAATGATCACGAGCGGGCTCCCGCAGACGGCCTTGCGCAGTTTTTCGCTTTTCAGCGATGCAAATGATACGAGCCTGTGTATGATGAACATCCCGAGCATCGGGATCACGCCGTATGCGAGAGGCACTGCGGGATCGCCCATAGGCACTGAGGCAAGGTTCGCGATCAGCAGCGTCACAGCAAGATCGAAGGGCTGCATATCGTTGATCTGCCGTTTTCCCATCAGACGCAGCACTGCGAACATCAGAAGATAAACGATCAAAGTCCTGACAAAGAGCGTTGGCATTCGCATTTTCTCCTTTATGCGGAGAGTCTTTCCCGTTTTGCCTGAAAAAATGCATATGCCCGGCGTTAACCTTATGGGCAAAAAACAGGATATCGGATCGGACCGATATCCTGCTTCTTTTTCGATTATGTTGTCGGGCTAATCCCTGCGCCGATTCAGCGCCGCCTAGGATCAGTTGCCGCTCTTCTGCGGAGTATAGCCGAGATAGTTCCTGCAGTAGTTGTCGATGTACTTATTGTTAAGGGAAACGCTGACTTCGCTCTTCCACTTATCGAGCTCTTCGCTGAAGCGCTTGGACTGCGCCTCGGAAAGAAGGTTGCTCTCGATGCTCTTGTATTCGGGGGATTCGGTGTTGGTGATATCAACAGTGACCTCGCCCGCGGTCAGCTCTTCAGCGACCCAAATGAAGTGGACGCCGCCGCCCTTGACGTTCGACTGGACCTTTGCGATCTTGTGGCCGTCGGTGGTGTTGAAGAAGGTGATCTGATACTTCTCGATCGGAGGTTCGGGAGTTGCCTCGGGTTCGCCGGTCGTTTCGGGCTCATCGGTCGGAGCGGGAGTTGCCTCCGCGTCGCCGCTGCCTTCGGACTCTTCGGTTTCTTCAACGGGGATCACCCAATTCTCGCCATAGTGGAGCAGGCAGGCCGCCGCACCGAAACCATCGAAGTACTTGTCCAGCATCTTCTCATTCATGATGTAGCCGTGCTCGCGGTAGCCGAGCTGCGGGTTGGTTTCGATAGTGCCGTCGTCATCCGTCGGGACGAAAATGGCATCGTCGTTATAATCCTTGCTTTCGACATAGTTGGCGATGAACTCTTCGAGGGTGATGCCGCCGTTGAGTGCCGCGACGATATCGTCGATCCTCTTCTGCTTGTCATCATCGAATTCACCGGTAACGGTCTCTCCGTCAACGGTATCGCCGATCTTGTCCTGGTTGGTGAACTGGATCAGGCAGTGCTTGACAGTGAACATATCGGCGGGGGTGAAGAGAGGAACGGCGCCCTTGCCGGTAATGTAGTTGTTGTAAGCGCTGGCGAAAGTGTTGGCGTCGTTTTCGTATTTTTCCTTATCCTTGGAGGCGTTGAGCTCACAATAGGTATTGACGGCTTCGGGCTGGATCTCGACGGAGTCATAGATCCTCTGGCGGAGCTTGGAGATCATTTCATCCTCGCGGAGCTCCTTGATGATGGCCTTTTTGAGCTCATCGACATTCTTGTAGTAGCCGGCCTTGCTGAGCTGCTTGTTGTAAGCTTCGGCTTTGGCCTTTGCGATGGCTTCTTCGCCCTCGATACCGGCGTCGATGGTCATCTTGTCGATTTCCTCATCGATCTGGGACTGGGCTTTCTCCTCGAGCGCCTTCTCCTCGTCCTCGGTCAGCGTGATACCGAGCTCCTGAGCCTTGGTGAGCATTGCACCGCGGGAGATCATGTAATCCTTGATGTATTCGTTGTAATCTTCAACGTAATTTGCCATCATCGAATATGTCTGGAAGTATTTGACATAATCGGCTATCCTGTATTCGACCTTGCCGACTCTGCCAATACCGGGGTTCTTTTCCGTTGCGCACGCGATCGTGCCGGCAATCATGATGACGGCAATGAGCAGTGCTGCGAGTTTGGTGAGCTTGGTTTTCATTTTCAGTTTCAATCTCCTTTTGTTTAAATCAAAACTCTGCCTATTTTAACGGTTGACGGTGTTTTTGTCAATACGGCTTGCGTATCCTAACGAAAACATGCCAACGCATAAAGATAGCTTTTCCGTTGGTTCGGTGCCGCCCTGCGGTTTATTCGGGCCTCGGCAGCGACGCCGGGCCGGTTCCGTAGTGCAGCTCTCCGCGCTGAGCCTTGTAGGTATCCAGATAAAGCTGCACGGGATCGCCGACGGCGTTGCCGTCCATGTCGTACTTCTGGCGGAAAACGGCGACCTTATAACCGGTGCGCGGCTTGACGACCAGCTTGGAATAGCCGGTCGGCCAAAGCTTTTCCGCTATCTGGATCGTCTCCGGAGCGGGGATCGTTTCGATCGTTTCGGACCAGATCCTGTAGGTGTAACGGACCTCATCCGGAACGCCGTAGATGAAGGCATAAACATTGCGGGTGTTCATGTCGGCATAAGCGAACAGCAGCATCTGCGTATCGCCTGTATTGCGCCAGACAAGATCCGGGCCGCCGTAAGAAACCGTTGCATCGAGACCTTTGGCGATATAGCTGCCCGGGATCGAATGCGGGAAACGGCGGACGATCAGGAGTCTCGGGGATTCCGACGCAGTCGATTTCGGGAAGTCGGCGCCGGCTTTGAGCAGCGCGTTATAAAGGGTCGTGCTGACCTGGCAGATGCCGCCGCCGGGGCTGTCGATATACTCGTTTCCGGAAATGCCGGGAGCGGGAAGCCAGCCGTCGCTTTCGTAACGGGGACCGAGGATGTCATTATAGCTGCAGTTTTCGCCGGGCACCATGATCGTGCAGTTCAGCAGGCCCGCTGCCTTTTGGACATTCCTTGCACGAGAGGTGCTGCTGGACGAAAAGTTGGTCGAGAAGCGGGAAAGCTCAACAAAGCTTTCCGCAAGTTCCTCCGCGGTCATCTGCGGATCGGTCGGTTCAAGTTCGACCTCGAGCTCCGCGCTGTAATCGCCGCTTTTGAATGCGTTGACGATCCTGCCGAGCAGTTTTTCCTTGTCGAGGACATAGCCGCTCCTGCCGTTGTGGAACTGGATGTCCGCCATCGCCTTTCCGTCGGGAGCATAAACCGTTTTCGTAGTGAAAATATCGGATGCATCGCCTCCGACGCCGACGCCGGGCTTGCCGCCGCCAAGCCTGTTGAGAAGAGTGATATAAGGCTCCGCAGGGGATCTGTCTACGACTGAGGCAATATAATCGACTTTCTCGCGGAGCGATTCTTCGTTCAGCACGAGCTCGAAATCTCCGAGATCGACGCCTTCTTCCGCGATCCTCTGCCGCTCAAGATAGACGCTGTAATAGTCCTTATCCTCTTCCCTGCCGACGCGCAGCGCGCTGTGGATCAGCTCGTTGACATCCTGCGAGCAGGTAATGCTGAAATCGGATGCGTTGAGAAGGATCGTGGCACCGTCGACGGTCATGCTGATATTGATATTCTCGATCCGCCTGTCGATCTCTTCGAGCAGCGCCTGCCTTGCTTCTTCATAGTTCATTCCGCTGAGGGGGATCCCCGCAAGGGTAACGCCTTCGACGATCCTGCCGTCCTCGACATATTCAAAAGACTTGCCGGCGTAATCGCCGCTCACGACAAGCGAACCGTCCTCTCTTTCAACGACGGAGGAGCTGTATGCGGTTTCAAGCTCGCGCTCTGCTTCGGCATAGTTTTTTTCAGCCCGCGTAAGCATATAGGCTATACCCGCCATGGCGAGAACGCCGATTATGAGCTCGACAAGGAAACACTTGCGTCCGCGAGCGATCCTGCGATCTGCTTTATCCGATTTATCTACAGCGGAAGCGCTGCCGCCGCTTATGCTTTCATACTCTTCCAAATCAAACCTCCGGGATCCCGATGGATCCGCATAGTCCGCCTTCTTAAGGCATAGAACAACTAATACATTATACCCGAAAGCGAAAGTAAATTCAACAGTCAATCGAAGTTTTTTTGCCGCTTTTTTGCATCTTTGCGGTATATTTGATCCGTCCCGCCCATATATCGCCCCACTGCCGTTTCCGCCGTCTTCCGCAGTGCCTCATGCGCCGCAGAAAAATGCCCGATAAATCAGTCAAAATATATAATAATTTTTATAAAAAGGGCTTGCAAAGTAGGTTAAAGTCCGCTATAATATCACACGTTCGGTGCGCTGGTGTAGCTCAGTAGGTAGAGCACGTCATTGGTAATGACGAGGTAACGAGTTCGAATCTCGTCACCAGCTCCATGAAAAAGCAGTGATTTGTCCGCCAAATCACTGCTTTTTCAATGACGTTCGCCATGCCGGGCAAAGAATGCGTTCTGGCCGCACATGAAGGGCAGGCACCGCATCGCCAAACGATCGAATACCTCGCCGCACGGTTCCGATCTCGGCTCGAAGAGAAGGGGGAAAATGCAAATGAAGCACATTATCACTGTTCAGCACACACAGTCCGTTCATCACACAAACGGAATGGTGGGTTCATGGACGGATTGGGATCTGACCGAGCTCGGAAAGAAACAGGCCGACAATATCGGAAGAAAGCTCAAAGCTGAACTTGCCGGGAAAAAAGCGGTCATGTTTTCCTCTGATCTGAAGAGGGCGAAACAGACGGCGGAAGCGATCGCAAAGCACCTGGGTACGGAGCCGATATCAAGGCGGGAGCTGAGAGAAAGGAATCTCGGAAGGTGCTGCGGGAAGTCCGTGAAGTGGCTTCGTGATAATATCGAATGCCCGGAGAAGACAGCCGACGACAGGCTGTTCTCGGACGGAGAGAGCAGACGCGATGCATGGAACCGCCTTCGGCCTTTTTATGAAGAAATCATGGAGAGCGATGAAGAAACGGTCATCATTGTCTCGCACGGCGATCTTTTGAGCATTTGGAACGCGATGTTTCTCGGTCTGACCGTTGAGTCCTGCTGCGATACGGATATACACGGACAGGCCGGAGGAGTATCCCATATGTTCATCGGCGGCGACGGGAAACGCCGCATAAGGAATATCAGCGATTTGTCGTACATATTATGACCGCCGGCAGGCAAAACGAAACTCTATCCGATGTAAAAAGGCTTCTTCTTTCCGAAGAAGCCTTTTATTTATGCATATTTATCGTTTATCGGCGGTTACCGATCCTTCTGCTGCATCGTGATGCGGTCGGCAAGGGACTTGAACATCGCCTCCGCATCCTCCTGATCGAAACCGGTAAAACGGACTTTGAGGTAGTGATTTTCGTTGATCTGCCAGTAATACCAGAGATCCTCTCCCGTCTTTTCCGAGCAGGCTTCGCCGACCTCGAGGCCCTTTGCACAGCCCTTTTCAACGGTGCAGACATAATCGAGCGAACCGCCCTTCGTGTCGGTGCCGGTCGCGCTGGTCCTCACGGCGTCGGTATCGACTCTTTTCTTCATCGTTTCCGGCAGATTCTCCGGGAAGAATTCATCGGCGGTTTCGGGGAATGCCGTGTACTCGGCTTCGGAAACGGTGCCGACATAGACCTTGACGTCGGCTATCGGATCATGCTTTGTCAAGCCGTCGTCGTTGCGTTCGGCAGCCTGTGCATCGACAGCATCTCCGTTCGGGACCCTTTCGTTCATGCCTTTGACAGCCTGCCAGACGAAAAGCCCGACGACCAGCGACGCAGCGGCGACCATGCCGTAGCCGATGGCTCTTCTGAGCCTTCCGCGCTTCGCTTTCTTTGCCTTTGCCGATTCAACGGCGCGCTGTTTGATCCCTTCGAAATCTATCTTTGCGCTGCAGTCATCCGCAACGGCGCGCAGCAGAGCGTCGATCTCCGCCTGCTCACCCGTCAGCTCCTCCCCCGGCGGTTCGATGAAATCGTCGGTCACGAGCTGTATTTTGCGTTCTTTTTTCATTCTTCTGCAGCCTCCGCTTTCAGCATGTCAGCAAGCAGACTCCTTGCACGTACAAGCCTTGATTTAATGGTGCCGGGGCTTATCCCCGTTTTTTCCGAGATCTCGTTGACGGTCATCTCGGAGAAATAGTGGAGTGTGATTATCGTCCGGTTCGTTTCGTCGAGCTGTTCGATCGCCTTGCGGACGGCTTCCATCCGCTTCTTTTTGAGCAGTTCCTCTTCCGGAAGCGGCTCGGTGTCCGCGATCTCCGCGCCGACCGGCTCATCGCTCAGCGTTTCGTGCTTCTGGTGACGGACGTGGTCGAGCGCAAGGTTGGTCGCAACGCGGTAGAGCCAGCTCTTGATCTGGGAATCCGCCATCGGCCCGAGCTTATCCATGTTGAGATACGCCCGCTCGAAGACCTGCTGAGTGATGTCCTCCGCAGTCTCGTTTTGAGCCACAACGCGGTATGCCGCCCAGTATACAAGGCGGGAGTAATCGCTATAGATTTTGTCGAAACTGCTTCCTGACAAATCCGCACTCCATTTATAATAACGCTCGGCGCCGCCACACGGTTGCCATATTTCGAAAAGTTTTTTCGGTATTTTACGCCGTCGGACGCCCGTTCTTATATTTTACCACAGCGGGAAGTATTTGGCAAACCCAAAACAAGCAAAAAAGCCCAAAAATGAGCGGCAGTCCGTTTTCGGAATGCCGCGGAGCTTCAGATGACCTTGATCGTGAATTGCGGGCAGGCTCGCGCGCAGTAGGTACAGAGCGCGCATTTATCCGGGTCGACGACCGCCCGCCCGTTTTCGATATGCAGCGCGTGGTTATGGCAGGCGGCAACGCAGGCGCCGCAGCCCTGGCACCATTCCTGGATCAGCAGGCGGCGCTTTTTCCGGCTCAGCTCCTCCGCAACGGCGGGATCGGGCGTTTCGCCGCTGAAGCGCGCGCAGTTGTATTCGACCTCGCTGATGCTCTGCATGCCGATCGCGATCGTGTCAACGCAGTCGTCAAGGTTCAGGATATAGTCGAGGGCTTCCTCCCTTTCGGAGATCAGATGCCCGCCGCCGAGCGGCTTCATCGCGATGATGCCCCTGCCCTGCGCGTGGGCGAGGCGGATCCTTTCGAGCATTTCATCGGAAGTTCCGTCCGCGATGCCGATGCCCCTTTTATTGATAAGAGGGAACAGCACCTGCAGCTCCGGATGGGTCAGCGCGCCGTCCATGCAGGCGATATAGTGCGTGGAAAGGCCGACGGCGCGGATATAGCCCTTGCGCATCATCTCGATATAGTATTCGAGGGCTTCGCGGTGGCCGCGGATCGTATGGATGCTCTCCTGCTCATGCATCAGGAAAACGTCGATATAGTCCCTGCCGATGCCGGAAAGGGCTTTTATGAGGCTCCGCTCCGCGCCTTCGCGGTCGTATGCATAGCTCTTCGAGCAGACGATGAGATCCGGCTTCAGCCTGATCGCCTCGCGGACATGGGGATACGTTCCGTAGATCTCCGCCGTGTCGACGAAGTTGACGCCGAGATCGAAGGCGCGCTCGAACAGGGCTGCCCCCTGCGCGGGCGTCAGATCCCGCTGGAAAGGCCCCATCGTGAGCGAACCGAAGCAGAGCTTCGAAACCGTTATGCCCGTTTTGCCGAGTTCATGATAGATCAAAGCGTGTCGTCCCCGGCATACTGCTCGATATAAGCGCGCACGAGCTCCTCGATCAGCTCATCCCGCTCCATCGTGCGGATCAGATACCTCGCGTTGTTATAGCTCGTGACGTAAGTCGGGTCGCCGGAAAGCAGATAGCCGACGAGCTGATTCATCGGATCGTAACCCTTCTGGCGGAGGGAATAATAAACGCTCATCAGCACCTCGTGGGCCGTATGCTTTTCGTTCGGACGGTCAAAGGTGATCGTATTTCCGAGATCGGTCTTGGTCCTGTTGTTTCTTTCGTCCACTGCCATAAACCTCCTTGGTTGATCGGTTCAAATATCCCGTCAATTTATATTATACCACAAAAGCGTGCGGCACTCAAGCGTTTCACGCAGATTTTGCTCAAATCGGCTTCAGATCCGCTCCACTGAGTATATTTTCAGAAAATGCCGCTTCCGCTGTTCCATTGGAAGGCGAAAAATGGTATGCTATTGAAAAATATGCCTGACTGCGGAGAAAGCGATGCGGAAGCGGGGATTTCTTAAAAAGTTCATAGGAGATAAAGCGTTTTATAAAGCGGCGCTCGCGATCATCATCCCGGTCGTCGTCCAGAACGGCATCAGCCAGTTCGTCAGCGTGCTCGACAACCTGATGGTCGGGCGGATGGGCACGGAGCAGATGAGCGGCGTTGCGATCGCGAATCAGCTGATTTTCGTTTTCAATCTCACGATCTTCGGCGGGCTTTCCGGCGCGAGCATCTTCGGCGCGCAGTTCGCCGGCAAGAAGGATATGAACGGCGTCAGGAACGTGCTCCGCTTCAAGCTCATCACCTGCGCCCTCGTCTGTGCAGCGGCGCTCGTTATCCTCGGCTTCTTCCATGAGCCGCTTTTGAAGCTCTTCCTGCATGAAAGCGAATCGGAGGGCGACCTCGCTCTCACCCTTGCCGAAGGCAGCAAATACGTGATGATCATGCTGCTCGGGCTCGTTC
Organism: Christensenella sp. UBA1214; assembly: GCA_002309375.1. Classification (GTDB taxonomy): domain Bacteria; phylum Bacillota; class Clostridia; order Christensenellales; family CAG-138; genus PeH17. The sequence continues at coordinate 15,180 of DBXK01000041.1, read as the reverse complement.
CCTACGCCTTCGCGCAGTGCTACGCCTCGTCCCTTCGCGAAACGGGCGAGACCTTCGTCCCGATGGTCGGCAGCGGCACGGCTGTGCTCGTGAACCTTCTTTTCAACTATCTTCTGATCTTCGGCAAGCTCGGCTTCCCCGCCCTCGGCGTTGTCGGCGCTGCGATCGCAACGGTCATCTCCCGCTTTGTGGAGCTCGGCATCATCGCCGTCTACGCCCACACCCACACGAAGCGCTTCCCGTTCTTCGGCGGCGTTTACCGCTCGCTCCGCGTTCCCTGGAAGCTCACGAAGGAGATCATCAAAAAGGGCACTCCCCTGCTTTTGAACGAGGCGCTCTGGTCGCTCGGAATCACGGTCATGAGCCAGTGCTATTCGACGCGCGGGCTTTCCGCCGTCGCCGCGCAGAACATTTCGAGCACGGTCTCCAACCTTTTCAACATCGTTTTCATGTCCATCGGTTCATCGATCGGCATCATCGTCGGCAATCTGCTCGGCGCGAACAAGCTCGAGGAAGCGGTGGAAACGGACCGGAAGATCATTGCGCTTTCCGTCTGCACCTGCCTGTTCTTCGGCGCCGCGCTCGCCGTTTCCGCGCCGTTCATCCCGCGGCTTTACAATACGAGCGAGGAGGTCATGCGGCTTGCGACCCGCTTCCTTTGGGTCGCGGCGTTCATGATGCCCTTCTATTCCTTCACTCACGCCTGCTATTTCACCCTGCGCTCGGGCGGGCAGACGAAGATCACGATGCTTTTCGACAGCTGCTACGTCTGGGCGCTCTGCATCCCGGTCGCATTCTGCCTGAGCCGCTTCACCTCGCTCCCGATCCTCCCGATGTATATGATCTGCTGCTCGCTGGAGTTGATCAAATGCGTCATCGGCTTCTTCTTCGTGCGGAGCAGAAAATGGGTCGTGAATATCGTCAGGGATCAGGGATGAAAAAACCGCAAATAATTAAAGAACCGCATGTAAGCGGTTCTTTTTGTCTGTTCCGTTAGTCTTATTCCACCGTAAAGAAGCCCTGCGTGCAGTCCGCGCCGACGATATGCAGCGCGCGGCCGACGGGGATGAATATTTCGTCGTTCTTCTTCGGGCGGAGGATGCAGTCCTCGGCAATAAATACGCCGTTCTCGATCCTTCCGGAGGCGAGGAACGCGGGGCCCTCGGCCGTGCCCGGCACGGTCACGAAGCAGCCGCCGAGCGCCGGAGTGATCAGAACGAGCTTTTCCGGCTCCGTGAGCGTCTGCATTGCGGCGGGATCGTCGTAGCTGACGGTGAAGCTCTTTTCCTCGTTGAAAAGATCGGTGCTCCGCGCCTGTTCGATCAGCCTGCGGCGGGAAGCAAAGAGCGCCGCTTCGCCGCAGTCGCAGCAGATGAAGCGCCGATCCAGCGCGGCGGCGACAGCGGCCGTCGTTCCGCTGCCGGAGAAGAAGTCCATAGCGAGATCCCCCTCGCGCGAGGAGGCGGAAATGATGCGGCGGAGCAGCGCCTCCGGCTTCTGTGTCGTGAAGCCCGTGCGCTCCGGATCGCGCTGGTGGAGATGCTCGATATCGTCCCAAACGTCGCTCGGGAAGACGAGATCGTCCTCATAATAGCGGTATTCCTTGCCGCCGGAGCGGATGGAGAAATAGATCCGGCCATCTTCATCGGCGCGGCGCTTCATATGGTTGCGGCGGACGTTCCCGCGCGGGGAGCCGGTCGCCTCGATATTGAAATAAACGCGCTTGGTCTTGCGGTAGAAAAGGATCGTGTCGTGCTTTCGCGAATAATGCTTCGTCGAGCGGCCGCCGGAACGGTAGGACCAGATGATCTCGTTCATCAGGTTGTCCTCGCCGAATATTTCGTCCATCAGGCTGCGGATCCTGCCGCTCATACGGTAGTCGATATGGACGTAGATCGAGCCTGTATCCGAAAGCAGCTCGCGGCATTTTTCAAGGACGGTGCGCATCATGGCGAGGTATTCGTCCGCGCTCTGCCTGTCGCTGTACGCGCGGACCGCCGTTTTGTCCTTGAATTCATAGCTCCCGCCGGAACCGAAGGGCGGATCGAGGTAGATGAGCCGGACCTTCCCCGAAAGATCGTTTTCCGCCGGATCGAAGTCCTCCGCGCGGCCGACAATAAGCTTGCCGCTGCCTCCGAAGCGGTGCAGCTCGGCTTTCACATCGGTTTTGGTCAGCATGGTCTTGCCTCTTTCTCCCCCGTTAAGAAGGTTTTATTTGTTTTCCGCGGGTTTTTCCGTTTCCGGCTTTACGTCGCCGGTTTTCAGCTCCTCAAGTTCCTCGAGCACCTCCGCGGGCTTCCCGGCGTCTTCACCGGCTTCGGCATTCTCCTCCGCCTCGTGCAGCTCCATCTTCTTCATTGCGCGCTCCATAACAAAGGAGATCACGGCGCCGACGATGAACAGCACGGCGATGATCGCGATATTGAGCGCGGTGAGCGCTTCCGTGCGCGGGCGGATCGATTCCTGGATGATGCAGCCGACGAGGGTCGCAAGCAGGAAGCCGAAGAGGAAATAGAAGCTCTGGCGATGGAACTTCCGCAGCATCGTGCGCGCAAGAAGGAGCATCGGAACGGCAACAAGCAGGAACCCGAGCGCCGTGAACCCGGCAAAGACTAAATTCTTCCCGGGATCATCGAAGAAATGCGCAAAAACATTCAGGAAACTATTATAGCAGTTCATGTTGATGATGATGAACGACGTGCTGACGCCGGGGGTCACGACGCCGAACATCACGACCGCGCCGCAGACGAGGGCAAGCAGCGGCGTCATTTCGCGCTGCGCACCGACGGCGGTATCGCCCATAAACAGCGAGCACAAAACCAGAGCGAACGCGAAAGCAAAGCCGATCAGCGTATAAACGAGGCTCGTCGGTTTGAAGGGCTTCCCGTCGTTCGCTTCGGAGATAAAGCTCGGGATGCTGCCGACAACGAGGCCGAGGAAGATGCTGATGACCTCGGTCTGATACTTCGCAAAGGTCTTATCGATCAGGAACATGAACACCAGCCAGCCGATGCCGCCGCCGATAATGAGCGGCAGGAGGAACCGGAAGTTCTTTTTCGGCGCCTTGAAGAAGCCCGTCACGGCCTCGATCGTTTTCTGGTAAATGCCCATCGAAACGGCAAGGATACCGCCGCTGAGGCCGGGGATGATCGCTCCGGCGCCGATCACGAAGCCGGCGAGGAGCTTGCTGAAGAAGAGTTTCAAAGCTGAAGCCTCCGGATGATTTCATTCTCTGCACGGATCGGTGCAGACACATACATAATTTATTATAACACAGCCTGGCGGGAATTGGAACACCGGAGCGGAAAAAACGGGAAATAAATCCCGTTTCGCCGCGCGGGTTGACATTGCCGCCGGTTCATGTTATAACGCAGTTAACAAAGCCCGCGCATTGCGGGCGGAAGGATGTTTTGCAATGAAGACCTTATATCTCGATCTTTCCATGGGCGCCGCCGGCGATATGCTCTCCGCCGCGCTCTATGAGCTGCTGCCCGATGAAAAAAAGGCCGCTTTCATCGAAAAAATGAATTCGCTCGGCCTGCCCGGCGTGACCGTCGCCGCCGAACCCTCCGTTAAATGCGGCATCACCGGAACGCATATGCGCATTGCTGTGGACGGCGCGGAGGAGCACGAACATCACCATGATCACGAGCACGAGCATGAGCATCATCACGAGCATTGCCATGAGCACGAGCATTGCCATGAACACGAACACGAGCATGAGCATTGTCATGAGCATGAGCACGAACATGAGCATCATCATGAGCATCACCACAGCAGCCTCGGGGATATCGAGGCGATCATCGGCGCGCTGCCGCTTTCCGATAAGGTCAAAAAGGATGCTTCCGCCGTCTATGCGCTGATCGCGGACGCCGAATCGAAGGCGCACGGCGTGCCGGTTTCGGATATTCATTTCCACGAGGTCGGAACGCTGGACGCGGTCGCGGACGTTGCGGCGGTCTCGCTTTTGATCGAAATGCTCGCGCCGGACCGCATAATCGCCTCCCCCGTCCACGTCGGCAGCGGCCACGTTCACTGTGCGCACGGCATACTGCCCGTGCCCGCCCCTGCGACCGCGCATATCCTGCTCGGCGTGCCGACCTATGGCGGCGAGCTCCGCGGCGAGCTCTGCACCCCGACCGGCGCGGCGCTTTTGAAGCATTTCGTAAACGAATTCGGCCCGCAGCCCGCCATGACCGCCGAGGGGATCGGCTATGGCATGGGCAGGAAGGATTTCCCGCAGGCAAACTGCGTGCGCGCCATATTCGGCAGCGAGGGCGGCGGCGCGGAAAGGATCTTCCGCCTTGAATGCAACGTGGACGACATGACGGCGGAGCAGATCGGTTTTGCCGAAGAAAAGCTCTTCGAGGCCGGCGCGAGGGACGTTTACACCGTTCCGGTCGGCATGAAGAAATCCCGCCCGGGAACGCTGATCGCCGTTATCTGCGCGGAAAGCGAAAAGCAGGGGCTGATCGAGGCAATGTTCGCCCATACGACCACGCTCGGGATCCGCGAAAGCGCCGTCACGCGGCACGTGCTCTCGCGGAGGATCGAAACGGTCGAAACGCAGTTCGGGCTCGTCCGCAGAAAGGTTTCGGAGGGCTTCGGCACGGAGAAGGTGAAATACGAATACGACGACCTTGCCCGCATCGCGCGGGAAAGGGGCGTTCCGCTCTCTGAAGCGGAGAAGCTGATCAGAATGAAATGATCGGGTCGATCGGAATCGGGAGGCGGGAAAGCCGCCTCCTTTTTGTTGCGCTTTCCCGAAAAACCGGATTTTTCCGCATTGTCTTCTTTACAGGCGGGAAACATTGTGGTATACTGTAGATTGGCCTTATACCAATTTATTTTCAGGAGTTATTTTTATGGTAAAAGTCTGCTGCGACAGTACCGCCGACCTCCTCAACGAGGTCCACGGCACGAATCTTTACGAGCAGCGCGGCGTCACGGTGCTTCCTCTCTATGTCCGTATCGCCGATAAGGAGTATCTCGACGGCGTCGATATCACGATGCGCGAGCTGCTCGAACGCTGCAAGGAAATGAACAAGCTTCCCCAGACCGCCGCGCCGAGCGTTGAAAGGCTCACGAACCTTTTCGCCGAGATGACTGCGGACGGGAGCGAGCTCGTTTTCCTCACCATCAGTTCCGGTTTTTCCTCCGCATACAACAACGCGTGCCTTGCTGCGGAGAATTTTCCGAACGTCTACTGCGTTGATTCAAAGAACCTTTCGAGCGGCTTCGGCCACGTCGTGCTCGAGGCCTGCGATTTGGCCGATGCGGGCATGAGCGGCGCGGAGATCAAGAAAGTCCTCGACGAGGACATCATTCCCAAGGTCGAGGCGAGCTTCGTTCTCGACAGGCTCGATTTCATGGTCAAGGGCGGGCGCTGCTCAACGGTCGCCGCGCTCGGCGCGAATCTGCTCCAGCTCCACCCCGGCATCGAGGTGAAGGACGGAACGATGCGCGTTTTCAAGAAGTACCGCGGTTCATGGGAGCGCTGCCTCAAGGCTTACATCAAGGATAAGCTCGAAGGCCGCACCGATATCCGGCCGCACAGAGCCTTCATCACCTACACGGACACGCCGGACGAGATCGTTCAGGAATGCGTCCGCATCGTCAAGGAGTTCAACTACTTCGACGAGGTCATCCCCACCACCGCCGGCTGCACCGTTGCATGCCACTGCGGACCGAGGACGCTCGGCGTGCTCTTCATCCGCAAATAAAAAAGCGCAAAAAGCGAAACCCACGCACAAAATATCATTGGAAATGCCGAAAGGAGCATACAGAATGAAAGCGTATCTCGAAGCCATGGGCATCATCGACCCGAAGGCGATCCACCGCAACCTCTCCCCCGCCGAGCTGACCGAAAGGGCGCTCGCACGCGGCGAAGGCAAGCTTGCGAACACCGGCGCGCTGGTCATCAACACCGGCAAATACACCGGCAGGTCCCCTAACGACCGTTTCATCGTCGACACCCCGAACATCCATAACAAGGTCGACTGGGGCAAGATCAATATGCCCATCGAGCGGGCAAAGGCGGACGCCATCTACGGCAAGATGTGCGCCTATATGCAGAACCGCGAGGCGTTCATCGTCGATTGCTACGTCGGCGCCGACACGGACTACTGCCTCCCCATCCGCGTGATCTGCGAGAACGCCGCTTCCGCTCTGTTTGCGACCCAGGCGTTCGTCCGCCCGAGCAAGGAGCAGCTCGAAGGCTTCAAGCCCGAGTTCACCGTGCTCTGCTGCCCCGGCTTCAAGTGCGTCCCCGAGCGCGACGGCACCAACTCCGAAGCGGCGATCATCCTCGATTTCCAGTATAACCGCGTCACCATCGCCTGCTCGATGTATTCCGGCGAGATCAAGAAGGGCATGTTCTCCGTCATGAACTTCCTCATGCCCGAGCGCGGCGTATTCCCGATGCACTGCTCCGCCAACATGGGTCACGACGGCGATACCGCGCTGTTCTTCGGCCTTTCCGGCACCGGCAAGACCACCCTTTCCGCCGACCCGAAGCGCATGCTGATCGGCGACGACGAACACGGCTGGTCCGGCAGCGGCGTTTTCAATTTCGAAGGCGGCTGCTATGCGAAGTGCATCAACCTCTCCCACGAGAACGAGCCCCAGATCTGGGACGCGATCAAGTTCGGCGCCCTCGTCGAGAACGTCATCATGGATGACGAGACCCGCGTGCTCGACTATAACGACAATTCCATCACCGAGAACACACGCGTTGCGTACCCGGTCGAATACATCCCGAACTGCGTCATCCCCGGCATGGGCGGCCATCCGAAGACCGTCGTCTTCCTCACCGCGGACGCATTCGGCGTTCTGCCCCCGATCGCGAAGCTCGACAAGAACATGGCGATGTATCATTTCGTGACCGGCTACACCGCGAAGCTCGCGGGCACCGAGCGCGGCGTCAAGGAGCCCCAGGCGACCTTCTCCACCCTCTTCGGCGCGCCGTTCTTCATCCGTCATCCTTCCGAATATGCGGAAATGCTCGGCAAGCGCATGGATGAGCACAACGCGAACGCGTTCCTGATCAACACCGGCTGGTCCGGCGGCCCCTACGGCGTCGGCAGCCGCATGAAGATCAAGTACACCCGCGCGATGGTCACCGCGGCCCTCACCGGCGCGCTCAACGACGTTGAGTATGAGCTCCACCCGATCTTCAACGTCTGGGTGCCGAAGACCTGCCCCGAAGTCCCCTCCGAGGTGCTGAACCCCCGCGAGATGTGGGCCGACAAGGAGGCCTACGACAAGGCGGCGCAGGAGCTTGCGAATATGTTCGTGAAGAACTTCAGCAAGTACACCAACATGCCCGAAGCCATCATCAACGCCGGCCCGAAGGCGAAATAAGATTTAAGCAAAGCGAAGCGGCGGAGCGAAAAGCCCCGCCGCTTTTACGTTTTTCGTGAAAAGGAAAGGAGCTGCCCGGCGGCAGCTCCTTTTGAATGTTCGATCACATGATCCCCATCGCGATGCGCATGATCGTCAGCGCGTCGGTGACGTTCACGACGCCGTTCCCGTCCATATCGCCGATCCGCTGCTGCAGCTCGTCGAGCGTTATAATGCCCATCGAATGCCTGAGCGCGAGCACCGCGTCCGTCACGTTGACGGTTCCGTTTTGGTCGATATCGCCTGGCAGGAAACTCTGCTCCTCAATGACGGTGATCACGCATTCGGCGGTGAAGAACATATCGGGATGCAGCACCTCGTCCGTCGCGCGGACGGTGATGACCGCCGTGCCCGGGGAAAGCGCCGTCACTGTCGCCCTTTCGCCGTTCGCTTCGAGCGCAGCGACGCTTCCGTCGGAGCAGATCCATGTAATGGTATAGTCGCTCGCATCGCCGGGGATCGGGATCGCTGTCAGATCGAGCGTTTCGCCGACGCGCAGCTCCGCTTCATGGATATCGGTATCGACTCCGGTCAGCGGCACGGGCTCGGGCTCCGTCACAGTGCGGGTAATGCCGTAATAGCGGAGACCGCTCGCCGCACCGGAGGGCGGGTTATAGACGCCGCCGACGGGCTTCACGCAGATCGCGCCGCCGCCCTTGATCGCGCACTGGCTGCCGGTGAAGACGACCGGACCGAGCAGATCGTAGGGATTGCGGACGTCATGATACTGCGCGGGATCGTAGCCCTCCTGCGGGCGGAAGCCGTAGACGCCGCCGAGGACGTCCGGCGAGGTGTTCGCCGTCAGCGCGACGCGGAAATTCGCGGCGAACTCAGCCGTGCTCTGCCCCGTTATGTTCTGGAAGCCCTGCACGAAGTTCCGCCCGGCGGCGAGCTCGTCCATGATGCCGTGGAAGGTCGTGTTGCCGTACTGCGTAAAGATATACTGCGCGAAAAGCGAGACCTGGGCGTAGAGAACGAGCAGATCGTCGATCGGCAGATCGTTATTCCAGGAATAGAGCGAAAAACCGTTGTGGAGCTCGAAATTCGAAACGTACGGGAATTCCGCAGGCGGGTTTGCCCAATCGTTGTTCTCACTGTAATAATGATCGGTCCAGCTCTGGATCCTGCTGACAACGCTCGAGCCGGGATAGCAGATCTCCTCCGCGCCGGCGCTCATCATCTCGTTGACCCATGTATCGGCCACGCCGACCTGGGAGAAGTTGATGAGGTGCTGATATTCATGCACCATCGTGCCGTAGGTCCTTGAGATATCGTCCAGGACTTCGCCCTGCGGATTGACGTAATGCACGCCGGGGTAGGTATCGATATTGAGGATCGGCATGCCGTTCAGGTAAAGATCCAGCGCGTAGAAATAGCCGCCGATATAGCCCTGGCCGGGTTCCCAGCCGTCGTCGATATTGTAATAGAGCATGTTGAGCCGCCCGTCGCCGGAGGTGCCGTTGCTGTGGTCGCCGAAGGAAGACTGCATGAGGTCGAACTTCGAATCGAACTCATCCGCCGCCATCTGCGCGAAATCCGGGTTGATCGAATCGAGCGGATAAACGTTCGCGGCGGTGGAGGTCGGCGTCCAGATATAGCAGTGCTCGCCCTTCGCAAGCACCTTGAACTCCATCATCATGCCGTCCGGCGAATAGTTGAGGATCATGAAGGTATGTGTATCGCCGACGTTATAGGAATCCTGCGTTCCGGGGTTCTCGTGCGGCGCTTTCGTGACACCCGCTTCCCGCGCTTTTTCGGCAAGCTCGCCGTCGACGTCGATGCGGTACAGCGCTTCCGAAGAAGCCTCCGGGCGGTGCGCGGCGGTCCCGACCTCGGTTTCGATGAGGCCGGTCATATTGCCGGTGCTCTTCGAGTCGCTTTCGCTCGTTGCGGGGTTATAGATCACGACGTAATCGCCGCTGTAGCCGTCGCTGCCGTCGGTATCGATCACGATATCCGAAGCGACCTGCTTCGGAGCGATATCCGTTTTCGCGCCGAGCGCCGCGGGGAATGCGGTCAGCACAAGGGCAAGCGCGAGCAGTGCGCAAAGCAGTTTCTTCATTGCAGTTTCTCCTTCCTGTTCGGGAAAATCCGTTGTTCCGGCGGGGACGGCTCCTCCGTCCCCTGTCTTTTTATTATAGCATACATATACCCGCAGGTCTGCGCCGGATAATTATATATTTTATATGTATCCGGGAATAAGAAAAGCCCGCAGGCGGTATGCGGGCTTCAATGCTTAATCGCATCAGGAGATCAGGCCCATCGCGATGCGCATGATGGTCAGCGCGTCGGTGACGGAAACGGAACCGTTTTCATCCATATCGCCGATCTGCTGCTCCAGCTCGTCGAGGGTGATGATGCCCATCGCATGGCGGAGCGCAAGCACGGCGTCCGTGATGTTGACCGTGCCGTTTTGGTCGATATCACCGGGGATATACGAGGGCTCCTCGCCGACGTAACCGGGAACGTAGATATTGTCGACCCAACCGCAGTCGCTGCCGGAGTTGACGCTGTAATCCTTGTAGTATTCCCAGCTGAAGGTGTAGGTGCCGTTCGAAGGCGCGGTGTAGGTGATCGTGTTCCAGTCGACGCTGCCGCTGATATGCTCGCGCTCGCTGCTGTTGACGAAGAACTTCAGGATATCGTAATTCGATTCGCTGCTGACCTTCCAATCGAAGCTCATCGTGTCGCCCGCGTTCATGTGGACGGTCAGCGAGAAGCTCGAGCGGGAGGAGCTTACACCCTCGTTCGTGCTCTTCGCGGCAAGGCGCGGCGAGGTACTCGAAAGATCGACGACCCAGGGATATTCGCTTGCGGTGTTGTCGAAGGTCAGCGTGCCGTTTTCAACGTTCAGCGCATCCTCGAGGGTCGGAACGCCGAGCACGCGGACGGTCGCGGTCGCCGTGTAATACTGATCGTTGATGAGGTCGTGCGCGCGGCAGGTGATGGTCGCGCTGCCCTGGGAAACGCCAGTGACGACGGCCTTTTTGTTGTTGCCCTGAACGCTCGCAACGGAGGGGTTGGAGCTGGTCCAGGTGAGCTCATAGTTATTCGCGTTGGTCGGCTCGCGGAGCGCGGAGAGATTCAGCGTCGTGGCGACATAGATCTGACCCTGCGTCGGGTTGAGGCTGATGCCGGTCAGCGCAACGGGCTCCGGCGGCTCGGTATTGACAGTGACGCCGAAATAGCGGAGGCTGCTGCTCGCGCCGGAGGGCGGGAAGTACACGCCGTCCACGGGCTTGACGGTGATCGCGCCGCCGCCCTTGATGGAGCAGCTCGAGCCGGTGAATACGACCGGGGCGAGGAGGTTATAGAGGTTCGGAACGTCGTGATACTCCGCGGGATCGTAGCCCTCCTGCGGCACGAAGCCGTAGATGCCGTCGTAATCCTCGGGCGATGAGTTCGCGGTCAGCGCGATGCGGAAATTCTGGACGAATTCGGAAGCGCTCTGCCCCGTCACGCTCTGGAACGCTGCGGGGAACTCGCTGCCGGCGGCCATCCTTTCGAGGAGCTGGCGGTAGGTCGGGTTGCCGTACTGCGTGAAGATGTACTGCGCGAAGAATGATACCTGGGCATAGAGCGCAAGCCTGTCGTTCATCGCAAGGTAGTTGCTCCAATCGTACATCGAATAGCCGTTATGGAGCTCCCAGGAGGAAACGTATTCATGCTCGGCGGGCGGGTTGAGCCAATCGTCGTTATCGGAGAAGCGGTAGTTCAGCCAGCTCTGGATGCGGGGCGCGATGCTCGAACCCGGGTAGCAGATCTCCTCCGCCGCGGCGCTCATCATCTCGTTGACCCAGGTGTCGGCATAGCCGCACTCGGAATAGTTGATGAGGTGCTGATATTCATGCACCATCGTGTTGAAGGTGTCCTCGATGCGGATGACGACCTCCCCGTTCGGGCGGGTATAGTAAACGCCGGGGTAAGTGTCGATATTGAGGATCGGCATATTGTTGCTGTAAAGGTCGCTTGCGGAGAAGAAGCCCGCGACGTAACCTTCGCCGGGCTGCCAGCCGTCGTCGATATTATAATAGAGGATGTTCAGCCTGCCGTCGCCCTGGCTACCGTTCGAGTGGTTGCCGAAGGAGGACTGCATCAGATCGAACTTCGAATCGAATTCCGCCGCGCAGATATCCGCGAAGGTCGGGTCGATCGAATCGAGGGGCCAGACGTTCGATTGAGTAGAGGTCGGCGTCCAGATATAGCAGTGGTCGCCCTTCGCGAGCACCTTGAACTGCACGCTCGTCGAGGAAAGCGGGCAGTAGGTCCCGTTCAGCTCGAAGGTATGCGTGTCGCCGACGTTGAAGGAAAGGCTCGCCGCGTTTGCTCCGTCCTTTTCCGGTTTGCAGATACCGGCGGCCTTGGCTTCCTCCGCCATCTCGGGATCGATGTCGATCTTATACGCGCGGTCCGGGGACTCCGCCGCCTTCGGCGCGGAGAAGCTTTCGCCGACCTCGGTCTCGATGAGGCCGGTCATGTTGCCGGTGCTCGCGGAGCCGCTGTAGCTCGTGGAGGGGTTGTAGATCACGACGTAATCGCCGGAATAGCCGTCGCTGCCGTCGTCGTCGATATCGACGCTGTTGTTGATGAGCTTCGTTCCATCCCCGGCGGTTTCACGCACGGTTTCGGCAAGGCTCACCGCGGGAAGCACGGAGAGCGCCAGCACGAGGGCAAGAAGAGCGCAGAGCAGTTTTTTCATTTTGGACTCCTTGGTTTTCATTCGGAAGCGGGCTTCCGTCTGCATATAGCTTTTAAATTATATCACATTCCGTCCCCTTGCGAAACAGCAAAATCATATATAAGATAATTTCCGCCGTGTTTTCATAAACGAAAAGCGGAGCCGGATCCCTCGGCCCCGCCTCATATTATGTTTCGACGCTGTTATGAAATACTGAGCGCGATGCGCATGATCAGCACGGCGTCGGTCGCGTTGACGGAGCCGTCGCCGTTGACGTCGCCGTTCAAAAGGCCCTGCCCGGTGAGCTGCTCGATGCTCATCGAATGGCGCAGCGCAAGCAGAGCATCGGTCGCGTTGACAACGCCGTTCAGATCGCAGTCGCCGATCAGTCCCGCGGGAGTATTTTCCTCATACTGCGCGGTGACGGTCAGATCGGAGGTGACGTTCGAGAAATCGACGTCCCAGCCGACAAAGGTATAACCCGGGCGAACGGGGTCGGCGGGAGCGGCCGCGGCGTGCCCTTCCTCCACCTGCTGAACGGAGAGCACGGCGCCGTTCCAGTCGACGAAGGTGACGGTATGATAGGTGACGTCGTCGTTCATTTGCACGCCGCTCACCTTCTTATAAAGTTGAACGGAGGCCTCGGTCTTCGGCGCGTTGAAAAGGTTGGTGTAGGAGCCGGCTGAAGGAACGAAGGTCACATAGCGGGTGCCCTTGGAATAATCGTATTTCAGCTGGTGCGCCGCCTCGTCCCAGAGCCAGTTGGTGGAATAGCTCGAACCGTCCTGCGGATAGAGATCGTAGCTGTTGGCCCAGGCGGAAACGCGGAGATGATAATTGCGGTTGTAGGCGGAGCGGATGATGTAATACCCGTCCTGATCATAGAACAGCCATTCCGCGTTTTTCATTACGGCGTCGGGATAAACGGATGTGTCGATATCCGTGACCGCGCCTTCTTCATCGACGACGGCCCGGATGCCGTAGCAATAATAGCAGGCGTTGTAGCTGACGTATTCCGGGATCTGAACGTAGGTCCCGAGCGGATTCGGATTATAGTTCATAAGAACGTACACTTCCCCGCCGTTCTCCGCGCCGATCAGGTATTCGACGCCGGTTTCGATCATATCGACCGGAACGTACTTCGTGTAATGATATCCGTTGAGAACGGTGATCGTTGCCGAAGCGGTATAGACGGTTCCGGATTCCTTGTCGGTCGCGGTCGCCGTGATGACGGCAGTGCCGGGCGCCCGGCTCGTAACGGTCGCGGCGAACCTGTTGCCGGAAACGGACGCGACGGATTCATCGGAGCTCGTCCAGACCATTTCGTAATTGTTCGCGCCGAGAGGGTCCCTTTCCACAACGAGCTTCGCCGTCTCATCGAGCAGCAGCTGCGCGGAGGCGGGAGTGATCGCAAGGCCCTCGAGCGCAACTTCGCCGACCGTTATGCCGACGTATCGGAGGCTCGGTGAAGCGTCCGCCGGCGGGTTGAATACGCCGTTGACGGGGCGAACGGTGATAAAGCCGCCGCCATAGATACCGGCTGCTTCGGTGCTCGTGTAAATGACGGGCGAAAGCAGCGAATAGAGGCTTTCGAGGCCGTAATAGGCGGAGGGATCATAGCCCTCGTTCATCAGGAAGCCGTAACCGGAGGCGGGATCGTTCGCGATCATGCTCGTGAAGAAGCCGCCCCAGAGCTCCTCAAGGGTCATGCCCGTTGCGGCGGTCAGCGCGTCCAGCGAATTCTGCACGGTATCGCCGCTGTTTGCTTCGATGATCTGCTTATAGACGGAAGTGCTGCCGGTTTTCGTATAGAGATACTGCGTGAAGAGCATGACCTCCGCATACCTTGCAAAGATATCGAGCTGGCTCGAATCCCAGCTTGTCAGCGAGCCGCCCTTATGCAGATCGAAATCGGGATTATAAGCGTATTCGACCGGCGGATTCGTGAGCTCCTGCTCGGAGAGCTTGTAATCATGCCAGCTCGGGATCCTCTCGAAAAGGCCGCTGCCGGGGAAGCAAAGCTCCTCCGCGGAGCCGGAAAGCGCTTCGTTGAGCCAGACGTTCATGCCGCCGGTCTCGGAATAATTGATGCAGTGCTGGAACTCATGCACGATCGTGCCGAAGCAGTCGTCGAAATGGTCGACCGTGACGCCCGAAGAATTGGTGTAGCGGATGCCGGGCCAGGTGTCGATATGGATCATCGGGAGGCTGTTGTAGGCGAAGTCCTCGGACCAGAAATAGCCCGCGACATAGCCCTGGCCGAGCTGCCAGCCGTCGTTGATGTTGTAGAAGAGCAGGTTGACCTTGCCGTCGCCGTTGACGTCGTTGAAATCGCCGTAGGAAGCCTGCATGAGAGCGAACTTCTCGTCGAAGCGCTCCGCGGCGATCTGCGCGTAGGAGCTGTCGATACCGTCGAGGGGATGATAATCGGCGTTCGTGACGGTCCAGATCCTGCAGTGCTCGCCGACATAGAGCACCTTGAACTGAACTTCGGAATCGCTCGTGCCGGTCGGGCTGTAATTATAGATATTGAAGTCCCGGGTGCTGCCGACGGGATAATTCGCCCTGAGCGCGGTATTCTCGGGAGCGGGCGCGTCGGGAATGCGCCGGGAGACCTCGTAATCGACGTCGATGATGTAAGGAAGATCCGGATTCGCGGGCTCAGCGGCTTCGCCGCGCGAAGGAAGGATGCTTGCGTTGACGTTGGTCTCGATCAAGCCCTCAAGCGAGCCTGTGGAGGCAGCGGTCGTTGTGTTGGCGGATGGGTTGTAGATCACGACGTAATCGCCGGCATAGCCGCCGGCCGGATCGGTGTCGATCTGAACGCCCGTGTTGATGAGCTTTGTTTCTTCGGTCGTTTCGCCGCCCGAGGCGGGTACGGCGGAAAAGACCATCATGAGTGCAAGCGCAAGGCTGAGAAGTTTTTTCATCAATGCTTTCTCCTGTTGTTTTTACAAGTCTCCCCCGCCGCGGCGGGCCCGTCCGGAAACACTGCCCGACCATTATACCATATCCCGCGCTTTGATGTAAGTGTGTTTTTCGCGCAAAAAACAGGGCCCCCGAAGGAGCCCTGCGGTTTTGAGAAGATGATCAGTCGATCG
>DBXK01000010.1:183-5864 GCA_002309375.1 Christensenella sp. UBA1214 | reverse complement strand
ATCTGGTTGCAGAGGGTGGAAAGGTGCTTTGCGGGGGAGGAGGTGATCTTGCCGGGGATGCCGCCGAGGCCCTCTTCGATCAGCTGGCGGAGGGACCAGCCCGCGCAGTAGCCGGTCAGCATGGAAAGATCGTGTAGATGGAATTCGCAGGTGCGGTGCGCATTCGCGATCTCGTCGTCATAGACCTCGCTCAGCCAGTAGTTCGCGGTGATCGCGCCGCTGTTGGAGAGGATCAGACCGCCGACGGAATAGGTGACGGTGGAATTCTCCTTGACGCGCCAGTCGGTAACGTTGAGGTATTTGTTGACCGTATCGCGGTAGTCAAGGTAGGTGTTCTTCATGTTGCGCAGCTTTTCGCGCTGACGGCGGTAAAGGATGTATGCCTTCGCAACGTCCGCGTAGCCCGCCTGGATGAGAACGGATTCAACGCTGTCCTGGATGTCCTCAACGGCGATCTGCTCGTCCTTCACCTTCGGCGCAAAATCGGCGGTGACCTTCAGCGCGAGAAGATCGAGGATGTCGGGATGGCAGGGCTTATCCTGCGCTTCGAATGCAAGCTGCATTGCGTTCTTGATCTTGGAAAGGTCGAAATCAACGACCTTGTTGTCTCTTTTTACGACGCGATACATGGCGGTTTCCTTCCTGTTTTGTTTGATATTTTAATCGGTTGGGGGAATTTTGATCCTTTAGCGACAAACGAGTTCAGCGGACAATATCCAGCCAAACTCACTCATCATACCCATTATAACACAACATATTGACGATTGCAACCCCTTTGACCACAATATTTAGGGATTTTTCGCTTTCTTCGCAAATATATTGCGGAGACGGAAAACCGGGGGAAAACGGAGCGGAAGGGCGATTTTGCAAATATTCCGCAGAATAACAACAAAAGCGCCGTAAGTTTGTAATACGGTTGATGCGCGGACGGAAAGTATGATATAATAATAGTAAGGACGGATGCGCGGAACCGTTTGGAAACGCGGCGGACGTCCCTCCAGGCCCACCCCAAGGGGCGCATTTCTCTCGATCCGGACCCCGACCGGACTGAAGGCGGCAGCACAGCCGCCGGGACTCAGACTAAACGATCAAACAGGAAAAGCAAACAGCCGCAGCGGAACGGAAGCACCCGGAGCCCTTTTTCAACGCGCCCGAAGCGCGGAGATGATCGAGGCGCAGCTTCCTTCCGTGCGCGGCGGAACGGATGAAAAATGTACAGCATAAATGAATTCATACGCATGGCGCTTTCCCATGCGAAAGCTTCCACGATCCCGGAGCAGGCGATCCTGCCGATCCCGCGGGAGGACTGCGGCAAGGAGAAATGGAACTATCTTTACGGCAGCGTGCGCGTCCGCACGGATAAAGCAACGCTGAACAGATATTTCGAGAATCATTATAAAAACCAGATGACGCGGGAACGCTTCGACGAGCTCACGGCGGATTGGCCGGAGGACGGCTTCGCGACCGACTGCCAGGGCCTGCTCGACGCCTGGCTGACCTATGACAAGGGCGAGGCGACCGATATCAACGCCGAATGGAACTACCGGAACTGGTGCACGGGGAAGGGCAGGATCGATGAGATCGACCGAACCTATGTGATCGGCGAAGCGGTATTCCATCACAACGGCACGAAAATGAGCCATATCGGCTGGATCTGCGGCTTTATGCCGGACGGCGCGCCGCTCGTCGTCGAGGCGCGGGGCATTGCTTCGGGCGTCGTCGTCACAAAGCTCGCCGAGCGCAATTTCACCCACAGGGGCATCATGAGCATCAAATTCGATTACACAGCGGAGGAAAAACCGATGGCCGAACCGATCCGATTCGAAAAGAAGAGCCCGATGGCGGAAGGCGATGCTTACCTTGCGATGCAGAAGGCGCTGAACCTCGCCGGCTATACCGACGGGGAAGGGAAAACGCTTGAGGAGGACGGCAAATGGGGCGGAAGGTCCCAGCAGGCGTTTGATAAACTGATCGTCGCGCATGCCGCGGAGCCCGTTTCGACGGAGCCCGCAGACGACCCGGCAGAGGAGAACGGGGAAAGCACAGGGGATGAAACGCCCGTTGTGCTGTTCTGCGGCGGAGTCCGCATAACGGTCGAGTGCGTCTAATGAAGACAGGATAAAAACAATATGAAGGAAGGCCGCGGGGAATGACGCCCCGCGGTCTTTTCATGCTCCGAGGGCGGGCGGAAGGCCCGAAAAAAATTTGCGGGATTATCCCAAAACGGTTGTTTTATCCTCCCGAAGATGTTATAATTGATATGTTATATGTGCCGAATGTTTTTTATTGACCGCTTCGGCCTGCTTGATGCGAGGTTATGGTGAAAAAAATCGATCCCGCTGTTAAAAAAGAAACGCTGAGGATCGCCGTCGGAACGGTCCTTTTGAGCGGAGTGATGGAGCTTGTCTTCATCCTGCTCGGGAAATGGGACCTGACGGTGCTTTTCGGAAACCTCCTCGGCGCGTTTGCCGCGGTGCTGAATTTCTTCCTGATGGGGCTCACCGTCGTCAAATGCGTTTCGCTGCCGGCCGATAAGGCAGCGACGAAGATCCGTATCTCCCAGGGCACAAGGCTGCTGATGCTTGCGGCGATCTGCGGCCTCGCGGCGCTCTTCCCGAAGGTCTTCAACCTTATCGCCGCCGTTATCCCGCTGCTCTTCCCGCGCCTCGTGATCGTGGCCTGGCAGCTCTTCGGCAAAAAGGACAAGCCCTCCGCCGCGGCCGACGGCGCCGCCGCCGAAACAAGCGGCGAGCCGGCTGACGAAACAACAACAGAGGATACAGAGAATTGAAAAAGACCCTTCGCTTTAAAATCATTGATATTCTTCTGATACTTATGATCATCCTGCCCTTTGTCTGCGGTATGGTTTTGCGAGCGCTCACAAAACCCGCGTCGGAGGGCATTTCGATTTCCGGCGCAATGATCTTTTGGCCGAACAACTGCGATCCCGGCAGTGCGACGGAGTTCCACCTTACCGAAGCGACGGTCAACAGCTGGCTTATGATCATTGCCGTTGTCGGCGTTGCGCTCTATTTGACCCACGGCATCCGCGCGGGCGTCAAGTGCCGCCGCACCATTGCCGCGGAATGGATCGTCGAAAAGACCGATGCGCTCGTTGCGCAGAATATGGGGCCGCTCTTCCGCGAGTATTCACCCTTCGTCGCGGCGATCATGAGCCTTTCCGCCTTCTCGAGCCTTTCTTCCCTCGTCGGCATCTTCCCGGCAACGTCCGATTTTTCAACGATCTTCGGCTGGGCGATGCTCGTCTTCATCCTGATCACTTATTATAAACTCAAGGGCGGCGCCTGGAATTACATCAAGGGCTATTTCGAGCCGATCCCCTTCTTTGCTCCGCTGAATGTCATCGGCGAGATCGCAACGCCGATCAGCATGAGCTTCCGTCATTACGGCAACATCCTTTCCGGTTCCGTCATTTCCGCGCTGATCGCAAGCGCCCTCGGCGGACTTTCCCGTTCCCTGCTCGGCGCGATCCCCGTCGTCGGGAAGATCCCGCTGCTGCAGATCGGCCTGCCCGCTGTGCTTTCCGTTTATTTCGATGTGTTCAGCGGCTGCCTGCAGGCGTTCATCTTCGCAATGCTGACAATGCTCAATATTTCCGGAGGATTCCCGGAGGAGCTTTATAATAAACGTCAGGAGAAAAAAGCCGCACGCCGCCTCAAAAAGGCCGGCAGCGCACAGTAAAAGTCAAAAATGCCGCTCATGCGGCAACAGGAGGTAATTATGTCACAACTCGCAATCGCAATCGTCCTCGGATGCTGCGCCCTCGGCGCCGGCGTCGCAATGATCGCAGGTATCGGCCCCGGTATCGGCGAAGGCCAGGCCGTTGCAAAGGCCTGCGAAGCCATCGGCCGCCAGCCCGAAGCAAAGAGCGAAGTCACTTCCACGATGATCATGGGCTGCGCTATTGCGGAGACCACCGGTATTTACGCACTCGTTATCGCGATACTGCTGATTTTCGTCGCACCCGGCAGCTTTGCGGCGATCGTAAAGAGCTTCTAACAATCTCCCCGGGGCTTTGAAAGGCACCGGAATCCGGCGCGCCGGACCGCGGCGAAGGCCCGGAACATAAAATCTTTAATTTGGAGTACAAGAGCAATGCCAGTGCAATCTTTGGATGTTATTTCCGTCAACATCTGGCAGATCCTGATCTCCCTTGCGAACCTTCTGATCCTCTTCCTGCTTTTGAAGAAATTCCTTTATAAGCCCGTTCGGAAGATGGTCGCGGCGCGTGAGGAAGCGGTGCAGGACGTCTACCGCCGTGCGGATGAAGCCCTTGAGAATGCAAACAGGGACAAAGCCGAATACGAACAGAAGCTCGCCGGTGCGGATGCCGAGGCGGACGAGCTGATCCGCGTTGCCCAGCAGAACGCAAGGCAGCGGAGCAGCACGATCATTTCGGAGGCCGAGGACCGCGCCGCCGGCATGATCCGCCGCGCGGAGAACGAGATCGGCCTCGAGCGCAGCAAGGCGCAGGCAGGCATGAAGCAGGAGATCGCAGAGCTCTCCGTCCAGCTTGCCGAAAAGCTGCTTGAGCGCGAGATCAATGCGGAAGACCATCGGAACCTGATCGATTCCTTCATCGACGGAATAGGTTCGGAAGGAAACGGTGACGGCAATGTCGGCGATAGGTAACGAATACGGAAACGCAATATTCCTCCTTGCGGAGGAGGAAGGGAAGCTCGACGAAGTCATGGCCGGGCTCGAGCTCTGCCGCGGGATTTTCGGCGAAAATGCGCAGTATGTGGATTTTCTCGAAACGCCGAGCATCCCGATCGAAGAGCGATTGGAAGCCGTACGCAGCGCATTCGATGGGAAAATGCCCGAGTGCGTAACGGATTTCGTGAGCCTTCTGACCGAGAGGGGGTATATCCACTTCTTCCCGGATTGCGTTGAAACTTATGAAAAAGAATACAACAGGCGGTTCGATATTGCGATCGCGGATGCAGTATCCGCCAAGCCTCTCGATGTTTCGGAGAGGCAGGCGCTGCGCGATATGCTCGAGCGGAAGACCGGCCGGCGCATCAAGCTGAACTGCGAAGTCGATCCGGAGCTCGTCGGCGGGCTCGTCGTGAAGATCGACGGCAAGCTCTATGACGGCAGCATCCGCAGCCGCATCACCGATATTTTGGAGGAAATGACGAAATGAACCTTCGACCGGAAGAAATCAGTGCAATCATAAAGGAGCAGATCAAGAGCTACCGCAGCCGCATCGAGCTTTATGAGACCGGAACAGTTATCCTTGTCGGCGATGGCATCGCCAAAGCCCACGGCCTCCGCAACTGCGTCGCGAACGAGATGCTCGAATTCGCCGACGGCAGCGTCGGCATCGCCCAGAACCTTGAGGATGAGGTCGTCTCCATCGCCGTGCTTTCCGATACGGCGGATATCCACGAGGGGACCGAGGTCCACAGGACGGGCAAGGTCGTTTCCGTTCCGGTCGGCGAAGTCATGCTCGGCAGGATCGTGAACGCCCTCGGCGTACCGATCGACGGTAAAGGCCCCATCAACGCGGTCGAAGCGCGTCCGATCGAATCCGAAGCGCCCGGCATCATCCGCAGGAAGAGCGTTTCCGTGCCGCTTCAGACCGGCATCAAGGCGATCGACAGCATGATCCCGATCGGCCGCGGTCAGCGCGAGCTGATCATCGGCGACCGTCAGAC
>DBXK01000010.1:0-136 GCA_002309375.1 Christensenella sp. UBA1214 | reverse complement strand
GCATCTATGTCGCGATCGGCCAGAAATCGAGCTCCGTCGCCCAGATCGCGGACCGCCTCGAGGCCGCCGGCGCGATGGATTATTCGATCATCGTCTCCGCTTCCGCTTCGGAAAGCTCCTGCCTGCAGTACATCGC
>DBXK01000028.1:1252-15653 GCA_002309375.1 Christensenella sp. UBA1214 | reverse complement strand
CGCATGCGCCAGTTCGGCACCGTCCAGGTTCCGAGCGAGGCGTTTATCGCTGTGCTGAAAATGGATACCTGACCGCGTATTCCGCCGGTTTTGATTTTTCTCCGGAGGAGTCCCTGTGTTTTTCCGGCCACCGGTTCATTTCCGGGGAGGACCGGCGGGCTCTGCTGCCTCTGCTGGACGGCGCGCTCGCGCAGGCCCGCGCGGAGGGAAAGCGCGCGTTCCTCTCCGGCGGCGCCGTCGGATTCGACACGCTGGCGGCGCAGGCCGTGCTCCGGCTGAGGGAAAGGGAGAAGGACGCCCGGCTGGTGATGGCCCTTCCCTGCCGGGGGCAGGCGGACCGCTGGCAGGACCCGGACCGGAAAACCTGGCTCGCGCTGCTGGAAAGCGCGGACCGGGTCGTGTACGTTTC
This sequence comes from Christensenella sp. UBA1214, assembly GCA_002309375.1. Classification (GTDB taxonomy): domain Bacteria; phylum Bacillota; class Clostridia; order Christensenellales; family CAG-138; genus PeH17. The sequence goes on along the minus strand of DBXK01000028.1, from coordinate 15,244 downwards.
CGCGGATTATTTCCCGGGCTGCATGCAGAAGCGGAACCGGTTCCTCGCGGATCACGCCGCGGAGTGCTGCTGCTTCATGCGCACCTGCCGCGGAGGCACCTGGAACACGGTGTCGTACGCGTACGACCGGGGGCTGAAAATCCGGAATCTGGCGCTGGAGCTTCGATAAAATGGAACTGTACGTACATCTCCCCTTCTGCGTCAGAAAATGCAGATACTGTGATTTCGCCTCCTTTCCCGGCCTTGAGGGAAGCATGGAGGCCTACGTCGGCGCGGTTCTGCGGGAGGCGGAGCTGAGGCGGGACGAATGCGCCGGGCCTTTCCGCACGGTTTATTTCGGCGGCGGCACGCCCTCCCTGCTCCCCGCGGGGCTCGTCGGGCGGATCATGACGGAAGCGCGGAGCTGCTTTTCGATCTCGCCGGATGCGGAGATCACGATCGAGTGCAATCCGGAATCCGTGACGGAGATAAAGCTTGCCGAATACAGGAACGCGGGCATAAACCGCATTTCGATCGGGATGCAGTCTTCGGACGACAGGGTCCTTGCCGCAATCGGCAGGATCCACAATAAAGAACAGTTCCTCAGCGCCTTTGAAAAAGCGAAAAACGCCGGCTTTACCAATATAAACGTCGATATCATGCACGGTCTGCCCGGGCAGGATGCCGATTCCTATCTCGATTCGATCCGCCTCGCCTCCGGGCTCGGCGCAAACCATATCTCCTCCTATGCGCTGATCCTCGAAAGCGGCACGCAGCTTTATGACGACGTAACGGCCGGAAGGGTCGTTCTTCCGGATGAGGACGAGGTCGCCGATATTGAGGACGCGGGCTTTGAACTGCTTTCCCGCCTCGGATACGAGCGCTACGAGATCAGCAATTTTGCAAAGCCCGGCTTCCGCTGCCGCCATAACCTCAATTACTGGAACAACGGCGATTATCTCGGCCTCGGCGTAAACGCGCATTCCGCCCTTCATATAAACGGCAAGTGGGTGCGCTTTGCGAATAAGGCATCAATCGGCGATTTTATGGCGGATCTCGGCGGCGGCAGGCTGCCCGTTGCCGAAACGGAGGAGGTCGGCCGCGAGGAAGAGATGTTCGAGTGCATCATGATGGGCCTTCGCAAAACGGACGGCGTAAGCAGGGCGGGCTTCAAAGAGCGTTTCGGCATCGATCCCGTTGAGCAATACGCTTCCGCCGTCAGCGCCGCGCTGCTCACCGGGAATATGGAAGTTACCGATGAGGCAATGCTTTTGACCAAACGCGGGCTCGATTTTCAAAACGAGATCCTGCTTGATTTTATGTGATGCGAGGTGGCTCCAATGAACGGAAACAATGATGAAAGCCTGATCCGCGACGGCGAAACGGCGATCGATTTCATCCTTTTCGAAACCGAACGGCTGTACGTTCGCGAATTCAATATCGACGACGTCGAAGCGGTCTTCGCCTATGCCGGCGACGCCGAAAACACCATCTACATGACCTGGGGGCCGGACAGCCGCGACGACGTCGTGAATTTCATCCATTCCCGCCTTGCGCACCAGATCAGCTCTCCAAGGAAGGCCTTCGACCTTGCCGTCTGCCTTAAGGAAACGGGCGAGCTCATCGGCGCAGTCGGGCTTTATCTGACCGACGACCGCGAGCAGGCCGAGCTCGGATACATCTTCAACAAGCGCTTCTGGAAGAACGGTTATGCCGCTGAGGCGGCGGCCGGGATGCTGCGCTTCGGGTTCCTCTGCCTTGATCTGCACCGCATCTATGCAAGGTGCGACAGCGAGAATCGCGATTCCGAGCGCGTGATGAAGCGCATCGGCATGCGCCGGGAGGGCGAAATGAAGTCATCCATCCATACCCGCGTCCGCGGAAGGCTGCAGTGGCGCAGCGTGAAGCACTACGCGATGCTCCGCCGGGAGTACCTTAAAGCGCTCGTTGAAAGCGAAGCTTCCGCGTCTTGACGCTCGATTTGGTATATTTACGGCGGCAGGGCGATTTTCAAGCGAATTACGGTAAATATATTTGCAACCCCGTCCCTAAAGGACTAAAATGGAATTATAGAATCACAGACATTGAACGGAGGTTTTTTTATGCAGATAGCAGAACGTATGCAGGGTGTTTCCGGCAGTGCGATCAGAGAACTCTTCAAGCTTTTGGGCGATCCGGCGATCATCTCCTTCGGCGGCGGCAATCCTTCGAAGGCCTGCTTCCCCAAGGAAGTCATCCGCGAGATCACCGATGAGCTTCTCCGCGATAAGGCCGACATCCTTTTGCAGTACGGTGCGACCGAGGGTTATATGCCCCTCCGCCGCGCATACCTCGACTATATACTTCCCGGCAACGGCCTTCACGGCGAACTCGACAACGTTCTTGCGCTGACCGGTTCCATGCAGGGCCTCGACCTTCTCTGCAAGGCCGTGATCAACCCCGGCGACGTCGTGCTCGTTGAGGAGCCCAGCTTCCTCGGCGCGCTGCAGACCTTCCACGTTGCACAGGCGAAGCTCGTCACCGTTCCGATCCATACCGACGGCATCCACGCGGACGAGCTCGAAGAAGTCGTTAAAAAGTATCATCCGGTGATGTTCTACTGCATCCCGACCTTCCAGAACCCCTCCGGCTATGTCACCGGCGCCGCAACACGCAAGCGCATCGCCGAGCTGGCGGCGGAATACAATATGCTCGTCATCGAGGACGATCCCTATGCTTCCCTCCGTTTCACCGGCGAGAAGGTCCCGACGATCAAGAGCTTCGACACGAGCGACAACGTCATCGTTCTGACCAGTTTTTCAAAGACCATCTCCCCCGGCCTTCGCGTCGCCCTCTGCTTCGGCAACAAGGATCTTATCCGGAAGATGACCATCGCAAAGCAGGGCAGCGATACCCATTCCCCGAACCTGAACCAGGCGATCGTCGCCGAATTCATCAACAGGGGCTATATGGATAAGCATATCGAGTTCATTTCCGGCGTGTACGCGAAATCCGCGAACTGCATGATCGAGGCGATGGATAAATACTTCCCCGAGTGGGTCCGCTACGAGCGCCCCGTCGGCGGTCTGTTCATTTGGTGCACCCTTCCCGAAGGCTGGGAAGCAGATAAACTCTTCCGCCGCGCCGTTGAAAGGAAAGTCGCGTTCGTTCCCGGCGAGCCCTTCCACACCACCCCCGGCGCAGGCAAGAACACTTTCCGTCTTAACTTCTCCGCGGAGCCCGAAGAGCGCATCGTCGAAGGCATCAAGCGCCTCGGCGATCTGATCCGCGAAATGAAGGCGGAGATGTAACGTAACGCCCTCCAAGGAGCCCACGCGAATGGCGCTGAAGCCTTATAAAACCCCGAAAAGCGCATCCGAAACGGAATTCATCGTCAACCGGTCCCGTTTCATCGGAAGGTGCTTCCCCGTTTCATCGGAAGAAGAAGCGCTTGAAAAGCTCGAAGGGATCCGCAAGCTCCATTACGACGCGACGCATAACTGCTATGCCTACTCCCTTCGCGGCGGGATCCGCAGGTTTTCCGACGACGGCGAGCCCGGCGGCACAGCCGGCATGCCGATCATGGACACGCTGATCCGCACCGAAACGGAGAATGCGCTGATCGTCGTGACCCGCTATTTCGGCGGCATCCTTCTCGGCAGCGGCGGCCTCGTCCGCGCCTACTCCAAATCCGCTTCCGACGCGCTTTCCGCCGCCGGAAATGTCGTTATGACGCCCTGCTCCCTCGTTGAATTCAGCGTCGATTATACGCGCTACGGCGCGCTCGAAGGCTTCGTCCGCGCGAATTCAACTGTCAAAAGCGTCGATTTTACGGACAGCATCCTCTTCCGCTGCCTCGTCCCCGCCGAAAAGTCCGATGCTTTCAAGGCGGATATCGTCGAGCGTACCGACGGGCGGGCAAAGCCCGAAATCACCGGCGAAGAGTATCTGCCCCTTTAAACCCGATTTTCCGCGAACCGCAATGCGGCAAGCGCCAAAGATTATAATTACTGCCAAATTTTTCAGGAGGTAACAACATGGATATCAAGATCACCAAGGCAACCGAGCTCAAGCAGAAGCCCACCAGGGAAGAAGAAGGCTCCCTCGGCTTCGGCAAGCGTTTTACCGACCATATGTTCATCATGAACTATGATGACGGCGAGTGGCATGATGCCCGCATCGTCCCCTATCAGCGTTTTTCGATGGATCCCGCGAGCTCCGTTTTCCACTATGCTCAGGAGATCTTCGAAGGTCTGAAGGCCTACCGCACCGATGACGACCGTATCCTCATGTTCCGCGCGAAGGACAACGCCCGCCGTCTGAACAACTCTGCGGACCGTCTCTGCATGCCCCGCGTCGATGTCGACTTCAACTATGAAGCGATGCGTCAGCTCGTTCAGGTCGAGCGCGACTGGGTCCCCCATAACCCCGGCACCAGCCTCTATCTCCGCCCGACGATGATCGCGAACGACGAGGCTCTCGGCGTACACGCGGCGAAGCACTACATCTACTACATCATCTGCTCCCCCTCCGGCGCTTACTATAAGGCGGGCCTCGCCCCGATCCGCATCCGCGTTGAGGATAAATACGTCCGCGCGATCCGCGGCGGCACCGGCTTTGCGAAGACCGGCGGCAACTATGCCTGCTCCATCCTCGCCGGCGCGGAGGCCGAAAAGGAAGGCTACAGCCAGGTCCTCTGGCTCGACGGCGAGTACATGAAGTACGTCCAGGAAGTCGGCGCGATGAACATGATGTTCCTCATCGACGGCAAGCTCGTCACCGCTCCCCTCGAGGATACGATCCTGCCCGGCATCACCCGCCGCAGCGTCATGACCCTCGCCCGCGAGATGGGCATCGAAGTCGAGGAGCGTCCGCTCTCCGTTGATGAGCTCTTCGAGGCCGGCGAAAGCGGCAAGCTGACCGAGGCATTCGGCACCGGCACCGCCGCCGTCGTCTCCCCCGTCGGCGAACTCGCATACCGCGACAAGCATATCTTCATCGGCGACAAGTCCGTCAACAACGGCATCGGCGAGCTGACCATGAAGCTCTACAACACCCTCACCGGCCTGCAGTGGGGCCGCATCGCGGATACCCACGGCTGGGTCACCGATATCGATAAGGACTGATAACGCAGATTTTTCGGCGTCATCGCCGCTCCGGAGCTCCGCAAAAGCGGAGCTCTTTTTGATTTCAAAAACTCCGGATTAAGGGTTGACATTTGTTATCCATTGTGATATCATTAAATAAACGGATAACACATGTTATCCTTTGGAGGTGCAAAATGAACAATCACTCATTTTCCGACGGCGAATGGAAGCTCATGAATCTTTTATGGGACGAGAGCCCGCTTACGATCTCGAAAATGGTGAATGCGCTGAAGACCGACACGGGCTGGGGCAAGGCGACGATCAACATCATGCTCAACCGACTTGCGGATAAAGGCGCCGTCCGGATCGAGACCGGCGGGCGGTCCAAGCTTTTCTATCCGATCACCGGACGCAGCGACGCAGTGCGTTCGGAAGCGAAGAGCACGCTTTCCCGCATCAAAACCGGCTCGTTCGCTCTGCTCGTCAGCACGATGACCGAGGAAAGCGATCTTTCGGAAGCGGAGATCGAAGAACTTGTGGCGATCCTCCGGAAAGGACGTGAAGAAAAATGACCGATATTATTTGGGTAATTTCTTCAAGCGTATTGATCCTTGCCGTGATTGCCATCCGCGCACTTTTCGGCCGTAAAATGCGGCCCGGCCTTCGCTACGCGCTTTGGGGGCTCGTGCTTGTTCGCCTGCTGATCCCGGGGACGCTCTTTCATCTGCCCGTGAGCGTGAGCTCAGTTGCCGAAAGAGCCGAAGTTATCGGCGATTATGAAGCGGTGCGCGGCGTTGATGCGATCGAACGAACGGACAACGGCGAGATCCGCCTGATCCGCTACCACATGCCCGGCGCGGCGGCGCCAGGGGCCGATTCAGCCCCCGAAACCGCCGTGACGACGGCGCCGATCGGCGCGGAAACATCGTCTCCCGCAGGCGAAGCTGCCGCGGCGATAACCGAACAGGAAAAGCCGACCGCCGTCCCCGTTGTTTCCTCCGTGATCCGGGACGCGGCTCCGGAGCGTTATGAACGCATGAAGAGCGCGATCCGCCTTCGGGATATTCTCCGGATCGTCTGGCTCGCGGGCGTCTTGGCCGCCGCTTCGGTGTTTATCTTTGCAAACGTTCGCCTTTACATCCGCCTTCGCTCAAGGCGCAGACGTATCGAAGCCGACTGCAAGCGGCCGGTCTATGCCGTCGACGGGCTGGCTTCATCCTGCCTCTTCCTCGGCACGATCTATGTTTCCGGCGAAGCCGCAAGGGACGGAGAAACGCTTCGCTGCGTGCTCGCGCACGAGACGGCGCATTATCGCCACGGCGACCATATCCTCTCGCTGCTGCGCTGCGCCGCGCTTTCGCTGCACTGGTACAATCCCCTTGTCTGGTGGGCAGCCGCGCTTTCCGTTCGGGACAGCGAGCTCTTTGCGGATGCGGGCGCCGTAAAAGCGCTCGGCGAAAGCGAAAGGGAGAAATACGGTCTGACGCTGATCGCGCTTTCCACGAACAGGTCAAAAGCGCCGGTGATCCTTTCCGCAGCGACCTCTATGAACGGCAAAAAACGCACGCTCCGCGAACGGATCCGGCAGATCTCCGGTGCCGGGCGAAAAGGCATTGCCGTTTCGATCGTCATGCTGCTGATCGCCGCCTTCGTTTTCGGCTGCGCCGTCGCCGGAAGCGATAAGAAAACCGAAGCCGACGCATCGGAAACGCCGACCGCAGAAACCGAGCCTTCGGTCTCCCCCGCCCCGACCGAAACTCCTGCGCCGGAGCCGACGCCCGATCCCGACGCCGCCGCGTTTTCCGATCCCGCTTTCGAGAGCGCTTTCCGCGCAAAATACGGCTTCAGCGGAACGATCCGCAAGGAAGATCTCCTCGGCTTCACGGAGCTCGATCTTTCCGGCTGCGGGCTTTCGGATATTTCCGATATCGCCGCGTTCACGGAGCTTACGAAGCTCGATCTTTCAAATAACAACATCCGCAACGTCAATCCGCTTGCAGCGCTTACGAAGCTTACGGAGCTCGATTTAAGCAACAACAAAATCAACTGGCTGTACGGTATCGTTCACCTCAGCGAGCTTACGAGGCTTGATCTCGGAAGCAATAAGATCGTTGAAGAAAGCATCCTTTCCGGTTCAGATCTGACGAAGCTGCGTTACCTTGACATTTCCGGCAATATGATCAACAGACTCGGTTTCTGTTCGAATATGGCGGAGCTCGAAACGCTGATTGCCAACGATAATCAAATAAAAAGCATCGACGGGCTCAAGGCTCTTGAGAAGCTTGCTCATCTTGAAATCAACAGCAACCTGATTTTTGATCTCAGCGTTCTTGATGAGCTTCCCACGGGCGTCCGGATCAGCGCCGACGGCAATCCTACCGTGCCGGACGATGAATGGTTCATCGAACGGGCCTGGCCGTATGCTCAGGCGGCGAATGAAACGCTGGATCTCGGCTTTGAGCGTTCGAGAGCCAGTGTCGGAATGAAATACGCCGTCGAACCGCGCTTCCGCATCGTCAGCTTCCCTTCCACCAACGGATGGGCGGTGCTCGACGTAACGTTCCTTTACGGTAATGACGGCCAGTGGAATATCGAATACTCCGGCGTGATAAACACGGCGTGGTTGGCAGACGGCGTCGATACTTCGGAATTGGACGGCCGCATCAAGCGCGCATTCAAGGAACTGGATCTCGAAAGCCTGCGCAGCGTGACCCTTACGCCCGATGACCTTCGGAGCGCCGGAATACCTGCTGACGGCTCGGAGGAATGCTATCTCGGCATAATGGAATATCTCGCCGGGCTGCGCTGTGAAAGATTCCTGAACTGCTCCGATGACAATCCGCTGAAATGCCTTGAAGCCGCCGTCACAGGCTCTTCGATCAACTGTTATCCGCTTTTGCCCGGATCGTACTACGGATGCTCCGCCGGGATGTGCTTTGTCCCCGTCGATGCGTATACTTTCACGGCAAGCATGAGCGGCGAGAATGATCTCTATGCCTGTTCGGTCAATATTCAAAACGACCGTTTCTACGGCATGTTCGGTTACGGCTTCAGTTACCGGATAACCCCGCAGAGCGACGGTTCATTCCTTTGCGTGCTTGACACTTCAGATGACGGCGGCATGAGCCCCGACCATATCTATTCGTATTCATGGGCCGATCCGATGAGCCGCCTGCCCCTGTCTATCGAAAGCACTCTTGACGATACCCTTGATAATCCGGGGGAAGGCGATGATCAATCTTTCATATGCAACGGTCAATGGGTCCTGCGCGATCTTTTCGGGATGGATTGGAACTGGTTCGGCCGCGAATACGGCATGGACGACTGGAAGGAGCTTGTTCAAAGGCTGCTCCCTGCTTCGGTCTCGTCTTACTTCCGGCAGGAATATCTTGTTATGTACGTCATCAACGGCGCTCTGAACGCACCGGAAGAATACCATGACGGGTTTCGCCTGCTTCTCGGGCATCAGCGCGAGAACAGCCCCGAAAGTTTCGAATACTGTCTCGGCACGCTGAATGAAGAGGAGCTTGCATATATCTCCGGCATAATGAACGGCCGGAACTGACATCTCCGTTCGCGCTTTAAAAAAGAGCAAAAAACAAGATCCCTTTTTCGGGGATCTTGTTTTATAGAGCTTTTTCCTTTAATTACCGCTTTTTTCGAAGTACGCAAGCAGCAGATCGACCATGTTGCCGTAGCTTTTCACGCCGTCCGGCTGATCGTTATGCTTGAGGTATGTGTCGTTGACCGACTGCCCGACATGGGCCTCCGGCTTGTCGGCGTATTCCTTGTAGTATTCCCGATAATCGGCGAGGTCGCGGATCATTGCGTCGGAATAATGACCGCGAAGGACCTCGAAATACATATCCTTATCGGATTCATAGAGCTTGATCGCGCAGTAGTTGAGCGCATTCATGGAAGCCGAATAGCGGAGCGCGGGATCATCCGAGAAAAGCGAGACATAATACGTCAAAAAATCGCATTCATCCTCGCGCGCAAAGCCGAAATAATGCGCCGTCTCATGGGCCGCGCCTGAGGGGATGAACAGATCCGGCTGAGCAACGTTCACATTCGCTTCCGCGGTATAAGGGATGTAGATCCCAGCGATATCGAACTTCGAAAGCGTATTCGAAAAGAACACCGCTTTCGCGCCGTAGACCTTGTTCGCGAACAGAGGATCGCTTTCGCCGAGCTTTTCATACGCTTTGCTTATGCTTTCGAAAACGGCGTCACGGTCGATTTTGAATACTCCGTTTTCGTTCTCCCCGCAGTTCTCGCGCAGAGCGGAGGCTTCATCCGCAAGCTTCACGCAGGCTTCCGCAAGCTCCTCGACCGGGCGGGAATGAACGTCCAGCTCCATCAGCTTCGAAGCGGGCTGCCGGAAATGGTTGAGGCCCCAAAGGGCATAGAAAAGATTCAGCATCACTCCCGCGAAGATCAGCACCGAGATCAGTAAGCTCACAAGGCGGATCCTGTGGCGGCGCCTGTCCTTCAGTTTCCCGAATATCATGTTGAGCAGACGGATCAGGAGCATCACGGCGATGAACGCCGCTGCTGCGATTATCAGTATTTCCGCAAGCGAAAACGGGAAGATCGAATTCACGAAGCCGAGGATGCGTGCAATGATCGGATAAATCGAACGCGAATAGATGCTTTCGATCTGTTCGGAGGAGCCGCGCACGAGCGTCGGGATCAAGAGCCCGAACGGGATCAGAAGCAGCCATGGCAGGCGCTTGAGCTGATGCTTCCAGGTGTATTTATCCGTTTTTTGCTTGTTGGCGGTCCTTCCGTTCTGTTTTTCGTTCTGGTTTTTGCCGCCGGTCTTTTTTTGCGGTCTGTTCGTCATTTTTATTCAAATGCCCCTTGGGACAAGTCATAATACTCCGTCGCCGTAATCCTTCGATGAATCGCCCGAACCGTAGTGCACGCCGCGGCGGTGCTTCGATTTTGCGAAAGTGTGCGGGACCTTATCATAGCAGCGGATCCGGTTGAATTCGCGCTCAGCCGTGCGGTGATCGCCCCTGCTCATGCAGGCAGTGCCGTTGATATAGCGGATCGCGCGGAAGCCGAGCGTGCGGACGAGGATCGCTGCGGCAAGCGCCGCAAACGCCCAGACGGTCGGAGCGGTTTTGAATGCGAAATCAACCCCGTGTTCCTTTAGGCTGTTCGCGATCCCACCGCCGAAAAGACTGCTTCCGAAGAATGTGAAAACGATCAGCAGCAGGAGCAGCACGATGTATGCATCTGTGCCGAGCCTTCCGAAAAGATAGCGCAGTTTGCCTTTCGAAACAAGTCCGATCAGGCCGAACAGCAGCAGATTCGCCGCGCAGAATGCAAAAGCAATGATCACAATCGTGAAAACCTTTTTGGCGTCCGCCTTCAGCTTTGCGCTTTCTTCTTCGCCGAATCGTGCGCCTTCTGCGGCAATAATGCCTTTCTGCGCCGCGGAAATATCCTTTTCAAGGCCGAGGATACCGACAGCTTTATTATCCATCGTCTCCTGCCCGTTTATGCTCATCTTCGCATAAAGCATCGGCAGCAGCATCGAACCGATCAAAATAAGCGCGAAAAGAAGGCAGAGCGGTTTGCTGAAATTGAGCTGCCTTCGGCTCCCGCTGTTTGAGAACGGCCTTTGATCAACGTAAACCGCATCATCCGCGATCGCGCCGGCATAAAACTCGCTCTCGCTGAGCCTGCGCCCGCAAACGGGGCATTCGGTCAGCTCTTCATCGAACCTGATTTTGCAATGATGGCAGTACACGGCGCGTCCTTTCCATTCAGTTCTTGTCGTTTTGTGTAACTATACGGACGGTCTTTCCGTCGCTGAGTATCGAGATCCAGCCCGACTCGTCGGTCCGGCAGACAGCCGTGCCGACCGCTTTCAGCCGCCGAAGAATGTCGTGATCGGGGTGTCCGTACGGGTTGTCCCTGCCGACTGAGATCACGGCGTACTTCGCGCCGACGGTTTCGAGGAAGCCATATGAGGACGAAGTCGTCGAGCCGTGGTGCGCAACGATCAGCACGTCCGATCCGAAGAACTCCCGCTCGTTATGGAACATCGCAAGCTGCTCGTTATGGACAGTTGCATCACCTGTGAAAAGGATCGAGGTTTCGCCGAACTCAACGCGGATGATGAGGCTGCGGTCGTTCGCGTCGGTCGATGAATATTCGCATGCGAGGACGGGTGAAAGTACCTTCACTTTGCAATCGCCGTCCCAATCGATCTCATCCCCCCGCCAAACGATCCGCACGGGGATCATCCCGCTTTCAAGCGCTTTATCGACAGCCGGCTGCGCCGAGCAGTCGAAATCGATACTCGGCATTATGTATTCGCCGACGGCGAATTCGCGAAGGATGCGCGGCATGCCGCCGATATGGTCAAGATGCGGATGCGTCGCGATCACGATATCGAGAGTTTCGACGCCGAGGGCATGGATCGTTTCGCAGGTGCGTTCGGCATATTCCGGAGAACCGGCGTCGATCAGCATCGTTTTGCCGTTCGGTGAAACGAGCAGCGCGGCATTTCCCTGCCCAACGTCGAAATTATAGACCGAAAGCTCGCCTTTTTTCGGAAGTTCCGGCAGCACATCCGGCAGATCGACGGCGTTCCCGCCGAAGCAGGAGGAGAATAGCCCGTCGAAAACGCGGAAGCGGACGATGAGAACGATCGCCGCGAGCACGATAAATGCCGCAATGCAGCTTATCCACGCCCGTTTTTTCCCGCTGAGCTTTTTCTTTTTGCTTCCTGCTTTCGCCATGCGCCCCTTCCTTTCCACGGCTCTGATTATACCTTATTTTGCCCGCTATTACAAGTTTTTCCGGCAATAAAACGAAAGCGGCCGCCCCAAAGGACAGCCGCTTTTTAAACCGGGATTATCTTGTTTTCAGCTCTTCGATCAGCATCGGGATGACCTTATGCAGATCGCCGACGATGCCGTAATCCGCAACGGTGAAGATCGGAGCATCGGGATTCTTGTTGATCGCGATGATGCACTCGCTCTTCTCCATGCCCGCGCGGTGCTGGATCGCACCGGAAATGCCGCAGGCAACATAGATCTTCGGGCGGACGGTCTTGCCGGTCTGGCCGACCTGATGATCCGCATCGATATAGCCAGCTTCAACTGCCGCACGGCTTGCGCCGACGACGCCGCCCATGACCTCGGCCAGCTCCTCGATGAGCTTGAAGCCTTCCTTGCTGCCGACGCCGCGGCCGCCGGAAACGATGACGTCCGCCTCAACGAGGTTGACGACCTGCTTCATGGCCTTCACTGTCTCGAGGACCTTGGTATGGATATCGCTCTCGGCGAGCTTGAAGGAGGCGCGGTCGAGGATCGCCTTATGGGCGGGATCGTACGGAGCCTTCTTCATAACGCCGGGGCGGACGGTGCTCATCTGCGGCCTGTGGTTCGGGGTCACGATCGTCGCCATGACATTGCCGCCGAATGCGGGACGGGTTTGGAGGATGCCCTTGGTTTCCGGATCGATCGCAAGGCCGGTGCAGTCCGCGGTGAGGCCGGTGTAGAGCCTTGCGGAAAGACGCGGCGCGAGGTCGCGGCCGATATTGGTCGCGCCGATGAGGATGATCTCCGGGCGGCGCTCGTGAACGAGGTCGCAGACGACCTTCGCATAAGCTTCGGTATTGTAATCCTTGAGAAGCTCGCAGTCCGCAAGGATGACGCGGTCCGCGCCGTATGCGCCGAGCTCATCCGCAAGGTTTTCGACATTGCTGCCGAGCAGCAGAGCGGAAAGCTCAACGCCGAGATCGTTCGCAAGCTTGCGGCCTTCGCCGAGGAGCTCGAAAACGGTTGGCATCAGCTTGCCTTCGCGCTGTTCCGCATAGACCCAAACGCCCTTGTAGTCGGAAATATCGGGCTCGTCCTTTTCAACGGCGTCGGCGTCGATCGCTTCACAGGGGCAGTTGCCGGCGCAGGCGCCGCAGCCGATGCAGGTATCATAATCGATCTTGGCAACGCCGTCGACCTTAATCGCTCCGACGGGGCAGGAAGCTTCGCATACGCCGCAGCCGATACATTTTTCGCTGTTAACTTTAACCATAACTTACCTCCCCTTACAGCAGATGCTTTTCAACGAGTTTGTCAACGAGGGTCTTGACGGTATTCCTGTCCGCGCCTTCAAGCATCTCGCCCTTGCCCTTCGGTTCGGGGCTGAAGGTCCTGTTGACGTTGGTGGGCGAACCCTTGAGGCCGATCTTCGCTTCATCGACCGGAACGTCCTTGAAGCCCCAGATCTGGACGGTCTTTTTATAGGCGTCGTAGATGCCCTTCGGGGTCATGTAGCGGGGCGTGTTGAGCTCCTTGATCGCGGTGAGAAGGACCGGCATTTCGGCCTCCATCACGCAGTAGCCATCCTCGAGCTGGCGCTCGCAGACGACCTTTTTGCCCTCGATCTTGAGGTTCTGAACGTAGGTGATCTGCGGGATGCCGAGCTGCTCCGCGATCTGCGGACCTACCTGCGCAGTATCACCGTCGATCGCCTGGCGGCCGCAGAGGATGATATCGAAATCGCCGATCTTGCGAAGAGCGGTGGCGATGATATAGCTGGTGGCCCAGGTATCGGAGCCGCCGAATTCGCGTCCGCTGATCAGGATCGCTTCATCGGCGCCCATCGCGAGGGCTTCGCGCATTGCGACGTCCGCCTGCGGGGGGCCCATCGAAACGACGGTGACGGTCGAACCGGGGTTCTCGTCCTTGATGCGGAGGCCTTCCTCGAGCGCGTTCTTATCATCGGGATTGATGATGGAAGGAACGCCGTCGCGGATAAGGCGGCCGGTCTTCGGATCGAGCTTAACTTCGGTGGTATCGGGAACCTGCTTTATGCAAACGATGATTTTCATAGAAAGTTCCTCCAATTATTTGAAAATCTGGCCGGAGATGACCATCTTCTGGACCTGAGAGGTGCCTTCGTAGATCTCCGTGATCTTGGCGTC
>DBXK01000028.1:889-1198 GCA_002309375.1 Christensenella sp. UBA1214 | reverse complement strand
CTTGGTCGTTACGCTCATCGCGGTCTCGGCGCAGCGGAGCTTCGCCATCGCGGCGTCAAGGGAGAAGGGCTTGCCGCTGTCCTTCGCCATCGCGGCGCGGTAGAGGAGCAGCCTTGCGGCCTCGATATCGCACTTCATGTCCGCGACCATCCACTGGAGGCCCTGGAACTGCGCAAGGGGCTTGCCGAACTGGGCGCGCTCCTTCATATATTTGATCGTCTCGTTGAACGCGCCTTCCGCGATGCCGATCGCCTGCGCTGCAACGCCGACGCGGCCGCCGTCGAGGGTATGCATCGCGATCTTGAAGCC
>DBXK01000028.1:594-880 GCA_002309375.1 Christensenella sp. UBA1214 | reverse complement strand
GGAACGATGCAGTCTTCGAAGATCAGCTCGGTGGTGGAGCTTGCGCGGATGCCCATCTTATGCTCGATCTTGCCGATGGAGAAGCCCGGGAAATCCTTTTCGACGATGAAAGCGGAGATGCCGCGGTTGCCCTTCGATTTATCGGTCATTGCGAAGATGATGTAAACATCCGCCTGGCCGCCGTTGGTTATGAAGCACTTGCTGCCGTTGAGAACGAAGTGGTCGCCCTCGAGCACGGCGGTGGTCTGCTGCGCGGCGGAATCGGTGCCGGCGTTGGGCTCGGTGA
>DBXK01000028.1:0-568 GCA_002309375.1 Christensenella sp. UBA1214 | reverse complement strand
TTCTGCTTCTGCTCTTCGGTGCCGAATGCGAGGATCGGGCCGCAGCAGAGCGAGGTGTGGGCGCTCATGATGATCGCGGTCGTTGCGCAGACCTTGGCAAGCTCCTCGATCGCGATGACGTAGCTGATCGAATCGGCGCCCGCTCCGCCGTATTCGGCGGGAATGTTAATGCCGAGCATTCCGTTCTTCGCCATCTTGTCGACGGTGCCCCTCGGATACTGCTCGGTTTCGTCGATCTCTGCCGCAAGGGGCTTCACTTCGGTCTCTGCGAAGCTGCGCATAAGCTGCTGCATGAGCTCCTGCTGCGCGGAAAATTTAAAGTCCATATGTACTCCTTTCGATTATGCTGAAATCAAGCATAGTTTTGAGTATATGCCAATTCATATTATAACATTATTCGGCCCGTTTGCATAGCCCTTTTTGCTCCGTTTTTTTCAAATTGCGTGCTTAAACCGCAAAGGTTTTCCATGGCGCCAGCCGCGATAAAAGAAAACCCGCCGTTTACAAAGCGGCGGGGACGGGTCTTGTTTTTTTATTCTGTTTTCATCGCGCGCATCGCGTTCAGCAC
>DBXK01000051.1 GCA_002309375.1 Christensenella sp. UBA1214 | reverse complement strand
AACTTTGCGCCGCCGTTGTTGATCAGCTCGCGCACCTGTTCTTCATCCGTGACCTGGGCGATAAGTCCCCTCGCCTGGAGTTCTTCATAGATTCCCATAGTAACCTCCTGTTATGAAACGCGGCCCGATAAAAGAGTTTATCCGGCCGCCGAATGTCCGTCAATGCCGAGATAATAGCACAGCTTTTGCCGTTTGTCAAACGGTTTTTGAAGTCCCGCAGGGCTGTTCCGCACTCTTTTCACGCTTTTGCGAAAAGAAGCGGGAAAGCAGCGCCGCGCACTCCTCTTCGAGCACGCCGCCGACATACGGAACGCTCTGATTCAGCGCTCCGGAAGCGAGCTCGCAGCGGGAGATGCAGGCGCCGGCCTCCTTATCGAAGGCGCCGAAGCAGATCGCGCCGACGCGGAAATTGAGGATCGCGCCCATGCACATCGCGCAGGGCTCGAGCGTCACATAGAGTCGGCAGTCGGAAAGGAACTTTTTTCCGAGCTTTTCCGCCGCTCTCTTCAGCGCGAGCAGCTCCGCATGGCAGGAAGGATCCTTCTCCGCTTCGACGAGGTTGTGCGCCGAAGCGATGATTTCCCCGCCCCGCTCGATCACGGCGCCGACCGGGACTTCGCCCTCGGCAAATGCCTTTTCCGCTTCGGCGAGAGCTTCGCGCATGAATTTCGATTCGATGATGATCTTTTCCTTCATCTTTGCTTTATTTTTCGATCCCGATCTGGCAGAACGCCATCGTCGTGAGCGCCGCCTCATGCGAAGCGGGGGTGACGCCGGCGCAGCAGGCGGGATCGACCGTGATCTCCGCCTCCGGGAAATTGGCCTTCAAAAGCAGCGCGTTGCTGACGACGCAGATATCGGTGCAGAGGCCGATGAGTTCAACGGAGAACTCCTCCCCCGCCGCGGCGGTGCGCACGAGCTCCGGAAGGGCGGTCGAGCCGAAGGTCAGCTTTTCGACGGGCGTGAAGTCCTTCCCCTCGAGCGCCTTTTCAACGGCCTTGTCGAGCATCCATCCCTCCGTGCCCTTGATGCAGTGCGGCACGGGCAGGTTCTTCCCCTCGCGGGTGTCCATATAGTTTTCGAAATGGGTATCGTAGGTCACGAAGATCTTCCCTTCGAACGCGGCGATCTTTTCGCACACGGCGGGAACGATGCGGACGGCCTCCGGCGTTCCGAGCGCGCCGTCGACGAAATCCTTCTGCATATCCACAACAACAAGGATCTTTTTCATTTGAAGCACCTCGCATTCAAAAATCGGGACAGCCGGCTTTATCTGCCGGCATTGTCCGAAGGTTCAAAGGAGCCCCCGAATGGAGGCTCCTTTTCATTAGAATTCAATCAGAATTCGTTGATCACGCCCATTGCGTAGCGCATGATCATAAGCGCGTCGGTGATGTTGACTTCGCCGTTCAGGTCGACGTCGCCCGCAAGGAGCTGCACGTCTTCGAGAGTGATGAGGCCCATCGCCCAGCGCAGCGCGAGCACGGCGTCCGTGACCTGAACCTGGCCGTTTTGGTCGATATCGCCGAGCATGTACGGCGGCTCGGGCGGATTGACGTAAACGACTTCAACATCGTCCAGCCAGCCGGTATCATCGCCGCTGTTGACGGAATAGTCCTTCTCATAGACCCACTTGAAAGTGTAATTGCCGTTCGAGGTGACGGTGTATTCATACCTCGTCCAGTTGCCCGTCGTGCCGCTGATATTCGTGATCTCGGAATTGTTGACGTAGAACTTCAGCTTATCGTAGTTGCTTTCGCTGCTGACGTTCCAGTAGAAGACGAGCTTGTCGCCGGCTTCGAGCGCCATCTGATCCGTCTGGACGGTCGAAGTGCTCGACGCTGCGCCTTCGTTGGTGCTCTTCGCCGCAACGCGGTCGTTCAGGAACACGACCTCCCAGGGATAAGCGCCGTTCGTTGTGAAGTTGATGCTGCCGCCCTCCTTATTCAGCGCCTCGTTCAGCGTCGGATAATCGTTGACGGTGATCGTCGCGGTCGCGGTGAAGCTCGCGCCGGTATCCTTATCGGTAGCAACGGCGGTGACGGTGGTGGTGCCCTCGTTGACGCCGGTGACGACGGCCTTCAGCATGCCGCCCTGAACGGTCGCGATGTTCGTGTTCGCGCTGGTCCAGGTGACTTCGTAATTGTTCGCGTTCGCGGGCTCGCGGATAAGGCGGAGCTCGCCGGAATAGCCCTCGTAGATCGTGAGGTTATTCGTTTCGAAGCTGATGCCCTCGAGCTCGACCGGTTCAAGGGAGCCGCCCTCGCCCTCGGTCACGGTCGTGATCGAGTAGTTGTAGGCGTAGTCGCCGACCTTGACATAAACGGTCTGCCTGTTGCCGACATTGAAGCTGTGAAGGGTCATCGCGCCGCGCTGATGCTCCTCAACGACCTCGGAAGCGATGAGCTGGGTGCAGGCTGCGTTCGAATAAACGCCGACGAAAGCGGTATAGTGATTATCGGAAACGTAGATATCGAGCGAGCCGTTCTGCATGTTCCAGTAAACGACCTGCGGATCCTCGCGGTCGATCGTCACCGGGACTTCCCAGACAGCGTTCTCGTTCGCGGCGGGATCGAATTCATCGAAGCTCTGCATGATGCCTGTCATGCGGAGGATGACGGTCGTGCCGTCCGGAAGGTCGCTGCCGCTCCAGGGATCCATCATGCTGTATTCATCCGCGCCGACGGGCTCGACGTCGGTGAACCAGTCGGAAGCGACGCACTTGGGCATGAAGCCGACGTCCTTGACGTAATACTGCTCGCCGCTCTCGGCATCGAGGACTTCATAGCGGAAGATCTCGACGTTGCGGAGGAGGTAAGTGCGGACGTCGTCGATCGCGTCCATCCTGCCGTCGCCGTTCGGGCTGATCGAAGCGCGGTCGAAATAGAAATCGGAAGTCGTGCCGAAGGGGTTAACGCCGAGGAGAGTGCCGTTCGCTTTCGCGGTGTTGACGCCCCAGGCGCAGGGCCATTCGTTGGTGTTGAGATAGGTGTCGTAATAATATTCGCGATCGAATACCGCGAAGCCTTCCCAGTCGCCGTAGAAGCCGAGGAACGGCACGGAGAGGTTGACGCCGCCGGTGAGACCGATATAGCCCTCAATGTAGGCGCCGAGGGGGAATTTCTGATCGAGAGTCGAAGCGATCGGGTTGACGTCAACGGTAACGGTGACGGTCGTTCTGCCGTTCGCGGGAACGGTGACGGTGTTCGGCTTCGTGATCGTGACCTGGTTCGTGATATTCTGCATCGTATGCGAGAGGACGTATGCCTGGCGGCCGCCGATCGTGCGGGAGGTCGCGTTATCGAGCAGGATGGTCGGGTTGACGGTATAGGTCACGGCGGCGTTTGTGAAGTTCACAACGTCGAATGTCATTGTGAAGACGCCGGTCTTGTTGTCGTCATCGCCGAGCTCGAGCTTCGGGCGGACGCAGCCGGGAACTTCGACATAGCAGGGGGTGCCGATGGCGGCGGTCAGGTCAGCCTGGCCTGCGCCCTGCCAACGGACGGAATACGGGACCGTGCCGGATTTGCTCGGAACGGCGGTGCACATGAGGAGGGTGTTGACCATCTGCATCTTTTCCTGCTCGGAAAGGTTCGGGAAGGTCGCGTTCACGTACTGATTGACGAGCGCCATACCGCCGGCAATATGCGGGGTCGCCATGCTCGTGCCGCTCTTGTTGCCGTAGCCGGAACCGGTTGCGGCGTAGATGTTGTCGCCGGGAGCCATGATCTCGGGCTTGATGCGGAGGTCGGAGGTGGAGCCCCAGCTCGAATAGCTGGTCGGGGTCGCCGCTGCGGAATCGAGGCTTGCCGCAACGCAGAGCGAAGCGGGGATGCTCGCCGGGGTGGAGGTGACGCCATCGTCGATGTTGAAGGTCGGCGTGCTGCTGCTGTAATTGTTGCCGCTGCCCGCATAGCCGCTGTTGCCGGAGGCGACGGAGCAGTTGACGCCGTTCGCGGTCAGAAGATCGAAGACGGGCGAGATGTCCTCATCATGGGTGAAGCCGCAGTCGGCGCCGAGGCTCATGTTGAGGACGTCGACGCGCAGATACGCACAGTCCTCGAGCGCGGCGAGGATATCCTCCCAGGCGGCGCCGCCGGAGGACTGGAAGACCTGCATCGTCAGGATCTGGGCGTTATACGCAACGCCGCGGGCTGTGTTGTCGTTGCCGGCGCAGATGGAGCTGACGTGGGTGCCGTGGTCGCTCGAGGTATGCGCAACGTTCGTCGTGCCGGTGACGTAGTTGAAGGTGTAGGGGATCTTCGCGCTGTTATAAAGCGTCGTGCCGGTCAGCGAGCCACTTCCGGACCAGCGCTCCTCCGCGCAGAGATCGTTGTTGTCGAGGATGGTCTGCAGCGCCGCCGCATTGAAATGCGGGTCAACGGGCGAAGCCGAGAAGTTCTGGTGGCCGACGGTGATGCCGGTGTCGATGACGGCGATGGTCTGGCCCTGGCCGGTATAGCCGAGCGCCCACATATCGTCCGCATTGATCCAGCCGACTGAGGTCGCAAGCCTTGAAGCTTCTTCATCCGCCTTCACATCCTCGGGAAGCTCATAGCTCCAGCTTTCATAGCAGTTCGCAACGCCGGGGAGCTTTTTGATCTCGTCGATCAGGCGGTATTCGCCGCTGAATGCGAAGCCGTTGAAGAGGAGGGTGTAGTGATAATCCGCTTTGAGCGGCGCTTTGCCGAGCAGCTTTTCGCTGATCAGGTCGATGATTTTGTTCTGCTTTTCCTTGAGGGAACGAGTCATTTCCGCAGAACGGACGTCTTCAAGAGAAGTCCTTGCGAGAACCGGAGCATCCTCAAGCTTGACGATGATCTTTACGATCTCATGAGGGTCCCTGTCTGCGGGCCGTTCTTCGGCGATCGCGGGAGCATTCCCCGTCTTTTCCTTCGGATTGAGCCTTGCGGTGAAGCCGAAAGCGGAAAACACGAGCGCCGCCATCAGGAAGAGGGCGAGCAGTCTTTTGGCTGTTTTCTTCATAGTTGATCCTCCGCTGTTTGTTTTTGCCGCGATCCCGCAATGCTTTTCGGAGCGCGGCGAAATGACGCTGTATTCAGTCGTCGATTTGCAAAAATTATATCATATTGCCGGAGCCTTTGCAACAGAATAAGAACAGAAACCTGCGATTCGGAGGTCGGGTATGGATCATGAAAAAGAGCGGCATTTGCCTTTAATAAATCATCAAAGCAAGCTTTCCGACGCAATTCGAGCGGAATTGATCCTTCTTGTTTTTCTTCTGCTGTTCGGAGTTCTGATCCTTTTCGCCTGCAGGAAGGAAGCGCCGAAGGATGGCGGGACGGCATCCGAAAAAACCCGTTTCACCGAAGGCACCTTCGTGCTCGGGGCCGATATCGGCGGCCTGACGCGGGAGGAAGCGGAGAGATCGCTGAAGGAAAAAGCCGAAAGCGGCTGCAAAAGCTACCGCTGCCGCCTCGGCCTCGGAGAAAGGGAATTCATTTTGACCGCCGATCAGCTCGACGTCGAAACGGATCTCGCTTCCGTGCTCGATCGGGCGATGCTCTCCGGCGCCGGCGAATACCCCGTCCGAGCCTTCCCCGCGGACAATGAAAAGCTCGATGCGGCGGTCCGGGCGCTTGCAAAAGAAGTCAATGCGTCGGCAAAGCCCGCCCGATTAACGCTTATCGAAGAGGGCGGATCTTCCCCCGCCGGCGAACGCTTTGCCGTCACGAAGGCGGAGGCGGGCGTCAGGCTCGACGAAGCGGGGCTGAAGCAGCTGCTGCGCGCCGGGGAGACCGAGCTCGCGCTGCCGGTCTTCAGCATCGCGCCATCCGGAGCGGAACCGAAGCTGCCGGTGATGATGGCCTCGTTTGCGACCTCCTTCGCTTCCGAAAGGCTTTGCGGCGCGAACCGCGTTTTCAACATCAAAAAAGCGGCGGCGCTGCTGAACGGCAGATCCCTCGCCCCCGGCGAAAGGCTGAGCTGCAACGCGGTTCTCGGCGAGCGAACGGAGGAAGCGGGCTGGAAAACGGCGGCGGCTTTCGCGAACGGAGGAAGCGAGACCGAGCAGCAGTATGGCGGCGGGATCTGCCAGGTCAGCACGACGCTGTATAACTGCGCGCTGCTCTCGGGACTGCAGGTCCCGGAGCGCTGTTCGCATTCGCGCAGGGTCAGCTATGTGGAGGGCGGGCTCGACGCCGCGCTGAGCTGGCCCGACGCCGATCTCGTGATCCTCAACAGCACGTCGGAAACGATCTATATCTTCATGTGGGCCGACGAAAGCCGAATGGAGCTATGCTGTGAGATCTGGGGCGGCGGCTTTCGCGGCAGTTACAACGGGATACGCCTTATGAGCGAGCTCGTATCAAAGCAGGAGCCCGGCGAGGCGGAATTCGAGACCGATCCGTCGCTGTCCGCAGGCGAATGCATCCTGCGCCGAAGCGCGATCACCGGCAGCACCTACCGCACCTGGCGCATCTTTCTAAAGGACGATCTTGATCTTTGGCGCGAAGAGATCGCGCAGACCGTCTATCCGATGCACCCCGCGCTGTATGCGGTGGGCAGTGCGGAGAACGGCGTCGACGGGACCAGCTGACATTTTCGCGATCAAAAAAGGCCATCCGGCGGATGGCCTTTTCCTTCGGTTATTCTATTGCAGCTGTCACAGCCCCATTGCGGCACGGAGTATCAGGACCGCATCCTGGACGGTGATGCCGTAATCGCCGTTCATATCGCCGGCCTCGACCTGCTCCGGCGTGGCGTCGATGAGCCCCATCGCGATGCGGATCGCGAGGACCGCATCGGTGATGTCCGTTTGACCGCTGCCGTCGATATCGCCGCTGCCGTGGATGACCGCGTTCCCGCTGAAGCGCGCAGTAAGTTCGGTCTCGTTCGTCCCGACGATATTGAATACAGGCTGCGCGGAGATCTGCTCTCCCTCCGCGTTATACCAGCCGAGGAAGGTCTCGCCTTCACCGGGGTTGGCGTATACGCTGCCCTCCAGCATTGAGCCTTCATAGCTGTAGCCGAAAGTGCCGTTGCCTTCCGCGCGGACAGTATCGAGCGGGAGGTTATCATTGCCGGAAAGATTCAGCTGCCGCAGGCCGTTGTTGCGGCAGACCAGGATATAAAGCTCCGGATTGGCCGAAACATCCAGCTCCGACAGACAGTTATCGCTGCAGTTCAGCCTTTCGAGCGCGGGGGTTCCGGAAATATCCAGCGACATAAGATCGTTATCGAAGCAGTTCAGTATGCCGAGATTCGAGCAATCGGAAAGATCCAGCGAGGTCAGCTGATTGTTCGAACAATCCAGCTCATAAAGCCTTGTGCAGCCGGATACGTTCAGAGATGTCAGATGATTGATCTGGCAAAGCAGCGACGCGAGCGCGGTACAGCCGGAAACATCCAGCTCCGTCAAGGTGGTGCTTGCGCAGTCCAAATCGTTCAGCGCGGTGCAGCCCGATACGATCAGCTCCGAAAGGTCGTTGCCGTAGCAGTGCAGAAAATCAAGCGCGGTGCAGTCCGAAACGTCGATCCCGGTCAGCTCATTGACAGAACACTGGAGGAAAGCGAGGAATTCACAGCCAGAAAGATCGAGATCGCCGAAAAGACTGCGGTTTTCCGTATTCATACGGCTGAGACGAAGCTCATTGCCGCTTGTCGTCCAGCTGAAGCAGGGCACTTCGACAAAATTCCAATCCTCATCGAAGCCCCAGCAGGTACCCCAGGTCTCGGGGTCGTTGACGTCATAATTCCCGCTCAGCTTGCTGCCGTTCTTCACGCCGTCGCCGTCGGTGATCTCGAGGAACGCCGCGCATTTATCATAGTCGTATTCATTGTACCCAGCCGGAACGTTCCAATGGGGTTCAGCTGTCTTCGCCGTCACTTTGGCAGGTGAAACCGGGAATACTGCAAAAGTCAGCAGCAGCGCGAGCGCCGCCGCGATTATGTTTAGACTTTTTTTCATAAATACCTCCGGTATCAATTATCGTTTCACCGGCGGTGTTTCGCCAGCCGGCTGTATAATTCTATATTCAGTATGCGGCATTGTCAACAGTATCCCGCTGCGGACGAAAAATATAATACATGCCGGCCGCAGCGCCGCACGTTCCCGTTCAAACGGCTTGCGTTTTTTCCGTTTATAAACTATAATTGAATCGGCCCGGGACCTTCGGGCCGACCCTTATTCTGGAAAGACGAAATGGCATTAAAGGCACCGCAGCAGAATACTTCTCCGATCACGCGCCCGCTTCCGATGACGAAGGCCGAGCTTTTCGACCTTTGCGGCGTCAGCACGCCCGATTTCGTGATCGTCAGCGGCGACGCCTACATCGACCATCCTTCATTCGGCACCGCCATCATCGGGCGCGTGCTGCTTGCGCACGGCTATTCGGTCGGCATCATCGCGCAGCCGGATTGGAAAAACGCCGATTCCGTCAAGGTTTTCGGCAGGCCCCGCCTCGCCTTCCTCGTCAATGCCGGCAATATGGATTCGATGGTCAATAAATACACCGTTGCGAAAAAGCCGCGCGGCACCGACGCCTATACCCCCGGCGGCCTCGCCGGAAAGCGGCCCGACCGCGCCGTGAACGTCTACTGCGGCCTCGTCCGAAAGGCGTACGGCGACGTCCCGATCGTGATCGGCGGCATCGAAGCGAGCCTGCGGCGCTTTGCGCATTACGATTATTGGGCAAACAAGGTGCTGCCCTCCGTCCTCGTTTCATCCGACGCGGATCTGCTCGTTTACGGCATGGGCGAAAGGCAGACCGCCGACCTTGCGGAGGCGCTCGACGGCGGCCTCAATATTCACGATATCACCTATATCCCGGGCACGGCATACCTGACGGGCAGCCTCGAAAGGGTATATGAATACGACGAGATCGACAGCTTTGAAGCCGTTTCTTCGGACAAGAACGCCTACTGCCGCGCCTTCCTTGCGCAGTTCCGCGAGCAGGACGCGATCAGCGGGCATCGGCTCGTTCAGAAGCACGGCGAAAAATACCTCGTCGTCAACCCGCCCGCAGCCCCGCTTTCGACGGAGGAGCTCGACGAGGTCTACGACCTGCCCTATACCCGCCTCCCCCATCCTTCATATAAAGAGCATATCCCGGCGCTCGACGAAGTGCAGTTTTCGCTCGTCAGCTGCCGCGGCTGCTTCGGGCAGTGCTCGTTCTGCGCGCTGACCTTCCACCAGGGCCGCGTGATCCAATCGAGGAGCCACGAATCTTTGATTCGCGAAGCGAAGCTCCTCACGAAGCTGCCCGGCTTCAAGGGCTATATCCACGACGTCGGCGGCCCGACCGCGAATTTCCGTTTCCCCGCCTGCAAAAAACAGCTCACGAAGGGCGTATGCAAGGACCGCTCCTGCCTCGGTTATAACCCCTGCAAGAATATGGAGGTCGACCACCGCGATTACGTCGAGCTGCTGCGGAAACTCCGAAAGATCGAGGGAGTGAAAAAGGTTTTCGTCCGCAGCGGCATCCGCTACGACTACCTGATGTACGATAAGGACGATACCTTCATCCGCGAGCTGATCCGCTACCACGTCAGCGGCCAGCTGAAGGTCGCGCCGGAGCACATCGACGACCGCGTGCTCGAATGCATGGACAAGCCCGGCGGCGGGCTCTACGAGCGGTTCGTTCAAAAATACATGAGCCTCAACAAGAGCCTCGGCATGGATCAGTACATCGTGCCGTATTTCATGAGCAGCCACCCGGGCAGCACGCTCGATTCCGCGATCGCGCTCGCCGAATACCTCAAAAAGAGCGGCCAGCGGCCGGAGCAGGTGCAGGATTTTTATCCGACGCCCGGCACGCTTTCGACCTGCATGTTCTATACCGGCATGGATCCGCGCACGATGAAGAGCGTCTATATTCCCCGCTCGCCGAAGGAAAAGGCGATGCAGAGGGCGCTGATCCAGTTCTTCATTCCGAAAAACCGTCCGCTCGTTCGCGAGGCGCTGTGCCTTGCCTATCGGGACGACCTCATCGGCTACGGCAAGAACTGCCTCGTTCCGCCCGAAAGCGCGGACAGGCCGCGCGGGGATGAACGCCCCGGCGAAAAGCGCGGCGGCGCTGGCAAAAAACAGCGGGAAGAGCGCGGAGCTCACGGAAAGGGCAGGCGGAAATGAGTCTTTACGTTTCATCATTCACCCTACCCGTCGAACGCGAGGAAGAGCTCGTCATCAGGCGCATGCGGCATAACGGCGGAGCGCTCGGATACATCGACAATTACTATCCCTGCTGCATCTTCGATAAAAAACAGCTCCGCACGATCGAATTCGCCCCGATCACGTTCTTCTGCGGCGGCAATGGCTCCGGCAAGAGCACGCTTTTGAACCTCATTGCCGAAAAACTGCGCCTTTACCGCAGCGCGCCGTTCAATTCCGGCGAGCTGTTTGCTTCTTATGCCGAAAACTGTTCCTATACGGCCGCCTGCGGGGATGACGGCGAAGAACTCAAGGTCCCGGAAGGGAGCAGCATAATAACGAGCGACGACGTCTTCGATTTCATGCTCGCCGCAAGGACGAACAACGAGGAGATCGCCGAGGAGACCGAGGCCGGACGGGACAAATACGCGCGGCTGAAATTCGGCGAGACGATACGCTTCAGCGGCATGGACGATTATGAAGTCGTCCGCCAGCAGCTCCTTGCCCGCTCAAAGAGCGTTTCACGGCGCAAATTCCTCCGCCGCACGGTCGGCAGCGAGGTGCGGATGGGCTCTAACGGCGAGACCGCGCTCGAATACTTCGATGCAAAGCTCCGCAGCGACGCTCTCTACTGCCTGGATGAACCGGAAAACAGCATGTCCGTCAAGATGCAGCTCGCTCTTGCGGATCTGCTCGCGCAGTCGGCGCGTTACTGCGGCTGCCAGCTCATCATCGCAACGCATTCGCCGATCCTGCTCGCCCTCGAAGGCGCGCGGATCTATGATCTCGACGCATCCCCCGCCGCCGTTCGGGATTGGCGGGAGCTCGAAAACGTGCGCCTGCTGAGCGATTTTTTCAAAAAACACTCCTCCCGCTTCCGCTGAAGCGGCATTTTTCTTTTTCGGCGCGCCGCGGAACAATATTTTCTTGCTTCCCGGGCGGCTGTGATATGGCATAATCCTTTTTGTTATGCTATAATATGTTCGTGATTTATGCGCCTTGCCGAAGTCCGGTCCTTCGGCCGCGCAGGGCTTCGAATTATCCGAAAGGAGCGCGGCTTAGCGGAAGGCCGTTCCGCCCGCCGCACCGTATCAATATGGAAGAATCCGCAAAAGGTTATAAAAAGCCATCCTTCGTTCAGGGAGCGGCGATACTCGGCCTCGCAGGTCTGCTCGTCAAGATCATCGGCGCCGTCTATCGCATCCCGCTTGCGAATATCGTCGGGCAGGAGGGAATGAAATATTACGAGGTCGCGTACCCGTATTATTCCTGGCTGCTGGTCATCTCCTCCGCAGGCCTTCCCACGGCGATCTCGAAGCTCGTTTCGGAGCGCGTCGCTCTCGGCGACGTTGTCGGCGCAAAGCGCGTTTTCCGCTCCGCGATCCGTCTGCTGTTCTTCATCGGCGCGGTAACGACCGTTCTGCTGTTCATCGCGTCCGGCGGCATCGCGAGCCTTTCCGGCGCGGCGGCGGCGAGATATTCGCTGATGGCGCTTTCGCCCGCGCTGTTCTTCGTTTCGATAATGTGCGCGTACAGAGGCTATCTGCAGGGCATGCAGTGCATGACCGGCACGGCGCTCAGCCAGGTCACGGAGCAGGTCATCAAGCTCGCCGTCGGTTTCAGCCTTGCCGCGATCCTGATAAAGCGGCATCCGGACAGGCCGGAGCTCGCCGCGATGGGCGCGCTGATCGGCGTCAGCGTTTCGGAGCTCGCCGCTCTCGGTGTGATCGTCGGCTATTACTTCATCCGCCTGAGGCGCGGGACCCTGCCGGTCACAACGATCCGCCCCGTCGAGCATGAGCAGCAGAGATATACCGATATCACGAAGAAGCTGCTGCTGATCGCGATTCCGATCACTATCGGCGCCTCGATCATGCCCGTGACAGGCATCGCGGACTCGATCTTCATCATGAATATCCTCACCGGCCGCGGCATTGCCTCCGGCCTCGGGGCCGAAGCGGCGGCGACCGCGGCGGGCAAGGCGTATACGGTGCTGCGCAGCTATGTGACGCCGCTCATCAATATGCCCGCGGTGCTGACCCTCGCCCTTTCGATGAGCCTCGTCCCCGCGATCTCCCAGGCCGTCACAAGGCGCGAGAGGCGGACCGTCAACTCCGCCAGCCGCACCGGCCTCAAGCTCGCGATGTTCATCGGCGCTCCCTGCGCCGCCGGTCTGTTCGTTCTCGGCGGGCCGATCACCGCGCTGCTCTACGGCGCAGTGCGTTCGGATGAGGGCAACTTCATCCAGGCGACGCAGATCATGTACTTTGCTTCGATCGGCGTGCTGTTCCTGAGCCTTGTGCAGACGCTCACCGGCATCATCCAGGGCATCGGCAAACCCCGCGTCCCCGTTTACTTCCTCGCCGTCGGCGGCGTTGTGAAGATCGTCAGCATGATCATCCTGATGCGGTTCACCCACCTCGGCATCCTCGGTGCGGCGATCTCGACCGTGCTCTGCTACGCGATCGCGGGCATCGGCGACACGATCTACGTTATCAAAAAGACCGGCATGAACCTCAGCTACAGCGACACCTTCTTCAAGCCGATCGTCTCGAGCGTGCTGATGGGCCTCGCGGTCTTCCTCGTCTACCGCCTCGCATTCGCGATGGGGCATCCGTCGATCGGCACCATCGCCGCGATCATCGTCGGCGTTGCGGTCTACCTCGGCGTAATGATCCTCCTCCATCCCTTCAGCCCGAGCGACCTTGAATTCATCCCGAAGAGCCGCCTTGTTGCAAAGCTCTTCCGCATCAAATAACGAACTCCCGGCGCTGCTTTCCGGCGGCGCCTTTTTCACACCGAAAGGAGACCGAATGGACGTCTGCTACCGTGAGATCGTCGAACAGCGGGAAAAAACCACGCTTTCCCCGTATGCAAAGCTCGTGACCGAGACCCGCGGCCGCGAAAGGCCGATCCCGCCCTGCCCCGTGCGGACGGAGTTCGTGCGCGACCGCGACAGGATCATCCACTGCAAAAGCTTTCGCAGGCTGAAGCACAAAACGCAGGTCTTCCTCTCCCCCGTCGGGGATCATTACCGCACCCGCCTCACGCATACGCTCGAGGTTTCCCAGATCGCGCGGACGATCGCACGGGGGCTGCTTCTCAACGAGGATCTGACCGAAGCGATCGCGATGGGGCACGACCTCGGGCACACGCCCTTCGGGCATTCCGGCGAATACATCCTCAACAAGCTCGTTCCCGGCGGATTCGAGCACAACGAGCAGAGCCTGCGCATCGTTGAAAAGCTCGAGAACGGCGTCGGACTGAACCTCACCTTCGAAGTGCGCGACGGCATCGTCAACCATAAAAAGAGCGGCAATCCCGCCACGCTCGAGGGCGTCTGCGTCAGCCTTGCCGACCGCATCGCCTACGTCAACCACGACATCGACGACGCGATCCGCGCCGGGCTCCTGACGAACGAAAGCCTTCCGAAGAGCTGCATCGAGGCCATCGGCGCCACCCACGGTGAAAGGATAAACTCGCTTATACTGGACGTTCTGCGCGTCAGCTTCGATAAGCCGTACGTCCGGATGAGCCCGGAGATGAGCGCGGAATTCGACAAGCTGCGCGATTTCCTCTTTGCGAACCTCTACCACAATTCCAACGCGAAAGCGGAGGAGGGCAAGGCCGAGGGCGTTGTTGCAACGCTTTATAAATACTATCTTGCGCACCTTGAGCTGCTGCCGCCCGATTTTGCGAAATACATCGAAGAGGATGGGCCGGAGCGCTGCGCAGCGGATTACATCGCCTGCATGACGGACCGCTACGCCGTGCGCGAATACGAACGGCTGTTCGTGCCGAAGGACTGGAACTGATATGAAGATCCTTGTTATAAACGGGCCGAATCTGAACCTTCTCGGCCGAAGAAAGCCGGAGATCTACGGCACGGAAACGCTCGAAGACATCATGAACGAGCTTTCCGTTTTCCTCGCCGGAAAGGACTGCGGGGCCGAATTTTTACAATCGAACCACGAAGGGGCGATCATCGACCGCATCCATGAAGCGATCGGCTGGGCTGACGGCATAATCATCAACCCAGGCGCGTATACGCATTATTCCTATGCGATCCGCGACGCGATCGAAGCCGCCGCGATCCCGACGGTCGAGGTGCATCTTTCCGACATCCACGACCGGGAGCCCTTCCGCGCCGTCAGCGTCATCGAGCCGGTCTGCATCGCGCAGGTCAGCGCGCTCGGGAAGCAGAGTTATTTCGTCGGTGCGGAGATCCTTTTAAGCAAACTGCAATGACAAAGCGCTACGCCGTGATCGGCGATCCGATCGAGCACAGCCGTTCCCCGGAGCTTTACGCGCCGATGTTCGAATTTTTCAATATCGACGCGGTTTTTCTGCGCCTTCCGGTAAAAAAGGAGGAGCTTTTCCGGATCCGGGAGATCGTTTTTGAAAATGAACTTTCCGGCTTTGCGGTGACGATGCCGCATAAAAGGGCGATCCTCCCCTTCCTTGACAAAATCGATGAAACCGCGGCTTCGGCGGACTCGGTCAATATCGTGACGGTCGAAGGCGGCCGCCTCGTCGGGCACAACACGGACGGCGACGGGCTGGCGAACGCGCTGACGGAAGCCGGCGTTATGCTCTCCGGCAAAAGCGCCGTGATCCTCGGAAACGGCGGCGCGGCTGCCGGCGCGAGAGCGGCGCTCGAAAGGCGGGGCTGCGCGGTCCGGACGGTTTCAAGGAAGCATTGCGGGAACGCGGCGGGCAGCATCGAAGCGGCGATCGCAGAAGCCGAGGCCGCCGAAAAAGCGCTTTCCTGCGCGGATATCCTGATCAACGCAACGCCCCTCGGCATGGCGGGCGGCGCCGATTTTGCCGATCTTTCGTTCATCCGGTCGTTGAAGCCCTCCTGCGCGGTATTCGACATGGTTTACCGTCCTGACGGCGCGGATACGCCCCTCCTTGCCGCCGCGAAGGCCGCCGGCCTGACCGCGATCGGCGGTGAAAGGCTTTTATACCATCAGGGGCTGCTCGCGTTCCGCCTCTGGACCGGGCTCGACGCTTCGTTGATCCCGAAGGAAGGAGCGAAAATGCGCATCGCGCTCGCACAGTACGAATCCAAAACAGGCGATATCGCTTTCAACATCGCCCAAATCGAAAAGGCGCTGGCCGCCTGCAGCGGGAAGGCGGAACTCGTCATGTTCGGCGAAAGCTTTCTGCAGGGCTTCGACGCCTTTATCGGCGACTACGAAAAGGACGACGCCGTCGCGATCCCCCGGGACGGCGAGATCATGCGGCGCATCGAAGCAATATGTGAAAGCTGCGGCGTCGGTCTGATCTTCGGCTATTTCGAGCGGGACGGCGAAGACCTCTATTCCTCCTGCGCGGTGATCGAGGGCGGCAGGCTCGCGCATAATTACCGCCGCATCTCGCCGGGCTGGAAGGAACTCGACCTTGCGGACCGGCGCTATAAGGAGGGCGATTCCGCGCTGAAATTCACTTACAGCGGCCGCGAATTCTCGCTCGCGCTCTGCGGCGACCTCTGGGACTTCCCCGAAAAATTCAAAACGGACGGCGTGCTGCTCTGGCCGGTCTACCTCAGCTTCCTTCCCGAAGACTGGCTCGAAAACGAAGCTGATTACGCGGCGCAGGCCTCGCTTTGCGCAAACCGCGCGCTAATGATCAACCCGATCGTAAACGGCGAATGGCCGTGCTGCGGCGGTGCGTTCATCATCGAAAACGGCAGACTAACGGAAAAGCTGCCCTACTGCGAGGAGGGCATACTGATCGCGGAAATATAAACGGATAAACGAAAAACGGGATGGAGATTATCCGTCCCGTTTTTTATGAATCGCACTTTTCATATGTTAAACGTTGGTCTTTTCGAGATACTTGCGGATCACTTCGACCATATGTTTGTTCTGGAAATCCGCTTCGATCTCCTCGATATCCACGGTCCTGCCCTCGAGGATGCCCTGGATCAGCACCTCCGCGTACATGACCTCGCGGGTCATCGGGTCCTTCAGATAGGTGAGGATGTCCATGTTCATCTTTTCGTTGATGCCCTCGATCATCCCGGTATAGAAGGTGCAGTTCTCGCCGAAGAGCCTTCCGATATCCTCAAGGTGCTCGAAGCCGGTCTTGACGTCGTCGAGGCGCATGAGCCTCCGCTCGTTTGCGACGATCGCGCCGCCGGAGAGCAGCTTGTCGACGCTCGTTCCGAGGATGTCCGAAAGCTCGAGGAGGATCCCCGTGTCGGGCAGGCTCTCGCCCGTCTCCCATTTCGAAACGGCCTGGAAGGAGATGTTCAGCTTTTCCGCAAGCTCCTTCTGGGTGAGTCCGGCTGCCTTGCGGAGGTGCTGGATATAGTTGCTTATTTTAAGGTTGTCCATAATCTTTCCTTTCCGGAAGCTCCGCTTCCGCAGTTATTTTCGTATCCCGGGTACGGTTTGGATTATAACCGAAGCAGCCCTTCATGTAAATAACGCGAAAATCGAAATAATTCTAATCTGAGTTGAATTTTACGAAAAGGACCGCCGGTTGGCGGTCCCTTTATTGATTTGCGGATTTTACTTCACGACCACGTTGACGATATTGCGGATCGCGATGAATTTCACGACGGTCTTGCCTTCGATCCAGGGCTTGACCTCGTCGTTTGCGAGGACGAGCTCGCGCACGGCGTCCTGCTCCATGCCTACGGGGATCATCATCTTTGCGCGGATCCTGCCGTTGACCTGGACGGCGACCTCGATCTCATCCTTCACGAGGGCGGATTCATCGAATTTCGGCCATTCGCACTCGTAGATGGGCTTCTTTGCGCCGATCAGCTCGTTCATCTCCTCCGTGATATGCGGGCAGACGGGGTTCATCAGGATCAGCAGGGTCCTGAGCTCTTCGCGGGTGACGCTGCCCTTCTTATAGAAATCGTTGACAAGGCTCATCATCGCGGCGATGCCGGTGTTGAACTTCATGCGGTCGAAGTCCTCGCCGACCTTCTTGATGCAGGCATGGACCGAGGAGGCGAGCTCCGGACGGATGCCCTCGCCCTCCGTGATCATATCCTGCAGGCGCCAGACGCGCTCGAGGAAGCGGCGGCAGCCCTTCACGCCGTCCGTGCTCCAGGGGATGGTCTGATCGAACGCGCCGATGAACATTTCATACGCGCGGACGGTGTCGGCGCCGTATTCGTTCACAAGGTCGTCCGGATTGATGACGTTGCCGAAGGATTTGCTCATCTTCCGCCCGTCCTCCGCGAGGATCATGCCGTGGCTTGTGCGCTTCATATAGGGCTCGGGGCAGCCGACGACGCCGATATCATAGAGGAATTTATGCCAGAAGCGGCTGTACAGAAGGTGCAGCGTGGTGTGCTCCATGCCGCCGTTGTACCAGGCGACCGGGCCCCAGTACTCCTCGGCCTCT